>NZ_JBODOE010000018.1:0-141489 GCF_051913165.1 Pseudomonas sp. SM4 | reverse complement strand
ACCCCATCAATTCAACGGTGGGTTGGCGCCAGCTCGGGCCGAAGAAAAACTTAACGTCGTGTCCGGGATTAGTTGACTACTACATTTTCATCTCGCGGAAAGAGCCTATGCAGATGGGACCCGCAGACCGCTATTGGAGTATGAAGGCTGGCAGAAAGCGTGGAATTAGTGTTTGAGTAAGGGTGAAGTGAACGGCCAAAAGCTGCCATTCACTGAGTGTGGCGTAGGATGAACTAAAGGAGGGTGCGTCAGAACGGCATCCAGTCTGTGTGGGTCATTTGTTCACCTTCAAGTGTCAGAAAGCACTGGGTAAACATATCGGAGCCAGGCTGCACCGTGTTAGGCACCTCAAGTTCGCTCCATGGAATGACCAGCTGAATCAGTACGCTTTCCCTATCAGTGGACGGCGTCGCAGTGCTACCCACAGTGACGTAGCCATTCGGATCGTTAAAACGATTTTGGGTGTCGACGAGGTAGGACGCCTTATCGGTTGCAAAATAACAGGCTATACCAGCCTCCTTATCCTTCATCCTGGCCAAGTCTGCTCTGCCCAAAATCTGGAGCCAGAGTTTGTTGTTCGTATCTTTTACACGACGCGTGTAAAGGTCGTGAAAGAAAAGTGACGGTGGCAGCTTCCCCGCGGGGGTGGAGGTGCCGGGATTTTTAAAATCAAAACCTTCAGAAAATTCCTGTGGCTCCCAATTAACGATTGGGCCACCGTCCAAATCGGAAAAGTTCAGCCCGCCACCCGTGTTTGCTTTTCCGGCAGTTGTTGAGCCAGCAGCTTCAGTGGTGATGGATGGCTTGCCTTCACCAGGTTTAACCGGTGGTGGCGGCACACCTTGATAGCCTGCCTCGGCCAGAACTTTGATTTGTCGCTCAATGAAATCTGGTGCACAGGTCATCACATCACCGGTCGTCCAAACACACGCCGCCTGTGCGAGCCTTAGTTTTAGTTTGCCGGTTTGAACGGTGATACCTCCCATCTTGATCATTGCCGTGTCTTGGCCAATTTTGATCTGGGTGGCACCGGAGGAAACCTTCACGTAGTCCTTGATTACAATCGGCCGCTCACCGGTGATGGTGGGCACCACCTCTTTCTTGATCCATTTGAAGATGCCGGCCTGGGCGGTGCCAGTTGCACACAGCGCAGCAAGCACTACACGCAGTAGTCCAGTTGCCGATTTGTTTTTTGCTAGCCATTCAAACTCCTGGTCAATCGTATGGTTGGTCGGCCCGCGCCTGCAATCAGCTCGAGTGTAGCTGGCCAGAATCATCCGGACGCTGGTCGCGTCGATCAGGCCTACATCCCGAGGCTGTAAAACCGGGCTCACGGCATTAGCAAACTGTTTTGGCAACGATGAGTTTAGCGAGGGTTTGAAAGGGAGGGGGCAATTGCCTACGCGCAGTTTCATGGTGGTGACGAAGATGAAATGGTTGGCTCACAGCGCTACGCAGCAAGTTTGATTCAAGGTCTTTTGATAGAGATTCAGGTTCAGTTAGCGAAAGCCCCTTTAGCCAGTTAGGTTCTGTATAGGTCGCTCAGCTCGTTGGCCATATTCCAGCGGAGCTGGGTCCAATGCACGGTCTGACTAACTTGCCTCGTTTGTAAGCGTCCGGCATCCATTCGAGCCTGTTTTTTCATAGGCAGCTACGTCCCTGATCACGAGCTGACGAACGCACTGCTATATACACCAGTCGGGCGTTGGCCTACATGTACGAGCCTCCCGATGTAAGGCGAGGCTCTACAGGTCACGTACTTTTTTGTGCTTGTGTACGTCTAGATCGGGGGGTTTGGGTTTGTTCTCGGGTGTAACACGCCGGCGCTGGTCTTCCTTGCCAGAAGATTCAGCTATTGGTTTCGGGCGAGGTTTGATGCTCATATGGCTATCTCTCGTTGATTGATATGTACGCGCGGTTGCACTCTATATTCGCGTAGGTATCCACTCGGAAGTGGGACCTTGGGACTATAGATTGCATTTGTTCTGCTAGAGATTTCTCCCCCGGACGGGAATAGCAATGTCGCTGCTCATGCCACGCACCAGTGCCGCCGCTACAGATGAAAGAAGTACGCGTAGACCTATTTCGAAGGCTGGCCCGGATTTCTCTTTGCGGAGGCAGCAAAAGGCGCTAGTGGTTTGTCAGGTAGCTGTCGGGCTACTGTCGTGTAGATCTAGGCGTAGGAGTTCCACACTGTCTCCTTCGTAATCACTCTGGTATTTAGTTATGAATGATATTCCCTCTCAACCTCGTCTCCTTGCTCCTGACGAACTCGCAATGCTGATCAAAATTTGGCGAGAAATGCGCCAGTGGTCGCAAGAGACACTTGCAGAAATAGCCGGGGTAAACGTCCGTACGATTCAGCGTACAGAGTCAGGCAAGCCCGCGAGCCTTCATACTCGACGTGCGATAGCCCAAGCGTTCGGTTTTGAAGATATTGATCTGCTAAGCAAGCCAATGCATATCCCTACTGAAGATGAGCACGCGGCAGCCAAGGCAGAGTTTGAAAAAAAGAATCTTACATTGGAGGCGTTCCCTCTCTCGAATGGCAGACAATTGGCTGGACTAGTTCAGGATTCTTGGGGAGGCATCACGGAACCGGCGTTTGATTTACAACTTGATGCCGCAGAGACATTCGCGGAGATGGCTGATTACGTTAACGATTATCGAGACTGTGTCGAGCACTACAGCGAAGCCGCAAAGATAGAAGTTTATCGTGAGCTAGAGGAGTACATGGATCGGTTAAAAGCGCAAGGCGTCGGTATACGCTACGCGACCCGTGACGTGGAGGTGAGGTTGGGTACTGATAATAGTGAGTCGTTAGCGGTGAAAATTTTGTATCTGGTTGGATTTCCTGTTGGTAAGGAACCTAAACAATTTGCTACCCCTAGAGCATGGAAAATTGGATGTTGCTAGCGGTATTTTATCAGCGCACGCTCATGGGGGGGGCGAACTCCTTTTCTTGTGGCATGCGTCCAGCGAGCGGGCTGATTATCTCTGTGCGCAGGACGAAAAAAGTAAAGGAGGATACTTAAAACTGAGAGTTACATTATAGCCTCATGGAAAAGGTCTCAATAGGCAGCGAATAGACAGGGTGATGGCAAAACGATAGTGTCGACATTTCACGATGCTTCCAACTGGAGAGCTGGATATGGACGTCTTAGGCATAAAACTAAAGAATTGCTACGGTATACAACAACTTGAAGTATCGCTTAACTTCCTAGGCAGTCCAAAACTAAAAGGTAGCCCGGAAATTCCGCCTGGCTCTGCGTTCTCCATCTACGCACCGAACGGCTTCATGAAGACATCGTTGGCTCGAACATTTCTGGATTTTCAGGAGGGGCGAGACAGTCTAGATTTGGTATTCCCTGCGCGTCCAACTAGCAGGTCAATCACTTCCGATCCCGCTACGCCGATCACTCCAGAATCCGTCTTTGTGATCAAACCATATGTAGAGCGCTACGCGTGTGCTGGAACCTCAACACTTCTGGTAAACCCAAAGTTGAGGAGCGAATACGAGGAAGCGGTTCGGAATATCGAATCAACTCAAGAAGATCTTTTGAAGGCGTTAAAGGACGTCTCTGGCTGGCCGGGAAAAACATCACCTGCTTCTGAAATCAAAGAGATATTTCAATTCAAGAATTCATATGATTTCTTTTCAGAGTTGGCGGGTAATTTAGATGGAGATACTCGCTTTTCTGACTTGGTTTATTCCGAGATATTTAATGACAAAACTATTGCTGCGTTCAGAGCTGGTACTTTGCATGAGCAATTGCAGGAGTACATGTCAAAATTTCAGGAGCTTGTTGACAAGTCTCCGCTACTTAGCAAAAAATTTAACCATACCGGTGCAGCTGAAGTATCTAAGAGCCTACAGAGCAATGGTTTTTTTGATGCCAGCCATACGTTGAATATTTCGAATGGTGGTGAAAGATTAGAAATAAGTTCAGCGAAGGATTTAGAAGCGCTGGTTGTAGCAGAGAAGCAGCGCATACTGGGGGATAAGGAACTCTCCGCTAAGTTTGATGCCGTTGACAAGCAGCTTCAAAAAAATGCAGAGCTTAAGAAATTTCGTGAGTACCTGACTGAACATCCGGAGATTCTTACCGAGCTTGGTGACTTTAGTGGGTTCAGGAGAAAGGTGTGGAACTCTTATTTTAATATTGTCAACCCCGCGCTAAGTTCATTTGCCGCGGCCTTTTCTTCAGCAAAAGATGTGATCGCCGAGACGGCACGGCAAGCACAGGAGGAAAAGACAAAGTGGACGGCTGTGGTCTCCCAGTTTAACGAGCGTTTTTACGTACCCTTCAAACTATTAGTACAAAACCAGCAAGATGTCATTTTGAAGGGGGAGACTCCTAACGTGGTGTTTGAGTTTGAGGACGGACAAGGCACTTGCAGCGTCGTGGAAGACAAGCTCCTTCAGGTTCTCAGTCAGGGTGAAAAGCGAGCTTTATATATACTCAATGTATTATTTGAAATTCAAGCTCGATTAGAGTCAAAGCAGCACACTTTGCTAGTGATTGACGATATAGCTGACTCATTCGACTATAAGAACAAGTACGCAATTATTGAATACTTTAACGAAATCTCAAAAGTCCCATTTTTTAGGCTCGTATTTTTAACACATAATTTTGATTTTCACCGCGCGATAAGTAGTAGGTTGCAAATTTCTAGAAGTCGTAGGCTATTTGCCAAGAAAAATCATGGTGCGTTGAGTTTTGTGCAAGAAAAATATCAAAATAATCCTTTCGCAACTTGGAAGACAGGGCTGGCAAAAAATTCTGCCTTTCTTGTCGCCAGCATCCCTTTTGTAAGGAACTTGGCGGAGTACTGTCACGGTGTTGCTAGCCCGCACTACCTTAAACTCACATCATTGTTGCATATAAAGCCAGATAGTCAGACACTAACAATTGGGGACTTAGAGACCACATTTAAAGCTACGTTGTTGGATCAAGCTACTCTGTCGCTTCCAAATTCGGCTGAGCTTGCGTTACAGCTTATTTATGATGAGGCAGAGGCCTTAGCAGTTGGGGCTAACGATGATGTCGAGTTAGAGTCAAAAATTATTTTATCAATAGGTATCCGGCTAAAAGCTGAAGAGTTTATGATAGCTAAAATTAACGACCCTGTATTTGTTAATGCTATTAGTAAAAATCAGACATTTGAGTTGTATAGTAAATTTGTTGCAGCGTTTCCTCTCGCTATCAGCCAGATTGTGGTCTTGTCTCAGGTAAATTTGATGACGCCAGAAAATATCCATTTGAACTCATTCATGTACGAGCCGATTCTGGACATGTCAGCGCTTCATCTGTACGACTTATATGAGAAGGTGAAGGCTCTCGCTTGAATTGTCGAGATGCAGATGGGTGGGCTAGAGGCGTGTGATATGGTTTTGTCGGGCTACAGTAAGGTATGGGGGCGAACGCGCAATTCGTTGTGCAATAGCTTTATGTGTATTTCAAAGTAATTATAGGAACTATAATGTCCGCCGAGTCGCCTTACGAGTTATACAAAAAATACTCTAAAGCAATTGCTTATGTTGCAGTTGAGAAGCCGGATGGAGGTCAGGGGATTGGCACGGCTTTTCACGTGGGTGAAGGTTCTTTTGTAACGGCTCGACATGTCGTCGAAGGAAATAAAATATTGGAGATAGGTATTGATCAAGGTTATTACAGTGATATTTTAGTTCTTTCTAAAGGGCCTTTTTTTGCAGCAGGGGATGTCGATATTGCAGTGTTCAAAGTGGCAAATATTCCAAGTCATGCACCAGCTGTCCCTCTTGGCTCGCATATTGACGAATGGCTAGGCGCAGATGATTTTGTGTTAAGTGATGTGATTATCATGGGCTATCCCCCTATTCCTTTTTCGCGGCAGCCGCACTTGGTAGCTGCTCGTGGGGAGGTGAATGCCCAAGTCGGCCTGTGGCATGCAAAACATCCTCACTTTATAATTTCAAGCACCCCTCGGGGCGGGTTTAGTGGAGGAGTAGCAATATCTGAGGGAGGGTTTGCTCTGGGCGTAATAACACAAAGCCTATTAGTAAATGACTTGCCTGAACAGTTGGGATATATGGCAGTTCTTTCAATTGAACCGATTTACGCGACCTTGGGGTTGCACCGAATTTTGCCTTCGGACCAAGCTGATGGCTGGCTTGATATTTGGAGTTCCCAATCGGATGATTACGAGATCGCCGTGCAACAGGGTTATTGTACGCCGGTATCAGTAGATACGTTAGATGATGGGAAGCAGTGTGCATTTTCTATAAGCACTGATGATGTTGAGTTGCGCAATCAACTTATGGCAATTGCTAAGCGGACTTTCTGTGGTTTTGAAATGCAGGAAGTATTTCTCGATAAAGTTTCGCGTATTATTATAAATGATAACTTGGCTCAAACCCCCTCGCTCTTGTTGAAACTGAGAGGCGATTGCAAAGAGTATCTGCTGGACAATGGTTATCTACCTGCTTATCACCCCGATATCCAGAGAGACTATAGTGATGTCCCCTTTTAAAAAACAGATACTATTTTATGTCGTCGAATGAAACAAAATTGGCGATAGCGCTTATTAGGATGAATTGGGAAGAGCCGCTTTGGATCGCCCACGTATAAGCGCTATCGCCGAGAGGCAGCCTGGCCAGATGAGGTTGATGAGTTGAACCCCTATTTCTCGCCTCAACTAGCCGATTCCGTACCTCAGGCAATTCGTGATATCGAGCAATAACCGTTCATGGCAGGATTCTCAGGTTGTGACCCAATACCGAAAGCACTAGGCCAGGCAAGCGTGCGGCGCATATCTGTCTCCGTAGGCCAGTAGCGAGCAGGAAAATGTAAAGCATGATCTTTACATCGACTTATCAGGTAAGTCTGATTGATATCGCTCAAGCGTTGATCCAGATGCGTTCTTTACATTTTTCAAAAAAAAACCATTGATGAATTAGCTATAGCCTCGAATTATAAGGGGTGCAGAGGGTTTTTGATCTATAATGATTATTGCTTATGGAAACTACCTTTTTGATTTGCTGTTGTAACCGCTGCAAATAAAAAGGCCCGTCGCTTATACGACGGGCCTTTTTTGTGCCTGCAGAACACGCGATCCCTGTAGGAGCTGCGACACGCTGCGATCTTTTGATCTTAAAAACAAAGGCAAAAGATCGCAGCGTGCCGCAGCTCCTACAGGGCGCGTGGTTCAGTCGAGGATCAGGTGCGGCAGAAAGCGGCTGGAGTCTTTGGTGATCAGGCTGTTGTCTTCGCGCACGCCAATCCCTGCCGCTTGATCGCCAATCACCCAGGAGCCAATCAGCGTGTAGCTGTCGCCAAATTTCGGCAACGGCGCAAATTCCTGCAGGATAAAGGGCGCATCCGTGTAGGGCCCGTCCTCTTTGACGATCAGGCCTTCAGCCGTCTGCAACTCAATGTTCGCACCTTCGCGGGAAAAGTATGGCTTGCGCACCCAGCCCTTGGGCACCGCACTGGCCGGGTTCGGATCGAGATGCGCCGCCAGCAGATTCGGATGGCCCTTGTGCATTTCCCACAGCAACGGCAATGCGCCTTTGTTCGACAGGATCGCCTTCCACGCCGGTTCGAAAAACTGCGTGTCGCACTCGGCAATCGCAGCGCCAAACGGTTCGTGGAAGATGAACTCCCAGGCATGCAGCTTGAACAGGTGCGGGATCCAGCGATCCTGCAGATCCACAAAGCGCCCCTCAGCCGTCAGGCCAATGTCTTCAATATCGATGTGCCGCGATTCGATGCCGACCTTTTCCGCGATCAGCCGCAGGTAATCCGTGGTGCCTTTGTCTTCGACCGAATCTTTCATCGAGGCAAAGTAGAACGGCCGCTTCAGTTGCAACTCGGCAAACGCCTGATGCAGTTTGGTATCGATGCTGTTGAACTGGTCGGCGTGAGGCGGCAGGGTCCCGCGTTCGATGCATTGTTCCAGCCAGCCCCATTGAAACGCCGCCGCTTCGTAAAGACTGGTGGGCGTGTCGTAGTTGAGCTCGAGCAATTTCGCCGGGCCGGTGCCGCTGTAGGAAAAGTCCATGCGCCCATACAGATGCGGATGACCTTCGCGCCAGGAGGTTCGGATCATGTCGTAGTACGGCGCCGGGATGCTCAGGCGATCCAGCAGTTCCTCGCTATTGACCACGCGGTCGACCAGATCCATGCACATCTCGTGCAGTTCGGTGGTCGGGTCTTCCAGATCGTTTTCGATCTGCGCGAGCGTGAACTGGTAATACGCGCTTTCGTCCCAGTAAGGCTCGTCGTCGATGGTGTGAAACATGAAACCGAGGCTCTCGGCAGTCTGTTTCCAGTCGGGGCGCTCGGCGCAATGGACCTTTTTCATGGTCAGCTGCTCGAACGACCGGAACTGCTGCCCCAGCCACCCCAGCCACTGCGTGCAGTGGACTGGCTTCCGAAGCCGCCACGGGAGGTCGACGCCGCGACATTCACCGGTTTGCTTTTCGTGCTCTCGTAATCCGGTTGGCTGCGCGGTGCGCTTTCGATTTTGCGGTACTGCGTCGAGGTGTCGTAGGTTTGCCGGGTGTCGCGATCGCGGTAAACCGTGCGATTGGCATTGTTGCTCATCGCGTTGCCGATCAGCCAACCGGTGAGCAAACCATTGTTCGAGCCGCTGGAGCTGTGCGAGGTGCTTTGCACATTTTGCGCCGCGGCCGCGTCGCCTGCGGGCATTTGCGCATCGGCGAGGGTATCGAGGTCCTGCGTTGCTTCAGCGTTTTGCGCAACCTTGAAGCCGCCAAGCTTGGGCACGAAACGGCCGGCGGAATTTTTCTGACACCAGCCGGCGGCGAAGTCCGCATCGCATTTGTCCTTGTCGTCGTACGCCGGGGCAATGCGCCGGTGTTCGGTCAGAGCGGCGACGTAGGCGTTCGAGCAGGCATCGGCGGCCACTTCGGCATCGATGCACTGTTCCACGCTCTGGAAACTGCGCGGCTGATCGACGGCGGCCACTTCGCCGGAGATGGCCAAGGCCACCGATGCGGCGAGGGACAACTGAACGTATTTGCTTCGTTTCATCTAAGGCTTCCTGCCGATCAGTTGGACGGTGTCATGCACGCGGCATTGAGCATGCCGACGCTGATCGCCACCGCTGCAACGTAGATGCCGGAAGCGACTTCACCGTTGGCGATGCGCTGGGACGTGCCTTTGAGCACCAGCCCGGTCGCGAGGAACGCCAGCAACTGCACGACAGCAGCAATCACGGCCCAGAGCACGAAATCGAGGACGTTCGCCGAAAAGGCGATGACATTGCTCGCCGGAATCGCGAAACCGATGATTGCGCCAGACAGCGCAATGGCGGCAGCGTTGTTGCCCGAGCGAATCAGCTCGAACTCCTTGTGCGGGGTCAGGCGGGTGTAGACGAATTGGAACAGCATGAACAGCACTACGGCGCCGAACAGGTAGACGATGAAGCCGACCAAAGCGGTCTTGTTCAGGGAAACGGCCAGCACTTCCAGCATGAAGAACTTCCTTTTTAGATGGTGCTCAAGTCAGTGGTGTACAGCGAAATGCCCAGCGAAGTGCTCAGGCTGACGGTGCCTTCTTCGTCCTGTTCGACGGAGAACAGCAGCAATTCACGGCGATCGGTCAAGCCGGTTTCACGCGCATAGAGCATCGAGCGATGTTCGACGGTGTAGCTCTCGTCGGGATTGGCCACGTGCTCGGTCAGCGGTACCAGTTCGGTCTGGCCTTGTTCAGTGCCCCATTCGCGGGTGTACTCGACACCTTCGTGGGTATACGTCGGCAGGCCGATTGCGCTGTTGGCGCCGGCCAGGCGCTGCAGTTCAGCGTCACTGTTGACGGTGACATAGCTGAGGTAATTGAACAGGATCACCGATTCGATCTGATCGTCACCGGTGACGTGGATCTGTACCCAGAAATCCTCGTCGTTGGTGTAATAGCGGTGCAGTTTGTTGGACTGGCCGAGGTCGACCCAGCCGGCGCTCCAGATTGCCTGATCGACAGGCACCCTTACCGAGCTCGAACCGTCGAGCAACAGCGCCAAGGTCGAATCGAACCTGAGGCCTTTGCCCTGAGCCATCCCGAGCGGGCCGATGGCAACGGTTGGCGTTGGCGCCGCGTGGCTGCCCAGCAAATCTTTGAACCATCCCATGGGTACATTCCTTGAAGCGGGTGGAGGTATTCGTCGGCAAAAAAGCGCGGCTAGTGTACCGGCCCAGCCCTCATGTAGGAGCTGCCGAAGGCTGCGATCTTTTGATTTTGTCTTTTGAGATCAAGATCAAAAGATCGCAGCCTGCGGCAGCTCCTACATGGGTGTTATTGGGCGGACTTTTGCTTCAGACGCTCGAGAATCGCATTGGCGCTGCCTTCGTTCGGGGTGATGCCGGCGTCGCGCAGTTTGCGATCCAGATCGTTGCCGCTCGAGGCGTCGGCCAGTTCGTCCGCCGCGCTCAGCTCCGCAGCGCGTTGCTGTTGCTTGGCTTGCAGACGGTTCAGCGTGCCCACTGCGGTTTCCAGTTTGCCGTTGGCACCGCCGCTGGCGATCGAGGCGCTGACCTGCGCTTTCTGCACGCTTTCACGGGCCTTGGCCATGTCCACTTGCTGGCGCAGGCTCTTGATCCGCGCTTCCGCCTTGTTGATGTCCTTGCGCATGTTGTCGGCGTAGGTGCCGAACTCGTCGCTTTGTTTTTTCTCGGTGTCCAGATCGTTGGTCAGGGTCGAAATCGCTTCCGCCACTTCCAGTGCCAGGTCTTCACGGCCGGCGTTGAGGGCCGCGACAGCCTTGGCTTCGAGATCCTTGATCTTGGCGTCGTACTCGCTCACGCGGTCGGCGGCCAGTTTGTGCTTGGCCATGATGGTGACCAGCTCACGACGGGCGTTCGACAGCGCGGTGTCGGCGTCGCGGATTTCCTGATCGAGAATACGCAGGGCTTGCTGGTCGACGATGGCTTCGCCGACTTCATTGGCACCGCCGCGCAGTGCGGTGAACAATTTGCTCCAGATGGACTGAGTCATTGGATTTTCCCTGTGGATTACTTGAAGAAGTGTTCGAAGGCTTCGCTCGCGCGCTGCACGTTGTCGACCAGGGTTTTCACCTCGGTGACCACGTTGGTCAGGCTCGAGTCGGCGCTGAGGGCGCCAAACATGTTGTAAACGGTCTGGCCGTTCGGCATCGACTCGATCCCGATCGACGACAGCGGGAACATTTCCCGGCTGCGCAGCACGGCGTCGTTGAAGGCGTGCACGTCAGAGATCGAGTCGATGTCCACCAGCACGGTGTCGACGATGATCTGCGCGCCGGCCAGGGCGATGTGAATCGGCAGGCCGCCGAATTCGTTCATTTCCAGCTTGATGCTGGGTTCGGAGCTCTGGATCAGCGACAGCGTGATCTCTTGCGAAGCCACCTCGTCCAGGGCCTTGAGGGCGTTGAAGAGGCTATCGATGTTCCAGTTGTTGCCTGCGCTCATGTAATTCTCCGACATGAATGAGCCAGCCAGAATCGGTTGGCGTAGCTGTTGCTCCATCTGCTTGAGCAAGCTTCGGTTTTCCGGAAGCACCCAAGTTTCGTGTTTCACATAACCGGCGGCCGCCAGGCCCGCGCGCATCTGCTTCATATAGAAGCTCGACGGTTTTTTCGCGGACGCTTTCGAGTGCTCTCCCTTTGGACGCTCTGACTTCGTTGTGGGCGAGCGGCTTTTCATGGCACTGACTCCGTTATGACCCTCTCACGCGTGAGCCACACTACAACCAAATCAAATGGCCATCAATGACTCACGCGTGAGATTTTCATGACAGCCAAAAAGAAGGCCCGCAGCGAGGCGGGCCTGAGTGTTTACGAGGTATTGCCGTGCGCTCAATCAGCTCTGGGCGCTGATGAATTCATCGGTGGAGACTACGCTGGCGTAGGCAAAACCAAGTGCCGACATGAACGCCGCATGGACGTGCGCCGCCGGCACGGTCAGGCCGTTGAACTGCAGATCGCGGCTGGCGCAGGCATCGTGAATCACCGTCACGCTGTAGCCCAGATCGGCCGCTGCGCGGGTGATGCCGTCGACGCACATGTGGCTCATGCTGCCGACCACCACCAGCTCCTTGATGCCTTGTTCATCAAGGATCGCTTGCAGTTCGGTTTCGCGAAACGAATTGACGAAATGCTTGAGCACTACCGGTTCGTCGGCGCGATTGAGCACTTTCGGGTGCAGCTTGGCACCCTCCGAACCCGGGGTGAAAAACGGCGCATCGGGCGAGGTGAATTCGTGGCGGATATGGACCACTGAATCGCCTGCTGTGCGGAACGTTTCGATCAGTCGTGCGGCGTTGCACGCAGCGGCGTCGGCGCCGGCCAGCGGCCATTTGCCTTGAGGGAAGTAGTCATTCTGGATATCGACTACGATGAGCGCTTGCTTGGCCATGGTGGTGTCCTCGACAGGTTGGCTGGAAGTGGCCTCAGTATTGGCGCTGGTCAGCGACTCGGGGATTGGCCGCACCGACAATAGACAGGGGAAAACTGACAATGGGCGCAGAAAAAGCCGCCATCGCGGAACTCGGCGTGCTGATTTATCCCGGTGCGCAGATGGCGGCGGTGCATGGCTTGACCGATCTGTTCGGGGTGGCCAACCGGATTGCCGCTGAACATCAGGCGGCGCAATTGCCGGTACTGCGGGTCAGCCATTGGCAGGTCGACGGTGATCAACCGCCGGCGCGGGTCTTTGACAGTCATCCCGATACCGAAAGTGAGCTGCTGGCGGTGTTGATTCCGCCGTCAATTGCCGGCTTCAACGCCGCGCAAATGCCGGCCAGCCTCGCGCAATGGTTGCGCGATCAACATGCCCGTGGCGCGACGCTGGGTGGCGTCTGCGTCGGTTCGCTGATGTTGGCGGAAAGCGGTTTGCTCGATGGCCGGAGCGCCACCACCCACTGGACATCAGCCAAGGCGTTCGCCGAGCAATACCCGAAGATCAAATTGAAAGCCGATACGCCAATCGTCGATGACGGCGACCTGATTACCACCGCTGGCTTGATGGCTTGGTCGGAGCTGGGGTTGCGCCTCGTCGACAGGTTGCTCGGGCCGAGCATTGCCTCCGGCACGGCACGGTTTCTGGTGATCGAACACAGCGACAGCGCCAGTGAGTGCGGGAGCAATTTTGCGCCGATTCTGAATCATGGCGATGCAGCTATTCTCAAGGTCCAGCACTGGTTGCAAAGCACTGGCGCGACGGATGTTTCATTGACGGCGATGGCGCAGCGGGCGGGGCTTGAGGAACGTACGTTCCTGCGCAGGTTTCGCGCGGCGAGCGGGTTGAAACCGACCGAGTATTGCCAGCATTTGCGCGTCGGCAAGGCCCGCGAGATGCTCGAATTCAGCAATGGCACCATCGACCATATTGCGTGGACGGTCGGGTATCAGGACCCTGGCGCGTTCCGGGCGATTTTCAAGAAAATCACCGGGCTGGCGCCGAGTAATTACCGGGCGCGATTCGGTTTGATGCGTTAGTCCAGACACTGCATTATCCTGTGGGAGCGGGCTTGCCCGCGATTGGGTCTTTCAGTTCATACGTCGGTGACTGAGCCACCGCTATCGCTGGCAAGCCAGCTCCCACAAGGTTCTCCATGGGTTGGAGAATCGTGCAAATTGCCGAGGTTTTATCGAGCGTCGTGCAGATTGAAGCAGGCGTGGTGCCAGTATGATTTTGCTAAGTTTTTGATTAGCCACAGATTTTCGCAGAGCGGCCGTTGGCCTGATCTCTGCACCCTTCACCGTTACAGTCATCGAACCGATGGAAGGGGGACGCATGACCCCGACACCCCGCAGGAAAATCGTCGTCGCCCACTCGGTGCGGTCCGACGCGCCGAAACACGAAGTGCAGACCAACAAGGCCCTGGCCCGTTGGCTGGCGCAGATCCTCGGGCTTAAATTCGGTGGTAGTTACGACCCGGAAAAACACCGCGGTCGGGACCTCTACCTGTTGCCCACACAAACCATCGTCGGCGCTACCCACGCTCATGAATTGGGCATCAGGGGGCCGGAGGATTTGTGGGGCGGTTTTGTCGAGCACGATTTCATCTGCACCAAAGCCATCAGTCACGGTTTGCGCAGTCACCTGGCCCATGCGCCGCAAGGATGGTCTCCGCTGTTTTCCGAGCGAGTGCGCAACGTGGTGCTCGATGGGCTCAGTGTGTTTTCCCTGGCGGATGCCCGGCCAGCCGCCGAACACCTGTTGTACAACGGGCCGATCCGTTTGAAACCGATTCACGCCTGTGCCGGCCGTGGTCAGGAAGTGATCCAAAGCCTCGATGCTTTCGACGAAATCCTCGCTCGCCCCGACAGCGCAGAACAGTTCAGCGACGGCGTAGTGCTGGAACAGGACTTGAGCGACGTCATCACTCACAGCGTCGGACAGACGTTCATCGGCGATAAAGTCCTGAGTTACTGCGGTGATCAATACTTGACCAAGGACGCCCACGGCGAAGACGTTTACGGCGGCTCGAATTTGTTGGTCGTGCAGGGCGGTTACGATGATTTGCTGGCGCTTGAGCTGCCCGATGATGTGCGGTTGGCCATCGAGCAGGCGCAGGTTTTCGACCGCGCCGCCGATGAAGCCTATCCACGCTTTTACGCCTCGCGCCGCAATTACGACATCGCCCAAGGGCTGGACAGCGACGGCAAAACCCGCAGCGGTGTACTCGAACAATCCTGGCGCATGGGCGGCGCCAGCAGCGCTGAGGTCGCGGCGCTGCAAAGCTTCATCAACGACCCGGGGATGCGCGCGATTCGTGTGTCGTCGGTGGAAACCTATATCGATCAGCCGCTGCCGGCGGACGCCATCGAGGTGTATCGCGGCCCGGCCGAGAACAGTGAATTTCTCCTTAAATACGTAACGGTCAAATCCTATGACGGCTAGAAGCGAAAGCATTCAAATCGACATTGATGATGAACAGATGAGCGGGACATTTCTCAGTCCCAAATCGAAAGTCCCAGGGGTGTTGTTTGTTCACGGATGGGGCGGTAGTCAGGAGCGTGACCTTGAGCGAGCCAAAGGCATCGCCGGGCTCGGTTGTGTGTGTTTGACTTTCGATTTGCGCGGGCACACTGGCGGTACCGGGATTCCGCTGACCCGTGTCACCCGCGAAGATAATTTGCGCGATTTGCTCGCGGCCTACGACCGCTTGCTTGCGCATCCGGCACTCGACACGTCGGCAATCGCCGTGGTGGGCACCAGTTATGGCGGTTATCTGGCGGCAATCCTGACGTCTTTGCGCCCGGTGCGCTGGCTGGCGCTGCGGGTGCCGGCGCTGTATCGCGACGAGCAGTGGCACACGCCCAAGCGGGAGCTGGATAAAGCGGATTTGCGCGATTATCGAAGTACGCTGGTGCGCGCCGACAGCAACCGAGCGCTGCATGCGTGTTCGCAGTTCACCGGGGATGTGTTGCTGGTGGAATCGGAAACTGACGACTACGTACCGCACGCAGCGATCATGAGTTACCGCGCGGCGTGCCAGCAGACGCATTCGTTGACGCACCGGATCATTGATGGTGCCGATCACGCGTTGAGCGAGCCGGTGTCGCAGCAGGCGTATACATCGATTCTGGTGGACTGGATTACCGAGATGGTGGTGGGCGAACGGTTGAGCATTATTCAATCTTGAAGAGCAAAGGATCGCAGCCTTCGGCAGCTCCTACATCAATCTCGGTAGGAGCTGCCGAAGGCTGCGATCTTTTGATCTTAATGCCTCGGTTTCTTCTCTATTCGCAGCGCCTTGGCCTTTGCCTCAACCAGCAAATACATCACCAGCGTGATCAACAACGGCAACAGAAAATAAATCGCCCGATACGCCAACAAACCCGCCACCAGACTGCCCCGTGAAGCCTCATGTTGCAGCAGCGCGACAAACACCGCCTCCAACACCCCAAGCCCCGCCGGAATATGCGTGATCACCCCGGCAATCGCACTGATCAACAACACGCCAAGTACCAACGGATAGTCGAGCTTGCCCGGCAACAAGGTGAAAATCACCGCCGCCATCAGCGACCAGTTCAGCGCCCCCAGCAACAGTTGCAGCACCGCCATACGCAGCGACGGCAGATTGATTTCCACGCCACGAATCGACCACTCACGCCGTTTCGAAAACTGGCACGCGGCGAGATAACCCGCGCTGACCAGCAGCAACAAAATCCCGATGCCCTGCAACGCGCCGCTGCTGACTTTCCACCCCGGCGGCATGCTCACCAGACCACTGCTGAACACCACTCCGGCAATGGTCATGTAGCCAAACCAGTTGGTCGCCAGGCTCAGCCCGAGAATCTTGGCGATGTTGCCTTTGCTTACGCCCAGCCGCGAGTAGAGCCTGTAACGCATGGCAATGCCGCCGACCCACGCGCTGAGGTTGAGGTTGAACGCATAACTGATGATCCCCACCGGCAGGATCTGTTTCCAGGTCAAATCCTGACGAATGTAGGTGCGGCCGATCAGGTCGAAACTGGCGTACACCAGAAAACTCAGCAACGTCAGGCTGGCGGCGATAATCAGCGTGCGCACCTTGAAGTCAGCAAGGGTTTGCAGCACTTCGGCCCATTCGATTCGCGTGGCGAACATCGTCAGCAACACGATCAGTGCGAGGAAAAACAACACGGTCAGCGGGCGTTTCCATCGGCTCCATTTCGAGTGGGTCGCGGGCGCCGAATGGCCGCTCGGGTGCGCTTCGGTATGGCTCATGAGCGGTCACCTCGAAACGGCTTGAGTCGTGGTTTGTGCGCTGGCAGCCAACCGGCCATCGCCGGGAAATGCCGCAGAAAGTGGAACACCAGAAAGCCGACGGTCATGTGCCAGATGCGCCCGCGTGGCGACTTGCTCGCGTCCATGGCTTTGCAGTGATTCTGGCTGAGGTCTTCGAGGCGCTCGAACAAGTGCTGGTTGAACGCGCGGTCGCGAATCAGCACGTTGGCTTCAAGGTTCAGCGACAGGCTCAGCGGGTCGAGATTGCTCGAACCGACGGTGCTCCATTCGTCATCGACCAGCGCGACTTTGCCGTGCAGCGGGCGCTGGCAATATTCGTGAATCTGCACGCCAGCCTTGAGCAAATAATCGTAGGTCATGCGCGCGGCAAGTTTGGCCACCAGCATGTCCGGCTGGCCTTGCAGGATCAGCCGCACATCGACGCCACGCCGCGCGGCGTTGCGTATTTCGCGCAGCAAGCGGTAACCGGGGAAGAAGTAGGCGTTGGCGATCACCACCCGACGTTTGGCGCGGCGCAACACCTGCAAATAGACGTCTTCGATATCGGTGCTGTGTTGATCGTTGTCGCGGAATACCAGACGCACCTGGCCGTCGTGGTCTTCGAAGGCCATCTCCGCGCGCCGCTGGCGCCGGCGTTGCCACCAGAACCGCGCACGGCCCGGCCGACCACTTTGCAGAAGGGCGAAATGATGGATGTCGGCGACCACCGGGCCTCGAACTTCCACCGAATAATCCTGCTTGGCCTCAGGGCCGAAATCGGCGAGGTGATCACCGGAAAAGTTGATCCCGCCAATGAACGCAATCAGGCCGTCGACCACGACGATCTTGCGGTGCAGGCGACGAAACCAGTTAGTCCGGATGCCCAAGTGCTTGGGCGCCGGGTCGAAGATCTGCAAATGCACACCGGCCTCGCTCAGCGCGGCGAGGTAGCCGGTGCTCAACTCGCCACAGCCGAAGCCGTCGAGGCTGACGGTGGTGCGCACGCCGCGCTTCGCTGCATCAATCAGAATCTCCTGCAGTTCGGCGCCGACCTTGTCTTCGAAGACGATGAAAGTCTCCAGCAGGATTTCGCTTTTCGCCGCGCGCATCGCCTCGAACACGCGGGGGAAATATTCCTCGCCGTTCTCCAGCAATTGCACACGGTTGCCACCCTGCCAGCGGTACTCGACGTCGACCTGGCCGGGCTCGCGTATCGGCGGGTTGATGCTGATGGGTTCCACGGCGGATTTCTCCAGCGGCGCGCTGTTCATAGTTCGATCTCCACCGATAACGGTGCGTGGTCGGAAAGGTGAGACCAGGGCCGGTTGGCGAGGACTTTCGGCTGGCTGGTTTTGAGGTTGCGTACATAAATTCGGTCGAGGCGCAGCGTCGGCAGGCGTGCGGGGAAACTGCGCGCCGGTTTGCCATGGTGCTCGGCAAAGACTTCGCGCAGGCCACAAGGTTTGAGCAACGCATCGGCGCGTTGGCGCCAGTCATTGAAGTCGCCGGCGACGATCACCGGGGCGTCATCTGGCAGTTCGGCAAGGCGTTCGCCGAGCAGCTTCAGCTGAGCGTTGCGATGACTTTCACGCAGGCCCAGATGCACGCAGATCGCATGGATCTCGACACCGTCGCCGGGCAGGCGCAGCACGCAGTGCAGCAAGCCGCGGTTCTCGTGGCCGCTGATCGATACGTCGAGATTGTCGTGGCGGATGATCTGGAATTTCGACAGCAACGCATTGCCGTGATCGCCGTCCGGGTACACCGCGTTGCGCCCGTAGGCGAACTGCGGCCAGAGGCTGTCGGCGAGGAATTCGTACTGTGGCATCGTCGGCCAGTTGCTGTAACGCTTGGGATGGTGTTCGTGAGTGCCGTGGACTTCCTGCAGGAACACCACGTCGGCCGCCACGCTGCGCACCGCTTCGCGCAATTCCGGAAGAATGAAGCGCCGATTCAGTGCGGTAAAACCCTTGTGGGTGTTGACCGTCAGCACGGTGAATGTGCGCACCGACGGCGCGGCGACCGAGCCTTCATCGGTGAAGCCGACCGGTTCTGGAATACTCATGCCAGCACTCCTTCGCCAGCGGGTTCGCCGGGGGTGGTGGCGAGGTCTTTATCCAGTTCGAAACGATGCAGCAGATCGCGGGCGTCGTACGGCGCGCGGACTTTGATGTCGTTGTCGAAATAGCAGAACACTTCGCGGGATTTGCGTGCGCGTGGCTTCAAGCGTGGCGCGATCAGGTGGGCATCCTTCGGTTGCTCGCCGTGGTGCCAAGCGTCGATGCGCTCGGCCCAACGCTTGAGGGCCGGCGCGGTATAGCCGCTGGCGTAAAGCTCTTCGGCACCGTGCAGGCGCAGATAGACGAAGTCGCTTGTGAGGTCTTCGCGATACGGCCATTTATCGGCAGTGTCGGCGATCACCAGTGCGGTGTTGTAGCGCTTCAACAGCCGTACGAAATCGGGATCAAGGAAGCTGTCGTTGCGGATTTCCACCGCGTGGCGCAGCGGCTTTTTGCGCCAGGCTTTCATGCTCGCGTGGCCGTGCAGGTGGGAGTCGTGTTGGTGGGCGAGGGCGGCAGCCGCTTCGGTGTCATGGGGCAATAGCGCGAGAAAGTGCTCGAAACGCTCGGGCTCGAATTTGAAGTTCGGCGGAAATTGCCAAAGGATCGGCCCGAGTTTCTCTTTGAGTTGCAGAATCCCCGAGGCAAAGAAATTCGCCAAGGGTTTTTCGATATCGCGCAGACGGCGGATATGGGTGATGAAGCGCGGCGCTTTGACGCTGAAGACGAAGTCGTCGGGTGTTTCGGCGTACCACTGCGCATAGCGTTCGGGTCGTTGCAGGGCGTAGAACGAACCATTGATTTCGATGCTGTTGACCGCCCTCGACGCGAATTGCAATTCGCGCTTTTGCGCCAGTCCCTTTGGGTAGAAGTCCCCGCGCCACGGTTCGTAGCGCCAGCCGGAAATACCGATGTGAATCGTCGCCATGCCACCCTCCCGTTGAAAGCCCTCGTGTTGCCGCTGTCTTTTGATGACTGCGCACGGTTCGGGAAAGTTTCGATGGCATTACCGACGGTCGCTCCTTGATCGTACCCACGCTCCGCGTGGGTACGCCTCAATGGACGCTCCGCGTCCGCTGTTGGGACGCGTAGCGTCCCGGGCTGCATTCCCACGCAGAGCGTGGGAACGATCAGTGCCCGAGGCGGTGCTCTGTGAGGGGGCTCTTGAACTTGCCGCACAAAAATCGATCAGTTCCTTACAGGTTCAGCCACGGGAGATCGGAGTTTTGAGCAAGTTCAGGATCGCCATTCTGCTGGGAGCACTGCTGTTTCTAGGCACCAACGAACTGGAGGCCGCCGCACTGCCGGGCGTTCCCGCCGCCACCGAGGAGGCGGCAAAGCCTGAGCCCATCGTGCAGGGCGGTCTGCTCGGTGCGATCAGTTCGAGCATCGACGACGTCCAAGACAAACTCGACATCAACGAACATCTGGTCGATGCCTGGCGCCTGCGCGCCGACCGTGCGGCCGATGAAGTCGACAGGCTGGTCAACCAGCCGTCAAACCGCTCGGGTTGGAGCGTCGCTGGGGATTTTCTCACCTTGTCCGGCGTCTGGCTCGGCAGTTTTGCGCTGCTGACTGTACTCGGCGGTCTGCTGGCCAACCGCTTGCGCCAAGGCCGCTGGCTACGCACCCGGCAGCGCAGCCAGGACCTGATCGGCTACCTGCTGCCGTACACGGTGCCGGCGCTGATCTGCCTGCCGCTGACCCTTTACGTCAGCCACTTTCTGCAGGCCTCGGTGGGGCGTGCGCTGGCGCTGTGCCTGGCCTACGCCACCAGCAGCGGCATCTTTTCCACGTCGATGTTGCTATGCGTAGTGGTGATGTTCAACGTTGGCCACAAGCGCCCGGCGGCGCGCATCATCCGTGATTACTGCCCAAAACCATTGTTCCTGATCGGCTTTCTCGCGGCCCTCAGCGATGCGCTGACCAGTCCGCAGATTGCCCGTCAACTGGGCGGCAATATCACCAGCAGTGTCGCGGTGTTTACCGGGCTGATTGCTTCGGTGATTTTCGGTCTGTTGGTGATTCGCCTGCGTCGCCCGGTGGCGCATCTGATCCGTAATCGCCCGCTGAGCCAACGGCTGAAACAACCCTCAATGCAGGAGTCGCTGCGGATTTTTTCCGGGCTGTGGTATTGGCCGATTGTGCTGATGGTGCTGGTCTCGGCAGTGAACCTGATCGGCATCGGCGAGGACAATCAAAAAGCCCTGCGCTGCGCGTTGTTCACTACGGTGTTGCTGATCGGCACGGTGTTTCTCAGCACGATCCTGCAGCACGTGTTCAAGTCGCGAAAAGCCGAAGCGATCCAGCGCAGCAGCGCTTACAAGGAACGCTTTCTCAGCCTGTTGCATGCGTTGCTGCGGATCGTCATCGCGATTGCCTTCATCGACATTCTCGGGCGGATCTGGGGTGTGTCGCTGCTCGATTTCGCCCAGAGCAGCACGGTCGGGCGAGCAATCAGTAACGCGCTGAGCAGCATTGGCCTGATCTTCCTGGTGACGTGGCTGTTGTGGGTGGTGCTCGACACGGCGATTCAGGAAGCGCTGAAACCACCGGTCAGCAAACGCGCGGCGCGCCAGCCGAGCACGCGGGTGAAAACCATCCTGCCGCTGTTGCGCAACGCGATCAAAATCATCCTCGTGGTGATCTGCGCGATCACCACCATGGCCAATCTGGGGATCAATGTGGCGCCGCTGCTGGCGGGTGCCGGTGTGGTCGGTCTGGCCATCGGTTTCGGTTCGCAGCAATTGGTGCAGGACGTGATCACCGGGCTGTTCATCATCATCGAAGACACCTTGTCGATTGGCGATTGGGTGGTGCTTGATTCCGGGCATGCCGGCACGGTCGAAGGGCTGACCATCCGCACCCTGCGGTTGCGTGATGGCAAAGGCTTTGTGCACTCGGTGCCGTTCGGCCAGATCAAAGCGGTGACCAACCAATCGCGGCAATTTGCCTATGCGTTTTTCTCGGTGCAGTTCACCTATGACACGGATGTCGATAAAGCCATCGAGCTGATCCGCGAGACCGGCGATTCGATCCGTGAAGATCCGTTCCTCAAGTACAACCTGCAAGGGCCGCTGGACGTGTTTGGCGTGGATCGGATGGATTTGAACGGTGTGGTGCTGACGGCGCAATTCCGCACGGTGTCGGGCGGGCAATATGCGGTGAGCCGAGCGTTCAATCAGCGTTTGAAGAAGCTTGTGGATAACACCGAGACGGTGCATTTCGCGCAGACTTATCCACAGCAGGTTTTGTTGCCGAAGCGGCAGGTGCACGAGGGAGAGGTGGTTGCGACTGAGGTGCCGCAGGAGTCGCGGACTTAACCGGTTGATTTTTTGGTGTTAGTGCTAGCCTCATCGCTGGCAAGCCAGCTCCCACAGTGATTTGGGGTGTGCCTTCTATTCCAGCGTCACCCAAAACCCTGTGGGAGCTGGCTTGCCAGCGATGAGGCCGAGGCAGCCAAACCTCAATGCCGGATCAGCTTGCCGCGCACCTGCTCCATAGAGATCGGATCCAGCTCCAGCCAGAACTGCGGCTTGCCGGCAATCTCCGCCGCCGCCGGCAACCCATCACGATACACCAACCGATTACTCACCAACGCCGGCACCTTCACCCCCGGCAACAACGTCCCGGCCAGGTTCAACGGATCCACTCCGCACACCGCCACCAGACTGCCGTCATGCGGCCGCCGCCGTACCTCGCGCAACAGTGGAATGGCTTCGGGCAAGGCAAACTGTTCCCCCGCCAAACCACTGACAAACCGTCCACCACGAATCTCGCCGCGTGCTTCCAGTCGATGAAAGGTGCGCAGCAATTCCCGCCAACTCGGCAACCAATCCGCCTCACGTTCGAGCAGGCGCCAGAACACTACGCCGTAACGTCGCAACAACGTCATCGCGACATGCTCCAGCGTCTCGCTGTTATCCACCGCCGTCCCGCGCCGCAACAACGCCCAACGCCCGGCATCGTCCATGCCACCGACAAACGCGCCGCGTCCACGCCGACTGCTGCGCTGCTGGCGCTTGCTCGCCGGGGTGATCAGCGCACGCAGGCCGGCGAAGCTGTCGGCGTTTACCAGGCCGGCACCGACCAGCTCCTGCAAGGCGATTTCCAGCTCGGTGCGCAGCAGGTGCGCTTCATGAATCAGCTCATCGAAAAACAGCGCACCGTGCTGACTCAAGGCTTCAAACACTTTCTGGGTTTTCGGCGACAGTTCGCTCACCGGCGTCTGTTCCGCCAGCGCACTCCAAAGGCCGACCTGACTGCGCGGCAGCAACACGATCGGCGTGCTGCGCAACGCCGTGCCGCTGACTTTTTGCCGGGCACTGAGGCGTGTCCACACCAGTTTACCGTTACGGCACAGGTCATCCAGCCAGCTCGGCGAATAATCCTTGAGACGCGCCGGAAGAATATCGCTGTCCCACGCCGAGGCCGCTGCCGCGTAGCCTTCGAACTGACCGACAATCGACGGCAACACCGCACTGCCTTGGCCACGAGTCGAGGGCGAAAGATGCTGCCAGTCGAACAGAAAGCGCATGAAATCCTGCAACGCCACCGGTTCGATTTCCCGGCGCAGACGCTTGACCGTGTAGCGATGAATACGCGCGAGCAGATGCCGTTCGCACCATTCCTCGATGTTCAGTTTCGGCGTGAACTGGCCGCGCAGCACGTAGCCTTCACGCTCCAGTTGGGCGAGGGCCTGATTGACTTGAGCGGTTGGCAGCGCGAGCGGTTCAGCTATGGCGGGTAACGGCAGTGGGCCGAACCCACCGAGGCGCGCGCGGATTACTTCGACCAGCGCCTCATCGAATGTCCAGACCTCATCGAATCCCGGCAACGCCTCCAGCTCAGGTTGCACTTTGGCCTGTGGATAAAGAGCTTGCAGGGAGGTCAGGCGTTCGCGGGCCAGCCACAAACAATGTTCGGGATCGACCTGCAATCGGCAGGCGCGACCGCTGCCGGCCAACGTTTCCAGCCATCCACGCCAGCCTTCGTTCGCTCGCACTTCAGCCTCGCTGATGCACGCCAGACTCATCAACGCCTCGTGCATTTCATCCACAGCATTCGGCGACGGCCAGGCTTCTTCGCGTACAGCGTTAATCGCGTCCGCATCCAGCGCACCGAGGTCGTCGGTCGATTGCGGATCGCTCCAGCGCCGGTTGATCACCGCTTGGGTGCGACGTTCTTCCAACGGCGCGTCGTCAAGAAAGGTGTAAGGCCGAGCACTGAGAATTTCCGCCGCGAGCGGTGAGGGCGCCGGCAAATCGCGGCTGATCAAACGCACCTCGCCACGCTCCATGCGTCGCAGCAGATTGAGCCAGCCTTCGCAGTCCATCGCCTCGTGCAGGCAGTCGTCTAGGGTTTGCTCGATCAACGGATGCTCAGGAATTTCGCGTTCGCCAGCTAGATTTTCCAGGCAGGCGATCTGATCGGGAAACACGCTGGCAATCAGGTCTTCGCTTTTCATCCGCTGCAACTGCGGCGCGACTTTGCGGCCGCCGGTAAAACGCGGCAATGCCAGCGCCACGCCGGCATTCCAGCGCCAGCGCACGCCGAACAGCGGCGCATCGAGCACCGCTTGAATCAGCGTGTGCTCGGCGTTGTTGCTGTGCAGGTAGCGCCAGATCTCATCCAGTTCAAAGCTGTGGCTGGTGGACAGCGACAGCACGATCGCATCTTCGCTGGCGGCCGCCTGCAATTCGAAGTTGAAGGTGCGGCAGAAACGCTTGCGCAGGGCCAAACCCCAGGCGCGGTTGATGCGGCTGCCGAACGGCGAATGGATGATCAGTTGCGTGCCGCCGGACTCGTCGAAAAATCGCTCCATCAACAGCGTGTCCTGCGAGGGCAGGGCGCCGAGGGTTTGCCGGGCGCGGGCGAGGTATTCGACCAATTGCTCGGCGCTGGCGAGGTTGAGGCCGAGGGTCTGCGTCAGCCAGTCGAGCGCCGGTTGCAGGTCGCCGGGGCTGGCGCCGAGCAACGCGTCGAGTTGCGCTTGCAGGCGCGCCACGGCGAACGACAATTCATCGCTGCGCCCCGGTGCTTCGCCGAGCCAGAACGGTATGGTCGGTGGCTGGCCGTGGGCATCCTCGACCCGCACTTTGCCGGTTTCCACACGGAGGATGCGGTAGGAGGTATTGCCGAGCTGGAACACATCGCCGGCAATGCTTTCCACCGCGAAGTCTTCGTTGACGCTGCCGATGTTCAGGCCCTGAGGCTCGAGCATCACGCTGTAATCGGCGTTGTCGGGGATGGTGCCGCCGCTGGTCACGGCAGCGAGTTTCGCACCACGGCGGCCACGCAAGGTGCGGCTGACGGCGTCGCGGTGCAGGTAGGCGCTGCGGATGCCTTGGCGACCGTTGTAGCCTTCGGCGAGCATGCTCAGCAGGGCCTGATAGTGTTTTTCGTCGAGATCGCGATAGGGCGAGGCTTGGCGGAATATCGCCAGCAAGGCGTCTTCTGACCACTCCTGACAGCTGACCTCGGCGATGATCTGCTGCGCCAAAACATCCAGCGGCGCGACGGGGATGTGCAGGGTATCGAGTTCGCCACGGCGCACGCAGTCGAGCAGGGCGGCGCATTCAATCAAGTCATCGCGGGTGGTGGCGAACAAACGGCCCTTGGGCGTGCCGCCGACCTGGTGTCCGGAACGGCCGACTCTTTGCAGAAACCCGGCGATGGAGCGCGGTGAAGCGATTTGACAGACCAGATCGACTTCACCGATATCGATGCCCAGTTCCAGCGAAGCGGTGGCGATCAGCACCTGTAACTCGCCACGCTTGAGGCGTTGTTCGGCGTCGAGGCGAAACTCCTTGGCCAGGCTGCCGTGGTGCGCCGCCACTGCGTGCTTGCCGAGGCGTTCGCTGAGGTGTCGGCTCAGGCGTTCGGCCAGGCGTCGGGTGTTGACGAAAATCAGCGTGGTGCGGTGCTCGCGGGCCAGTTCGGCGAGGCGGTCGTAGACCAGTTCCCAGACGTCATTGGCCATGACGGCCGACAACGGCACGGGCGGAACTTCGATACCCAGATCCCGTGGCCGGGCGTGGCCGATGTCGATGATTTCGCAGGGGCGATCATGGCCGACGAGGAATTGCGCTACGGCTTCGACCGGTTTCTGGGTGGCGGAGAGGCCGATGCGCGTCAGCGGTTCGGCGCACAGCGCTTGCAGGCGCTCAAGGCTCAAGGCCAGGTGACTGCCGCGTTTGCCGGCGGCCATGGCGTGGATTTCATCGATGATCACCGTGCGCGTGGTGCCGAGCATTTTTCGTCCGGATTCCGAGCCGAGCAGCACGTAGAGCGACTCCGGCGTGGTCACCAGAATGTGCGGCGCGGTCTTGCGCATGGCGGCGCGTTCTTTTTGCGGGGTGTCGCCGGTGCGCACGGCGGTGGTGATGTGGACTTCCGGCAGGTTCATCTGCCGCAGCTGTTCGGTGATCCCCGCCAATGGGTTTTGCAGGTTGATGCGAATGTCGTTGGACAGGGCTTTGAGCGGCGAGACATACACGACGAGCGTTTCGTCGGGCAAACCGTCGGGGTTTTCCAGGCCACGGTGGACGAGGTCGTCGAGCACGGCGAGAAAGGCTGTGAGGGTTTTGCCCGAGCCGGTGGGCGCGGCGATCAAAGTCGAGCGGCGCTGACGGATCAACGGCCAGGCGCGGGCCTGGGCGGCCGTGACCGTCGGGAAGGTCTTGCGGAACCAGGCGCTGACGGCAGGGTGAAAGCCTGCCAGAGCGCTGTCGGCGGGGAGGGGCAGATTCATGGTTTAAGTTATGCGGTCGCAAGGGGGAAGATGCAAGTACCGCTCAGGATCTTCAGCGTCTGCCAGGGCCTCATCGCTGGCAAGCCAGCTCCCACAAGGATTGCGGGGGTTCACAGAATTTGTGGTCAGCACTGGACCCTGTGGGAGCTGGCTTGCCAGCGATGGGGCCAGTGGCCATGACACAAATCCCGGGGATGTACACTTTACGGATGACGGTTGCGCACTAAACCCGCAAAATGCAACGATTCCGGCAATTATCGGCGACGCTTCCACAAGATCTGTCGCTAAAGCCATCGTTCCAACCAGACTGGGCCTGCTGACTCTATGCGAATGCGCCTTATGTTACTGGGCGGCGGAAATGCCCTTGGGCAGGCGCTGATTCGCCTCGGTGCAGAGGAAGACATCGGTTTCCTCGCCCCCCGCCCGCCCGAAAATGGCTGGGATGCCGCGAGCCTGACCCAATTGCTCGACGACACCCGTCCCGATGCGTTGATCAACCTCGCCTACTATTTCGACTGGTTCCAGGCCGAGGCCGTCAGCGAAACCCGGATGGCCGGGCAAGAGCGCGCGATCGAGCGTCTGGCCGAACTGTGCCAGCATCACAACATCGTACTCGTGCAGCCCTCCAGCTATCGAGTGTTCGATGGCTCGCGTGCGACCGCCTACAGCGAAAAAGACGAACCGGTGCCATTGGGCCTGCGCGGTCAGGCACTGTGGCGCATTGAGCAGAGCGTTCGCGCGACCTGCCCGCAGCATGTGTTGCTGCGTTTTGGCTGGCTGCTCGATGACAGCGCCGACGGCACCCTCGGGCGTTTCCTCGCCCGTGCCGAGCAACCGGAAGAATTGCTCCTGGCCGATGACCGCCGTGGCAATCCGACCCCGGTCGACGACGCTGCCCGGGTGATCATTTCGGTGCTCAAGCAACTCGATTGCGCCGCGCCGCTGTGGGGCACTTATCACTACGCCGGCCACGAGGCGACCACACCGTTGGCGCTGGGTCAGGCGATTCTGACCGAAGCGCGCAGCCTGCACGCCCTGGCCATCGAAGCGCCGACCGCCCAGGCTCACGCCGCGCGTCCGGACGCTGCCGAGGAACCGCAACACGCGGTGCTGGCCTGCAAGAAAATTCTGCACACATTCGGGATCAAACCGCGCGCCTGGCGTGCCGCGCTCCCGGCTTTACTGGATAGGTTTTATCGTCATGGCTGAAGGCCCAGTTTTAATCACCGGCGGCGCCGGTTTCATCGGCTCGCACTTGACCGATGCCTTGCTTGCCAAGGGCCATTCGGTGCGCATTCTCGATGACCTGTCGACCGGCAAACGCGCCAATCTGCCGCTGGACAATCCCAAGGTCGAACTGATCGTTGGCGATGTCGCCGATGCCGCACTGGTCGCTCAGGCGATGCAAGGTTGCAGCGCGGTGGCGCACTTGGCCGCGGTGGCCTCGGTGCAGGCCTCAGTGGACGATCCGGTGAAGACCCACCAGAGCAATTTCATCGGCACGCTGAATGTCTGCGAGGCCATGCGTCAGGCTGGGGTCAAACGTGTGCTGTTTGCCTCCAGCGCGGCGGTGTATGGCAACAACGGCGAAGGCGCATCGATTGACGAAGACACGCCGAAAGCGCCGCTGACGCCGTACGCCTCGGACAAACTGGCCGGTGAGCATTACTTCGATTTCTATCGTCGCCAGCACGGTCTGGAGCCGGCGATTTTTCGCTTCTTCAACATTTTCGGCCCACGCCAGGATCCGTCCTCGCCGTACTCCGGGGTCATCAGCATCTTCAGCGAACGCGCGCAGAAAGGGTTGCCGATCACCGTGTTTGGTGATGGTGAGCAGACGCGGGATTTCCTCTATGTCGAGGATCTGGTCGATGTGCTGGTGCAGGCGATTGAAAAGCCTGAGGTAGAAGTGGGTGCGGTGAATGTTGGCTGGAATCAGTCGATGAATCTCAAGCAGATGCTCGCAGCCCTGCAAACGGTAGTCGGCGAGTTGCCGCCGATCAGCTACGGCCCGGCGCGCTCCGGTGACATCCGTCATTCGCGGGCGAACAATCAACGCTTGCTGCAGCGTTTCAAGCTGCCAGCGCAGACGCCGATGAACGTCGGTCTGGCGCGGTTGCTCGGCAAATAAGCGTTTCGCAGACATGAAAAAGGCGCCTTTTGACAGGCGCCTTTTTCACGGCCGGAATTTACTGCTCTCCGTTGTGGCGAGGGGATTTGACGAATCGTCGCACCGCCCCGATCAACTGCTCAGCAGTTGCCTCAGATTCAAGTCTGCCCACCACCAAGCCTCATCCACCACCACGTGAACGTTCAGTAAAAATCAGCTTAGAACTTGTAGCCCAGACCCACCATGTACACAAACGGATCGACATCAACATTCACCTTGGCGCGAGTGCCCGGAGCCACCGCGTTGTTCTCGACCGTCGCGCGAGTATCGATGTCGATGTAACGCACTTGGGCGTTGAGCATGATGTTGTCGGTCAGCATGTAGTCAGCACCGACCTGCCAGGCCAGACCCCAGGAATTTTTCGCCTTGAAGTTGCTGAAACCGTTCGACTGCGCTTCGCTGCCGACGTGTTCGTCGTAGATCCAGGTGTAGTTGATGCCGCCGCCGACGTACGGCTGAAAGGCCGACTTCGAATCCAGCGGGTAGTAGACAACGCTGAGGGTTGGCGGCAGGTGTTTCAGGGTGCCGAGTTTGCCGTTGGCCGCGGGCAGGGCGGTGCCCTTGAGCTTCACGTCGTGTTCGAACGGCGAGGCCGCCAGCAACTCGATACCGATGTTGTTGGTGACCATGTAGGCGAAGTTCAGACCCAGTTGGGTGTCGCTGCTCATGGTCGCCTTGCCGCCCAGATTGGTGCCGCTCAACGGACCCTGATCGACCTTGACGCTGGAACTGTCTGCCTTCGGATTGACGGTGATTGCACCGGCGCGAACGATGATGTCACCGGCATCGTGGGCGTGGGCGAGCGGGGCTGCGAGCGCGAGGGCAAACAGCGAAGCGCTGAGCAAGGACTTGTTCATGGGGGCTCCAAAGGACGTTAAAAATTTCTGATGTCCTATGGTACGAAGCCAACTGATACGGTCTTTTGACTCAGCTCAATGAAACAGTGAAGTCCGCAAAAGATCGCAGCCTTCGGCAGCTCCTACAGAGAAACATGATCCCCTGTAGGAGCTGCCGAAGGCTGCGATCTTTTGATCTTGAACTACCGGGATTTACTCCGGCAGCAACCTTTGCGGCCCCATCGCGAGCAGGCTCACTCCTACATTGGAATGCGTTCACCTGTAGGAGCTGCCGAAGGCTGCGATCTTTTGATCTTGAAACTACCGGCGTTTACTCCGGCAGCTCATACACATAAATCTTGTCCGCCTCCATCTGATACCCGGCATCCGCCAGCTCGCTGCTCGACGCCTTGACCTGCAACGGCCCCTCGATCCAGTACGGCTGATACAGCTCGTCGAGCTTCACGCCCAACTCGCTTTTCACATGCACGATCTGGTTCGACGGCGGTGGCGGCACATGAATGCACGCGCCGAAATACGGCACCAGCAAGAAGTCCGTGGTACGCCCCTCTTCATTGACTTCCAGCGGCACGATGTAACCCGGCAGTCGAATAGTCTGACCGTCGAGCGACTGCACCACCGGCGCATTCGGCATGTCCTGCTTCGCCGCTGGCGCGGATTCGGCAGACAGCGCATCGCCCATCTTCGACAGGTCGTGCAGCGGGGTCATGTTCGGCACTTCCGGGGCGGCGTCCGGCGGGATCATTTCCGACCACGTCAGGTCTTTCGGCGCCGCGGCCCATACGGGCAAGGCGACCAGCAACAGTAGCGCAAGCAAGGCGCGGGGCATGGTGAACATCCTCATAAACGGATCGACAGGCCATCGGCCAGGGATTGGCGATACGCACGCCAGGCCGGCACGCTGCCCATCAGCAGCGCGGCCGCCAGAATGCCACCGAGCAGCGTCCATTCATACTCGCTCGGCCATGCCAGCGGCAGGAACAAACCGTAATTGGCTTGCACGTAACCCTGCGCAGCGGCGATGCCGATGTACAGCAATGCCAGACCTGCGATGACGCCGGTCAGCGCCAAAGCAAACGCTTCCAGCACCAGCAGACTCGCGATGTGCCACGGCCTTGCGCCGACCGAACGCAGAATCGCCATCTCGCGGCGGCGTTCGTTGAGGCTGGTGAGAATCGCCGTGAGCATGCCGATCAATCCGGTCAGCACCACGAACAACGACACCACGAACAACGCTTTTTCAGCGGTGCTCATCAGGCTCCACAATTCCTGCAACGCCACGCCCGGCAGGATCGCCAGCATCGGCTCGCCACGGAATTCGTTGATCTCGCGTTGCAGCGCAAAGGTGGAAATCTTGCTGTTGAGACCGAGCATGAATGCGGTGATCGCTTGTGGCGTCAGGTCCATATTGCGCGCCTGATCAGCGCTGATCCGCCCATTGCCTCGGGCCGGCACGCCGTTGTGCCAGTCGATGTGAATCGCCTCCATGCCACCGAGGCTGATGTGCAACGTGCGATCGACCGGGGTGCCGGTGCGCTTGAGAATGCCGACCACGGTGAACGGTTTGTCATCGTGTTTGACCAGACTGATCGCCGCCACGCCGTGGGCCAGCACCAGTTTGTCGCCGAGCTTGTAATGCAGCGCATCGGCCACTTCAGCGCCGAGCACCACTTCAAACGGATCGGTGGCAAATGCACGACCGTCGGCCAGTTGCAGATGCTGCTGGCGACCGTACTGGTAATGCTCGAAATAGGCCTCAGTGGTGCCCATCACCCGGTACCCGCGATGGGAGTCGCCGAGGGACATCGGGATCGCCCACTTCACTTTCGGGTTGTTGGCGAAATGTTCGAAGCTGTCCCAGCGAATGTTGTTGGTGGCGTTGCCGATGCGGAACACCGAGTACAGCAGCAGGTTCACCGAACCGGAGCGCGCGCCGACAATCAGGTCGGTGCCGCTGATGGTGCTGGCGAAACTGGCTTTGGCTTCGGTGCGCACCCGTTCAACAGCGAGCAACAGGCACACCGACAGGGCGATGGCGAAAGCCGTGAGTAGCGCGGTGAAGCGACGGTTGGCCAGGCTGGCCATGGCCAGACGAAACAGATACATCTCAGACCTCGGCAGACGTGGCGGCGCGATTGAGTTCGGCCAGGGATAGATGACGGTCGAACAGCGGCGCCAGACTCTGGTCGTGGCTGACGAACAACAGACTCGATCCGGCCTCGCGGCATTCGGCGAACAGCAGGCGAATGAAGTTTTCCCGGGCGTCGTAATCCAGCGCCGAGGTTGGCTCGTCAGCGATCACCAACTCTGGCTGACCGATCAACGCGCGTGCGGCGGCGACCCGTTGCTGCTGACCGATCGACAGCGAATCGGCGCGACGGCTGAGAATGCTTTCATCCTTCAAACCCAAGTGCGCGAGCAGGGTGGCGGCGGCTTGATCAACGCTGCCGTGACGCTGTTTCGCCCGTTGCGCACGCAGTTTGGAGAAGTGGCATGGCAGCTCAACGTTCTCGCGTACCGAGAGAAACGGCAGCAAGTTGAACTGCTGGAAAATGTAGCCGGTGTGATCGACACGAAAGGTATCGCGGGCGCCGGCCGAGAGTTGAGTCAGCTCCTGGCCGAGCAGACGAATGCTGCCACGACCGGGTTTCTGCACACCGCCGAGCAGGCCGAGCAGGGTGGTCTTGCCGCTGCCGCTGGGGCCTTTGAGGAACAGGGTTTCGCCGGCTTCCAGGCGAAACGCCGGGATGTCCAGCAACGGCGGGTGACCGGGCCAGTTAAAGCCCAGGTCGGACAGTTCGATGAGTGCTTGGGTCATGACACCAATTTCATGAGTTTTCATAGCCCCTGTAGGAGCTGCCGAAGGCTGCGATCTTTTGCTCCTGATTTTTTTGAAAGCAAGATCAAAAGATCGCAGCCTGCGGCAGCTCCTACATTGGAATACATGTTTCGGTGTTATCAGAATTTCAGTGAGGCAGCCTTGGCCGTCACTTCGGTCCCTTGCTGGCCGCTGGTGCTGATCAGTTGTACCTGAATTTTCTGCGTCGCCGGGAAGGTCTTGAACACGTTGGCCAGGTCCAGCGTCTTCAACGCGCCCGGTGCCGCGCAGTTGAATTGATAATGCGCGTGGATTTCGCTGTGGTCGTGGTGATGCTCATGACCGTCCTTGTCCGCTTCATCGGCGTCATGATCGTCGGCATCCGGTTTGTCGCCGAACAGCGGGCTCTCCAGCTCCTGACTGACCACTTTGCAGCCAGCAGCGGCTGGCAGGCTGAACAGTGCCAGCGGTTTTTCCAACTGCGCACGGGCGGCGGCGACCTTGGCCTTGTCGGCATCGCTGGTGGCGACGTGTTCAAAACCCACCAGGTTCATCGCCGGGCTTTCCAGCTCCAGTTCCAGAGTCTGACCGTCCAGCGCAGCGTTCAGACGGCCAACGCCGTGTTCGTGCGCGCCGAGGCTGCCGTGTTCATGGTCGTGATCGTGGTCATGCTCATCGGCCGCGTGGGCGATGGCCAGCGGCAACAGGGCAAACGGCAAAGCGAGCAACAGACGACGCATGGCGGTCTCCGGGAAGTAAAGTGAAGAGTTTGTTATGTAATCTTATAACGAAAGTCCGCAGAGTTTGCCCGTGCGTTCCGCTTTGCGCAAGGCATGACTGAGCACCGCCCGGGACAGATTCCGGGGCGGTACATAGATTGGAGGTAATGCTTGTAGAGTCAGAAGCCTGCGCCGGGATAGTCGAACCAGTAATGGCCCGATAGCACATACTTGATCAGATTTGCCTCAAGCACGCTCGCGGCATCGCGAGTGAAGCGCTGGCGCCATGCTGGCAGCCACCAGTAATTGATGGCTGTTCCGCGTGGACGTATTACCACTTTCATGACCTCCTGATCTATTTTGCCCTCTGCATAGAGTTGATGGGTGCGATCCATGAAGGCCATGTATTGGCCTATCGGCAACTGGAACATCAACGCAGTGGTGAAGATTTTTTCACTCTGACTGAACGCCGGGCTTTGTAGTATCTGCAGTGCTTCGCAGGTGTACGGCTTTGGTTGGCCAGCGATTTTTTGGCCTTCAGGAGTAGAAAGTATGTCGAAACGGTCGTCCATATCCCGCCAGTCGATGCGGCTATTGCCCTCAAAATAATTGCGGACCACGGCGGTCAGCGGACCCGGCGCTATGTTTTCGTAGGTACAGGCTGAAAGGTTGGCGGGCGACCAAAATCGCCATGCCACAATCAGTAAAAGTGAAGCAGTCAGGATTATCCAGAAAAGACGTTTCATTGTGGTTTGCTGTATTTGTAGCGTCGGAAGATGGTGAAGTCGTGGTCACCGCGAGCGGCATTGCCCGATGCGATTCGAAAACCGACATCGTTGACTTCTATTTTGTCCCAGCCTGCAGAAATGCAGACACCCTGGGTCAGAACAAAACCTACGTGGCCGCTGGCATCCGTGTAATTGACAGCATAAGCACCGACGTCTCCGGGAAGCGGTGATTTCTCGGCGTTCCAGCTATTAAGCAGTCGGGTTTCGTCTGCCCATTCTCCTGCGGTCGGCGGACTCACTTTGGAATAACCCGGAATGTATTTTGAAGAGCCATGTTCGATCATCGCCACATTGACACCGATTGCGGTCAATACGTCATAGACGAACACATTGCACTTGTTTGATTCCGCCCGGAATTCCACGCTTTTCTTAAGTGTTGGATGCGGTAAAGAGTGTTTAACGTTGTTACCGGCCCATACGGTCGAACCTCGGTGTGAAAGCGCCTCCATCAATATGCGGCGCGGCATATCCTGGATGACCACTTTCACGGTGCGGGTCTCGTTTTTGCGTTTGACCCCGTACTCCACCTCGTAAAAGGTGTCATTGGAAACGGCACCGCTGGTGGACAAAGGCACCTTCACCCACGGTGAAACGGCGACGATCGACAGGGACTTGCCTTAGGTCAGCGTGGCTGTGTGCATCGCCTTCGTCGCTCCCGATGAGCCGACGATCTGAACAGTAACTTCGTGGCTATCGCGGGTTTTTACCGAGGGTAATGTCTTTGAACCCGAGAGTGTGATGCCGGTTTGCCCCTTGTCAGAGATGAGCGAGTAAATGCGAGGCTTGTCATCGTTCTGAATAATGTTGTCGTCGATGATCGATCCATCCACCAGCATCTGAAACTTGATGCCTTTTGGTGGCTGGATCGGACCTTTGCCGGGGCCGCAAACCGGACAACTGGCGAGTTGTCCGATGGAGGCGATTATTTTTCCTTCGATATTGAGGTTTTCATTTCCCTCAAGTACCACACCTCCCGTAGAGGTCGGGCCTCCCTTTGAGGCCAGTTTTCGTCCTGAAGACATTGGGATCCTTCCCGCGAAAAAGAGATCAACGTAGTCGATTACCCAAGAATTACCAGATGCGTTTGGCGCCTTTACTTGGCGTTGCACAAGTCCCGTGGGAGCATGCAGGTCAGAAATGTGCGGGAGCGAACGCAATGTTGCGGATACGTGGAACCGTCGGCGAAGTGCCGGTGGATTTGACTGTTGAACTGGATGACAGTGACTGGGTCAAGCTGGGTTCGGCGCTGAATACGCAGGCGCCGATCGGCCAGTCTGAAGCGGTGGCGTCGGCGCCTGCGGCGAAACCGCTGAATCAGGACGATGCGTTGTGGCAGCTGGCCAAGGATCTGTTGCGCAAGGCCGGGCAGCTCAGCGGGCCGGATCTGCTTGAACAGCTTGAAGGGCTGACCGGCAGCGCGGTGGCGGGCAAGCGCTTGCTGGTGCGCTTGCGCCATAGCGCGGACGTGAAAGTGGTGAGCGGCGGGGATACGCCGCTCTACAGCTGGATCGAGTGAGCCGCTAAAGATCGCAGCCTGCGGCAGCTCCTACATTGGGATCGTGTTCACCGCGCATTTTGCGGATGAACGCTGAACCTGTAGGAGCTGCCGCAGGCTGCGATCTGTTGATCTTAATAAAGTGCAGCAAACATCTTGCGGCGGTAAACACTGACCAGCGGATGATCATTGCCCAGCAACTCGAACACCTGCAGCAAGGTCTTGTGTGGCAAGCCTTCGGCATAATTGCGATTGCGGATAAACAGCTTGAGCATCGCCTCAAGCGCCGCCTCATACTGCTGGCGAGCGAGCTGCTGAATCGCCAGTTGATACACCGCCTCATCATCCTGCGGATCTTTCGCCAAACGCGCTTTCAGGTCGGCGGCATCCGGCAGGTCACGTGCCAGACCGAGGAACTTGATCTGCGCCTTGGCCCCAGCCAAAGCAGCCTTGTGCTCATCGCTCTTGACCGCATCAAGCACGGTTTGCGCTTCGTCCAGCTCGCCGCGTTCAGTCAGGCAGCGCGCGTAGAGGATCAGCGCCTTGGCGTTGGTGTTGTCTTCATTGAGCATCACCACCAGCGCCGCTTCGGCATCGGCGTAACGACCGTCATCGAACAACGCCTGAGCCTGTTCGAACGGATCGGCAGCCGCCGGCGGCGGCATCTGCAAATGCGGCTCCAGCAGTGCGCGCACAGCGGATTCCGGTTGCGCGCCGGCAAAGCCGTCGACCGGTTGACCGTCCTTGAACAGCACTACGGTCGGCAGGCTGCGAATACCGAAACGGGCAACGATGTCTTGCTCGATGTCGCAGTTGACCTTGGCCAGCAGCAATTCGCCCTGATAACTCTCGGCTATGCCTTGCAGCATCGGCATCAACGCCTTGCACGGCGCGCACCAGTCGGCCCAGAAGTCCACCAGCACCGGTTTGTTAAAAGAAGCCTCGATCACCGACTGGTCGAAATCGGCAGTCGTGGCGTCGAAGATGTACGGCGTTTGCTCACTCATGGGGGATCTCGTCAAAGCGTGGATAGGGCAACTATACGGCTTGGCGGGGTGTGGCCGGAAGCGGGGCAGATTTGAGAGGTGTACCGCTAGGCAGGACGCCATCGCTGGCAAGCCAGCTCCCACAGGGTTCTGTGTCGTATACGAAATGTTGGTTCGACTCGGTCACTGTGGGAGCGGGCTTGCCCGCGATGCTTTTGGTTAGCGCCGCGCGTGGTACAGGCTGACATGCCGAAATTCCTCAGGCTCGGCCAGATCCGGCAACGTCATCGCCTCAAGCATTTCAATGCGCTCGTACAACGGATGGCGAAAATCCCTGACCCGCGAATCCGCCACCAACGCCTCGCGGCCACGGCTCAAAAATGCATCGAGCAATGGCAGGTTCGCCCGGTCATACAACACGTCCGCTACCAGAATCAGATCAAAGCGATCTGCCTCGGCAAAGAAATCCGTCGAGTAACTCATCTCTACATTATTCAGCGCGGCATTCGCCCGGCACGCGGCAATCGCCAGCGGATCGAGATCGCAGGCCACCACCTCCAGCGCCCCGGCCTTCACCGCCGCAATCCCGGCAATCCCCGAACCTGCGCCGAAATCCAGCACGCGTTTACCGCGCACCCACTGGGGAAACTCCGCCAGATAACGCGCCACCGCCAGACCGCTGGCCCAGCAGAAACCCCAATAGGGTGGCTCGTGGAGAATTCGCTGAATTTCTTCCTGACTGAATTCGCGATCCATGTTGTCGCCATCGATCAGCCATAGCTGTAAATCAGTGTCCGGCAACGCGCAGACCTTGAGTCTGGCGTCGCCGAGCAATTCACCTAACGCCTGTTGCAGGTCGAGCGGTGCCGTCATGGCGCTTTGACAAATTGCAGTTGGCCCAACGCCTGCGTGGTCGGCTGGGTGATGGTTTGCGACGGCAGATGCAGGATCAACTGGCCGGACTGGCTGGCGCGGCCACGCAATTCAACTCGCGCACCGACCGGAAAGGCCTCGGGGTTGAAGCGCACATGGAACGGCAGGATCTGGTTGTTGCCGATCAGGCTGGAACTGGCGAGCAATTGTTGCGGGCGATCCTTTTCATCGATCACGAGCAACGCCAATTCGACTTCGGCACCGGCCGGCACGCCTTGCAGGGTGCCGCTCAGTTCGCGTTGATAAGCCGGTAGCGGGCCAAGCTCGGCGGCTTCCTTGGCTTTTTTCTGCGCTTGTTGCGGTGCCGGGCCTGGCGTCGGCGGCTGGGGCTTGGGTGCATCGCTGCCACAGGCCACCAGCAGGCTGAAAAGACTGAGCAAAACGAGCGGACGTAACGGCATTGGATGCTCCGGCAAAATGAAATCCATGGATCAAACGATCATGCCGTTCTGTATACCGCAAAGCCTATGGCTTGTCTTGCCACCGGGATGCGCTACCATGGCCCTCCCTTTTTTTGTTGCCAGCCACCATGCACTGTCCCTTCTGCGGTGCCAACGACACCAAGGTCATCGACTCGCGTCTGGTCGCCGAGGGCGAACAGGTGCGCCGCCGGCGTGAATGCCTGGCCTGCGGCGAGCGTTTCACGACGTTCGAGACGGCCGAACTGGTGTTGCCGCGCCTGATCAAAACCGACGGCAGCCGCCAACCGTTCGACGAAGAAAAACTCCGCGCCGGCATGCAACGCGCCCTGGAGAAACGTCCGGTGAGCGTCGAGCGCCTCGAATCCTCTCTGGTTCACATCAAGCACAAGCTGCGCGCCACCGGCGAGCGCGAGGTCAAATCCCTCGTGGTCGGCGAACTGGTCATGGCTGAATTGCAGAAGCTTGATGAAGTCGCCTACATCCGCTTCGCTTCGGTGTACAAGCGCTTCCAGGACCTCAACGAATTCCGCGAAGAAATCGACCGCCTCGCCCGCGAACCGGTGAAGGAATGACCACCGTCGCCGAGCAGGCCATCCTCGACGCGCACTTTATGGCGCGAGCGCTGGAACTGGCGCGCAAAGGTCACTACACCACCCATCCCAATCCTCGGGTCGGCTGTGTGGTGGTGCGCGACGGGCAGATTGTCGGCGAAGGCTGGCATGAACGCGCCGGCGAACCGCACGCTGAAGTCCATGCGCTGCGCGCCGCTGGTGAACTGGCTCGGGGCGCTACCGCGTATGTGACCCTCGAACCGTGCAGCCATCATGGCCGCACGCCGCCGTGTGCCGATGCGCTGGTGAATGCCGGTGTCGCCCGAGTCGTAGCGGCGATGCGTGATCCGAATCCGCAAGTTGCCGGACGTGGTTTGCAGCGCCTGGCCGATGCCGGCATCGCCACCGAAAGCAGTGTGCTCGAAGCCGAGGCGCGCAAGCTCAATCAAGGTTTCCTGAAACGCATGGAACACGGCTTGCCGTTCGTGCGGGTCAAGTTGGCCATGAGCCTCGACGGGCGCACGGCGATGGAAAACGGCGAGAGCCAATGGATCACCGGCCCGGCGGCGCGTTCGGCGGTCCAGCGTTTGCGCGCTCAGGCGGCCGTGGTGCTGACCGGCGCTGACACGGTGCTGGCGGATGGCGCGCGTTTGACCGTTCGCGCTGACGAACTCGGTCTGGACAGCGAGCAAACCGCGCTGGCCATGAGCCGACCGCCGCTGCGCGTGTTGATCGACGGCCGCCTGCGCGTGCCGCTCGATGCACCGTTCTTCAAGGCTGGCCCGGCGTTGGTCGCCACCTGCGTCGCGATCGAAGAGCAATACGCCCACGGCCCAGAATGCCTGATCGTGCCGGGCGATGACGGTCAGGTCGATCTGCATCAATTGCTGATCGAGCTGGCCAATCGCGGCACCAACGAAGTGCTGGTCGAGGCTGGCCCGCGTCTGGCGGGCGCCTTTGCTCAGCTCGGTCTGGTCGACGAGTTCGTGATCTTCATCGCCGGCAAGTTTCTCGGTTCCACGGCGCGTCCATTGCTGGACTGGCCGCTGGCCCATATGAAGGATGCGCCGGAGCTGAAAATCACTGAAATTCGTGCGGTCGGCGATGACTGGCGAGTCACTGCCATCCCTGTCCGTTCGGCGAGCGTATAATTCCCGGCCATCGTTATTACGCTGGCTTAGTTCTCAAGGAGAACCCCATGTTTACCGGCATCATCGAATCCATCGGCAGTATCCGCGCACTGACCCCAAAGGGCGGTGATGTGCGGGTCCACGTCGCCACCGGCAAGCTCGACCTGAGCGACGTCAAACTCGGCGACAGCATCGCGGTCAACGGCGTGTGCCTGACTGCCGTTGAACTGCCGGGCGACGGCTTTGCCGCCGACGTCAGCCGTGAAACGCTGGACTGCACCGCCATGAATGACCTGAAAAGCGGCAGCCCGGTCAATCTGGAAAAAGCCCTGACCCCGACCACCCGTCTCGGCGGGCATCTGGTCAGCGGCCACGTCGACGGTGTCGGCGAAATCGTCTCGCGCTCCGACAATGCCCGCGCCGTGGAATTTCGCATCCGCGCGCCGAAAGACCTGGCCAAGTACATCGCCCATAAAGGCTCGATCACCGTCGACGGCACCAGCCTGACCGTGAACGAAGTCGATGGCGCCGAGTTCATGCTGACGATCATTCCGCACACCCTGAGCGAAACCATCATGGCGTCGTACACGCCAGGTCGCCGGGTGAATCTGGAAGTCGATTTGCTGGCGCGTTATCTGGAGCGTCTGCTCTTGGGTGACAAGGCTGCGGAGTCCGGCTCTTCACAAAAGCCTGGTGGCACGATCACTGAAAGCTTTCTGGCCGCCAACGGCTATCTCAAATCCTGACTGAAGGGGGTGCCTTGTGGCGCTCAATAGCATCGAAGAACTGGTTGAAGACATCCGCCAAGGCAAGATGGTCATCCTCATGGATGACGAAGACCGCGAGAACGAAGGCGACCTGATCATGGCCGCCGAATGCTGCCAGGCCGAACACATCAACTTCATGGCCAAGCACGCCCGTGGCCTGATCTGCATGCCGATGAGCCGCGAGCGCTGCGAACTGTTGAAGCTGCCACTGATGGCGCCGCGCAACGGTTCCGGTTTCGGCACCAAGTTCACCGTCTCGATCGAAGCCGCCGAAGGCGTCACCACCGGCATCTCCGCCGCCGACCGTGCGCGCACCGTGCAAGCTGCGGCCGCCAAAGACGCCAAGGCTGAAGACATCGTCAGCCCCGGCCACATCTTCCCGCTGATGGCTCAGGCCGGCGGCACCCTCGCTCGCGCTGGCCACACCGAAGCCGCTTGCGACCTCGCGCGCATGGCCGGTTTCGAGCCGAGCGGGGTGATCTGCGAAGTGATGAACGACGACGGCACCATGTCCCGTCGCGCTGAGCTGGAAGCCTTCGCCGCTGAACACAACATCAAGATCGGCACCATCGCCGACCTGATTCACTACCGGATGATCCACGAACGTACCGTTCAGCGGATTGCCGAGCAGCCACTCGACAGCGAACTGGGCCAATTCAACCTGGTGACCTATCGTGATTCGGTGGAAGGCGACGTGCACATGGCGCTGACCCTGGGCACTGTTTGCGCCGAAGAGCCAACGCTGGTTCGCGTGCACAACATGGATCCGCTGCGCGACCTGTTGATGGTCAAGCAACCGGGCCGCTGGAGCCTGCGCGCCGCGATGGCTGCGGTTGCCGAGGCGGGCAGCGGTGTGGTGTTGCTGCTCGGTCACCCGCTCGATGGCGACGTGCTGCTGGCGCATATCCGTGAAACCGGTGATCAGCCAGCGCCGAAAAAACCGACCACCTACAGCATCGTCGGTGCCGGTTCGCAGATCCTGCGTGACCTCGGTGTGCGCAAAATGCGCCTGATGTCTGCGCCAATGAAATTTAATGCGATATCCGGTTTCGATCTGGAAGTTGTAGAATACGTGCCCTCCGAATAATGACCGGTCGTTTCCGGCATTGTTGACATGGATTCTTGTGGTGAGGGGATTCATCCCCGACGGGCTGCGCAGCGGCCCCTGTTTTGGGACTGCTGCGCAGTCCATCGGGGATGAATCCCCTCGCCACAAGGGTGCAGTCGAGTAGCAATGCGGGTTTTTCCGGCCATGTGTTCGTGGCTAATATCACTGAGGGATGCGTACGAAACGCGTCCCGGCTCTTTAAGAGAACTGACGAATGACCCTGAAGACCATCGAAGGTACCTTCATCGCCCCTAAAGGCCGCTACGCTTTGGTAGTGGGCCGCTTCAACAGCTTCGTCGTTGAAAGCCTGGTCAGCGGTGCAGTTGACGCCCTGGTTCGCCACGGCGTGAGCGAAAGCGACATCACCATCATCCGCGCACCTGGCGCCTTCGAAATCCCGCTGGTTGCGCAGAAAGTCGCCCAGAAAGGCGAGTTCGCAGCAATCATCGCCCTGGGCGCGGTCATTCGTGGCGGTACTCCGCACTTCGAATACGTGGCCGGCGAATGCACCAAGGGTCTGGCCCAGGTGTCCATGGAGTTCGGCGTGCCGGTCGCTTTCGGCGTCCTGACCGTTGATTCCATCGAGCAAGCCATCGAACGTTCCGGCACCAAGGCCGGTAACAAAGGTGCCGAAGCTGCCCTGTCCGCTCTGGAAATGGTCAGCCTGCTGGCACAGTTGGAGGCCAAGTGATTAGCGACGAAAGCGATCGTTTCAACCCGCGCGAGCCGCGTCCAACCGACGCCGGCAAGCCTTCGAAAAGTGAAAAGCGCCGCGCTGCCCGTCAGTTGGCGACGCAAGCGCTGTACCAGCGCCACATGGCCAGTACTTCGCTGAACGAAATCGAAGCGCAGTTTCGCGTCGACAACGATTTCACCTTCGCCGATGCCAGCTACTTCCACGACATCCTGCACGGTGTTCCGGCCAGTCTGACCGAGATCGACACTGCGCTGGCGCCGTGCCTGGACCTGACCATCGAAGAGCTGGATCCGGTTGAACTGTGCGTACTGCGCCTGTCGACCTGGGAACTGCTCAAGCGCGTCGACGTGCCGTATCGCGTTGTGATCAACGAAGGGATCGAACTGGCGAAAGTCTACGGTTCCACCGACGGTCACAAGTTCGTCAACGGCGTGCTCGACAAACTGGCCCCGCGCCTGCGTGAAGCTGAAGTGAAGGCGTTCAAGCGCTGAAACGCGCTTGATACTTCAATGGGCGAGTTTGAGCTGATCCGCAACTTCTTCGCCGCCGCGCCTTGTGCGCAGGGCGGCGAAGGCGTTGCTCTCGGGATCGGCGATGACTGCGCCTTGCTCGCTGTTCCTTCCGGGGAACAGCTGGCGATTTCCACCGATACGCTGGTGGCCGGTGTGCATTTCGCCGACCCCTGCGATCCGTTTCTGCTCGGTCAGCGCTCGCTGGCCGTTGCGGTCAGCGATCTGGCCGCCATGGGCGCCACGCCCGTTGCCTTTACCCTTGCCCTGACTGTGCCGACGGTGACCGCCGATTGGCTGCAAGCCTATGCCCGCGGTTTGAACCGCATGGCGCAGAGCTGCGGTGTCGCGCTGGTCGGCGGCGATACCACGCGCGGGCCGTTGAGCCTGACTGTCACCGTGTTCGGTCGTATTCCTGCCGGTCAGGCCTTGACCCGCAGCGGCGCGCAGCCGGGTGACTTGCTGTGTGTCGGCGGAGAGCTGGGCAATGCTGCCGGTGCCTTGCCACTGGTGTTGGGCCAGCGTGAGGCCGAGCCAGAAATCGGTCAGCCGCTGCTCGATCATTACTGGTCGCCACAACCGCAACTCGCGCTCGGTCAGGCCTTGCGCGGCAAAGCCACGTCGGCGCTGGACATCTCCGATGGCCTGCTCGCCGATTGCGGGCACATCGCGCTGGCGTCGAAGGTTCGGCTTGAGATTGAACGCGAGCGTGTACCGCTGTCGGATGCTTTAGTGGCGTTTCTCGGCCAGCGTGGCGCCGAACGTGCAGCGCTCAGCGGCGGCGATGATTATGTGTTGGCCTTCACCCTGCCGTCCGTCGAGTTGCCAGCGTTGCTGGCCAATGGCTGGCCGATCCACGTGATCGGTCGTGCGGCAGAGGGGCAGGGCGTGGCGCTGCTGGATCGTGACGGGCGCGACATCACCCCGCAAATCCGGGGTTATCAACATTTTCAGGAGTCACCGTGACAGACCACCCGAAACAGGTTCCGGGCGAATTCGTACCGCCATCGGTGTGGCGCAATCCCTGGCATTTCATTGCCTTCGGTTTCGGTTCCGGCACCTTGCCGAAAGCACCGGGCACGTGGGGCTCGTTAGTTGCGCTACCCTTTATCCCGTTGTGGCAGATGTTGCCCGACTGGGGTTACTGGCTGATGCTCGGGATCACCATGCTGTTCGGCTTCTGGCTGTGCGGCAAAGTGGCCGACGACCTGCGGGTACACGACCACGAAGGCATCGTCTGGGACGAAATGGTCGGCATGTGGATCACCCTGTGGCTGGTGCCGGAAGGCTGGTACTGGTTACTTGCGGGTTTCCTGGTGTTCCGTTTCTTCGACATTCTCAAGCCTTGGCCGATCCGCTGGGTTGACCGGCATGTGCATGGCGGCTTTGGCATCATGCTCGACGATGTGCTGGCCGGTGTGTTCGCCTGGCTGGCCATGCAGGGCCTGGTGTGGACTTTCGCCTGATTCCAAGGGATATCAGGGTCAAGTGAGGTATTTACGGATGGCGCGACGCTGGTGGGCGGTAGTGTTTCTTGCTTTGCTGGGCTCTGTGGCCAGTGCGCAGGACGCTGCGCCGACGCCTGCAGTCATCCATCTGGCCAGCGAAGACTGGGAAGACTACACCGCCGCCGATGGCCATGGTCTGGGTTGGGATGTATTGCGCAAGGTGTTCGAGCCGGCGGGGGTCAAGCTGGATATTCGCACGGTGCCGTACACCCGTTCGGTGGGGCTGGTGCAGTTGAAGGAAGTCGACGCGCTGGTCGGCTCCTACCGCGACGAAGCCGAGCAAGTGCTGTATCCGCAGTGGAATTTCGATTCCGACCATATCTACGCATTGGGCCTGGCGAACAACCCATCGCCCACCCAGGCGACGCTGGGCAAGTATCGACTGGCGTGGGTGCGTGGCTATCGTTACGAAAATTACCTGCCGAACATCAAGCGCTACAACCAGATCGAGCGCCGCACCGGCATTCTCTCGATGCTCAAGCAGGGGCGGGCGGATTACTACATCGATGCGCTGACCGAGATTGAAGCGGTGGTGAAAACGGCGACGGATCCGACGCAGTATCGCTATTCGCACCTGGCCGAGTTGCCGCTGTTTCTCGGGTTTGCCGACACTCCGCAGGCCCGGGCCTTGATGGCGCTGTATGACCAGCGCATGGAGCAACTGGTGAAGAGCGGCGAGCTGAAGCCGATCTTCGAGAAGTGGAAGCAACCCTACCCCTTCGCCACAAATCCCCTGTAGGAGCTGCGGCACGCTGCGATCTTTTGATCTTGATTCTAAAAAACAGATCAAAAGATCGCAGCCTCGTTTCACTCGACAGCTCCTACAGGGATCCATGTTGTCCGGGTAGTTATCAAACTTTTTGATCGTTATGCCCGATAATTCAGCCTAAGCGCCGGTAGGAACCTGCTGTTACAATGCCGGCCTGCGAATTTTCAGACTCTTTAGATCAGGAGCACACCGGTGCCTGTCGTCTTTGTCGCCGCTTCCAAGCTGCCAACGCCTTTTGCGCAATTCACCATGCACGGTTTTCTCGATGAAGCCACCGGCCGCGAGCACGTCGTGCTGAGCCTGGGTGAGTTTGCCGACGGTGCCCCGGTTCTCGGCCGTTTGCACTCCGAATGCCTGACCGGCGACGCCTTGTTCAGCCAGCGTTGCGACTGCGGCTCGCAACTCGAAGGCGCACTCAAAGCCATCGCCCGCGAAGGCCGTGGTGTGTTGCTCTACCTGCGTCAGGAAGGTCGTGGCATTGGCTTGTTGAACAAGATCCGCGCCTACGAATTGCAGGACGGCGGTGCCGACACCGTTGAAGCCAACGAGCGTCTGGGTTTCGCCGCCGACCAGCGCGATTACGCCATGTGCCTGCCGATGCTTGAGCATCTGGGCGTGAAATCCCTGCGCCTGATGACCAACAACCCGCGCAAGGTCAAAGCCTTGACCGACATGGGCATCACCGTCGCCGAGCGCGTGCCGCTGCACACCGGCCACAACCCGCACAACAAACTGTACCTGGCGACCAAGGCCAGCAAGCTCGACCACATGATGGGCAACGAGCATCAGGGCGAGGTTGATCGCGCGTGACCCGTGGTCAGGTGCGACGCCGATTGTCAGTCGCCTGGTGGAAATACCTGGCGCTGGCGTTGGTGCCGCTGTTCGTCCTCAATGCGCTGTTCGGGCAGGACGAGGGGATTTTACCGGTGTTGGCGATGCCGCTGTTTATTGCCGGCGTGGCGTCGATGTTTGTCAGCCTGAAGTTTTTCGGCCGCTACAAGCATGCCCTGATCGCCACGCAAAAAGCCCTTGATACTCCTGAAGAGCCCGACGCATGGATTGCCCTCGCGGCGAACCGTCGTTCGGCGTTTCTCGCGGCAGCCTTGCCGGCCTGGATCGGCGCACTGGCGGTATTCGTCGGTCTCGAAGCGGTGCCGTTGATGCTGCTGGCGCTGTCCACCGCCGTGCTGTTTTACCTCTACCGTATCCCGCGTCAACTCGGCTGATGCGCCGTCTCTGGCTGGCGGTTCTGCTGCTGGCCGTCAGCGGCTCGGTGCTGGCAAACCTGCGGGTGGTCAGCCTGGCGCCGTCGCTTTCTGAAATCGTTGTTGAACTGGATTCTGCAGACCTGTTGGTCGGTGTGCTGGATGCCGGTGAACGCCCGGCTGAAATTGCCAACGTTGCATCGGTCGGTCGTTATGGCCAGCTCGACGTGGAACGGTTGCTGAGCCTCAAACCTGATTTGTTGTTGCTCTTGCCCGGCAGCGTCGGCCCGGCGCAGCGTGATCAGTTGAAGCGCCTGGGCATTCCGACTTTCATCGCCGAACCGCATTCCCTTGATCAGCTTTCTGCGCAGATTGAAGCCATTGCCGCGCAATTGGGTCGACCTGAGCGTGGGCTGAAGCTGGCGGCGGAGCTGCGGCAAAAACTCGCCGAGCTGCGCCAAAGCTATCACCGGGAAGTGCCGTTGCGGGTGTTTTATCAGGTGTGGGACAAGCCGCTGTATACCGTCGGTGGCGGGCAGATTATCAGCGATGCGCTGGAAGTGTGCGGGGCGCGCAATGTGTTCAGCGATCTGACCTTGCCTGCGCCGCAAGTCAGCATCGAATCAGTGTTGCAGCGTGATCCCGAAGTGATTCTGGCCAGCGACCAGTCCCAGCTCAACGCCTGGAAAAACTGGCCGCAGGTCGCCGCTGTAAAACAGCAGCATTTACTGCTGATCACCGACAAAGGCCTTGAACGCCCCAGCGGCCAGATGATCGACGCCACCGCCAAGCTCTGCCAACTCATCGCAACACACCAATAACCCCTGTAGGAGCTGCCGAAGGCTGCGATCTTTTGACTTTGCTTTGTGGCTGAGTCGGAATTGCCGAAGATCAAAAGATCGCAGCCTGCGGCAGCTCCTACAGGGTGTCGGGGGATATCCAGATGCGCGGTCTTAGCGGATTTCGGGTGTCCAGGTGACACCAAACATCCACACACGACCTTCCTCGCGATAACCGTATTGGCCGCCGTCATAGCTGTAATTCGCCCGGCTGTAACCCTTGTCGAAAACGTTATCGACCTTCAGATCCAGCTTGATCTCGCGGTTCAACGCCCAACTGCTGCGCAATCCGAATAACGCATAACCACCCAACGGATTTTCGTTTTTCAGATCGTCATAACTACTGCTCACCGCCTGCCAACTTGCACCGACGCCGATCTGGTCAAACTGGCGATCCAGATCCCAGCTCAACGTCCGCCGCGCACGTCGTGCCAAGGTATACCCGCTATCACGATCGCGGGGGTCGATGATCGACACGCCAAGGTTGCTCTGCCAATCGAACAGTTCCTGTTTCAGCGCCGCTTCGAAACCGTTGATTCGCGCTGAAGCGACGTTCTCCGGACGTGAATTGCTGCCGAATATGATTGCGTCTTGCAGATCCGTACGGTAAATCGACGCTTCCAGACGGCTGCTGTCGCTCAACTGACTGCGCCATTGCAGCTCATAGCTTTTCGAGGTTTCCGGTTTCAGATCGGGGTTGCTGAAATCCGGGTAATACAAGTCGTTGAACGTTGGCGCGCGGAAGCCTTCGCTGTAGCTGAGCAGCAGGTCGTTATCCGGGTTCAACGGCAACGTGAACGTGCCGCTCCAGGTGTTCTGGCTGCCGAACTGCTGATTGTCATCGTGACGCAGACCCAGCTCGGTGGAGAAGCTGTCAGCCTGATAACGATGCTGGATGAAGGCGGCGCGGTTCCAGCGGCTGTCCTCGTCGAACGCGGTGCTGCTGTTGACGCGATCCTCGTACCAGTCACCGCCGAGGATCAGGCTGTTGCGCGAATTCAAGGTCAGGTCGTTCTGCCAGTTCACCGAGTCGCGATAGGTGTTGAACACCGTGCGCTCGTCACTGAGTTTATCCAGGGTCTTCTCGCGGTTCTCGGTATGGCCGAACTCGACGCGGGTTTTCCACAGGTCGTTGACCCGTGCGTCGAAGTAGCTGCTGATGCTGCTGACGTTGAAATCGCTGTAAGGCTGCTGTTGGTAGGATTGACCCGTCACGACGTCATATCTACCGAACGGGCTGTCAAACTCGCTCTTGCCACGGTTATCGAGCAGATTGGCGCCGATCTCAATGTCGTCGGTCAACGCATGGCTGAGGCTCAGGCTGACGGATTTGTTGCGGTAGGCATCGTGATCGCTATCGCTTGGATACGATTCGTGCGTGCGATCAATCCCGGCGGTTTCATCGAGGCTGGCGCCGAGGTTGAAACGGGTTTTTTCATCGCCGCCGGACAAACCGAGGCTACGCTCCCAAGTCTGGTTGCTGCCGAAACCGACGTGCATGCGTGGCTGAAGACCTTGCTCGGTACCGCGTCGGGTGAAAATCTGAATCACCCCGCCAATCGCATCGCTGCCATAAATCACCGAACGTGAACCGCGCAGCACTTCGACGCGCTCGATCTGTTCGATGTTCAGGTGTTGCAGATTGCTGTCGCCGGACGTCGAGTTGCCGATGCGCTGGCCGTCGACCAGCACCAGGCTTTGCGCCGACTGTGTGCCACGAATATAAACGCCCGGCAGACTGCCGCGCCCACCGGTTTGCGCCACTTGCACACCCGGCACGCGACGCAGCAAGTCCGGCACGTCGCTCGGTTGCAGGCGGTCGATGTCTTCGCGGGTGAACACGGTGTTGGCGGCGCTGCTGTCATTGCGCGCTTCAACCTGACGGTTGGCGGAGATCAGCACATCCGGCAGCTTCAGCGCCTGATTGCGCTCGAAGGTGTCGGCGAGGGCATTGGCGGACGGCAGCAGGAAGAAAGGCAGGGCGAGGCGCGAGAGTTTCATGGCAATCCATGGCTTATGCAAAACCCGGTAGGAGCTGCCGAAGGCTGCGATCTTTTGATTTTGCTTTTTTGGAAGGTCTGGAGCCGCCGAGAAGCAGGATCAAAAGATCGCAGCCTTCGGCAGCTCCTACAGGGGAACGCTTAGCGGTTGAGCAATTCCAGGCGCTGACGAATCGACGCTTCGATCCCGGCCTCATCCAGCCCGCACTCGGCCAGCATCTGCGCAGGTTTGGCGTGCTCGACGTAGATATCCGGCAAGCCCAGGTGCAGCATCGACTTGAGGATATTCTCGCGGGCGAGAAACTCACTGACCGCGCCACCGGCGCCGCCCATGATCGCGTTCTCTTCAATCGTCACCAGCAACTCGTGGCTGCCGGCAATCTCGCGCACCAAGGCTTCATCCAGCGGTTTGACGAAACGCATGTCGACCACCGTGGCATCGAGCGTCTCGGCGACTTTCAGCGCTTCGGCCAATTGCACGCCAAACACCAGCAGGGCGACTTTGCTGCCCTGACGACGGACGATGCCCTTGCCGATTTCGATCGGCTCGAGATCCTTCTCGATGGTCGCATTCGGGCCGCTGCCGCGCGGATAACGCACCGCCGCCGGGCCGTTGTAGAGGTGGCCAGTGGTGAGCATTTTGCGCAGTTCGTTTTCATCGCTCGGGGTCATGATGACCATGCCCGGAATGCAGCGCAGGTACGACAGGTCGAAGCTGCCGGCGTGGGTCGGGCCGTCTTCGCCGACCAGACCGGCACGGTCGATGGCGAACAGCACGTCAAGGTTCTGCACCGCGACGTCATGCACCAACTGGTCGTAACCACGCTGCAGGAACGTCGAGTAGATTGCCACCACCGGTTTCGCGCCTTCGCAGGCCATGCCGGCGGCGAACGTCACCGCGTGTTGCTCGGCAATCGCCACGTCGAAGTAGCGCAGCGGGAAGCGTTCGCTGAACGCCACCAGGTCCGAGCCTTCCTTCATTGCCGGGGTGATCCCGACCAAGCGCGGATCTGCTGCGGCCATGTCGCACAGCCACTCGCCAAACACTGCCGAATATTTCGGCCCGCTGGCAGGCTTCGGCGCAGCGGCTGGAGCGTCCAGGGGTTCAAGTTTGGTGATGGCGTGGTAACCGATCGGGTCGACTTCCGCCGGGGCGAAGCCTTTGCCCTTTTTGGTGACGATGTGCAGGAACTGCGGGCCTTTGAGGTCACGCATGTTGCGCAGCGTGGCGATCAGGGTCGGCAGGTCGTGGCCGTCGATCGGGCCGATGTAGTTCCAGCCGAGCTCTTCGAACAGGGTGCCGGGGACCAGCATGCCTTTGGCGTATTCTTCGGTGCGACGGGCGATTTCCCACGCGCCGGGCAGGCGCGACAGGACCTTTTTGCTGCCTTCACGCATGCTCGCGTAAGTGCGGCTGGAAAGGATCTTCGCCAGATAATTCGACAGACCGCCGACGTTGCGCGAGATCGACATGTCGTTGTCGTTGAGGATCACCAGCATGTTGGCGTTCACTTCCGGCGCGTGGTTCAGCGCCTCGAAGGCCATGCCGGCGGTCAACGCGCCATCACCGATCACGGCAATCGCCTTGCGATCACTGTTTTGCAGGCGGGCGGCAATCGCCATGCCCAGCGCAGCGCTGATCGAGGTGCTGGAGTGGCCGACGCCAAAGGTGTCGTACTCGCTCTCGGCGCGACGCGGGAAGGCAGCGATGCCGTCCTTCTGGCGCAGTGATTCCATGCGCTCACGGCGACCGGTAAGGATCTTGTGCGGATACGCCTGATGACCAACGTCCCACACCAGCCGGTCATCCGGCGTGTCGAAGACGTAATGCAGCGCGATGGTCAGCTCGATCACGCCCAGGCCGGCACCGAAATGCCCACCGGTCTGACCGACCGTGTAGAGCAATTCCAGGCGCAACTCATCGGCCAGGGTTTCCAGCTCGGCTTCGCCTAACCGGCGCAGGCCGTCCGGCGTATTCGCGCGGTCGAGCAGGGGCGTGGTCGGGCGCTTGCGGGGAATCTCATGAAACGTCGTGGGCATCAGGCGAATCGTTATAGGTATAGAAGATGCGGCAGTTTACCTGATGCATCGCCCCCTGCCCACGCGTTGGTCTTTTTTGGCGGATTCGCCGTCAGCTGCGGCGCTCGACGATATACCGGGCCAGCTCGCGCAAGGGCTCGGCTGCCGCGTCAAACGGTCGCAGGGCATGCAGGGCCTGATCGCGCAGTTCCAGCGCGTAGGCTTTTGCCGCATCGAGACCGAGCAGGGCCGGATAGGTCGGCTTGTCCCGGGCAATGTCGGCGCCCTGGCGTTTGCCGAGGGTTGCGGTATCGCTTTCGACGTCGAGGATGTCGTCCTGCACCTGAAAAGCCAGGCCGATGGCCTGTGCATAAGTCTGCAAGGCGCGCAGTTCGTCCGGCTCGGCACGGCCGCTGGCCAAGGCGCCGAGTTTGACGCTGACTTCGATCAGCGCGCCGGTCTTGTGCCGGTGCATCTGTTCGAGGGCTTTTTGATCGAGCTTGAGGCCGACCGAACCCAGGTCGATGGCCTGGCCGCCAACCATGCCTGCCGGGCCCGCAGCCTGCGCAAGCGCGGTGACCATTTGCAGGCGGATATCGCTGCTGCAATCGCTCAGGCGCGGATCGAGCAGGGCGCTGAACGCCAGGCTCTGCAAACCATCACCGGCAAGAATCGCGCAGGCTTCATCGAATTTTTTGTGAGTAGTCGGCTGACCACGACGCAAATCGTCGTCGTCCATCGCCGGCAAATCGTCGTGCACCAGCGAATAAGCGTGGATCAACTCGACCGCGCAAGCGGCGCCGTTGGCTTGCTCAGCCTTGCCGCCGAGCGCTTCGCACGCCGCATAGGCGAGCAGCGGACGCACGCGTTTGCCGCCGTTCATCACGCTGTAGCGCATGGCTTCGTAAAGCCGCGCCAGTTCCGGCAGCGGCGCATTGAACAGGGTTTCCAGCGCCGCGTTGACCCGGCCCTGGCTGGTCGCCGTGTACGCTGCAATCATTCTGGCTGTTCCGCGTCGAAGGGTTCCTCGGCGAGTTCGCCATCGCGCTCCAGCAGCACTTGCACCTTCTGCTCGGCTTGCGCCAGCGCTGCCTGGCAATCACGGGTCAGACCGATGCCCTGCTCGAAAGCGGTCAGCGAGTCTTCCAGCGACAATTCACCGTTCTCCAGACGCTCGACCAATGTTTGCAGGTCGGCGAGGGACTGTTCGAAATCCAGTGCAGCTTTTTTGCGGGCCATGGCGGCGATTTCCGGTTGACGTTAAACCGGCGCGACACTAGCAGATAGGGGGTTTATGGGCAAATGAGCGGGGCGATGCCAGCGACAACGAGTGATCCCTGGTGCAGAACAAGAATCCCATCTGAATACAAGGATCTCCTGTGAGACCAAAGATCTCGTGTGAGAACAAAGATCCCTGTGGCGAGGGGATTTATCCCCGATGGGCTGCGTAGCAGCCCCAAACCTATATATGTGTATCTTCAGGTCTATCAGGTCAGCTCACATTGCGACTGCTACGCAGCCGATCGGGGATAAATCCCCTCGCCACAGGATTTGTGGTGATTCAGGCTTATTCGGCTCATTTTGTGAGCCGAATAACCGCTCTATTCGGCTCACATCCCTCAAAAGGCACGTTTCCTACAGCTATCGCACCTGTATCCGATTGTTAAAAAGCCACCAAATGGCTAATCTTCGCGCCTTCTACGACCCGATAGTCACGGGTCTTTCAGACGAAACGCAGTTTCACCGCTGTGAAGTACCGAGGATCGGGTGCAAGGTTTCGTTCAGGCATGGCAGGAGGCATCACATGCGTTCATTTCTTTTGCTGCTGATCGGGTTGGCCTGCGCGCCCGCGCTGCTGGCCGCGCCGAGTGCCGAGTTGTCGGAACCGGTGGGCGGCTGGCGCTATCACGGTTTGCTCGACCGCACGGAAAACCCGCAAGTCGCCTATCCGACGCCGCCGATCGATCGCGGCATCCAGCGTAATCGCACGATGATCCAGGGCCAACTCAAGGCCATCGGACACATGCGCCCGCCGCACAGCCTCGCCGTGAATGGCAATCCACTGAATCTGTACACCGACGACCAAGGGCGTTTCGCCCGGCCGTATGCGTTCGGCGCTGGTTCCAACAGCGTCGAGGTGATCAGCGCCGAAGGCCAGTCGCTCAAGCGTGTGCAATTTTATGAAGCAAACAATTTGCGCACGCCGGCGCGTATTCGTCTTGTCTTGGGATGGGACGATCCAAAAGCCGAACTCGATCTGCACATTGTCACGCCCGACGGTCAGCATGCGTTCTGGGCACGGCCGGCGCTGAGCAATGGCGGCGGTCTGGACCCGGATGGTGTCGATGGCCCCGGCCCGGAAATGTTCACCATGACCGCGCCGCTGCATGGCACCTATCTGGTTTACGTCAACTATTGGGGCAACTTCGGCAACGGCGGCTATAACTTCGATGAGACCAGCAACCAGAACGAGGTGATCACCTCGCAAATCACGCTGGTGCTCAACGAAAACACCGTCGACGAAAAACGCGAAACGTTCATCGTGCCCCTGCGGGCGATCGGTGATCTGCTGCTGGTCAAGACTTTCAACTATTAAGCATTCCGCCACGGATGAAATCCTGAGCTTTGGGAAATGAGCGAGAAGATGAGCGATAACACTGTGACTTCGGCTGTCGAAACGCCAGCGGCCAAACCTTCGCGACGCTGGCCTTTGCTGCTGGCCGGGTTGTGCCTGGTGGCCGGCGTGGCGGGTGGTTTTGGCTGGCTGCTGCTCAAGCCCAAGGCGCCGCCGGCGGAGCTGGCGAGTGACAAGCTCGGCCTGAGCCGTCCGGATGCCTTGCTGGAAACCCGCTCCTTGAGCCAGTTGCCCAAGGACCTGCTGACGGTGCCGTTCCTCAAGGCCACGCTCACCGAAGATTTCGTCTTCTATTACGAAACCCACGCCGACCGCCTCGGGCTGATCGGCAGCCTGCGCCGGATCATCTACGAGCACGACCTGAAGTTGCAGGACAGCCTGATCGAGCAGCTTTTCGATCAGCCGGCTGACGTCGCGCTGTGGCGTGGCGCGGATGGTCGCTTGAAGGATTTCCTGTTGGTGATGGATCGCGGCGGTCTGGCGAAACTGCTCGAACCGCTGGCGAAAGTCGCACTGGATGACACGCAGCTCAGTCAGATGGGCGAACTGAAAGTCGGCGGCGATAGCGTACCGCTGTACCAACTGGCCTACAACGCCAACAAAGCCCTGTTGTTCGCCTCCCACGGCGACAAGTTGGTGGTGCTGTCCAACCCGGCCAAGTATTACGACCCGGAAAGCGGCGCCTCCGAAGAGTCGGGCCACGTTTCACCACAAGCGCTGGCGGCGTTGCTCAATGGCGAAAAACTCTTCCCTGAAGCGTTCGGTCTGCCGGCGAAAAACCCGGAAACCAAACAGCGTCTGTCGGTGAATTCCAGCGTCCTCGCCATGGGTTATCAGCGCTTCATCCCGAATTTCGCCGGGCTGCGGTTCGACATGGACGACAAGGGCTGGCACAGCTATCTCGCCATGGACGAACTGGAAAACCAACCCGACTTCGACTTCAAACCGGTGTGGCAAGCGATGCCGCTGGGCGCCAGTGCCTGCGTGACCCTGCCGGTGGCTGCTGAACCGCAAAAACCACTGCTGGTGAAACTCGGCGCTGAAGACGCGGTGGCGCAGACCCTCACCGACCACGTGGCCGGCGCGGCAGGCCTGTGCTGGTACGCCGATTCGCGTTTGTACACGCCGCTGTTGGTCGCCAGTCTGAAAGACGAGGACAGCAGCAAACTCGATGGCGACCTCGGCAAGCTGTTCGGTTCGATGGTCGGTGCGTTCGAGTCCAACGTCGAAGAAAACGTCTTCCCTGTGGTCGAGAAACAAGAAGGCCAGAACCACGTCTGGCAGCGTCAGGTCAGCTCCAACTTCGGCCCGTATGCGGCGAAGACTGCGGAGAACCCGGACGCGATTTCCGGCAAGGCGTTCATGAAAGTAAGCCTGGCCCGTCATGGTTCGACGCTGCTGTTTTCCCTCGACGACAAACTCGTCGACAAAGCCCTTGGTACCCTCGACAAGCGCTTCCCGCCAATGGCCGACGTGCTGCCCAAAGATGTGCTGATGCCAATCTACTTCGGCCCGGATTCGATGGCGCAACTGATGCAGCAGGAAACCCTCGACAGCCTGCCGCAGGACATGGAACCGGTGTTCTACAACGCCGCGCAAACCTACCTGATCCCGAAACTGCGCACCCTCGGCGGCTACGGCAAATATGCCCTGACCCTGCCTGAAGACAGCGAGCCTGACGGCCACTGGCAATGGCTGCCGCTGGAATGGAAAGCGCTGTGACCGCACTGATCCGCAGCCTCGGCCTGCTCGCGCTGTTACTCAGCGCGGGCGCCCGAGCCGTTGAAGCACCTGCACTGGATCCGGCGCAATCCCAGGTGTTTCGCGCCTGGTTCGTGCGCATCGCCCAGGAGCAATTGAGCCAGGGGCCGAGCCCGCGCTGGTATCAGCAGGACTGCGCCGGGCTGGTGCGTTTTGCCGCCAACGAAGCACTGAAAGTCCATGACGACAAATGGCTGCGCAGCAATGGCCTGTCCAATCGTTATCTGCCGCCGGAACTGGCGCTCAGCGACGAGCAGCGCAAGCTCGCCCAGCAATGGCAGCAGGGCGGCGGCAAGGTTGGGCCGTACGTCAATGCGATCAAACTGATTCAGTTCAACAGCCATCTGGTCAGCCGCGACGTGTCGCAGGCGCGGCCCGGTGACTTGATGTTTTTCGATCAGGGCGACGACCAGCACCTGATGATCTGGATGGGCCGCTACATCGCCTATCACACCGGCACCACCACCCCGACTGACAACGGCATGCGTTCGGCAAGCCTGCAGCAACTCATGACATGGAAGGACACCCGATGGATACCCGACGCAGCCAACCCCAACTTCATCGGCGTCTATCGACTGAACTTTCTCTCCCAATGACCGGTGCCCGCATGTTGCGACTCTGCTCCCGAATTCCTTTGCTGCTGGCGCTGTTGCTGCCATTGGCCACCGTCAACGCCGAAGATTCGGTCGAGCCGAGCGGCTACACGCCGGTCTCCGGTGAAAGCTTCTTCCTGCTGGCCGATAGCAGCTTTGCTGCCGACGAACAGGCGATGGTGCGCCTCGAAGCGCCGGGCCGTGATTACCGTCGTTTCCGCATGGAACCGTACGGCGGCGCCGACATTCGCGTGTATCGCATCGACAAGCCGCTGGATTTCCTCAAGCGCCAGAAGAATCTGCATCGTGTGGTCAGCGACGGCCAGTTCAAGGGCGAAGGCCTGTCCAACACCCTCGCGTACCTGTGGGATAACTGGTACCGCAAATCCCGTCGAGTGATGCAGCGCGCGTTTTCTTATGAATCGCGCAAACAGGTCACCGAAGAAGTGCCGGAACTGAAGATGGGCAACGCCATCGCCGCACCGACACCGTACGACGCGCAGCCGCACTTTGCGTTGATTCCGGGCTTGCCGGTAGTGAGCCAGTTCCGCTATCCGCTGTGGCAGGCCAAGCCGATCCAGCCGCCGGAAGGGGTGAATCTGGCCGGTTCTTCCAGTGATTTCGTCAGCGTTGCACCGGGCAACGTTTACATCCCGTTGGGCAATCTGAAACCCGGTCTGTATCTGGTCGAAGCGCTGATCGGCAAGTACCGCGCGACCACCATGGTTTTTGTCTCCAACACCGTCGCGGTGAGCAAAATTGCCGGCGATGAATTGCTGGTCTGGGCTGCGCGCAAACACGAAGGCAGTTCGGTGCCGAAGGTCAATGTGCTGTGGACCGATGGCCTCGGCGTGATGAGCAGCGGCGCCACCGATGCCGATGGTTTGCTGCGCCTGAAACACGTCAGTCCGGAGCGTTCGTTCGTGATTGGCGAGGACGAAGAGGGCGGCGTCTTCGTCTCGGAAAACTTCTATTACGACAGCGAAATCTACGACACCAAACTGTATGCCTTCACCGACCGGCCGCTGTATCGCCCGGGTGATTGGGTGTCGTTGAAGATCGTTGGCCGCGAGTTCAAGAATGCGCGGGATTCAGTGTTGCCGGGGGCTGCGGACGTCAACGTCAGCGTGCTGGATGCTACGGGTACCGAGTTGCAGCACCTCGATTTGAAACTTGATTCGAAGGCCGGTACTCAGGGCCGCTTCCAGTTGCCGGACAACGCTGTGGCGGGTGGTTACGAGATTCGTTTCAACTACAAGGATCAGGCCTACAGCAGCGCCTTCCGTGTGGCGGAGTACATCAAGCCGCACTTCGAAATCTCACTGAACCTGGCCAAACAGGATTACCGCACCGGCGAGCCGGTCAAAGGCAGTCTGGTGTTGCTCTACCCGGACGGCAAACCGGTGGCCAACGCCAAACTGACCCTGAGCCTGCGTGCCCAGCAACTGTCGATGGTCGACAACGAATTGCAATACCTCGGGCAATTCCCGGTGGAGCTGACCAGCACCGAACTGACCACCGACAGCAAAGGCAACGCGACCCTCGACCTGCCGGCCGCCGACAAACCGAGCCGTTACATGCTCACCGTTTTTGCCAGCGATGGCGCGGCGTATCGGGTCAAGACCACCAAGGAAATCCTCATCGACCGCGGTGCCGCGAGCTTCCGCTTGAGCGCGCCGCAACGCTTCAGTGCGGTCGGCGACAAGGTTGCGTTCAGCTACGCCAACGAAGGCGGCACTGAGCAAAGCAAAGCAGTGACGCCGAGCACGTATGGCTGGGTGCGTCTGGAAGACCAGAGCACCGGTGAAGGCAAACTTGCCGCGAAGGATAAAGGCTTCAGCCTCGCTTTCGAGCGTCCGGGCACCTACAACCTGACCTTGAAAGATCAACACGGTCGCGTCCTCGGTGCTACCGGGCATGCGGTCACTGGCGATGGCGTCAAAGCGGTACCAGGTACCGTGGAAATCGTCCTCGACAAGCCTGAGTACAAGGCCGGCGATGAAGCGCTGGCGCTGATCACGTTCCCGGAACCGGTCAGTGACGCATTGCTCTCGCTGGAGCGCGACAAGGTCGAAGCCACCGCGCTGCTGGCCAAGGGCGGCGACTGGCTGAAACTGGAAAAACTCAGCGACACCCAATACCGCGCGCGCATCCCGGTGAAGGATAACTTCGCGCCGAACCTGACCTTCTCCGTGCTCTACACCAAGGGCGGTCAGTACAGCTTCCAGAATGCCGGGATCAAAGTGGTCGCGCCGCAAATCGACGTAGCGATCAGTACTGACAAAGCGGTGTATCTGCCGGGCGACACGGTCACTGTTGACCTGACCACGCAGTTCGCCGGCAAAGCGGTTCCGGCGCATCTGACCGTCAGCGTCGTCGACGAAATGGTCTATGCGCTGCAACCGGAAGTCGCACCAACCATCGACCAGTTCTTCTATCACCCGCGCCGCAACAACGTGCGCACCAGCGCCAGTCTGTCGTTCATCAGCTACGACGTCGCGTTGCCGGGCAGCCCAGGCGCACCGGGCAAAGCCAACCGCAGCGAACGCGGGGTGAAAGTGCTGGAGCGTCCGCGTCGTGAAGACGTCGACACCGCCGCGTGGCAGCCGGAGTTGTTGACCGGTGTCGACGGCAAAACCCGCTTCACCTTCAAGATGCCGGACTCGCTGACCCGCTGGCGCATCACCGCCCGCGCCATCGCCGATGACGGTCAGGTCGGGCAGAAGAAACAGTTCGTCCGTTCGGAAAAACCGCTGTACCTGAAGTGGAGCGGCCCGAGCAAATTCCGCAAGGGCGATCAGCCGCAACTCGGTGTGTTCGCCTTCAGTCAGGCCGAAAAACCAGTCAAGGCTGAACTGGTCACTCACTATGCTGGCGCCGAACAACGCCTGCCGGTGACCCTCAACAACGGCATCAATTACCTGCCGCTGCCGGCGTTCGCCTTGGCTTCAGGCGAATGGACAGCGGAGTTGGTGCAGGACGGCAAGACCGCCGACTCCCTCGCTGTGCGCCTGAGTGCGACCGGTGACGGCTGGCAAGTGACGCAGACGCAGAGCCTTGATGTCGCCAGTGGTGACACGCCGTTGAGTCTGCCGGCCGACGCCACGGATATTCGCCTGCGCCTGGATGACAGCCCGCAAGCGCTGTTCCGTTCGGCACTCGATGATCTGCTCAGCTATCCGTATGGCGGCGTCGAGCAGACGGCCAGCCGTTTACTGCCGTTGAGCATCGCTTATCCATCGCTGGCGTCGAGCCCGCAGATCCGCGATCGCTTGCGCCTGATCATGCAAAACAGCCGTCTGCGTCTGGTGCAAATGGCCGGGCCATCGGCGAGTTTCACCTGGTGGGGTTACGACGGTGAGCCGGATGCGTTCCTCACGGCCTATGCCTATTACGCCGACTTTAACGCCAGCCATGTGCTGGAACTGAGCTTGCCGCCGGAGCATTGGCAGCGCGTGCTGGAGGTTTACGCCAAGCAAGCGCCGAACACGCCGTTGCTGCAACGGGCGCTGATTCTGTCGTTTGCCAAGCAGATGCATCTGCCGGTGAACACGCTGCTCAGCGGTTTGATGGACGATCTGGCCAAGGCCGGTGAAGGCAATGTGCAGACGCTGATGGACGATGGCGAAGACAGTCTGGTGATGAGCGATCCGGATTCGGCGCTCGGTCTGGCGGCGGCGCGGGTGCTGACCTCAGCGCTGGCCACGCAGTCGAAAGTGGCCTTGCCGGATGCATTCAATCGTCAGGTGGGCGCTGCGCAACAGCGTCTGTCGGTCAGTTCGCAGCCGTTTGCCGAAGCCTTGAACCTGTCGTTGCAGCCGTTCGATCAAGCGCGTGCGCAAGCGCTGCTGCAACGTCTGCTGCCGCAACAATCGACCTTGGAACGCGCGCTGGCGCTGACCTGGCTGCAACGCAGCATCGCCCAGGCGTCACCGACCATTGCACTGACGCCGGGTGAAGGCTGGAAGAAAAACTACGGCGCCAGCGGCGAAATGTATTGGACTTGGCAAGGCGCGACGCCAGTGCCAAGTGTGTTGACTGTGTCTGGCACACAAGAGCGTCCGCTGCGCGCGGCGTTGAGCTTCCAGACTCAGCAACCGGCAGTCGATCCAATGGCCGTAACCATCACCCGTCGCTTGTCGCGACTGGTGCCGGGCGATGAAGCGTTCACCTTCAAACTGGAGCCGGTCGGGACCAAGCCGCTGTCCAGTGACAGCCTGTATCTGGACGAAGTGATCCTCACCAGCAAAGCGCCGAAACCGCTGCGCTACGGCATGCTCGAAGTGCCGTTGCCGCCGGGCGCCGATGTCGAGCGCACGACGTGGGGCATCAAATTGCAGGGTAAGGATGGCACCGAACCGACCGCGCTGGAGAAGGCGCGTTTCGAACCGGGTCAACTGGCTTACGCGGTGCCGGTCGATGCGTTGAGCGGCGAGTTGCGCCTGCGCCATCTGGTGCGTTTCTCGCAGAAGGGCCAGTTCAACCTGCCGCCGGTGCGCTTCACCCAGATTTACGCGCCGCAGCATCAGGCCCAGGAAGCGAAAGCCGCCCTCGGTCAGGTCACGGTCAACTGACATGAGCCGGCCGCTGCTGTGGCTGCTGATGTGTGTGATCCCTGCGCTGGCGACAGCGCAGGATGAGCCGTTGCGCGTGGCCTTTAAGGGCGAGTTGTTATCGTTGAGTCAGACGCAACTGATCAAGCGTGAACCGTTGCCGTCATCACTGGATACGCCGTTGGGCAGCCTGTGGAAGTTGTTTGTCTACGCGTGGCTGGTCGATACAGGTGCTCGGGAACCGGCGTATGAGTGTCGCGGGCAGTCCAAGGAAGAAGTCTATTGCTGCTTGGCGGGCGGCAAGATCGAGCGTGATCAGGCGCTGGTGAAATCCTGCGGCTTGTATTTCGAGCCTGCGCGATTGGGCATTGCGGCGGCGGATTGGCGGACGTATTGGCAGGCGCGGCAGGCGCCGTCGTGGCTGCTGGGTTTGCCGTCGGTGCAACCGGCGCAACGGGTTTCCGTGGTTGAACTGCTGAAGGTCCTGGCGACTTTGCCGGCGCAGGATCAGGCGCGTCGAGTGCTGCTCGACGTGGTGCTGAACGCGGCGGACGGCAATGTCGTCGGCGAGTTGGGCGGGCGTCTGCGGGTGAAAACCTGGAGCTGGCTCGGCGACCAGGATGCGCAATCGCGTCAGGGTGGATTCGCCGGCTGGACGGTCGATGGCTCGCCAGTCTGGGCAGGCGGTCACGGCACCAGTCAGATGGTTTTGCGCCACTACGGGCAGGCGCTTGCGACCGTGCTGCCAGCGGCTTGGCCGGCAGAAGCGGGGCGTTGTGTTGAAGTCGGGTTGTTCTCGCGTTATCCGGTTACACGGGTTCTGACTGGTGAGCGGGTCATGCCTTCCGGCCCTTTGCGTGGCGATTATCGCGTCGAATTCGCCAACGGCAACGCGCTGGATATCCACAGCGATGGCGAACTGTTTCTGCTCAACGACAAACTCGTCGCAAGGCTTGATCGCGAAGAATACGTCGCCCGCGTGCTGGAACGTGAAGCCAAACCTGAACCCGCCGAAGCGGCCAAGGCGCTGGCCGTAGCGATCCGCACTTATCTGCTGCAAAACGCCACACGCAACGGCGATTGCCTGAGCATCGACGACAGCAGCACTCGCCAACGCGTCGCACCGCGCCCGGCCTCCGCTGAATCGCGCAACATCGCTGCATGGACGGCAGACCTGGTGTTGGCCGGCAGCACCGTCACCTATCACTCCGATCAACCCGGCCCGGACAAGCTCGCCTGGCAACAAGCCGTCGAGCAAGCTAATGCCGGTCAGCGCTATGACGCGATTCTGCTGCACGCCTACCCGCGCGCCAGTCTCAGTCGTTGGGACAACCCGGTCGCTTCCTGCGAAGCATTGCCCGCCGCGCAAGACTGGTTGCAAAAACAGCGTCGCGGCTGGCGCCCGAAGCTGGAAAGCGAAACCGGCTACAACGAAGTCAGCACATTCGCAGTGTGCAAACTGGCCTTCGGCCGGCCCTTCGTCGACCGTGAACGCCAACGCATCTACGTGCGCGGCGTACTGACCTTGCAGGATCGCCTCGACCTGACCCACGAATATCTGCACCTGGCCTTTGAAGCACACCCCAACGGCCAGGATGAAACCTACATCGAAGGGCTTGCCCGTCACCTTTTGCTGGAATAGACCATGACACTTCGTTATCCACAGGTCTTGCTGCTGCTCTGCACGTTGACCGCGCTATCGCCGGCGATGGCCGCCGACAGCGTCAAACTCGACACCCCGGTCGGCGGCTGGCGCAGCGGCGCACCTGAAGGCGAGGGCGAAAGCTTCCGCCAGACCGTCAACTACCCAGCCTCGTCGGTCAACACCCCGGTCGGTCAAGCCAACACCGCACGCATCAGCGGCGAAATCAAAGCCACACCAAAGAACAATGAGCCCGGGCGGCTGATCGTCAACGGCGTCAGCATGCCGCTGAAAATCGACGACAGCGGCCACTTTGATCGCCCGTTCTCCTTCCCCAACGGCAGCAACAGCGTCGAAGTGCGCAGCCCTGACGGCCAACAACGCCATCGCACGCAATTTCTCAACACCAGTGGCGGCGCCACCCCGGCCAAGCTGCGCGTGCTGCTGGCCTGGGACAGTGACGGCACCGACCTCGACCTGCACCTCGTCACCCCCGACGGCGCACACATCTGGTACGGCAACCGTACCGCCGCCAACGGTGCCGCGCTCGACGTCGACGTCACCACCGGCTACGGCCCGGAAATTTTCGCCATGCCCGCGCCGATCAAAGGCCAGTACCTGGTGTACGTGAACTACTTTGGGGGTGGCTATCGCGGGGATGACGAGGGTGGCGATGAACCGGTGCAGGCGCTGACCACCGCGCAGGTGACGGTGATTACAGAAGAGGGCACGCCGAACGAGAAAATGGAGACGTTTCTGATCCCGATGCGCGCGGTCGGCGAACTGACACTGGTGAAGTCGTTCAGTTATCCGTGAATCAATGGATCAGTCAGGAAAAACACCGCACAGCGCATTACCTTCGTAACCGTGAACGATCGGCCCCAGCACCATGAGTGGGCCACAGGCGTAGAGCGGGGATGGCACTGATTGTCGGGTGTTGAGCAGAACGGTCTCCCTCCCGAACTCGTCACTGCCGAAGGATTGCTCGGAGTACGAGTGGCAGACCGGCAGTTTCAACGGCACCGGAATCACCAGCGCCCAGACAGTGATTCCGCACCATTCGCGGGTGGGCGTCGATGTTGCTGTTCGGGTGATTTGTGGGGTGATTGAGCGGTAACTTTGCGCTCTGTAGGCGTCGGTTTTCAGTGTGACTTTTTCGGGCAGGGAGATGCCTACTCCGACACACCCGATCAAGCAGAGGCACAGGGTTGTTGCGGCAACGGATTTCAGCTGTGAGTTCAGCGTGTGGGGAATCAATTTCTAACTTCCTTGTGGGGCGTTTCTCGGTTTTATAGCCCGGCTAACTGCGTTGGACGGCTACCTTAAAGGGTTTTTACGCCAGACCCAGATACAACGAGCGCAACGTCTGAACCCGGTTGCGTCCCTGATGCTTGGCGCCGTACAGCGCCTGATCCGCCTCTGAAAGCAGACGCGACAGGTCGTAACCCGATTCACGGGTAGTGACCACGCCGATACTGACGCTGAGCAGCCCCGGTTCCAGAATGGAGAGTCGGGCGAAGGAGTGACGGATTCGCTCGGCAGTCTCCAGTGCAGTCGGCTCATCGCATGCGCAGAGCAGGCAGGCAAACTCCTCGCCACCGATGCGCCCGAATACATCCTCTTTGCGCACGCTTTCCGTCAGGACTTCGCTGAACGCGATCAACGCTTGATCGCCGACCGGATGGCCGTAGGTGTCGTTCAAACGCTTGAAGTGATCCAGATCGCAAAGGAGTAACGCCGCCGGTTCGGCCCGCTGCTGACAGCTGTCCAGCAAGTGACTGGCGTGCTGCATGAACGCGCGACGATTGCCGATGCCGGTCAACGGATCGCTGAATGCCGCGGCCTTGAGCTTGAGTTCGGCGCGTTCCTTGACCATCGCCAAGGTGATGTAGGCAATGCCGATGACATACAACATCGACTCGAACAGCATGAATGAGAAAAACGGCACGCCTTCGCCACTGCCCAGCAACGCCTTGTTCACCGGCAGCCCGTCATCGGTCGCGCTGCGCACCGCATAGAAAAGGGTGTGCAAAACGGTCAGCACCAACGCCGGCATGAACGCGACGTCCAGGCTGTGACGGTTGCGCCAGAGTTCCAATGTCGTCAGCACGCCATAACCGAATGCCAGGAGCGAGTAGATCAGTACTCGATTCGCCATCGAGTCGTAAAAGGCGGGTATCAGGCACAACAGCAGCCAGACCACAGAACCCGCCAAAATGCCCGGCAGATACGGTTTGCGACCGGTCAGCGTGCGCATGGCCGTCCAGTTCATCGCGGCGCTGAGTAACAGCACAATGTTGCCGAAGATGATCGGAACGAAATCCACCCCGCGATCCCGCCAACTCACCAGCACCACCCCCAGCGCGCCCAACAGCATCATGCTGCCGAGGTAGGCCAGCGGCGGCTCGCGGGTTTCGCGATACCAGGCGTGCAGCGTCAACAGCCCCATCAAAAAGAAGACGAAGACCGAAACGACCAGCAGGGTCGGGATATGCAGGGCCATTCCATGGATTCCCGTGAGGCTCAATACCGGAATCCGGCCGGGGTCGGGGATGCGGGTAAAAACAGAGGGGTTGGGTGTTGGGCAGGATTTAGCACTGAGGGGGTTAGGGTTGGCAAGTGTTGAGTCAAGCTCGCCAAGGTAAACGTGTTTTTTTGCAGGCATTAAAAAGCCGGCTTGTGGCCGGCTTCTCGGGGACTGGCTTGGCCTATTTTTGGTAAGCCTTGCCAGCCTTCAAAACGTACATCCGGATCTGCGTCCGGCTGTGGGACTTGGTCAGACGTTGGTCTGCCGCGTCGGGCGCTCTCTGAGCCGCGGGGCGGGTCGATGCGCAAATGTGGGGCGCAGGATACTGAGTTTTGCTGTGAATTCCCAGTCTGAAGTGCGGTTTAGAGCGACTGCTGCAGTAGAAATTGGGGATTTGTACTGTTTTTCAGGGCCTCATCGCGAGCAGGCTCACTCCTACAGGGGGAGGTGCTGGCCGTCAGATCAGAGGAACGGCACCACCGGCCGGCGTTTGCCCGCGGTCGACCACCAGAACACCCAGCCCAATATATGAATCCTTTGCTCCTCGATCTGCGCCGGGCGGAACACTTCGTCCGGGTATTCGGCGTTGTTGTGGCTGCGCAGCCGTAAGCCGTTGCCGGGCATGCGGTGCAGGTATTTGATGCGCAGCATGCCGTCGTGTTCGATGGCGTAGATTTCGCCGTCGACGACTTGGGTCAGGCCACGGTCGATGGCGACGACGGAACCGTCTTCGATGCGTTCGGCCATGCTGTTGCCGATCATGTGCGCGCAGATGGCGTCGGTGTGTCTGACTTCGAGTTGATCGAGGTGGTTGCGCAGCAGGCGGATGGATTGGTCCGGGTCCTGGATGACGTGGGTTTTGCCGGAGCCGTCGGTGAGCGGCGTTTCCTTGAAGAACAGCAGATTGATGTCGTTGGGATCGATGACGGTGTAGACGCCACGGATGGCGTGGGCGTCGAAGGTGTCGCCGTTGCTGGCAGGCGCGTTCAGGCTCGGCGCTTCTTTGTTGCCTTCGCCGGTTTTCAGCCATTCGCTGTTGACGGACAGCAGGCGTGAGACTTCTTCCATGCGATACGCCGGGACGCCCCGGGTGTACCAGTTGTGGACATTTTGGGCTTCCGTGCCCCAGAACTTTGCGAAACCCGTGGTCGAGATGTTCGCTGCTTCCAGGAGTGCCCTGAATCTTGGACCGCTAGTGTTCTTTCTCATAAACACGGAGTCTACGGCCGTGCCAGAGCGGTTTGAATAAACCGGGCGTTCAAAAACGGGCTGAATTTTGCGACGGGATGTAAGACGTTCTTGTGGGAAATTACACAGGTTAAAACTTTTCTGTAGTCCGTCGTAAACACCTTGTTTAAGACGACCTTTCCCGAGCATAAAAAACCCCGGATCGACCGGGGTTTTCTTCAAGCGGACTGCGGCTCAGAGTAATTAACCCTTGTAGGCAGCAACCGACTTGGTGATCGCGTCGCGGGCGGCGTCAGCACCGGCCCAGCCTTCGATCTTGACCCATTTGCCTTTTTCGAGATCTTTGTAGTTCGCGAAGAAGTGCTCGATCTGCTGGATCAGCAGTGGCGGCAGGTCAGTGTATTCCTTCACGTCGACGTACAGCTGGGACAGCTTGTCGTGTGGGACTGCGATGACTTTGGCATCGCCGCCGCCGTCGTCGGTCATGTTCAGGATGCCGACTGGACGCGCGCGGATCACCGAGCCTGGCGCAACCGGGTAAGGGGTTACAACCAGCACGTCGAGGGGATCACCGTCGTCAGCCAGGGTGTTCGGGATGTAACCGTAGTTGGCCGGGTAGAACATTGGGGTGGCCATGAAACGGTCAACGAACAGGCAATCGCTGTCTTTGTCGATTTCGTATTTGATCGGCGCGTGGTTGGCCGGGATCTCGATCGCGACGTAGATGTCGTTCGGCAGGTCTTTGCCAGCCGGAATCTTGCTGTAGCTCATTGGGCGTTGCCCCCGTAGTTGACCAAAAACACTTGGCCGGATTGACCAAAAAGTGGCGGCGATTATAGGCATATTCCTACGCCGACGCCACGTACCAGAAGTCGTGCAGCGCTTAGTCGTGCGCCTGATAGACCGGGTCGCTGGCCTGAAGTTGCCGCAACCTGCCCAACGGATCCTGACGGTAGAAAAGCTGCAGTTGCGCATAGACCTGTGGATAAGCCTCGTGCAGCAGATCCGGAGCGCTGAAGAAGTATTCGCTGGTGACCGCAAAGAATTCCGCCGGGTTTTCGGCGGCGTAAGGATCTATGGCCGTTTCGGCATCGGGGTTACGCTCAAGCTGGCCATCAAGATCGTCATAAGCGGCCTGCATGACCTCGGCCCAGTCGCTGACGCGCATGTCGGCGTGCAGCGGCGGCAGGCCGTTGGCGTCGCCGTTGAGCATGTCGAGCTTGTGCGCCAGTTCGTGGATCACCAGGTTGTAACCTTCCCAGCCACCACTGGCCATCACGCCCGGCCAGGCGAGGATGATCGGCCCTTGTTGCCAGGCCTCGCCACTGTGCTCGCCATCCCACTCATGCTCGACACCGCTGGCATCGCGGTGACGCTGCGGGCTGAGGAAGTCATCGGGGTAGAGGACGATTTCGTGGAAACCCTGATACCAGTTCAAATCACCGAGGTTGAGCAGTGGCAATTGCGCCTGAGCGGCGAGCAACAGGCGTTGCTCCTGATGCAGCTCGACGCCGGGCAGGGCGGTCAGATGTTTTTCTTCGAGGAACAGCACGCACGCTTCGCGCAGCCATTGGTCTTGCGCGGCGGTGATGCCGTCAAGAAAGCTCAGGTGATCGCGCACCCGTTGCCACATATCGTCGGCAATCGGGTGCTTCGCCAGAATGCGCCGGCGTCGCCAGGCGCTCAGCGACCACATGGGCTTAGTGCGATTCGGCTTTGCTGCCGCTGAAACGGCTGCGAACCACGCCAAGGATCATCGGCACCAGCGACAGCAGGATGATCGCCACAACCAGCAACGACAGGTTTTTCTTGATGAACGGAACGTTGCCGAAGAAGTAGCCCAACGTCACCAGGCCGCCGACCCAGAGAATGGTGCCGAGCACGCTGAAACCAAAGAAGCGCGGGTACGGCATTCTTGCCACACCAGCGACGAACGGTGCGAAGGTACGAATGATCGGCAGGAAGCGCGCCAGCGTTACGGTTTTGCCGCCGTGCTTGTCATAGAAATCGTGAGTCTTCTGCAGGTAATCGCGGCGGAAGATTTTCGAGTTCGGGTTGCTGAAGAGTTTTTCCCCGGCCGTTCGTCCGATCACGTAGTTGGTGCTGTCACCGAGTATCGCCGCGAGCATCAGCAGACCACCGAGTAGTACCGGGTCCATTCCGCCACCCGCCGCTACGGCGCCGGCGATGAACAACAGCGAATCACCCGGCAGGAACGGCATCACCACCAGTCCGGTTTCGCAGAAGATCACCAAAAACAGAATGGCGTAGATCCATGGCCCGTAGTTGGTTACCAGCATGTCGAGGTAAACATCGAGATGCAGGATAAGGTCGAGCGGGTTGAAATCCATGGAGGCACCTGTGTGTCGGCCCGACTCAGCGGGTCTGTGCGGGTGAATCGGGTGTAAGCCTACAGTGAGGTGTAGTTTTTCTTACAAGCCGGAAAGATCGCGATTATACGGTCTGAGAGTTGAAAAGCGTGTTGGTTTTGTAGCGAGGGATGTCGGGCGTGAAAATTTGTCAGGGACACAGGAGGGATGGGTAAGGCGAAAAGATCGCAGCCTTCGGCAACTCCTGCAGGCTGCGATCTTTTGCTGTCAGAGCTCGTCGCTGATCGGCAATACGTAGTTCTTGAACTCGGTGTCTTGCTTGAATCCGATGGATTCGTAGGTTTTCTGCGCGACTTCGTTGTTGCTGCTGGTGGAGACGCGCATGCGCACGGCCTGGGTTTCCTTGGCCATTTTCTTCGCAGTGCGGATCAGGTTGTCGGCGACCAGTTGGCGGCGGGCGTCTTCGGCGACATAGATGTCGTTGAGGATCCAGACGCGCTTGAGTGACAGCGAGGAGAAGCTCGGATAAAGCTGACAGAAACCCATCAGTTTCTTGTCGTCATCGTCGGCCAGGGCCAGATAGATCACAGACTCCTTGCGGCGCAGGCGTTTTTCGAGAAACGCGCGGGAGGAATCCGGGTAAGGCAGGGAACCGTAGAACTCGCGATATTTGACGAACAACGGAGTCAACAAATCCAGATGTTCGAGGGTCGCTTGAATAATCCGCATGATAGGTCTCGTCTTCAAGTGGCTGTCTTCAACTGCTCTGACGGCGATGGGAAACCCTGGCGGCCGTGCATCGATCCTGCCTGAAACCGGCGCAGAAACGCAATGCGGAAACGGTTCAGGTTGTGGGCGGATCGAGTAGGAAGTTTCCTTTTATATCCTTCCCTGTGTCCGACTCCAGTGTCTGCACCTGTGCTTCGTCCTTCAGATTGACCCCCGACAGCTGACGCCGACAGGCTTCGCGCATCAGGTACAACAAGCGATGCGCGGCCATGCCGTAGCTCAAACCTTCCAGCCGCACATTGGAAATGCAGTTGCGATAGGCATCGGTCAGCCCGATCTTTGGATTGTAGGTGAAATATAAACCCAGACTGTCCGGTGAACTCAGGCCTGGACGCTCGCCGATCAGCATCACCAGCATTTTTGCACCGAGCAATTGGCCGATTTCATCGCCGACGGCAACGCGGCCCTGTTCCACCAGCACGACGGGCGCGATCGACCAGTCATCGCCGCTCATCTGCTCCTCCAGGCGGGTGAGAAACGGCAACGTGTGGCGATGCACTGCCAGCGCCGATAAACCATCCGCCACGACAATGGCCAGATCCACGCCACCCGGATGCGCCGCCGCGTAATCACGCAGGCTTTGCGCCGAGTCATCGCTCAGTTTGCGTCCCAGATCCGGGCGTTGCAGGTAGCTGTTTCGATCCACGGCGGCGCTGTGCAGCAGCAAGCTCTCGCGCCCACGTTCACTCAGTTGCGCACTGAGCCCGGCATGATCGAAGGGCAGGTGCACCGCATCGCGCGCCTGGGCGTGGGCAAACTGAAAGTCCAGTTGGGCGCTGGTTGGCAGGCTGGTGCCGGTGCGGCCGAGGGCGATCCGCGCCGGAGTCAGGCGGCGTAGCTCCAGCCATGGGTTTTGCGGGTCGATGGGCGGTTTTTCCATGTGACTCATCCCAGTTGTGCCAGCGCTTGGCGGAAGGCCGGCGGCAGGTTGTTGCCAAAGCGAACCTTGCCATCCGCTTGCGTGAAGATGCCCATGTTGGCCAGCCACTGTTCGAACTCCGGTGCCGGTTTCAGCCCCAGGGTCTGCCGGGCGTAGAGCGCATCGTGGAACGAGGTGGTCTGGTAATTGAGCATGATGTCGTCGGAGCCGGGGATGCCCATGATGAAGTTGATCCCGGCGACACCCAAGAGGGTCAGCAGGGTGTCCATATCATCCTGATCGGCTTCGGCGTGGTTGGTGTAGCAGATGTCACAGCCCATCGGCACGCCGAGCAGCTTGCCGCAAAAGTGGTCTTCAAGGCCGGCACGGATAATCTGTTTGCCGTTGTAGAGGTATTCCGGGCCGATAAATCCGACGACGGTATTCACCAGAAACGGTTTGAAATGCCGCGCCACGGCGTAGGCTCGGGTTTCGCAGGTCTGTTGATCGACACCGTGGTGGGCGTTGGCCGACAGAGCGCTGCCCTGACCGGTTTCGAAATACATCAGATTTTGCCCGAGGGTGCCGCGATTCAGGCTCAGGCCGGCGTCATAGCCTTCCTGCAACACGTTGAGGTTGATGCCGAAGCTGGCGTTGGCCGCCTCGGTGCCAGCAATCGACTGGAACACCAGATCCAGTGGCACGCCACGGTTGATCGCCTCGATGGAGGTGGTGACGTGGGTCAGCACGCAGGCCTGGGTCGGAATGTCGTAGCGCTGGATGATCGCGTCGAGCATCTCCAGCATCGCGCAGATCGAAGCGATGCTGTCGGTGGCCGGGTTGATGCCGATCATTGCGTCGCCATTGCCGTAGAGCAGGCCGTCGAGAATGCTCGCGGCGATGCCGGACGGTTCGTCAGTCGGGTGATTCGGTTGCAGGCGCGTCGACAGGCGCCCGCGTAGGCCGAGGGTGCCGCGGAACTTGGTGACGACGCGAATCTTCTGCGCCACCAGGACCAGATCCTGCACACGCATGATCTTCGACACGGCGGCGACCATTTCCGGGGTCAGGCCGGGGGCGAGGTTGCGCAGGCTGGTTTCATCGGCGGCGTCGCTGAGCAGCCAGTCACGGAAACCGCCGACGGTGAGGTGGCTGACCACGGCAAAGGCTTGTTTGTCGTGGGTATCGATGATCAGTCGAGTGACTTCATCGGACTCGTAAGGGATCAGCGCTTCCTGCAGGAAATGCGTAAGCGTGATGTCGGCCAGCGCCATTTGCGCGGCGACGCGCTCGCCGTCGTTGAGCGCAGCGACGCCGGCGAGAAAATCCCCGGAACGCGCGGGGCTGGCCTTGGCCATGACCTCTTTGAGGCTGTCGAAGCGATAGGTCTGGGCGCCGACGGAATGGGCGAATGCGGCCACAATATCCTCCTGTAAACGATAAACCCCCTGTAGGAGCTGCCGCAGGCTGCGATCTTTTGACCTTGATCTTCTTAACAGCAAGATCAAAAGATCGCAGCCTTCGGCAGCTCCTACAGGGTTCCAGCACAGTGCCTGGATGGGTGCTGTGCACTTTTATATGGCAGTCAGATACCTTCGAGCATAGCGTCTGCCGGTGCATCGGCGCGTTGCTTGGCGGTCAGCTGGAAATACAGGTAACCGGCAGCCATGAAACCGAGGAATACACAGCCGATCAGCGTGTTGAACCACGCCATCGCCACCAGACACACCACCGCCAGAAACAGCGCGATCGCCGGCACCACCGGATAGCCCGGCGCGCGGAAGGTGCGTTCCAGGTTCGGCTCGGTTTTGCGCAGTTTGAACAGGCTGAGCATGCTGATGATGTACATCACGATGGCGCCGAACACCGACATGGTGATCATCGCCGCCGTCAGGGTCATGCCTTGCAGATTGACCAGACCGTCGCTGTAGATTGCCGCAATGCCGATCACGCCACCGGCCAGAATCGCCCGGTGCGGGGTCTGGAAGCGCGAGAGTTTGGCCAGCCCCTTAGGCAGATAACCTGCGCGGGCGAGGGCGAAGAACTGCCGCGAGTAACCGAGGATGATCCCGTGAAAACTCGCCACCAACCCGAACAGGCCGATCCACACCAGCATGTGCATCCACGTCGAGTTATTGCCGACCACGGCTTTCATCGCCTGCGGCAGCGGATCGTTGATGTTTGACAGCTGACGCCAGTCGCCAACGCCGCCGGCCATGACCATCACGCCGATGGCCAGAAACACCAAGGTCAGAATGCCGCTGACGTAAGCCTTGGGAATCGTGCGTTTCGGGTCTTTGGCCTCTTCGGCCGCCATGGCCGCGCCTTCGATGGCGAGGAAGAACCAGATCGCAAAGGGTATCGCGGCAAAAATGCCCGGGATTGAGGCCACGGTGAACTCATTGGAGCCCGACCAGCCATTCAGCACGAAATTGCTGAAGCTGAAACCCGGCGCGACCACGCCCATGAACACCAGCAACTCGGCGACGGCGAGCACAGTGACCACCAGTTCGAAAGTCGCGGCGATGCTGACGCCGAGGATGTTTAAGGTCATGAAGACGAAATACGCACCGACGGCGGCGATCTTCGGATCAAGCTCCGGATACTGCACATTCAGATAAGCGCCGATGGCCATGGCAATGGCCGGTGGCGCGAAGACGAACTCGATCAGCGTGGCGATACCGGCGATCAATCCGCCTTTCTCGCCGAACGCCCGACGGCTGTAGGCAAACGGCCCGCCGGCGTGTGGGATGGCGGTGGTCAATTCGGTAAAGCTGAAGATGAAGCAGGTGTACATCGTCGCGACCATCAGGGCCGTGACCAGAAAACCCAGAGTGCCGGCGGTGCCCCAGCCGTAACTCCAGCCGAAGTATTCGCCGGAAATCACCAGGCCGACGGCAATGCCCCAGAGGTGCAGGGTGCCGAGTGTGGGTTTGAGCTGTGTGGTTGAAGTCATAAGTCCTCGCTGTCTTTTTTATTGTTCGATTTTTTGGACTTGCGGGTGTGGCGGTTGGGTGGATGGGTGCTGTTCACGCAGCGGCGATTTCAGTGCAAAACCTGAATGACGGGTACGCAAGGGCCGTGCCAGAGCGGCCAGACCTTTTGTGTTGTGTCATTCAGGATGCTGATCGCGAGCAGGCTCACTCCTACAGTAGGAATGCGGTGCAAATGTAGGAGTGAGCCTGCTCGCGATAGCAATTGAGAGGGCGACACAGGAATATCCGTGTCGCCCTCAGGTTTTAGAAGAAGCCCAACGGATTGATGTCGTAGCTCACCAGCAGGTTTTTGGTCTGCTGATAGTGATCGAGCATCATCTTGTGCGTCTCACGCCCCACGCCGGACTTCTTGTAACCGCCAAACGCAGCATGCGCCGGGTACAGGTGGTAGCAGTTGGTCCACACGCGACCGGCCTTGATCGCACGGCCCATGCGGTAGGCGCGGTTGATGTCGCGGGTCCACAGGCCGGCGCCGAGGCCGAACTCGGTGTCGTTGGCAATCGCCAGTGCTTCGGCTTCATCCTTGAACGTGGTGATGCTCACCACCGGCCCGAAGATTTCTTCCTGGAACACGCGCATTTTGTTGGTGCCCTTGAGCAGGGTCGGCTGGATGTAATAGCCGGTCGACAGATTGCCCTCGAGTTTTTCCACCTTGCCGCCGGTCAACAGTTCGGCGCCTTCGCCCTTGGCAATTTCCAGATACGAAAGAATCTTGTCGAATTGCTGCTCGGACGCCTGTGCGCCAACCATGGTGTCGGTGTCCAGCGGATCGCCGCGTTTGATTTGCAGGACTTTCTTCATCACCACGGCCATGAACTCGTCGTAAATCGACTCCTGCACCAGTGCACGCGATGGGCAGGTGCAGACTTCACCCTGGTTGAAGAACGCCAGCACCAGGCCTTCAGCGGCTTTTTCAATGAAGGTCGGCTCGGCCTGCATGATGTCTTCGAAGAAGATGTTCGGCGATTTGCCGCCCAGTTCCACGGTGGACGGAATGATGTTCTCGGCCGCACATTTCATGATGTGCGAGCCCACCGGGGTCGAGCCGGTGAAGGCGATCTTGGCGATGCGTTTGCTGGTGGCCAGTGCTTCGCCGGCTTCTTTGCCATAGCCCTGAACAATGTTCAGCACGCCCGGTGGCAGCAGGTCGCCAATCAGTTCCAGCAGCACGGTGATGCCCAGCGGGGTTTGCTCAGCTGGTTTGAGCACGACGCAGTTACCTGCTGCCAAGGCTGGCGCAAGTTTCCACGCGGCCATCAGAATCGGGAAGTTCCACGGGATGATCTGGCCGACCACGCCCAGCGGTTCATGAATGTGATAGGCCACAGTGTTGCCGTCGATTTCGGCCGCGCTGCCTTCCTGGGCGCGCAGGCAGCCAGCGAAGTAGCGGAAATGGTCGGCAGCCAGCGGGATGTCGGCGTTGAGGGTTTCGCGGATGGCTTTGCCGTTGTCCCAGGTTTCGGTGATCGCCAGCAGTTCGAGGTTTTGTTCGATGCGGTCGGCGATTTTCAGCAAGATCAGCGAGCGCGCCTGCACGGAAGTGGAACCCCAGGCATCGGCAGCGGCGTGAGCGGCGTCCAGTGCCTTGTCGATGTCTTCGGCAGTGGAGCGCGGGAATTCGGCAATCGGCTGGCCATTCACTGGCGAGGTGTTGGTGAAGTACTGACCTTTGACAGGTGCGACGAACTCGCCGCCGATGTAGTTACCGTACTTGCTCTTGAACGAGACTTTGGCGCCTTCAGTACCGGGGTGAGCGTAACGCATGATGATGTTCTCCTTGGCTTTGTACTTATTAGAGAAACGCGCAAGTGCGCTTGCTATAAGCGTAGAGCAAAGGTCGGGCCACTGCCGTGCAGGTCAGGCAAATCAAGGTGTTGCGTGGTTTTTGTCGGACGAGCGGATTGCCCCTGTGACGGTATCGGTACAGGTGGGGTGACAGTTTGTACCGCTTTTGGCACAGCGTGTGACCGGGCAGTCTTGCCAGCATTGCAATGGTGCTTGAGCTGGAGGATGCTCAGCCAACAGCAACCCCTGTAGGAGCTGCCGAAGGCTGCGATCTTTTGATCTTGATCTTCAAAAATACAAGATCAAAAGATCGCAGCCTTCGGCAGCTCCTACACGGGGAATATGGAGAACAATAAGAAATGCACGACAATCATTTGAGTCGCCATGCCCAGCAGGTTCTCACCGTCAGCCAGGGCAAACCGCACCTGCACGGGCCCGGTGCTGATCCTTCGATTGCCCGGTCGTGGCTGCGCTGTCTTGAGGACTATCATCTCGACCCGGCGCTGAGCATGGCGCCGACCGTGCTCGAACATGGCCGCGTCCTCGAAAGCCGCGAACGTCTGCAACAAGTGCTGCAGATCGCCGGCAATGAAATGAGCAGCCTCCATCAACAACTTTCCGGCGCCGGCCATGCGGTGCTGCTGACCGATGCGCGCGGGGTGATCCTCAACTGCGTCACCGCGCCCGCCGAACGCAAGATTTTCGAACGCGCCGGCCTCTGGCTCGGAGCGGACTGGAGCGAGGCCTGCGAAGGCACCAACGGCATCGGCACCTGCCTGGTCGAACGTCAGGCGCTGACCATTCATCAGGACGAACACTTTCGCGGGCGCCACACCGGGTTGACCTGTTCGGCGAGCCCGGTGTTCGACCCGCATGGTGAATTGCTGGCGGTACTCGACGTGTCCTCGGCCCGCCACGATGTCTCGCGGCAGAGCCAGTTCCACACCATGGCGCTGGTCAATCTGTCGGCGAAGATGATTGAGAGCTGCTATTTCCTGCGCTGTTTCGATAACCAATGGTTGCTGCGTTTCCACTTGCAGGCCGAGTCTGTCGGGTTGTTCAGCGAGGGGCTGCTGGCGTTTGACGGCGAAGGGCGGATCAGTGCGGTCAATCAGAGCGCACTGAACCTGCTCGGGCATATTCGCGGTGGTTTGCTGGGGAAACCGGTCGAGGCGTTTTTCGATTGTTCACTGGATGAGCTGCTCGGTCGCGCCAGCGCGAATGCCAGCGCCAGTTGGCCGCTGCGCACCCGTGATGGTCGCCATCTGTTTGCGGTGCTGCGCGGTGAGTCGCGTAAACCGACGCCGAGCATGCCCGCGCCAATGGTGGCTGAGGCTCCGCGGCTGTCGGGCATCTGTCTCGGTGATGAGGCGTTGCAGGCGGACTTCCGCAAATCGCTGCGTGTTTTTGAACGCGATGTGCCGCTGCTGATCAACGGCGAAACCGGCTCCGGCAAAGAAGCTTTCGCCAAGGCCGTGCATCAGGCCAGTCAGCGTTCGAGTAAAGCCTTCGTCGCCCTCAACTGCGCGGCGATCCCGGAGAGCCTGATCGAGAGCGAACTGTTCGGGTATCGCGGCGGCAGTTTCACCGGCGCACGCAAGGACGGCATGCGCGGCAAGTTGCAGCAGGCCGATGGCGGTACGTTGTTCCTCGATGAAATCGGCGACATGCCGTTGGCTTTGCAGACGCGCTTGTTGCGGGTGCTGGAGGATCGGCAAGTGGTGCCGATCGGCGGTGAGCCGGAGTCGGTCAACGTGCGGATCATCAGCGCCACGCACCGCAACCTGCTGGAGCGAGTTGCCGACGGCAGCTTTCGTGAGGATCTGTATTACCGCTTGAATGGGCTGGAGGTGGCGTTGCCTGCATTACGCGAGCGCAGTGATAAGTCGCAGTTGCTGGATTTTTTGCTGGCCGAAGAGGCGGGCGGCGATACGATCATCATCGAAGAGTCGGCGCGTCAGGCGCTGCTGGCGTTCAACTGGCCGGGGAATGTGCGGCAGTTACGCAATGTGCTGCGCACTTTGGCGGCATTGTGTGATGAAGGGCGGATCGGCATCGAGGATTTACCGGCGATGATTCGGCAGGTGCGCCCGGCAGCGGTGGAGTCCATTCCCTGCGAGCAACCTCTCGAGGATGCCGAACGATTGGCTTTGCTTAATACACTGGAGCGCACGCGCTGGCACATGACCCACACCGCTGAGCAACTTGGCGTGAGCCGCAACACCCTCTACAGAAAGCTGCGCAAACACGGCATCGCCCGAACTGCCTGAATCCCCCTGTAGGAGCTGCGGCACGCTGCGATCTTTTGATCTTGTTTTTTTTAAGGTCAAAAGATCGCAGCCTCGTTGCACTCGTCAGCTCTTACCTGTGTGGTGGTGTAGGTGGGGGCATCAGCTAAAGAGTGCGATTTCCCCCTCCCTACGCTAACCTGCGGCCATGTTTTACGAGGTCGACTATGCACATTCATATTCTGGGTATCTGCGGGACTTTCATGGGCTCGATGGCGGTGTTGGCCAAAGAGCTGGGCCATCACGTGACCGGCTCCGACGCCAACGTCTATCCGCCAATGAGCACGCAGCTTGAAGCCCAAGGCATTCAACTGACGCAAGGCTACGACCCGGCGCAGCTCGATCCGGCGCCGGATCTGGTGGTGATCGGCAACGCCATGTCGCGCGGCAACCCGGCGGTGGAATATGTGCTGAACAAAGGCCTGCCGTACGTCTCCGGCCCGCAGTGGCTGGCCGACCACGTGCTGCAAGGTCGCTGGGTGCTGGCGGTTGCCGGCACTCACGGCAAAACCACCACCAGCAGCATGCTCGCCTGGGTGCTGGAACATGCTGGCATGAGCCCGGGCTTCCTGATTGGTGGCGTGCCGCAGAATTTCTCGGTGTCGGCGCGACTGGGCGGCACGCCGTTCTTCGTGATCGAGGCCGACGAATACGACAGCGCCTTCTTCGACAAGCGCTCGAAGTTCGTTCACTACCGTCCGCGCACCGCGATCCTCAACAATCTTGAGTTCGATCACGCCGACATCTTCCCGGATCTGCCGGCGATCGAGCGGCAATTCCATCACTTGGTACGCACCATTCCGAGCGAAGGCCTGGTCATCCATCCGACCACCGAGCCGGCCTTGCAGCGTGTGATCGAAATGGGCTGCTGGACCCCGGTGCAAACCACCGGTGCCGGCGGTCAGTGGCAGGTCAAACTGCTGAGCGAAGACGGCTCGGCGTTCGAAGTGATGTTCGAAGGCGTGTCGCAAGGCACCGTCGAGTGGGAGCTGACCGGCCAGCACAACGTTGCCAACGCCTTGGCGGCTTTGGCAGCGGCGCGGCATGTTGGCGTGGTGCCATCGATGGGTATCGCCGGGTTGAGCGCGTTCAAGAACGTCAAACGCCGGATGGAGAAAGTCGCCGAAGTGCGCGGCATCACCATTTACGACGACTTCGCCCACCACCCGACCGCCATTGCCACCACCCTCGATGGCCTGCGCAAACGCATCGGCGACGCGCCGCTGATCGCGATCATCGAACCGCGCTCCAACTCGATGAAGCTCGGCGCCCACCGTGACGGCTTGCCGGCCAGCGTGGTCGATGCCGATCAGGTGATCTGGTACGCCCCGGCCAACCTGGGCTGGGATCTGGCCGGCACTGCCGCGTTGTGCACGGTGCCGTCGATTGTCAGCGATTCACTGGAAGGCATCATCGAACGCGTGAAGAGCCAGGCCCAGCCCGGCACTCACGTGGTGATCATGAGCAACGGCGGCTTCGGCGGCCTGCACGGCAAACTCGCCGAGGCGCTGCAATGAACACTCGTTTTGAGAGCAATGGCCCGGAACGCATCACGCTGGCGATGACGGGTGCGTCCGGCGCGCAGTATGGTTTGCGCCTGCTGGATTGTCTGGTGCGCGAAGATCGCGAAGTGCACTTTCTGATCTCCAAGGCTGCGCAATTGGTTATGGCCACTGAGACCGATGTGACCCTGCCGCCCAAACCGCAGATGATGCAGGCGTTCCTCACCGAATACACCGGGGCTGCCGCCGGGCAGATCCGCGTGTACGGCAAGGAAGACTGGATGTCGCCGGTGGCTTCGGGCTCCGGCGCACCGGCGGCGATGGTCGTGGTGCCATGTTCCACCGGAACGTTGTCGGCGATTGCCACGGGCGCTTGCAACAACCTGATCGAACGCGCTGCTGATGTGACGTTGAAGGAGCGCCGCCAGTTGATTCTGGTGCCGCGTGAAGCGCCGTATTCGAGCATTCACCTGGAGCACATGCTCAAGCTGTCGAACATGGGCGTGACCATTCTGCCGGCGTCGCCGGGTTTCTATCACCAGCCGCAGACCATCGATGATTTGATCGATTTCGTCGTGGCGCGGATTCTCAATCTGCTGGGCATTCCGCAGGACATGCTGCCGCGGTGGGGTGAGCATCACTTGAGCAGCGATGAATAAGCTGCTGGTCATCGGGCTGGCGTTGTTGCTGAACGGGTGCGCCACGGCGCGCACGTTGGACGCGGCCAAGCCGGGGGCGCCAGTGGTGTACTCCGGGACGCGGCTGGACTTGTATGCGTTGAATGGCGGGTGCTGCGCGATGGATCGTTTCGGGGCTGCGGCGCCGAGCTATCCGGGGGTGGATCTGCCGGGCAGTGCGTTGTTGGATACGCTGTTGTTGCCGTTGTCGCTTCTTACCGTGATCGGCGTGAGTTTTCAGGCAACAGGCGGATTGTAGAAGCGAACACAACCCCCTGTGGCGAGGGGATTTATCCCCGATCGGCTGCGCAGCAGTCGTCGCTTTTAAGATTCTTGGGGGCGCTGCGCACCCCATCGGGGATAAATCCCCTCACCACAAAGTCCTGGAACTATTTGCCGAGTTTGCGCAAATCATCCGACTCGATCACCCGAACCCCATCCTGCTCCTCCAGCGCCAATCGCCACATCGCCCGCGCCAATTGGCACGCCTCGATGCCACGATATTTGCCCGGAATCAGCTTCGACAACGGCCCGGCCAACTGCTCGGCCAGACGTGGCTCCGTGCGTTCACCCAACAACAGCGAAGGTCGGCAAATGGTCAGTTGCGGCCAGTCCTGCGCGCGCAAGGCCTGCTCCATTTCGCCTTTGACCCGGTTGTAGAAAACCGACGACTTCGGATCGGCGCCAATCGCGCTGATGACAATCAGATGCCGCGCGCCCATCTCCCGTGCACGCTTGGCGAACGCCACGACCATGTCCAGATCGACCGCGCGAAACGCCGCTTCGGAACCGGCCTGTTTGATTGTGGTGCCGAGGCAGCAATAGGCGATATCGACCCGGCCGCTGAGCTGCGGCAGGAACACCTGCGGATCGCCGACCGGATTTTCCAGGTGCGGATGTTCCGCCAACGGCCGACGCGACGGGGCGAGCACGCGAGAAATCGTTGGCTCATTGAGCAAACGGTCGAGTAGATGTTCACCGGTCAAACCGGTGGCTCCGGCAAGCAATACGTGCTGAGGCGTCAAGTACATAGTGTCTCTCCCTTGATACTGTTCAGCTTAGTTGCTCTTTATCGCTCCGTCGTTCAATGCAGCACTTTGCAAAGCTTTTCTTGCTTGCTGTTTACGCAGCAGTTGCCAGTGCGCCAACACGGTTTTCGGCGCCCAGATCTGCGGCTCCGAGGCTTCGAAATTGTCCGCCAGTTCGCGTTCGGCGACGGTGGCCTTGGCCAGTTTGAAGGCTTGCTCCAGGTCATCGGTCTGGTTCAGCGCCTGGGCGAACAGCGCGTCGCCGAAGTAGGTGAAATTGGCTTCTTCCGAGCAGCCGAAGGACACGCGATCGGCGCGCGAGGCAGTCATGATCAGCGTGCGTTCGTCTTTCAGCGCCGGGATGAAACCGCCGGAGTAGCAGGATGAAATGACGATGATCTTGTCGCGGTTTTTCAGCGGCGCGAGCACAGCAGCGAGTTCGTCGGCGGGCAGGTCGGCCAGCTCCATGCGCGGCTGGTCGAGCACCAGTTCATGTTCGGCGGTGCCGTGGCTGGTCAGGTAGATAAACAGCAAATCTTCCGGGCCGCTGCGTTCAGCGAGGGTTTGCGCGGCGCGGCGCAGGTTCTCGCGGGTGGCCATCGGCCGGTCGCCGAGGTGGTCGCGGTGGTTGACCAGACGGATCTGGCCGTAGGCGCCGAAGCGCGTATTGAGCATGTTGGCGACATAATCGGATTCGCGCAGGAACACACTCTGCTTGCCGTCGCCGCCGAGGGTCAGCGTGTACAGCTCGACCGCCGGGGTCGAGGCGGGAATGGCGGCCAAGGCGTCTTCGAGCAGGCGGCCCTGAGCAAGCAAACCGAGCTCAAGTGTATCGGGCAGCAACTTGCCATCGGCGTCGCGCACGCGCTGGCCGTTGATCCAGGTGCCGCTCATGACGCTGCCATCGGTGAGCACCAGAGTGCCGCGCCCCGAGTAACTGTCGTTGTCGAAACCGCCGATGTAGAAACTGCCATCAGACAGATTCAAACGGCCCGGCCCACTGAAACGCCAGTCGCTGAACGAGCCGATGTAGTGGCTGCCGTCGGCGCCGATCAGTTCGCCCTTGCCGGTCAGCGCGCCTTCCTTGAACTGGCCCAGCCAGACATCGCCGTCAGCGTTTTCGTAGCGGCCCTTGCCGTGCAATTGATTGTTCTTGAAGCCGCCGACATAAATGTCACCGTCAGCGCTGTTGAACGTGCCGTTGCCTTCCAACTGACCGTTGACGAAATGTCCGCTGAACGTGTTGCCACTGGAGTCGCCACGCTGACCTTCGCCGTTGGGCTTGCCGTGGGCGAACTGACCTTGATAGGAGCTGCCGTCGTCCATTTCCAGACGGCCGAGCCCGGAATATTGATCAGCCTTGAATTCGCCACGGTAGGTCATGGCGTTTTCTTTCAGGGTGCCTTCGCCGTCACGCCGACCCTGCTTGAAACCGCCGGTGTAACTGCTGGCGTTGGTCGTCAGGCTGCCCTGACCGTCGAACAGCCCAAGCTGGAACTGCCCGCGATAGACCTCGCCATTGCTGCCATGCCATTCGCCCTGACCATGCCATTGGCCCTTGTCGAACTGCCCGGCGTACCAACTGCCATTGGGGTAGTCGACGCGTCCCTGACCTTGCAGCAAGCCGTCGACCAGTTCGCCGCGATAGCGTCCGCCATCCGGCAGACGCGCATCCGGGGGCAGCAGCGATTCGCCGTCGCCGCACGCGGTGAGCATCAGGGTCAAGGCAATGGGGGCGAGGGCAGCGAGTGAGCGCATAGCGGGATCCGGGCAATTAGGCGACCGAGTATGCCGCAGCTATGCGTCGCATAAATAGAGACGTGACGCGAAACAGCGTGCGCTGCTTCGCATCCGGAACGTTTACACGAAGCAGAGTGACAGCGGCTCGGCGATGTAGGCCGGTTTGTCCGAACCTTCTATCTCCAGCGTTGCGGTGGCTTTGAGCAGCCACTGGCCAGGTTTTTTCTCGGTCACTTCGCCTAGGTCGACCTTCAGGCGAACTTTCGAATTGACCTTGACCGGCTGGATGAAACGCACACTGTCCAGGCCGTAGTTGACCACCATCTTCACGCCTTGCGGCAGGATGAGGATGTCTTCCATCAATTTCGGGATCAGCGACAACGACAGGAAACCGTGGGCAATGGTGCTGCCAAATGGCGTTTGCGCGGCTTTGACCGGGTCGACGTGAATGAACTGATAATCCCCGGTGGCTTCGGCGAACAGGTTGATACGCTCCTGATCGATGGTGAGCCATTCGGAACGTCCGAGTTCCTTGCCGACATAATCTTTGAGCTCTGCAACGGGAACATAGGGCATTGAGACTCTCCTTGGGTTCATCGGTTTTATAGTTTTTCAGGTGGGGGATTTGACCGCCCTGCGAACCACTGTAGATCATCATGGCGATTTGCTCCGGTCAACCGACCATGCTTTTGGCGAATGCCGATCCATAGCGCAGGCGTGCTTATAATGCGGGCGATGAACGGGAGAGAGACGGGAGAGAAGTCGGATGTTGTTACGTGGCCTGACCCTGCTGGTGCTGTTTCAATTGCTCGGCACGGCGCTCAATCATTTGCTGTTGCCGGTGCTGCCGGGGCCGATCATCGGCCTGCTGCTGTTGCTGATCTTCCTGATCGTTCGTGGTGAAGTCGGCGAGCCGCTGAACCTCGCGGCCGGCAGTCTGCTGCGTTATCTGCCATTGCTGCTGGTGCCGCCGGCCGTTGGCGTGATGGTGTATGCGACGGCGATTGCCGCCGATTTCTGGGCGATTGTCGGCGCGTTGGTGCTGTCGCTGATCCTCTCGATGGCGTTTGCCGGCGTGCTGATGCAACGCATGGTCAAACGTCATGCGCACCGGTCGGAGGAGTCCTGATGCTCTTCGACTGGCAAGGGGCCTGGGCCTCGGTAATCCATCATCCATTGTTCGGCATCGGCATCACTCTCGGCGCCTATCAACTGGTGCTGGCGGCGTTCGAGAAAACCCGCTGGATCTTTCTGCAACCAGTGCTGGTCTCCATGCTGTTGGTGATCGGCGTATTGCTCGGCTGCGGCCTGACCTACGCCGAGTACCGCAAGAGCACCGAGATCCTCAGTATTCTGCTCGGCCCGGCCACGGTGGCGCTGGCAGTGCCGCTGTATCTCAACCTCAAACGCATCCGCCAATTGTTCTGGCCGATATTTACTACGCTGGTGATAGGCGGCGTGGTGGCGACCGGCATGGGCGTGCTTTTGGGCTGGTGGTTTGGCGCCGAGCACATGATCCTGATGACCATGGCGCCGAAGTCGGTAACCTCGCCGATTGCGATGCTGGTGGCCGAACAGATCGGTGGCGTCGCGGCGCTGGCAGCGGTATTCGTGTTGATCACCGGGGTGATCGGCGCGATCTTCGGCCCGGCGCTGTTGACCCGACTTGGCGTGCACAGCCCCGAGGCGCGCGGCATGGCGCTGGGCATGACCGCGCACGCCGTCGGCACCTCGGTGGCGTTGCAGGAGAGCGATGAATGCGGTGCCTTCGCGGCGCTGGCGATGAGTCTGATGGGCGTGGCCACGGCGGTGTTCCTGCCGTTGGCGGTGTCGATGGTGGTGTAAGGAAATGTCTATGAGTCTGCCGCTTTTTCCGCTGAACACAGTGCTGTTTCCTGGTTGCAATCTCGACTTGCAGATCTTCGAAGCGCGCTACCTGGACATGATCGGCCGCTGCATGAAACAGGGCGGCGGTTTCGGCGTGGTGTGCATTCTGCAGGGCAGCGAAGTCGGGCTGGCGCCGGAGGGCTATGCGCTGGTCGGCTGCGAGGCGCGCATTACCGATTTCCAGCAGCAGGACAACGGTTTGCTGGGGATTCGCGTGCAGGGCGGGCGCCGGTTCAATGTGTTGCGCACTGAAGTGCAGCGCGATCAGTTGATTCTTGCCGACGTCGATTGGCTGGATGAAGAGCCCGAGCAACCGCTGCAGGACGAAGACGCCGATCTGGTTGCGCTGCTCAAGGCGCTGGCGGAACACCCGATGGTCGAAGCCTTGAACATGGGCATCGAAGCGCTCGGTCAGCAGTCATTGGCCAATCAGTTGGCCTATCTGTTGCCGTTTGCCGAGGAAGACAAGATCGACCTGTTGCAACTCGACGATCCGCAGCAGCGACTGGATGCGATCCAGGCGCTGCTTGATGAGTTGCAGGGCGAACTGTTTGCCTGATCGACCGCAAAAGATCGCAGCCTGCGGCAGCTCCTACATGACGAACACTGAACTCATGTAGGAGCTGCCGAAGGCTGCGATCTTTTGACCTTCAATAAGCGTAACGCAACATCGTGTTTGGCAAATGCCGAAACACAAACAGACTGAACAACACCACCAGCGCCGGCAAAATCAGCCACCAGACCTTGAACGGCATGGCATTCAGTGGCTGTTTACGCTGGCTCAGCCACAACCCCGCCGCACACACGCACGCCGCCAACATCGCCCCGGCGAGGATGTCCGTCGGCCAATGCGCCCCCAGATAAACCCGCGACAAGGCAATCGACAGGGCCGGAATGCAGCCGACAAACAGCCAGGTCAGGCGCATGCGCGGTGGTTGTCCCCGGCCTGCCAGAACGGCCAGCACCAGAAACAGCGCAAACGCGCCGGAAGCGTGGCCGCTGGGCATGCTGTAACTGGTCAGCGGATCGCTCAGCACTTCCGGGCGCACCCGAGCGAAAAACATTTTAGTGCCGGTGTTCAGCAACGCGGTGCAGAGCAACACGCCGCCAGCAAAGATTGCCTGGCGCCACTGTCGGCACAGCAGCAACAGACCGGTGAGCAGGGCACTGAACATCAGCATGTTGCGGAATTCACCGATCAGGGTGAACGTCACGGCGATTTCATCGAGCATCGGCTGGCGATGTTCTTGCACCAGCGTCATCACACCTTGGTCGAGTGCCGTCAGATAGGGGTACCCAATGAACAAACCGATCAGGATCAACAGGCTCATGCTGCTGATCCAGATCGTCGCGCGGCGGTGGCGGCGCAGGCTGCTGTTGACGCTGAGGCCGACCATCACGGCAATGCTGGCCGCGACAATCCCGGCTTGCAGCCAGAAACCTTCCGGCAGGGGCAGGCGAATGGCCGCGCCCGTGGCCCAGCCGGGCAGCAGATAAGCAAGGCTCCAGCCGGCGGCGGCCAGCAGGCTGACAGCGGCGAAACGCGGGAAGGGCATGTCGCACATGCCGGCAACCATTGGCAGCATCGGCCGCAACGGGCCGATAAAGCGCCCGACCAGCAGGCTGGCGATGCCGTAACGCTGGAAGTAGCTTTCGGCACCGGCCATCCATTCCGGGTGATGGCGCAGCCCCGGCAGACGGCGGATGTTCTGGTGGAAGTGGCGGCCGAGGAAGTACGAGATCAAATCACCGAGAATCCCGCCGAGGAAACCCAGCAGCAAGGTTTCGCTCAATGACAGCGCGCCGCTGCCGGCCAGCACGGCCACGGCAAACAACAACACCGTGCCGGGCACGATCAAACCGGCAATCGCCAGGCATTCCACACACGCGACAATGAACACCGCGGCGGCCAGCCACTGCGGGTTGGCCGCCAGCCAACCGGTTACGCTATCGAGCCATGGGCCCATACCAAAAAACTCCAAACCATTGATGTTCCCCCTGTAGGAGCTGCCGAAGGCTGCGATCTTTGCTTTTCAAAAGATCAAAAGATCGCAGCCTTCGGCAGCTCCTACATGAGTGTGTGTTTACAGCAGGAAATAGTCGCGGCCTTCGACCTGGCCGCGTCGCAGCGGGTTCCGCGTGCACCATTGCGCGTAAGTCGCGTCGACGAAGCGGTACATCAGGTGTTCGTCCCGGCCATGGGGGATGCCCAGGCGGGTGGTCTGAATGATGTGCGAGGGTGCAGGCCCGGTGTCTTCTACCAGAAGAACTTCATGATCGAAACGTTTGGCGTCCCACACCGGCACTTTCAGCCCCAGCGCCTTGCACAGTAACGTTTGCCCGGCGCAGAGCTTTTGCGACGGTCGCGCACGGCCCTGCGCATCGGGATTGTTCAGCAGCATCTGCGCCAGACTGGCCGGGCCGCTGATTTCATCGACCCATGGATAGGCGGATTTGATCAATACCGCGTTGCCCGGTCCTTGCGCGCTGAAGTTCAGCGAATCGCCGCCACGGGCGTAATACATATAGATGTGCCCGCCATCCAGAAACAAAGCCTTACGCTTTTCCGTGTAGCCGAGGGACGCGTGGCTGCCTTTTTCCGCGCAGTAATAGGCTTCGGTTTCGATGATCCGCGCGCTGAGCCACAGATCGCCGACGCGATGGCGGATGACTTTGCCGAGCAAATCCTTGGCCAGCACTTGGGCGTCCCGGTCAAAAAAAGTGTCCGGGAGCCCCAGCGGCAGGCGTTCGGCGTGGGAGCGAGCGGTCAGGTTGGGCATGGCAGGCGAGGTTTATCCAGGCTGAAGAGGTCGTGATGATAACAATGCGCGGCTTAATTACGCCTGAACGTCGGCGATTCGCGGCTCATTTTGACCATCCGCCCGTCACCGCTGTTAGTCCCGGGACGCGACAGCTATAATCTGCCGCTTTCCTCTTTGCCAAGACCCCAGCAGACCATGACTGAGTCCGTTCTTGACTACATGACCCGATTGGGTCGCGCCGCCCGCGAAGCCTCCCGGGTCATCGGCCGTGCCAGCACCGCGCAGAAAAACCGCGCCTTGCAGGCTGCTGCCAATGCCCTCGACGCTGCGCGCGCCGAGCTTGCTGCAGCCAATGAACAGGATCTGGCCGCCGGTCGCGCCAACGGTCTGGAGCCGGCATTGCTGGAACGTCTGGAACTGACCCCGGCGCGTATCGACGGCATGATCGTCGGTCTGCGCCAAGTGGCTGCACTGCCGGACCCGGTCGGTGCGATCCGTGACATGAGCTTCCGTCCGTCGGGCATTCAGGTCGGTAAGATGCGCGTGCCGCTGGGTGTGATCGGGATCATCTACGAATCCCGTCCCAACGTGACCATCGATGCCGCCAGCCTGTGCCTGAAGTCCGGCAACGCCACAATCCTGCGCGGCGGCTCCGAGGCGATTCACTCCAACCGCGCGATTGCCGCGTGCATCCAGCGCGGTCTGGCCGAGGCTGAATTGCCCGCCGCCGTGGTGCAAGTGGTTGAAACCACCGACCGTGCCGCCGTTGGCGCGATGATCACCATGCCCGAGTACGTCGACGTGATCGTGCCGCGCGGTGGCCGTGGCCTGATCGAGCGCATCAGCCGCGATGCCCGCGTGCCGGTGATCAAGCATCTGGACGGCATCTGCCACGTTTACGTCAGTGCCCACGCCGATCTGCCGAAAGCCCAGCGCATCGCCTTCAATGCCAAGACTTACCGTTACGGTATTTGCGGTGCGATGGAGACGCTGCTGGTCGATCAAACAGTCGCCAAGGATTTCCTGCCGTCGATGGCGGCCGAGTTCCGCGAAAAAGGCGTCGAACTGCGTGGCTGCGAGCGCACTCGGGCGATCATCGAAGCGGTCGCGGCCAGCGAAGACGACTGGCACACCGAGTACCTGGCGCCGATCCTGTCGATCCGAGTGGTTGATGGTCTGGACCAGGCGATCGAGCACATCAACCATTACGGCTCCCATCACACCGACTCGATCGTCAGCGAAAACCTTGCCGACACCCGTCGTTTTGTCGCGGAAGTCGACTCGGCGTCGGTGATGATCAACACCCCGACGTGCTTCGCCGATGGATTTGAATACGGATTGGGTGCCGAGATCGGCATTTCTACTGATAAGCTGCACGCCCGCGGCCCGGTGGGCCTCGAAGGACTGACCTGCGAGAAGTACATCGTGGTCGGTGATGGCCAGTTGCGCGGCCAGGCGACGGTCTGACTTGACCGACCTCGACCTGACAGCGCCGCAGCCCGGCAGCGAGTCCCGCCCACGGCGCATTGGCGTGCTGGGCGGTACGTTCGACCCGGTCCACATCGGCCATTTGCGCGGTGGCCTGGAAGTCGCCGAAGCGCTGGCGCTCGATGAGTTGCGGCTGACGCCGAGTGCACGGCCGCCGCATCGCAATACGCCGCAAGTGTCGGCGCAGGATCGGCTGGCGATGGTCGAGTGCGCGGTGGCCGGAGTGCCGCCACTGGTGGTAGACGCCCGCGAATTGCAGCGGGACAAGCCGTCTTACACCATTGATACCCTGGAGTTGATGCGTGCTGAAATGCCCGCCGAGACCCAGGTTTTTCTGCTTTTGGGCTGGGACGCATTTTGCGGCCTGCCCACTTGGCATCGCTGGGAAGAGTTGCTCCAGCATTGCCACATCCTGGTGCTACAGCGCCCGGACGCCGACAGCGAACCGCCGGATGCCTTGCGCAACCTGCTGGCAGCGCGTTCGGTGAGCGACCCGCTGGCCCTGAAAGGGCCGAGCGGACAGATTGCATTCGTCTGGCAGACGCCGCTCGCGGTTTCCGCCACCCAGATCCGTCAACTGCTGGCCAGCGGTAAGTCGGTACGTTTCCTGGTGCCCGACGCGGTCCTGGCCTACATCGATGCGCACGGTCTTTACCGTGCGTCGAACTGAGCAAGGCGTGCTTCACTGATACGAATCCACGTATCGCCAAGCCGCCGAATATATGAGCAAAACGAGTTTTATATGACTGACAAAGACCAAACCAAAGTAAAGCGCAAAGGCACATTCAAGAGCGCCCCGCTGCCAGAGCCGGTCAACACCAATGAGCCGCTCAAAGGCGACGAACTGGTCAAGATTGCCGTTGCAGCCCTGGAAGACGTCAAGGCGCAAGACATTCAGATCATCGATGTTCGCGACAAGCAGAGCATCACCGACTACATGATCATCGCCACCGGTACGTCCAACCGCCAGATCAACGCGATGCTCGACAAGGTTCGCGAAGAAGTCAAAAAGCAGGGCGCCAAGCCGCTGGGCGAAGAAGGCAAGGGCGACAGCGACTGGGTGCTGTTGGACCTGGACCTGGTGATCGTGCACATGATGACTGCCTCGGCGCGTCAGTTCTACGACCTGGAACGCCTGTGGGCCGGTGCCGAGCAAAGCCGCGCGGCCGACGCCAAGCACCACAGCCCGGAAAACACCCACGAGCATTTCACCAAGCTCAACAAAGACCAGCTGTAAGGGATTGCTGTGCGACTGCGCCTGATCGCCGTCGGTTCACGCATGCCCAAATGGGTGGAAGAAGGCTGGCATGAATATGCCAAGCGTCTTCCGTCCGAGCTGGCGCTCGAACTGGTGGAAATACCGCTCAATACCCGTGGCAAGAATGCCGACGTGGCCCGTTTCATCCGCCAGGAAGGCGAAGCCATGCTGGCCAAGGTCGGGCCGAACGAGCGGATCGTCACGCTGGAAGTCCACGGCAAACCCTGGAGCACCGAACAGCTGGCGGTCGAACTCGATCGCTGGCGGCTGGATTCGCGCACGGTCAATTTCATGGTCGGTGGCCCGGAAGGGCTGGCGCCTGAAGTCTGTGCCCGCGCCGATCAGCGCTGGTCGTTGTCGCCGCTGACGTTGCCGCACCCGTTGGTGCGGATCCTGATCGGCGAACAGTTGTATCGTGCCTGGACCGTGCTGTCCGGTCACCCTTACCACAAGTAAGCCTGCCCTCATGTCTCAGCCGATCCGCATCAAGGACCACGAAAAGGACGCACGCCTGGTGCGTAGCCGCGTCGTGTTCGGGGCCATTGCGATCATGTTGCTGATCGGCGTGCTGATTGCGCGGCTGTATTACTTGCAGGTGATCCAGTACGAATACCACTCGACACTGTCGGAAAACAACCGCGTCCACGTGCAGCCGATTCCGCCGACGCGCGGGCTGATTTTTGACCGTAACGGTGTGGTGGTGGCGGACAACCGTCCAAGCTTCAGCCTGAGCATGACCCGCGAGCGCTCCGGCGACTGGCCGCAAGTGCTCGACGTCATCGTCGAAGTGCTGGAGCTGACGCCCGAGGATCGGGTGATCTTCGAGAAGCGCATGCGTCAGGGGCGCCGGCCGTTCGAGCCGGTGCCGATCCTGTTCGAGCTGACCGAAGAACAGATCGCCCGTATCGCGGTGAATCAGTTCCGCCTGCCAGGCGTGGAAGTGGTCGCGCAACTGGTTCGTCACTACCCGCAAGGCGCGCATTTTGCGCACTCGGTGGGCTACATGGGGCGGATCAACGAGAAAGAGCTGAAGAGCCTCGATCCGGTCAACTACAGCGGCACCCATCACATCGGTAAAACCGGCATCGAGCGTTTCTACGAGCCGGAATTGCACGGTCAGGTCGGTTACGAAGAAGTTGAGACCAACGCTCGCGGCCGCGTGTTGCGGGTGCTCAAGCGCACCGACCCGATTCCCGGCAAGGACATCGTCCTCAGTCTGGACATCAAATTGCAGGAAGCGGCCGAGGCGGCATTGGGCGGGCGCCGTGGCGCGGTGGTTGCGCTCGATCCGAAGACCGGCGAAGTGCTGGCGATGGTCAGTCAGCCGAGCTTCGACCCGAACCTGTTCGTCACCGGCATCAGCTTCAAGGCGTATGCCGAGTTGCGTGATTCGATCGACCGGCCGTTGTTCAACCGTGTATTGCGCGGTCTGTATCCGCCGGGTTCGACGATCAAACCGGCGGTGGCGATTGCCGGTCTCGATTCTGGCGTAGTCACGGCTTCGAGCCGGGTGTTCGACCCGGGCTACTACATGCTGCCCAACTACGATCACAAATACCGTAACTGGAACCGCACGGGCGACGGTTTCGTCGACCTCGACACGGCGATCATGCGGTCCAACGACACCTACTTCTATGACCTGGCGCACAAGCTCGGCATTGATCGGCTGTCGGCTTACATGAACAAGTTCGGCATCGGCCAGAAGGTCTCGCTGGACATGTTCGAAGAGTCCCCCGGCCTGATGCCGTCCCGCGAATGGAAGCGAGCGACACGCAAACAGGCGTGGTTCCCTGGCGAAACCTTGATCCTCGGGATCGGCCAGGGCTACATGCAATCGACTCCGCTGCAACTGGCCCAGGCCACGGCGCTGGTCGCCAACAAAGGCATCTGGAACCGTCCGCACCTGGCGAAATCCCTCGAAGGGGTGAAGCCGGTGGATGAAAACCCGATGCCGGACATTATCCTGCGTGATCCGTCGGACTGGACCAAGGTCAACCACGGCATGCAGCAAGTGATGCATGGCGCTCGCGGTACCGCGCGCAAAGCGGCCATCGGCGCGCAATACCGTATCGCCGGCAAATCGGGTACGGCTCAGGTCGTCGCGATCAAGCAGGGCGAGAAATACGACCGCTCCAAGGTTCAGGAGCGTCATCGCGACCACGCCTTGTTCGTCGGCTTTGCCCCGGCCGATGACCCACGCATCGTCGTGTCGGTGATGGTCGAGAACGGTGAATCCGGCTCCGGGGTCGCCGCGCCCGTGGTGCGTCAGGTCATGGACGCCTGGCTGCTCGATCAGGACGGACGTTTGAAGGCCGAATACGCCAGCCCAATCAGTGCGGAGGCTACGGCCCGTGATGAATAACTTTGATCGCATGCTCTCCAGTGAGGATGTGATGCGTCGCCGCGCGACGCTGCTGCAAAGACTGCATATCGATGGTCCGTTGCTGATCCTGCTGCTGATTCTCGCCGCCGGCAGCCTGTTCGTGCTGTATTCGGCCAGCGGCAAGAGCTGGGACCTGCTGGCCAAACAGGCTACCTCGTTCGGCATCGGCCTGGTGTCGATGATCGTCATCGCCCAGTTCGAGCCGCGTTTCATGGCGCGCTGGGTGCCGCTCGGTTACGTGATCGGCGTGGTGTTGCTGTTGGTGGTGGACATCATGGGCCACAACGCCATGGGCGCCACGCGCTGGATCAACATTCCCGGAGTGATCCGCTTCCAGCCCTCGGAATTCATGAAGATCCTGATGCCGGCGACCATCGCCTGGTACCTGTCCAAGCGCACGTTGCCGCCGCAGCTCAAGCACGTCGGCATCAGCCTGATGCTGATCGGTGTGCCGTTCATCCTGATCGTCCGCCAGCCTGACCTCGGCACTTCGCTGCTGATTCTGGCGGGCGGTGCGTTTGTGCTGTTCATGGGCGGGCTGCGCTGGCGCTGGATTCTCAGCGTGCTGGCGGCGGCGATCCCGGTGTCGGTGGCGATGTGGTTTTTTATCATGCACGACTACCAGAAGCAGCGAATCCTGACCTTCCTCGACCCGGAAAGCGATCCGCTCGGCACCGGCTGGAACATCATTCAGTCGAAAGCCGCTATCGGTTCCGGCGGCGTGTTCGGCAAAGGCTGGCTGCTCGGCACCCAGTCGCACCTGGATTTCCTGCCAGAAAGCCACACCGACTTCATCATCGCGGTACTCGGCGAAGAGTTCGGCCTGGTGGGTATTTGTGCGCTGCTGCTGATTTACCTGTTGCTGATTGGCCGAGGGCTGGTGATCACCGCTCAGGCGCAAACGCTGTTCGGCAAATTGCTCGCCGGTGCGTTGACCATGACGTTTTTTGTTTACGTTTTCGTCAACATCGGTATGGTCAGTGGCCTGTTGCCGGTCGTAGGGGTACCGTTGCCGTTCATTAGCTACGGAGGAACTTCGCTGGTGACGCTGCTGTCAGCGTTTGGGGTTTTGATGTCGATCCATACCCATCGCAAGTGGATCGCACAGGTTTGAATAAGGTGAAGAGTTCAATGCAAGTAATGCGTGGCTGGGCGACTCGATGCGCGCCAGTGGTAGGCCTGATGGGCCTCCTGGGCAGCATGCAGGAAGCGCTGGCCGGCGAGTACGAAGGCTCACCTCAGGTGGCCGAGTTCGTCGGTGAAATGACCCGCGACTACGGTTTCGCCGGTGAGCAACTGATGGCGGTGTTCCGCGAGGCTCAGCGCAAACAGGCGATTCTCGATGCGATCTCCCGACCTGCCGAACGGGTCAAGCAGTGGAAAGAATACCGCCCGATGTTCATCACCGACGCGCGCATTGCCCGCGGTGTCGACTTCTGGCGTCAGCACGAGGCAACGCTGGCCCGTGCCGAGCAGGAATACGGCGTGCCGGCACAAGTCATCGTGTCGATCATCGGCGTTGAAACGTTTTTCGGACGTAATACCGGCAATTACCGGGTGATCGATGCCTTGTCGACGCTCGGTTTCGACTATCCTCCCCGTGCCGAATTTTTCCGCAAGGAACTGCGTGAGTTCCTCCTGCTGGCGCGCGAAGAGCAGGTCGATCCATTGACCCTCAAAGGTTCGTACGCCGGGGCCATGGGCCTGCCGCAGTTCATGCCGAGCAGCTTTCGCGCCTATGCGGTGGATTTCGACGGTGACGGCCACATCAATATCTGGAACAACCCGGACGATGCGATTGGTAGCGTTGCCAGCTATTTCAAGCGTCACGGCTGGGTCGCCGGTGAGCCGGTGGTCAGCCGCGCCGATGTCCGTGGCGAGCAGGTCGATGAAGGCCTGACCACCGGCATCGAGCCGACGAAGACGGTTGGAGAGTTGCGGGCGCTGGGCTGGTCAAGTCATGATGCGCTGCGCGATGATATGCCGGTGACTGCATTTCGCCTCGAAGGCGACAACGGCCCTGAATACTGGATGGGCCTGAAGAATTTCTACGCGATCACGCGTTATAACCGCAGCGTGATGTACGCCATGGCCGTACATCAACTGTCTGAACAGCTGGTACAAGCACGGGGCGTCAAGTAATGCGGGCATTGCCTAACAATAAACCCCTGAAGCTGGTGGCATTTGCTGCGTTGGCGGTACTGGTCGCCAGCTGCACGACCAGTCGTTCCCCGACGCCGAAAACCTCCAATACCGCTGTGCGAGCGCAGCCGGGCCTGGACATCAATCGCGCGCACAAAGATGGCGCGCCGTGGTGGGACGTCGATGTTTCGCGCATCCCTGATGCCACGCCGACCCTGCACACCGGCCCTTACAAGGCCAACCCTTACACCGTACTGGGCAAAACCTACTTCCCGTTGCAGGAATCCAAGACCTACGTCGCCTCCGGCACGGCGTCCTGGTACGGCACCAAGTTTCACGGTCAGAACACCGCCAATGGCGAGGTTTACGACCTGTACGGCATGAGTGCCGCCCACAAGACATTGCCACTGCCAAGTTACGTTCGGGTGACCAACCTGGACAACAACCGCACGGTGATCCTGCGGGTCAACGACCGTGGGCCGTTCTATTCCGATCGCATCATCGACTTGTCGTACGCGGCCGCGAAAAAACTCGGTTACGCCGAAACCGGCACTGCGCGGGTCAAGGTTGAAGGCATCGATCCGCAGCAATACTGGGCTGCCAAGGGCCGTCCGGCACCGTTGATGCTCAACGAGCCGCAGGTCGCGCAGAACAGCGCGCCGGTGATTACGGCCTCGGCCGGCACCGTCGAGCAGTGGACGCCGCCACCGCAACAACATGCCTCAGACACCGTACCGGTGCCGATGAGTGCAAAAAAAAACGCTTCTGCAACAGCAACTGGCCAGTATCTGCAGGTGGGCGCGTTCGCCAACCCGGACGCTGCAGAACTCCTGAGGTCGAAGCTCAGCGGGATGGTGAGCGCTCCGGTGTTCATCAGTTCGATCGTGCGCAATCAGCAGACCCTGCATCGGGTACGTCTGGGGCCGATCGGCTCGCCGGGTGAAATTGCCCAGGTGCAGAACAGCGTGCGCCTGGCCAACCTTGGTTCGCCAAGCGTGGTCACCGAGTAAGCAAAACGCAGATCTTGATTGACGGTTCACCAGCGATTGGGGGGTGAATCAGGTTGTTGGCTCGTCAAAGAACAAAAGCCCGGCAAGGGTGACTGGAGTGAGCAACTGAACACGCGATGGCTCGTTAGAAAGCCATCTGATTAAATTTTGTCCGCAAGGACAGTTTCCATTAGCGATTTCGAGAGACGGATGAACATCACCACCTTTGCCAAACGCCTGTGTCTGCTAGTCCCGCTGCTCCTCTCGCCAGCCGCCTTCGCGGCCGAGATGATGCCGTCGCCACCACAACTGGCCGCTAAAGCCTACGTTCTGATGGATGCCAGCAGCGGCAACGTGCTGGTCGAGAACAATGGCGACCAGCGTCTGCCGCCGGCCAGCCTGACCAAGCTGATGACCGCGTACATCGCGACCCTGGAAATCCGTCGTGGCCAGATCGGTGAAAACGATCCGGTGACCGTCAGCGAAAACGCCTGGCGCACCGGCGGTTCGCGGATGTTCATCAAAGTCGGCTCGCAGGTGACTGTCAGCGACCTGCTGCACGGCATCATCATCCAGTCCGGCAACGACGCCAGCGTCGCCCTGTCCGAGCACATCGCCGGTAGCGAAGATGCGTTCGCCGACCTGATGAACAAGACGGTGACTGATCTGGGCATGAGCAACACCCACTTCATGAACCCGACCGGCCTGCCAAACCCTGAGCACTACTCGTCGGCTCACGACATGGCAATCCTGGCCCGTGCAATCATCCACGAAGACCCGGCTCACTACGCGATCTACTCGCAGAAAGAGTTCTTCTGGAACGGCATCAAGCAACCTAACCGTAACCTGCTGCTGTGGCGCGACAAGACCGTTGACGGTCTGAAAACCGGTCACACCGACGAAGCCGGCTACTGCATGGTGTCCTCGGCGGTACGTGACGGCCAGCGCCTGATCGCGGTGGTGTTCGGTACCAACAGCGAAGTGGCTCGCGCCGCTGAAACCCAGAAGCTGCTGACTTACGGTTTCCGCTTCTTCGAAACCCAGACCTTCTACCAGAAGGGCACCGAACTGGCTCAGGCCCCGGTGTGGAAAGGCACCACCAATCAAGTCAAGGCCGGCCTGGCTGAAGACCTGACCATGACCTTGCCAAAAGGCCAGCTGAAGAAGCTCGCTGCCAGCATGACCATGAACCCGCAACTGACCGCGCCAATCGCCAAGGGCGACGTGATCGGTAAAGTCGAAGTCAAACTGGAAGACAAGGTCGTGCACAGCGCTGACCTGATCGCTCTGGATGGCGTCGAGGAGGGTGGTATCTTCCGCCGCATGTGGGATAGCATCCGTCTATTCTTCTACGGCTTGTTCAACTGATTTGTGTTGACCTGCATGGCCCCGCCCCGATCCGGTGCGGGGCCATGCGCGTTATCACGGCTTGCGCTCAAGAGGCCGTTACGCCATGACCGATACCGAAGTAAAGGCGCCAAAGATCGAATTTCCCCAGGTTGATTATCCGGTTAAGGTGATCAGCGACACGGGGGTTGGCCACAAAGACAAGATCATCGAAATCGTGAAGAAATTCGCGAAGATCAACGATGAGCGTGTCGACGAGCGTTCGAGCAGCAACGGCAAATACACCACCATCCAGTTGCACATCGTCGCGACCGATCAGGATCAGCTGTACAACATCAACAGCGAACTGCGGGCAACCGGTTTCGTGCACATGGTGTTGTGATGCCGGGCACGCTGGGCTTTCGTGAGCTCGGCCAGATGGCTTACGAGCCGGTCTGGCATGCCATGCAACGCTTTACCAACGAACGCGGCAGCGATGCCGCCGACGAAATCTGGCTCGTCGAACACCCGCCGGTGTTCACTCAGGGCCAGGCCGGCAAGGCCGAACACTTGCTGCTGCCGGGAGATATCCCGGTGGTGCAGGTCGATCGTGGCGGCCAGGTGACTTATCATGGCCCCGGCCAATTGGTGGCTTACCTGTTACTGGATGTGCGCAAGCTGGGTTTCGGCGTGCGCGATCTGGTCAGCCGCATGGAGCTTTGCCTGATTGAACTGCTGGCCAGCTACGGCGTTACCGCTGCAGCCAAGCCGGATGCTCCCGGCGTCTATGTCGATGGAGCAAAAATCGCTTCTCTGGGTTTGCGGATTCGCCACGGTTGTTCCTTTCATGGCCTGGCCCTGAACGTGGATATGAACCTGGAACCGTTTCGACGGATTAATCCCTGCGGCTATGCCGGGCTGGCGATGACCCAGCTGAGCGATCACGCAGGATCGATTGAATTTGCCGAGGTAAGTGCCCGGCTGCGTGCGCAGCTCGTCAAACACCTCGACTATGCTGAGCAGACGACCCTGACGGGCGGAATCGACTGATATGACTACTGATGCAGTGCAAACCATGATCCCGACGCTCGACGTGACCGAGCGCCCGGCCCCGCGTCCCAAGGTAGAAGCCGGCGTCAAGCTGCGCGGCGCCGAGAAGGTTGCACGCATCCCGGTAAAGATCATTCCGACCACCGAACTGCCGAAGAAGCCTGACTGGATTCGTGTGCGCATCCCGGTTTCGCCGGAAGTCGACCGTATCAAGAGTCTGCTGCGTAAACACAAGCTGCACAGCGTCTGCGAAGAAGCGTCCTGCCCGAATCTGGGTGAGTGCTTCTCCGGCGGCACCGCGACCTTCATGATCATGGGCGACATCTGCACCCGTCGCTGCCCGTTCTGCGACGTTGGCCACGGGCGTCCGAAGCCACTGGACGTCAACGAGCCGGAAAGCCTGGCCATCGCCATCGCCGACCTCAAGCTCAAGTACGTGGTGATTACTTCGGTTGACCGCGACGACCTGCGCGACGGTGGTGCCCAGCACTTTGCCGACTGCATCCGCGAAATCCGCAAGCTGTCGCCGAACGTGCAGCTCGAGACCCTGGTCCCGGACTACCGTGGCCGCATGGACGTCGCGCTGGAAATCACCGCCGCCGAGCCGCCGGATGTGTTCAACCACAACCTGGAAACCGTGCCGCGCCTGTACAAGGCTGCGCGTCCGGGTTCGGATTACCAGTGGTCGCTGACTCTGCTGCAACGCTTCAAGCAGATGATGCCGCACATTCCGACCAAATCCGGCCTGATGCTGGGTCTGGGCGAGACCGACGAGGAAGTCATCGAAGTCATGAAGCGCATGCGCGAACACGACATCGACATGCTGACCCTCGGTCAGTACCTGCAACCGTCGCGCAGCCACTTGCCGGTGCAGCGTTTCGTGCACCCGGACACCTTCGCCTGGTTCGCCGAGGAAGGTTACAAGATGGGCTTCAAAAACGTTGCCTCGGGCCCGCTGGTGCGTTCTTCGTACCACGCTGACGAGCAAGCGAAGCTGGTCAAGGCTGAGTTGATGGGGGCCTGATTCAGCGCTGAATAAAATGCCCGCCGTGGCTTTAAGTCCGGCGGGCTTTTTTTTGCCTGCTTTCCTGACTACTGTGTGCGCATGACTTCACACTGGGAGCCCCATGGATGACCGTTCGACCGACCCACAGCCTTTTCCCGCATAAACCCGTGCCGGCGCTGCCGTCAGAGGGCGTGATTGGCGTGATCGCGCCGGCCGGCCCCGGCGCGCTGGATACCGACAAGGCTGTGCAATGGATGCGCGCTCGCGGCTATGCGCTGAAGGTGTTCCCCGGTGTCTACGAGAAAGATGGCTATCTGGCCGGCAGCGATGACGTGCGTCTCAACGACCTGCACGCTGCGTTTGCCGACCCTGACGTCGACGCGATCATCTGCCTGCGCGGCGGCTACGGCACGCCGCGCCTGCTGGATCGCATCGACTACGACCTGCTCAGCCGCCACGCCAAGCCTTTCGTCGGTTACAGCGATATCACCGCGCTGCACCTGGCGATAAGCCGTTACGCCGGGTTTGTGACCTTCCACGGGCCACTGCTCAACGCCGACCTGTTGGGTGACAAGGAACCGCCGACCGTGACGTCGTTCTTCGCCATGCTGCGTGGTCAGGTGAAAGCGGGGAGTGTGCTGAGCCATCCGGTGGCGTATCCGTTGACCACCGTTGAGCCCGGCGTTGCACACGGGCGTTTGCTTGGCGGCAATCTGGCAATGATCGCTTCAACACTAGGCACGCCTTACGAAATCGATGTCGAAGGGGTAATTCTACTGATCGAAGACATCAACGAACCGCTGTATCGGATCGACCGGTTACTGACCCAGATGCGTCTGGCCGGCAAGTTGGCCAAGTTGCGCGGGGTGTTGGTCGGGGACATTGCCGGGGTAGATGTCGAGGCGCTGAATCGTTTGCTCAAGCAGACGTTCGAGCCTTTGCGGATACCGGTGTTGTCGGGGTGGCGTAGCGGGCATTGCGACCCGAACCTGACGCTGCCGATGGGCGCGCTGGTACGGCTGGATGCCGGGAAGAAGGAATTGATGCTGGAGCAGGATGTAGTGACCCGATAAAGCAAAAGATCGCAGCCTGCGGCAGCTCCTACATTGGAAATGCAGCTGCCGCAGGCTGCGATCTTTTGATCTTGCTTATTGGCCCCGCAGGCTCTCAAGCAATTTGTGCGTGGGATAGCCATCCGCCGGCCAGCCAAACGACTGCTGTGCACTGCGAATCGCCTTGCGCGTATTGGCACCGATAATCCCGTCCGCCGTGCCCGCATCGTAATTGCGCGCGCTCAGCAGGGTCTGCAACTCGATGCGCTCGGTGCGGCTCAACGGCAAGTCGTCTTTCGGCCAGTTGCCATTGATCAAGCCTGCGCCACTGAAACGCTCGGACAACAGGCTCACCGCCAAGGCATACGACGAGGAATTGTTGTACTTGAGGATCGCCCGGAAGTTATCGAGGATCAGGAACGCCGGGCCACGATAACCGGCCGGCAACAGCAGGGCCGCGGACAGTTGCTCGGAGCCCGCAGGTACCTGAGCGCCATTAGGCAAGTTCACACCCAGCTGACGCCATTCGGCGACGCTCTTGCGAATCGCCCCATCCGCCAGCGTGTAGTTGAAACTGCTCGGCAGTTGCACCTCGAAACCCCACGGCTGCCCACGCTGCCAGCCGGAGCTTTGCAGGTAGTGCGCGGTCGAAGCCAGGGCATCGGCCGGGCTGCCCCAGATGTCGCGGCGGCCATCACCGTCGAAATCCACGGCGTGGGTGTTGTAGGTGGTCGGAATGAACTGGGTCTGGCCCATCGCCCCGGCCCAGGAACCGAGCATCTTCTCTGGCGTGATATCGCCCTGTTGCAGGATCTGCAGGGCAGCAATCAATTGCGCATGGGCAAAGCCCGGGCGGCGGCCTTCGTAGGCGAGGGTGGCCAGTGAGTTGATCACCGATTTGCTGCCCTGGAACTGACCGAAATTACTCTCCATACCCCACACCGAAACGAGCGCCTGACGGTCGACCCCATAACGCTGTTCGATGCTTTGCAGAATGTCGGCGTACTGGTTGAGCAGCGCCTGACCCTTGCGCACGCGCAGCGGCGACAGCGCGCCGTCGAGGTATTCCCACACCGGGCGGGAGAATTCCGGCTGGCTGCGGTCGGCACGAATCACGCTGGCGTCGAAACTGACATCGGCAAAGGCGCGATCAAACAACTCAGGGCTGATCCCGGCGGCGAGCGCGTCCTTGCGGAAGCCTGCCTGCCATTCGGCAAAGGTCTGGGGCGGCTGAAGATCGAGAGGGTCGGCGGACGGCACTACCGGCGGGATAATCGCTGGGGCCGTGGCGACAGGGGCGGCTTGAAGAGGTTGCGCGTCGGCGGCGGTGGGTTTTTCCGCACAGGCGACAAGCAGAACGAAGCTTGCTGCAGCGATCGAATGGCGAACAGGCCAGCGACGGGAAAGACTTAGGGGCATGCACAGTTCCAGGGGAAACGAATCAGGTGCAGACCTTAACACGACAGCCGTGCCAAGCGACTTGCTAGGGGGCAGATTTTGCTCGGGATTTAATGTTTATCCGGCCAGTAAAACTCCGAATTCTGCATTGATCAACTGTCAGGTTTGACAGTTACGCGCTTTGCCAAAGCGGCGCTAAATGAGTGCTCAAATGGTACAGAGAAGAGGGGAGAGGTCATCAGACGAAGCGAGTTCCAGCGTCATTCATGCCGCCAGAAAGCAAGAAGCCTCCCAGCTTTTAGACTGGAAGGCTTCGCGGCGGTAGCTGCCTTTGCCCTTGGTTGGTCGCTCTTGACGACTGCGAAACAAGGGTTGGGCGACGATGGATTTGGCCTTGTTGGGGCGCTTTTTGCTCATGGTGGGTCTCCTTTTAGACCGGGCGAGTATACAGCGTTGTTTCAGTAACGTAGCCGGTAATCCTGCTCTGCTGATCACTCAGGTCAGGCATTTGAACGCAAGTACGCATATCGACCGTTTATGCATTACTGCAGATTTCATCACCACGATGCACAAGGGATATCGATCGTGAAAAAAATAATCTTGTTGGTCTGGGCCTTTTTGTTGATCGCCTGCTCCGCTACTCAGGAACAACCGGCCCCCGCCCCACCGGTACCGAGTGAAGAACAGATTTCAACTCAGAGCGTGCCAGGTGACCAGCAATTCGGTGCTTTCTCACAACCTCGCAACAATGGTCCGGCGGTGGTTGCTGATCTCAATGCGAAATGGAATCAAACGTCGCGCAATTGTTTCAATAGTGAAACTGCACCGAGTTTTTTGTGCTCAGGCGTTGTGATCAGGGGGACGACCAACGGACCGGGCTTCAATATCTGGGATCCAAGCCCGGCCAACGTGAAAAAAGGCTTCGTTGCGTTTTCTTACATGCGCCAGGATTCTCGGTTTCCAGCCCTCTATAGCCATGCCAACAACGGCTATATAGTCACGCCGGTCTCTGAGCTTGCCGGTCAGTTGAAGTTTCAGTATCTATGCTTCTTTCCCATAGATGGCGCGACAGAGTGGCGGTCGGACTACGGTTGTGGGCCACACAGTCTGCATGGCAATCGCAGTGCTTCCTGCGCTTCGCAGGCGATCACCACGTCGACTAAATTTTTGACGCACTACTTGGCCGGTGCAACAGTGCGCGAGCAGAAACAATGCAGTTTCGATGTTCGAGACACATCGCCTGATCAGACGGCAGTGTTGTTTCGAGAAGCGTTGCTGGCGATGCCAAAAATTCCGAAGAATGGCGTCAATGACGAAAACGAACTGGTTGTTCGTGTCTGGGCCAAACAAGCGGCTGCCAATATGCCCATCAAGGCGTTTTTCTACACCAGCGGCTCAACGCCAGGCTGGACTCAGGCAAGGCAGAATCAGAGTGCTTATTACAGTCAAAGTGGTGGCAAGGTTGTGCCTGTCGTAATGTTGACGATCAACAAGTCAACCTGGGCGGCTTCCTTTACCTACTCGGGTAGTGATCAGATTTACCCGTGAGGGCTGTTCAATCAAGGATGCAGAGCGGGCTTGGGCATTGGCGCCGCTTCGGTTGGCCTTACTCGGCAGGTAGCGTCAACCGCTGGCCTGCCATCAACAATGCCAGTCGGCTCAGACTCATCCACGGCGAACCCGCAGCCTGACCCTTGATCTGCGCATCGATGCGCTGGGCTTCCAGCAACAACTGCGCCCAGCGTTGCGCCGAGTAGCGTTGCAGGGCTTTGCTCATCAGGGGTTTGCGCTTGTCCCAGACCGGCGGTTTCGCCTGACTGAAACACTTGTCCAGTGGCGTGCCCTGGCTGTACTGCAGCGAGATATTGGCCAGCAGGCGCAACTCCCGCGCCAGCGCCCAGAGAATCACCGGTGGCTCGACCCCTTCACCGCGCAAGCCTTCCAGCATGCGCAATGCGTGCGCCGGTTCGCCGTTGAGCAACGCATCGGTCAAGCCAAACACGTCAAAGCGCGCACTGTCCGCCACTGCGGCCTGCACGGTTTCAACGGTGATCTGGCCACCTTCGGCCATCAGCTTGAGCTTCTCGATTTCCTGCGCGGCGGCGAGCAGGTTGCCCTCGACACGTGCAGCAATCAATTCGACCGCGTCCTGGCTGGCCGACAAACCGGCCTGCGACAGACGCTGGCGAATCCAGCTCGGCAGTTGATTGGCATCCACCGGCCAGATCTGGATGAACTGGGTCTGCTGGCCTTCGACCAGCGCCTTGCCCCACTTGGTCTTCTGCGCACTGCCATCGAGCTTGGGCAAGCTGATCAGCAGCACCGTGTCTTCAGCGGGGCGCGAGCAGTATTCGATGAACGCTGCGGCGCCCTTGTCACCGGGCTTGCCTGAAGGCAGGCGCAGTTCCAACAGGCGTTTTTCAGCGAACAACGACATGCTCGCGCCGGCCTGCAGCAACGTGCCCCAATCGAAATTGGCGTCGGCAGCAAAGACCTGGCGTTCGTCGAACCCTTGTTCACGGGCAGCATGGCGGATGGCGTCGGCGGCCTCCTGGCATAGCAGCGGGTCATCGCCGCTGATGATGTAGACCGGCGCGAGGGCACCTTGCAGGTGTTTACCGAGTTGGGCGGGAGCGAGCTTCATAAGAAATACCGAACGGGGCGCCTGAGCGCCCCGAACGTCTTACTGCTGCGGTACTTCGAGCGGCGACTGACGCGGGGTTTCCGCTTCAGCCTTTTGCGCCGCTTGCAGCGCGTCGGCTTCAGCCTTGGCGCGGTCATTGGCCGCTTGTTGCAGCTGCTGCAGTTGACCTGGGGTCAGCTGTTGCAGGCGCAACATCATCCGTTGAACCAGCTCACGGCGGGTCTCGCGACGGGCGTCGTTGGCTTCCTGATCGGAGCCGACCAAGTTGTTGCCGTCGTGGATGAACACCTTCTGCACTTCAAGCTTGCTGCTCAGCAGGTTCAGGTTGTGTTCGCCAATGATGTCGTAGTTCAGGACGGTATTGACCTGGTATTCGCCAGTACGGCCGGCACCGGCGTAGCTGAGAATGCGCTGGTTTTCCTGCTCGTCAGCCAGATACAGCTTGTACGGCGCGCCGCTGTAGACCTTGACGCCACTGGACTCGAGCACCTGACGCAGTTCGGTTACCGTCTCGCCGTAGGCGTTGCGGGCGCTCAGGTCGAGTTCCTTGATCGTCAGTTCGGTAGTGCCAGTGCCACGCAGCTGGAAACCGCAGGCGCTCAGCAGCACAGCGAGGCCCATCACCAGCAGATTGCGTTTGATCATTGTGTTGCTCCCCTTGAAACCATGTGGGCCGACCCTGCGGCCCGAAAGGTTTTACAGTGCGTCAGGCGGACCTGACGCCCAATCCAATTTAGCTGGCGACGATGTTGACCAGTTTTCCTGGTACCACGATCACTTTGCGAATAGTCAGACCGTCGACGAAACGCAGCACGTTTTCGTTGATGCGCGCGGCGGCTTCCACTTCTTCACGGGTTGCGCTGGCCGGCATTTCGATCTGACCACGCAGTTTGCCGTTGACCTGGATAACCAGCGTCAGGCTGTCCTGCACCAATGCGCTTTCGTCCACAGCCGGCCAGCCGGCGTCGATGACTGCGCCAGTGTGGCCCAGCTGGTTCCACAGTTCGTGGCTGATGTGCGGCGTGATGGGTGCCAGCAGCAAGGTCACGGCTTCGAGGCCTTCGTGAACCAGCGCGCGATCCTGTTCGGTGCCTTGTGCGGCTTTTTCCAGCACGTTCATCAGCGTCATCACTTGAGCGATGGCGGTGTTGAATTTGTGGTTCTGGCCGACGTCATGGCTGGCCTGCTTGATGGCCAGGTGGATCGAGCGGCGCACGGCTTTCTGCTCGTCGTTCAGGCTGGCGATGTCGAGTTTGCCCGGCAAGCCTTGGCTAACGTGGGCTTGCGCCAGGCGCCAGACGCGCTTTAGGAAACGGTGCGAACCTTCAACGCCGGAGTCCGACCATTCGGCGCTCATGTCAGGCGGCGAAGCGAACATCATGAACAGGCGGCAAGTGTCGGCGCCGAACTGATCGATCATCGACTGTGGGTCGACGCCGTTGTTCTTCGACTTGGCCATCTTCTCGGTGCCGCCGATTTCCACCGGCAGGCCGTCGGATTTCAGCTTGGCGCTGATGACCTTGGCTTTGCTGTCACGCTCGAGTTCCACGTCCGCCGGGTTGAACCAGGTGTAAGCACCGTTGGCTTCGCGACGGTAGTAAGTCTCGGCGATCACCATGCCTTGGGTCAGCAGGTTCTTGAACGGCTCGTTGGAGCTGACCAGACCTTCGTCACGCATCAGTTTGTGGAAGAAGCGCGCGTAGAGCAGGTGCAGAATCGCGTGTTCGATACCGCCGATGTACTGATCGACTGGCAGCCAGTGATCGGCGGCGGATTTCTCTACCAAGCCACCTTCAAAGTGCGGCGAGGCGTAACGGGCGTAGTACCACGACGACTCGACGAAGGTGTCCATGGTGTCGGTTTCACGCTTGGCAGGCTGGCCGCATTTCGGGCAGCTGCATTCGTAAAACTCAGGCATGCGTGCCAGCGGCGAACCGGCGCCGTCCGGCACCACGTCTTCCGGCAGGACCACAGGCAATTGATCTTCCGGCACCGGCACGTCACCACAAGCATCGCAGTGAATGATCGGGATCGGGCAGCCCCAGTAGCGCTGACGGCTGATGCCCCAGTCGCGCAGGCGGAACTGAGTGCGCGAGGCGCCCAGTTCTTCCTTGATCAGGGCCACTTCCATGGCGTCGAACGCGCCAGCGAAGTCGAGACCGTCGAACTCGCCGGAGTTGATCAGCGTGCCGTGCTCGCCGTAGGCGTCTTGCCACGGGGCAGGGTTGGTGTCGCCAGAGCTGGTACGGACTACCGATTTGACCGGCAGGTTGTACTTGTGGGCGAATTCGAAATCGCGCTCGTCGTGCGCCGGTACCGCCATGACAGCGCCGTCACCGTAGTGCATCAGCACATAGTTGGCGACCCACACCGGCAGTTTTTCGCCAGTCAGCGGGTGCTCGACGAACAGGCCGGTCGGCAGGCCTTTCTTCTCTTGCGTGGCGACGTCTGCTTCGGCAACGCTGCCGCCCTTGCATTCAGCGATGAACGCTTGCAGCTCAGGGTTGTTTTTCGCGGCCAGGGTGGCCAGCGGGTGCTCGGCAGCCACGGCGACATAGGTCGCGCCCATCAGGGTATCCGGACGGGTAGTGAAAACCTTGAGGGTGCCGGCTTCGCCGATCGAATCGACGTTGTACGGGAACTGCACTTCCATGCCACGGGATTTGCCGATCCAGTTGCGCTGCATGGTCTTGACCTGTTCAGGCCAGCCAGTCAGTTCGTCGAGGCTCTCCAGCAGCTCATCCGCGTAGGCGGTGATCTTGAAGTAGTACATCGGGATTTCGCGCTTTTCGATCAGCGCGCCGGAACGCCAGCCGCGACCGTCGATGACCTGCTCGTTAGCCAGAACGGTCTGGTCGACCGGGTCCCAGTTCACGGTGCCGTTTTTACGGTAGATCACACCTTTTTCGAACAGGCGAGTGAACAGCCATTGCTCCCAACGGTAGTAATCCGGCTTGCAGGTGGTCACTTCACGCGACCAGTCGACCGCCAGCCCGAGGCTGCGCAGCTGCGACTTCATGTAGGCGATGTTTTCGTAGGTCCATTTTGCCGGCGCTACGTTGTTCTTCATCGCGGCGTTTTCTGCCGGCATGCCGAAGGCGTCCCAACCCATCGGTTGCAGAACGTTCTTGCCTTGCATGCGCTGGTAGCGGGAGATCACGTCGCCGATGGTGTAGTTGCGCACGTGCCCCATGTGTAGCTTGCCGCTGGGGTAAGGGAACATCGACAGGCAGTAGAAAGTCTCCTTGCCTGGCTGTTCACTGACTTCAAAGGACTTTTGCTCATCCCAGAATGACTGGGCGGCGGCTTCAATTTCACGGGGCTGATATTGTTCGTGCATGGCTACTTTTGTACTGGATAGGGGTGGCCTAATCCTCTTCAACGCAGGTTCCGGGGTTGGCCCGGACGAGCTGGAAGTGGAATTACAGGAAGCGCCGTAGCATACATGACCGCGCTTGGCCTAGGGAAACCCTGATTACAGCTACATGTCCCGCAATACTTGCGTCGGGGCCGTTGGTCGCGGCGTACAGCCGGTTTGTGCAGCGAAGCTAAGCTCTAACTGGGGAGTGAGTCTTATCTTCAATGAGGTGAGGGATGGTGGAGCAACGGCAAAAAAACGTGACTAAACCCGAGTTGTACGAGAGGTTGATCGATCGTCTGGGTATGGCCCTGGACGCTGTAAAAACCGCTGACCGGCTGCGCGACGAGCGCCCCCTGGAACTGGAATTGCGTGGCTTGAGTCCCGCTGAGTTCAAACTGGTCAAGGCCTATCTGGATCGCAGTGAACGTGAAACGCATGGATGCCTGTCACAAGCAGTGAAGCAGCTCGATGCAGCACATTCGGCCAAGGTCATCTGGCTCAAGGACAAGGCGCCCGGCAGAGACACCGTCAAAGTACGTGCTCTGCAGGCCAAGTAAGCGCATGGCAGGTCAAGAACCGGATCTTTTTCAACAGGATCCCACCTATCGGTTGTAACGCTTCATCAACACTTTTAGGCTTCGGGCATCTTTGGAGATGCCCGATGCCTTTTCGCTATTTGATCAAACAACTCTTGTTGCCGCCCGGCATTCTGCTGCTGTTGTTGCTGGTTGCGTGGTGGCTGCGCCGTTCGCGGCCGCGCCTGGCCGGAGTGTGTTTTGCCCTGGGGCTTGGCGGGTTGTGGTTGATGAGCCTGCCGGTGGTCGTGCAATGGGGCGCCAAGGCGCTGGAGCGTGAGCCACCGCTGGCCCGTGCCGAATGGGCGACGCTGGCGCAACGGGCCGATGCGATTGTGGTGCTGGGTTCCGGGCGCGAGCGTGGTGATCTGGCGTGGGGTGAGGATCAACCAACCGGCGTGGGGCTTGAGCGTCAGCGATATGCGGCGCGACTGGCCAAGGCGTCGGGTTTGCCGATTCTGACCAGCGGCGGTCTGCATTACGGTACGCCGCCGACCGAGGCAAAGCTGATGGCAGATTCATTGCTCGATGACTTTGGCGTGACGGTGCGTTGGCAGGAAGGCGACAGCCGCACCACGTGGGAAAACGCCAAATTCACCGCCGACCTGTTGCTGCCGCAGGGCATCAAACGCGTAGTCGTGGTGACGCAGGCCTGGCACATGCCACGTGCGGTATGGTGCTTCGAGCAGGCCGGGTTTGAAGTGGTTGCGGCGCCGGTGGGCTTTTTAGGCACTGATAACGCCCGACCCTTCGGTGGCTGGTTGCCGGAATTCAAATCGATCTGGCAGAGCGGGCAGTTGCTGAATGAAGCGGTGGGGCAGGTGGGGTATTCGCTGTTTTACCGCTGAGAAAGCGACTTCTTGGTTGGATAGAGCTTCTGTGGCGAGGGGATTTATCCCCGATGGGTGGCGAAGCCGCCCCAAAACCTGCAATCGCGGTATATCAGATATACCGTGTGTTATGGATTTGCGGCGGCTTCGCCACCGATCGGGGATAAATCCCCTCGCCACAATGGATCCCTCACAGAAGTAGGTTTGAAACTAATGCTTTTAGAGGGTTTTCGACATCCGGCTGGCCATCAGTGCCCAGCCAAACAGCAGCAAGCAGACAATGATCAACGGCCACGAGCGATATTGCAGATAAGGCGTCAGGTTGTGCATCGGCACCACTTCGCCATACAGCACACCCTGTTCGAACTGCGGAATCTGCTCGGTGATCTGCCCGAACGGGTTGATCAGACCGGTCACGCCGTTGTTGGTCGCGCGGATCATCCAGCGCCCGGCTTCCAGCGCCCGCATCTGCGCCATCTGCAAATGTTGCAGCGGGCCGATCGAGGTGCCGAACCAGGTGTCGTTACTGATCGTCAGCAACAAATCACTGCGCGCCGACAGACCGGCAGCAAAGTCCGGGTACACCACTTCGTAGCAGATGAACGGGGCAATCTGATAACCCTTGGCTTGCAGCAACGCCTGATCGGCCGGGCCACGGGCGAAGTCGGACATCGGCAAATCAAAGAACGCGATCAAGCCACGCAGGACGTCCTGCAACGGTACGTACTCGCCGAACGGCACCAGTTTCTGCTTCAGGTAAGTGCCATCGCCTTCGCCGACCACGGTGATGCCGTTGAAGAAGCGTTTTTCGTGACGAACCATTTCGCGGATCGGCACGCCTGTGATCAGCGCGGATTTACGCTCGGCGGCGAAGTTACCCATCATGCTCAGGTAGCCCTCGGCGGACTCCTTGAGCACCGGCACGGCGGTTTCCGGCCAGATCAGCAGATCCACCGGTTTCGAACGGAAACTCAGATCGCGGTACAGGGCCAGTTGCGCGTTGAGCTCGGCCGGGTCCCATTTCATGCTTTGTGCGACGTTGCCCTGAATCGCGGCAACGCTCAGCGGCGCGCCGGATGGACTGGTCCAGGCGTGGCCCTTGAGCGCGATACCGGCAGCCCACGGCGCGATCAGCAACACCAGACCGGCAACGACAAAACCTTTGCGTCCGGTTTGCAGCAAGCGCGGTGCGTTGTAGATCAACGCAGCGGTCAGTGCCAGCACGAACCCCACCAGCCACATGCCACCGACCGGCGCAAGCCCGGCCAACGGACCATCGAGCTGGCTGTAACCCGAGTACAACCACGGGAAACCGGTGAGGAACCAGCCACGAAACATTTCCTGAGCGACCCACAGAGCGGCGAACGCCAACGCATCAGCGAGCGGCGCTTCGTTACGGCGCAGCCAGCGCGCCCAAATCCAGGCGGGCAGGGCGAAGAACCAGGCAATCGCCGCCGTGAACAGCAGCATCAGGAACCCGGCCAACAGCACCGAAGCGCCGCCGAAATGGTGAATGCTGTAATAGATCCAGCTGGTGCCGGCGCCGAACAGGCCGAAACCGAAACACCAGCCACGGCCCAGCGCCTGCCGCGGACTCAGCTCGCGCATGCCGGCATAGAACAAACCGACTGCCAGCAAAGCCAGCGGCCAGATGTTGAACGGTGCCAGAGCGAAGGTGGTGATTGCACCGGCCGCCACGGCCAGCAGGTTACCGGGCCAGCCGGGGCGGGTTGTCCAGCGCATTTCAATCCTTAGATGTATTACCGGGCGATTGGCGTGAGTCGCAGCAAATGAATCCGACGGCTGTCGGCGTTCAGGATGCGGAAACGATAGGCGCCGATTTCAGTGATTTCGTTGCGTTTTGGCAAGTGCCCGAACGCGCTCATCACCAGCCCACCGACGGTGTCGAACTCGTCATCGGAGAATTCGCTGTCGAAGAACTCGTTGAAGTTCTCGATCGGCGTCAGGGCCTTGATCAGGAAGTCGCCGCTTGGCAGCGGCTTGATGTAGCTGTCTTCTTCGACGTCGTGCTCGTCTTCGATGTCGCCGACGATCTGTTCCAGCACGTCTTCGATGGTCACCAGACCGGCCACGCCGCCGTATTCGTCGATGACGATGGCCATGTGGTTGTGGTTGGCGCGGAATTCACGCAGCAACACGTTCAGACGCTTGGACTCCGGCACGAACGTGGCCGGGCGCAGCAGATCCTTGATGTTGAAGCTGTCGCCGTTTTCCTTGAGGATCAGCGGCAGCAGATCCTTGGCCAGCAGCACGCCCATCACATCGTCATGGCTTTCGCCGATGACCGGATAACGCGAGTGGGCCGAGTCGACCACGGCCGGGAGGAATTCACGGGGTGTCTGGGTCGCTTTGATGCTGATCATCTGCGAGCGCGGCACCATGATGTCGCGTACTTGCAGGTCAGCCACCTGAATGGCGCCTTCGACGATGGCCAGCGCTTCGCTGTCCAGCAGTTTGTTCTGATGTGCATCACGCAGCAGCTCGAGAAGCTCCTGACGGTTCTTCGGCTCGTGGGCAAAAGCCTGGGTCAGTTTACCCAGCCATGACTTCTGCCCGTTGCTCGATCGATCTTCGCTCATAGCGATTACTCTGAATCCTTTGTTGTAACGATAGGGGATGTTTCGGTTTCGTCGTCCGCGTACGGATCGGGATAGCCCAATTCGGCAAGCAACTCGCGTTCCAGTGCTTCCATTTCTTCGGCTTCCTCGTCATCTATATGGTCGTAACCAAGCAGATGCAAGCAGCCGTGAATGACCAGATGCGCCCAGTGGGCCTTTAGTTCCTTGCCTTGTTCGGCGGCTTCGCGCTCAACCACCGCCACGCAGATCACCAGATCGCCGAGCAATGGGATGTCGAGAAACTCGTCGGGCACTTCGGCAGGGAATGACAGGACGTTGGTCGCGTAATCCTTGTGGCGCCAGGTGTGATTGAGCTCGCGGCCTTCTTCCTCGTCGACCAGACGAATGGTCATTTCCGAGTCAGCGGTGCGCTGGCGCAGGGCCAGTTCGCACCACAGGCGGAAGTCGGCTTCACTCGGCGCGTTCGCTTCAGTCGCGATTTGCAGGTCTAGCTCAAGCATTTCGCGAGGTGTCCTTGGGTGCTTCGTCACGGTTTTCGAAGCGCTCGTAGGCTTCGACAATCCGCTGGACCAAAGGATGGCGCACGACGTCTTTCGGCTGGAAGTGCGTGAAGCTGATGCCCGGCACGTCTTTGAGCACTTCGATCACATGATGCAGGCCCGACTTGGTGCCTTTCGGCAAGTCGACCTGGGTGATGTCACCGGTGATGACCGCTGTAGAGCCGAAGCCGATCCGCGTGAGGAACATTTTCATCTGTTCGACGGTGGTGTTCTGACTCTCGTCGAGAATGATGAAGCTGTTGTTCAGCGTGCGACCGCGCATGTAGGCCAGCGGCGCAACTTCGATCACCTGACGTTCGATCAGCTTGGCCACGTATTCAAAGCCGAGCATCTCGTAGAGCGCGTCGTAGAGCGGGCGCAGGTACGGGTCGATCTTCTGCGACAGGTCGCCGGGCAGGAAGCCGAGTTTCTCACCCGCTTCAACCGCCGGACGCACCAGCAGGATGCGACGGATCTGCTCGCGTTCCAGTGCATCGACAGCGCAGGCCACGGCCAGATAGGTCTTGCCGGTACCGGCCGGACCGATGCCGAAGTTGATGTCGTTGCCGAGGACTTCCTTGACGTAGCGCAACTGATTCAAGCCGCGCGGGCGAATCATGCCTTTCTTGGTGCGCAGGGCAACGGAAGCTTCGGCGGGGGCGTGGTTGTCCAGCTCGACCACGGCCGATTCCTGCAGGAACAGGTGCACCGTATCTGGCGACAGCTCTGAACCTTTGGTTTCCCGGTACAGGCGACGAATCAGATTTTCCGCAGACGTGGTGTGCTTGGGGTCGCCGATCAGCTCGAACTGGTTGCCGCGGTTGCGGATCTCGATGGTCAGGCGCTGTTCGATCAAGCGCAAATGCTCGTCGAATTGCCCGCACAGATTGGCGAAGCGGCGAGCCTCAAAGGGCTCGAGGATAAAACGATGTGGTTCTATGGGTGCGTTCAAGGTCGTATTTAGCCGCCCTGGGGCAATTAGGATGAAATCAAGGATAACGCCAGAGGCCTGGGTGCGAAAGCTCTTAAATGGATGAGTACATTCTGAAGAACAATGCTGTCCACTGTGGGAGCTGGCTTGCCAGCGATAGCGGTGCAGCAGGCGACATATTTGTCGGGGCTGATGGCCTCATCGCTGGCAAGCCAGCTCCCACAGGTTTTTCTGTGCTGCTGATATCTGTTATTGGATCAGCGAGCCGCGCAGCGAGTGCGGTTGGGCCGCGTCGATGTGCACGTCGGCGAACTGGCCGATCAGGGTCGGATTGTCGCAGCGGAAGTTGACGATACGATTATTCTCGGTGCGCCCTTGCAGCTCGCCCGGGTCTTTCTTCGAGTAATCGGTCACCAGAATCCGTTGGGTCGAACCAACCATCTGTCGGCTGATCTCGAAACCCTGCTGATTCAAGCGATGTTGCAGCGCGTTCAGGCGTTCCTTCTTCAACTCTTCCGGGGTCTCGTCGGCCAGGTCGGCAGCCGGGGTACCCGGGCGCTGGCTATAGACGAACGAGTAGGAAAAGTCGAAACCGACGTCGGCAATCAGCTTCATGGTCTGTTCGAAATCTTTCTCGGTCTCGCCGGGGAAACCAACGATAAAGTCCGAGCTGATGCAGATGCCCGGCACCGCCGCGCGCAGTTTGCGCAGCTTGGATTTGTACTCAAGCGCCGTGTGGTTGCGCTTCATCGCCGCCAGAATCCGGTCGGAGCCCGATTGCACCGGCAAGTGCAGGTGCTTGACCAGCTCCGGTACATCGGCGTGGGCCTGGATCAGGCTGTCGGAGAATTCCAGCGGGTGCGAAGTGGTGTAGCGAATGCGGTCGATGCCATCAATCGCCGCGACTACACGAATCAGCTCGGCAAGATCGGCCAGACGACCGTCATGCGTGGTGCCGCGATAGCCATTGACGTTCTGCCCCAGCAGCGTCACTTCACGCACGCCGTTTTCGGCGAGGTGGATGACTTCGGCGATGACGTCGTCGAACGGTCGGCTGACTTCTTCACCACGGGTGTAAGGCACCACGCAGAACGTGCAGTACTTGCTGCAACCTTCCATTACCGACACGTAAGCGCTCGGGCCATCGATGCGCGGCTCGGGCAAGTGGTCGAATTTCTCGATTTCCGGGAACGACACGTCGACCTGCGGCAGCTTGGTGATGCGTGCAGCGTCGATCATTTCCGGCAGGCGGTGCAGGGTCTGCGGGCCGAAGACCACGTCGACGTACGGCGCGCGATCACGGATCGCCGCGCCTTCCTGGCTGGCCACGCAACCGCCGACGGCGATCACCATCTCCGGGTTGGCCAGTTTCAGTTCGCGCCAGCGGCCGAGTTGCGAGTACACGCGATCTTGCGCGCGCTCGCGGATCGAGCAGGTGTTGAGCAGAATCACGTCGGCGTCTTCCGCGCGCGCGGTGACTTCCAGGGCCTGATGTTCACCCAGCAGATCGACCATGCGCGAGCTGTCGTACTCGTTCATCTGGCAACCGTGGGTTTCGATGTAAAGCTTCTTGGCCATGGATTAGGGTCATCACGTGATTCAAAGAACCCGGCATTATAGGGAACAAGCCCGCAGGTTCCTACCGCTGCGCGTCCAGCGGCTATGCTATAGTTTGCGCCCTCATTTTTATCCCCGACGTTATCCCCCCGCCATGACCAAACGCGAAGCTCCAATCTATAAGGTGATTTTCCTCAACCAGGGCCAGGTGTTCGAAATGTACGCCAAGCAGATCTATCAAAGTGATCTGTGGGGTTTTCTGGAAGTGGAAGAGTTCGTCTTTGGCGAGCGCACGCAAGTGGTCGTCGACCCGAGCGAAGAAAAGCTCAAGGCGCAGTTCGAAGGCGTGGTGCGCAGCTTTGTGCCGATGCATTCGATCGTACGCATCGACGAAGTGGAACGTCTGGGCACCCCGAAAATCAGCGAAGCTCGCGGCGCGGTCGGCAATGTGATGCCGTTCCCGATGCCGATGCCTGAGAAGTAAAACCGAGATTTACAGCTGAAGGGATTTTTGTGGCGAGGGCTTTTGTGGCGAGGGGATTCATCCCCGATGGGCTGCGAAGCGGCCCTAAATCCTGCAACCAGGTTTTATCTGACACACCTCATTGAATGGATTGCGACTGCTGCGCAGCCGGTCGGGGATAAATCCCCTCACCACAAGTTAGTCACCGCACCCATCAAGGCAATGGTGAGAAAGGCGTACGCCCATCGGCGCTCTGCAGTTCCATCAGGTATTTACGGAAAATTTGCCCGAGCACCTGCGTGGCGGTCTCAAGGTCTTCGCGGGACATTTTTTCAGAGACTTCATCAGCCGTATCCAGCGCGTCTTCAGCGCCGTTGACCGCAGCCATCTTCAATACGATGTACGCCTGAATATTGTTGGCCTGCACGCCTTCACCGTGGAAGAACATCGTGCCGAGTTTGAATTGCGCCTGAGCGTGGCCTTGCAACGAGGCTTTTTCGAAATAGCTCAGAGCTTGATTGAGGTCGCGCGGCGCATTTTTGCCGTCGTAGTAGAACTCACCCAACTCGTATTGCGCTTGCGCATCCCCTTCGTCCGCCGCTTTCTGGCAGGCGGCCAGTGCCTGCGTGACGTCTTGCGGCTGAGTATTGAGGGTGCAACGACCCATCGCCGGGATCAACAACGAGTTGCCGCCTGCTTGTGCATGCGCGAGCAGGGGCTGAAGGAGCAACAGGCAGCCCAAGGCAAGGGTGCGGCCGGTGCGGTTCATGGGAATCGACTTACCTCTGAAGGGCACGCGGACCCATCGAGGGATCCAATAAGCGCGCATTATGAAATAAGCAGGGCCAACCTTACAAAGTCTTTACTCGTTTTTCTGCTGCGCGGGGAATATATCGCCCACTTTATGGAAGATTTTTAGCAGAGCGTCGGAAAAACCATGGGGATGTAGGTGAAAGCTGACGCTAGTCATAGCCAACGTCAGCGGTACGGCAATTACTTCAGTGCAGCGAAGGCGCGTTCGGCAGCGTCCAGCGTCAGTTGCAACTCTGCGTCGCCGTGAGCGATCGAGGTGAAACCGGCTTCGAAGGCGCTCGGTGCCAGGTACACGCCACCTTCCAGCATCAGGTGGAAGAAGCGCCCGAACAGCGCCGCGTCGCTGGCCATCACGTCTTCAAAGGTGACGATGTCGTCGGCACCGCTGAAGTACAGACCGAACATGCCGCCGGCCTGAGTGGTCACGAACGGAATGCCAGCGGCATCGGCACGTTGTTGCAGACCGTCGAGCAAGCGCGTGGTGTAGTCGGTCAGCTCGGCGTGGAAACCCGGACGGCTGATCAAACGCAACGTGGTCAAACCGGCGGCCATGGCCAGCGGGTTACCCGACAGCGTGCCGGCCTGATACACCGGGCCCAGCGGCGCGATGCGCTCCATGATTTCGCGCTTGCCGCCGAAGCAACCGACCGGCATGCCGCCGCCGATGATCTTGCCGAAAGTAGTCAGGTCAGGATTGACCCCGTAGTACGCCTGAGCACCGCCGAGGGCAACGCGGAAACCGGTCATCACTTCGTCGAAAATCAGTACCACACCGTGCTTGTCGCACAGCGAACGCAGGCCTTCGAGGAAACCCGGCGCCGGTGGTACGCAGTTCATGTTACCGGCCACCGGCTCGACGATGATGCACGCCACTTCCTCGCCGACTTCAGCGAGCATCTGCTCAACCGCGTCAATGTCGTTGAACGGCAGGGTCAGGGTATGTTTGGCGAACGCCGCCGGCACGCCGGCCGAGCTCGGTACGCCTTGGGTCAGGGCGCCGGAACCGGCCTTGACCAGCAGGCTGTCGGAGTGGCCGTGGTAGCAGCCTTCGAACTTGATGATGCTGTCGCGGCCGGTGTAACCACGGGCCAGACGGATTGCGCTCATGGTCGCTTCGGTGCCGGAGCTGACCATGCGCACCATGTCCATCGACGGCACCAGCGAGCAGACCAGATCGGCCATCTCGGTTTCCATCGCGGTTGGCGCGCCGTACGACAAGCCGTGTTGCAGCTGATTGCGCACCGCGTCGAGCACGTCCGGGTGGCTGTGGCCGAGGATCATCGGGCCCCACGAACCGACGTAATCGACATAACGCTTGTCGTCTTCGTCAGTGACGTAAGCGCCTTCAGCGTGTTTGAAGAACAGCGGGGTGCCGCCAACGCTCTTGAATGCGCGGACTGGCGAGTTCACGCCACCGGGAATGTGTTTCTGGGCGTTGGCAAACAGGGTTTCGGAACGAGACATGATCGGGCTCTCAATCTTCAGGATTTGAACAATTCGTTGAATGCGCGGGCGCGGCGGGTCACTTCGGCGGTGCTCTCGGCACCGAACAAACCGTGAACCACGGCGAGCAGGTCGACCCCGTGGGCCACCAGCGGCGCTGCGTTGTCGAGGCTGATGCCGCCAATCGCGCAGATCGGCAGGTGCAGCGTGCGTTTGGCTTCGTCGAGCAGATCGAGGCTGCAGGTCGGTGCGCCGGGCTTGGTGTTGGAATTGAAGAAGCGACCAAAGGCGACGTAACTCGCACCTTCTTTGGCGGCTTGTTCGGCCAGCGCGATTTGCGCGTGGCAGGTCGAGCCGATGATCGCTTTCGAACCGAGCAGGGCGCGGGTCGGCGACAGCGGGCCGTCGGTCTGGCCGAGGTGCACGCCGACGTTGAGGCGCGCGGCGAGTTCGGCGTCATCGTTGATGATCAGTTGCGTCTTGTAGCGCTCGCACAGATCGCGCAACGCTTCGGCCTCGCGCAGACGGCGGGCCTCGTCGTTGCTCTTGTCGCGGTATTGCAGCAGGGTGACGCCGCCTTCCAGCGCCGCCTCCACATAAGAGAGAAACTTGCCGGCCAGCAATTCGCTGTCGGTAATGGCATACAGGCCACGTAGTTTCATCGGGCAGACCTCACGACGTTACGAGCAGAAATCCAGCGGCAGGCGACGCGGGACGAACTGGCCTTTGCCCAGTTGTTCGGCATCGCGCAGGGTGCGCCAGGTGTAATCCAAAGCACTGCGCACGGCGCTGGCCAGGTGTTCGCCCTGAGCCAATCGACCGGCCAAAGCACTGGCCAGTGTGCAACCGGAACCGTGATAGCTGCCCGGCAGGCGCTGGCAGATAAAGGTTTCACGCAGGCCGTCGCGGCTGTACACGCGGTTGTGGATTTCAGTTTCGTCGCCATGGCCGCCGGTGATCAGCAGGTTTTTGACGAACGGCAGGAGTTTTTCAGCGCACTCATCCGCGGTGCCTTCGGGCAGTTCGGCGAGGATGCGCGCTTCAGGAAGGTTAGGCGTGGCAATGATCGACAGCGGCAGCAGACGCTCGCGCATCGCATAGCCGACCTCGTCCTTGCCCAGGCGTCCGCCGCCACCGGCGCGCAGCACCGGGTCGCAGACCACCGGCAAGTGCGGGTGCGCCGAGAGCAGTTCGACAACGGTGTCGACCATTTCCAGTGAACCGAGCATGCCCAGTTTGACCGCAGCGACTTCGGAGTCGTTGAGCACGGCATTGGCTTGAGCCAGTACCCACTCACGGTCGAGGACGCGGAAGTCAGTGACGTTGACGGTGTCTTGCACGGTCAGGGCGGTGACGGCCGGAGCCGCATGGCAACCCTGCGCGAGCAGGGCTTCGATATCTGCCTGCAAGCCGGCGCCACCACTTGGGTCGTGGCCGGAGAGACAGAGGACAACGGGGCGGGAGCTGTAGATATTCATGGTGCGCGAGCTTACCACCAAAGCTGATTTTCGGGTTCAGTCCTGACGGTGTTTGCGAGCAGATTGTCGGACAACGCTGCAGCAACGGATGAACCCATAACTGTGGCGAGGGGATTTATCCCCGATGGGCTGCGAAGCGGCCCCAAACCCTGCAACCCGATTTCTGCTGGCACACCGCGCCGGCTGATTTACGACTGCTGCGCAGCCGGTCGGGGATAAATCCCCTCACCACAAAGGTATTTACATCATCAGGTGTTGTAGTGAGCTGACCAACCCAACAGCTCTAGCCCGCTGCTTTGCTCTGGAACGCCCGTGCTAGAGCCTTTGTAGGAAAAATTTCAATGGTGCTCAATGGCCATCAACGGCTATGCTAGTCTGGATCCAAACCAATAACAGGTAATACCGGTTTTACGTCTACTCAAAGGGAATGGGGGGCTTCCTGACACAACCGGACGAGCCACGCTGGGGCTTCAATGCGCTATTTGCTGATGTTGCTGTTCTGCTTGCCCCTCATGGCGAGCGCCGTCGAATTCGACGAATTTACCCAGAGCCTCCCTCTGGGCCGGTCGCTGCAAGTGTTCGAAGACCCAAGCGGTCAGGCGAGCATTGCCGATGTCCGCGCGCAGGCCGCTGCCGGTAATTTCAAAGCCCACGATAAAGCCACGCTCAATGCCGGTTACTCGCGCTCGGCGTTCTGGCTGAAGATCGACCTGCATTACCGCCCGAGCAATCCCGAGGCCCAGCGCACCTGGCTGCTGGAGCTGGCGTATCCACCGCTCGACCACCTCGACTTGTACCTGCCCGACGCCACTGGCAACTATCGCCTGGCCCGCCAGACCGGCGACGCCTTGCCGTTCGCCAGTCGCGAGATTCGCCAGAACAATTACCTGTTCGATCTGGCCTTCGAGCCCGATCAGCAACAAACCGTTTACCTGCGACTGGCCAGCGAAGGCTCGATCCAGGCACCGGTCACCTTGTGGTCGAGCACTGCGTATCTCGAAGATCAGCCGGTGCGCCTGTATGTGCTGGGCATCATTTACGGCGTGTTGCTGGGGATGCTGGTCTACAACCTGTTCATCTACCTCAGCGTGCGCGACACCAGCTATCTCTATTACATCTTCTACATCGCCTCGTTCGGCCTGTATCAGCTGTCGGTGAACGGCGCGGCGGCCGAGTATTTCTGGCCGGACAATCCGTGGTGGACCAACGCCTCCACGCCATTCTTTATCGGTTGCGCTGGCCTGTTCGGCAGCCAGTTCGCGCGCAGCTTCCTGCAGACCAAAACCCACAGTCGCGGGCTGGACCGATTGCTGATCGGACTGATTGCGTTTGGTGCGCTGGTCATCGGCCTGTCGCTGATGACCAGTTACGCCCTGGCCTTGCGTCTGGCGACGACGCTGGCGCTGACCTTCACCGTGGTGATTTTCGCCGCCGGGATCATGGCCTGGTGGCGGGGGCTGCGCGTGGCGCGCTACTTCATCATCGCTTGGTCGGCCTTCCTGCTGGGCGGCATCATCAATACGCTGATGGTGCTGGGCCTGCTGCCCAACGTGTTCCTGACCATGTACGCCAGCCAGATCGGTTCGGCCATCGAAGTGGCGCTGCTGTCGCTGGCGCTGGCCGACCGCATCAACGCGATGCGCGAGCAGCAGGCGCAGACGCTGTACGACGCCGGGCAGAAACTCGAAGTGCTCAACCAGCAACTGGCCCACAGCAACAAGCTCAAGGATGAATTCCTCGCGACCCTGACCCACGAACTGCGCACACCGATGAACGGGGTGATCGGTTCGCTGGAACTGATGCAGACGGTCGCGATGGACCCGGAGCTTGAGCAATACCAGCAGACTGCCGCCGGTTCCGCCCGCGACATGATGCGCATGGTCAACGGCATCCTCACCCTCACGGAGTTGCAGGCCGGCAAACTCAAAGCCGCGCCGGGCAGTTTCAGCCTGCGTGGCGTGGTCGAATCATTGCGTGTGCAATTCGACGGCAATGCCTCGAGCAAGTCGCTGGACTTCAAAGTCGACGTGCTGCCGACCTTGCCGGATCGCCTGCACGGCGACAGCGCAAAACTCGCGCAATGCCTGGAATGCCTGCTGGATAACGCGATCAAGTTCACCCGTGTTGGCGGGCTAGCGTTGCGCGTCACCGGCAAACCGTCGACCGGTAATCGTCTGGCGCTGTCGTTTGCGGTGATCGACACCGGCATCGGATTCACCGATCTGGGCGAGGCGACGATGTACCAGCGCTTCTTCCAGCTCGACGGTTCGATGACTCGCGAATACGGCGGCCTCGGTGTGGGGCTGGCGATCTGCCGACAACTGGTGGAGTTGCTCGGCGGCAAGCTCACCCACCGTTCCGAGCCCGGCAGCGGAAGCCGCTTCCAGCTGGATGTCGAGTTTGAATTGCCGGTGGTTGAGCTAGCGCCAACGCTGGTGTCTGGCCGTGATTGCGTTCGCGCGCCGCAGGACTGCACGGTGCTGCTGGTGGACGATAACAGTGTCAACCAACTGGTCATGCGCGGCATGTTGCTCAAGCTCGGTTTCCGCGTGCGCACCGCCGACAATGGCGCGGCGGCGCTCGATTGCCTGCAGCGTGAGACCGTCGATGCGGTGCTGATCGATTGCCAGATGCCGAGCCATGAAGGTGCATCACTGTGCTGCCAGATCCATGCGCTGCCGGGGTGTGCCAACTTGCCGGTGTTCATGTTGGCGTTGAACGCGGATCGAGAGCTTTGCGCAACCGGTACGGTGATCGATTACCTGAACAAACCGGTGAAATTCGAAGAGCTGCAGGCCGCCCTTGAACGGCGTGTGTTGTGCTGCTGATAGGGTAAAAGCGCCGCCAATTCGGCGCTTATGACACTTTGATCAACCTTGGGGCGGTGCTTAACTGACCTTTCCGGTTGATTCAAGGAGCCCCGTCATGAACCTGCATCAGTTCGCCGAAACCCACGAAGTGACCAACCAGCCGCCGTCGCTGGACGGCACCAACCTGTACCGCATCGACCTGCCGTTGCAGGAGTGGTCGCGCAGGTTTGGCGCCGGTTGGGCCGAGTCGCGGATCGATGCCTACGGCGCATTGGCCGGTGGGCCGTTGATGGAAGCCGGGTTCCTCGCCAATCAGAACAAACCCGTATTTGTCAGCCACGATCGTTACGGCCATCGCATCGATCTGGTGGAGTTTCATCCGGCTTATCACGAGCTCATGCGCACGGCGATCGAGCATGGTTTGACCTCGCTGCCATGGACCCATCCTCAGGACGGCGCGCATGTTGCCCGCGCCTCGATGAGCTATCTGCACAGCCAGGCTGAGGCGGGCAGCGGTTGCCCATTGACCATGACCTTCGCCAGCGTGCCGGCCTTGCGTTTGCAGTCGAATCTGGCTGAGCAATGGCTGCCGAAAGTCCTCGCCACCGAATACGATCCGCGCAACGTCGGCATGGCGCACAAGGCCGGCGTGACCATCGGCATGGCCATGACCGAGAAACAGGGCGGCACCGACGTGCGCGCCAACACCACCAAGGCGTATCCGGTCGGCGCCAGTGGCCCGGGCGAGGCGTATGAATTGGTCGGGCACAAATGGTTTTGCTCAGCGCCGATGTGCGACGCGTTCCTGACCTTGGCGCAGACCGACAAGGGTTTGAGCTGCTTCCTGCTGCCGCGCCATCGTCCGGACGACACGCGCAATCAGTTCTATATCCAGCGCCTGAAAAACAAACTCGGCAACCAGTCCAACGCCTCCAGCGAAGTCGAATTTCGTGGCGCGCTGGCGTGGATGGTCGGCGAAGAAGGGCGCGGTGTGCCGACCATTATCGAGATGGTCGCGATGACCCGTTTTGATTGCATGGTCGGTTCCAGTTCGCTGATGCGCCAGGCGCTGACCCAGGCCAGTCATCACTGCGCGCACCGCAAGGTCGGCGGCAAACTGCTCAGCGAGCAGCCACTGATGCAAAACGTGCTGGCCGATCTGGCCCTGGAAAGTGAAGCTGCACTGGCCCTGAGCTTGCGCATGGGCAAGGCGCTGGATCATCTGGACGATCGCCACGAAGCGCAATTTGCCCGGCTGGTGACAGCGGTGGGCAAGTATTGGATCTGTAAACGCGCGCCGGGGATGATCAACGAAGCGGCGGAATGCATGGGCGGCGCCGGGTATGTCGAAGAGAGCATCCTGCCGCGTCTGTACCGCGAAGCGCCGGTGAACTCGACGTGGGAAGGTTCGGGGAATGTGCAGTGTCTGGATGTGCTGCGCGCGTTGTCGAAAGAACCGGGCGTGCTGGATGTGTTGTTCAGCGAACTCGGAGATGGCCACGGCGACAAGCGGCTGGCTGCGCATATTCAGCAGTTGCAGGCGCAGTTCAAGGACACCAGCGACATTCAATACCGGGCGCGGCAACTGACCGAAGACATCGCGCTTGGTTTGCAGGCCAAGCTCCTGTTGGAGGCCGGAAACTCAGCCGTCAGCGATGCCTTCATCGCCAGTCGCCTGAGCGCTGGCGGCCGCGTCTACGGCGCCTTGCCACGCGGCCTCGACATCGAAGCCCTTGTCGCCCGCTCAACCCCCCACATCCTCTGCCCCCCCACAAATCCCCTGTAGGAGCTGCCGAAGGCTGCGATCTTTTGATCCTATAAACAGCAAGATCAAAAGATCGCAGCCTTCGGCAGCTCCTACAAGGATTGGGGTGGCCCATATATTGTGCGGTTGCCAACATGCCACTGTTCCCGTGACGCCACGATGCAGGCAAGATGAAGCTCTGCAAGTCAGAACACAGGAAGCTGATCGTGACCGAAGCGTTTATTGTTGTTCAAACCGCCGAACAAGCCGTGGATCGTCTGGCCGAGCTGCATGAGCGGGCCACCACTGCGCTGAACTCGGCGCTCAAGCGTTACCTGAAAGATCGCGTCGAACCCGACGCCGCGCAGCGTGCTCTGTTTCGTTATCCCGAACTGCGTCTGACCTATCACTGCCAGGGCGAAGTCCCGCAGACCACCCGCGCTTACGCCAAGGTGCAACTGCCGGGCACTTACAGCGTCACCGTCACCCACCCGGCGGCGTTCCGCAAATACCTGCTTGAACAGCTGGTGCCGTTGATGCACGACTTCACCGTGACTGTGGAAGTCGGCGTCAGCCAGCAAAACATTCCATATCCGTACGTGGTCGAGCAGGGCGATGAACTCGCCGGTTCCGGCGTTACCGCTGCCGTGCTGGCGCGGGTGTTTCCGAGCACCGACCTGTCCGCCGCCACCGATGGCATCGCCGACGGCCTGTACGATTGGGAAAACACCGATCCGCTGCCGCTGGCCTTGTTCGATGCGGCGCGCGTGGATTTCTCACTGCGTCGTCTGGTGCACTACACCGGCAGCGACTGGCGCCATGTGCAGCCATGGATTCTGCTGACCAACTATCACCGCTACGTCGACCAGTTCATCGTCCATGGTCTGGAGCAGTTGCGCAGCGACCCGCGTTTCGTGCGCATGGTCTTGCCCGGCAACGTGATCATCGAAAAGAGCATGGATCACGGCGAAGCCTCGGCAATCGCTGCCGGTGTGGTCTGGCACCGTTACCAGATGCCTGCGTATCACCTGATCGCCAACGATGGCCATGGTGTCACGCTGGTGAACATCGGCGTCGGCCCGTCCAACGCCAAGAACATCACCGATCACCTCGCCGTACTGCGTCCGCATTGCTGGCTGATGATCGGTCACTGCGGCGGCCTGCGTCAGTCGCAGACCATTGGCGACTACGTGCTGGCCCACGCGTATATGCGTCGCGACGGCATTCTTGACCGCGTTGTGCCGCCGAACATTCCGATCCCGGCGCTGGCCGAAGTGCAAATGGCGCTGCAACAGGCAGCGGCCAACGTCACCGGCGAGAAGGGCGACGATCTGAAAAAACGCCTGCGCACTGGCACCGTGCTGACCTACGACGACCGTAACTGGGAATTGCGTTGGGCGCAGGAACGACCGTTGATCAACCTGTCTCGCGCCGTCGCGGTGGACATGGAAAGCGGCACGATTGCCGCGCAGGGTTACCGCTTGCGCGTACCGTACGGCACGTTGCTCTGCGTTTCCGACAAACCGCTGCACAGTGAAATCAAACTGCCGGGTTCGGCCAACGCGTTTTACGAGCGCGCGGTCAGCCAGCACTTGAAGATCGGCATCGAAGCGGTCGATCTGCTGCGCACTGAACTCAACTCGCTGCACTCGCGCAAACTGCGCAGCTTCGACGAACCGCCGTTCCGTTAACGGTTAGTCGTGGTCATTTGGCGGTCGGGGCACTAGCATTGTCAGCCCTGATCGCTAAATGTTTGCTCTCCCTATGTCTCGTCCCCCGCGTCCACCTTCCCGCCGCCCTGGCGCGAAGCCTCAGTCGTCTTCGCCGCGCCGTGTTGCCAAGGCGCCACCGGCCGAGCCGAAACTGATCCTGTTCAACAAACCGTTCGATGTGCTGACGCAATTCAGCGACGGCGAAGGGCGGGCGACGCTCAAGGATTTCATCGATGTGCCCGGCATCTACCCGGCCGGACGCCTTGATCGTGACAGCGAAGGCTTGTTGCTGCTGACCAATGACGGCCAGTTGCAGGCGCGCATCGCCGATCCGAAACACAAATTGGCGAAGACCTATTGGGTGCAGGTCGAAGGCGTACCGACGGCCGAGCAGTTGCAGCGTCTGCGTGATGGCGTCGAGTTGAATGACGGCATGACCTTGCCCGCCGAAGCGCGGCAACTGGATGAACCTGAGCTGTGGCCGCGCAACCCGCCGGTGCGCTTTCGCGCGACCATACCGACGTCGTGGCTGGAACTGGTGATTCGCGAAGGGCGCAACCGTCAGGTACGGCGCATGACCGCAGCGGTCGGGTTGCCGACGTTGCGCCTGGTGCGGGTGAAGATTGGCGACTGGTCGATCGAAGGGCTCGATCAGGGCCAGTGGAAAGAAGTGCCGGCGCGCTTATAGAGCGCCGGATTCGATCAGGCCGATCACCACACTTTTAATGATGAACGCGGCCACGCCCAGGCCCAGCACGAAAAACAGAATGAACGAGCCAAAGCGCCCGGCCTTGGACTTCTTCGCCAGATCCCAGACGATGAAACCCATGAAAATGATCAGGATGCTGACTAGTCCGGTCATCATCCACTCTTCTAATAAGGCTGGATCCATTGGGCATCTCCGGCGCGCACGCGGCTAAAAGGGCGCGGCGAGTATACGCCAAGGGCGGATGGCGGGGCATTGACCTGTGTCGGTGTGCCGCGGTCATTCATCTGTAACCAATCCTGCCAGTGCTGTGCACTGGAACGGGGATAAATCCCCTCGCCACAAAAGCGCTCTGTAGGAGCTACCGAAGGCTGCGATCTTTTGTTCTGGATTTGAAAGATCAAAAGATCGCAGCCTCGTTTCACTCGTCAGCTCCTACAGGGAGGTGTTCAGTTGCGCAGGTGGGTGAGGGGCAGTTCGGTGCTGTTTAGGACTTGGTTCAGCACAAAACTTGAGCGCACGCTGGTCACGCCTTCGATGCGGGTGAGGTGCCCCAGCAACAGCTTCTGATAGTGATCCATGTCCGGCACCACCACTTTCAACTGGTAATCGGCATCCACACCCGTGACCAGGCTGCACTCCAACACCTGCGGCAACGTGCGAATCGCCGCTTCGAAATTCTCGAAGCGCTCCGGCGTGTGCCGATCCATGCCGATCAGCACATACGCTGTCAGGCTCAGCCCGAGCATCTTGCGATCAAGCAATGCGACCTGGCGCGAAATATAGCCGTCGTCTTCCAGTTGCTTGACCCGGCGCGAACAAGGCGAGGGCGACAGACCGATGCGCTCGGCCAATTCCTGGTTGGAGATGCGGGCGTCGCGCTGCAATTCCGCCAAAATACTCAGGTCGTAACGGTCGAGTTTGCTCATCAATCTGTCCTTGGTTGTAACTATTGCGGCGGATTATCTATCCAGGGTTAAAAATTGCGCAAGTGGTGTTTATTTCAGCAATCTTCGCAATCCTCTGTCGCGGCCTCAGGCCTATTCTTATCACCAGAATCACTGCTCGGTAACACAGTCCACGCGGCCCGCCCTATCCGGCCTGCCGCGGCCGCCACCCCCACCGGGGTTGTGCCGGCCCCCGAGCTGCACACTGTCCAGAAGACGGCGTGAGGTGAGCCGACGTCAAAAGCGTCGAGCCAGGACGAAGTTCTCTAAAGGGAGGCCGACGGGTCTCCCTTTTTTCTTGCCTGTGATTTCATGTGGCGGCGCTCAATAAATAAGTTGCGCGACTGATAACCTGTTGCAGAACCCGGTGTGTGTATTCCCGGTCTTAGCTACAAGTCCTCTTACATTTACAGGCCCCGCAGTGAAAAAAAGCATGAAGTCGCGCATCTGGCGTCTGGCCGGTGTTGGTTTGCTGTGTGTGAGCGTCAGTGCGCAAGCACTTGCCGATGATCCCGAGAGCCGCAGCCCGAATGGCAACGGTAACGGCGGACGCGGGCCGGAACATCAGGGCAACAATCAGGGGCATGGCGGCAATAATCAGCAGCCGCGTCCGCAGAACAATCAACCGCCGCAGCAGAATCAACCGCGCCCGCAGAACAACGAAATCATTCGTGGCGACAACAGCCGCCAGTTCGAGCACAACGGCCAGCAGCACAATAACAATGGTCAATGGCAAAACCACGACCAGAACCGCCCGGCCTACAACCCCAACCCGGTGCGTCAACCGCCACCGCCGCCGCAATTGCCGGCCAACAGCCTGCCGATCCAGCCACGGCCCGACGCGGTGCGCCAGACCCAGGAACCGCGCCAGGGTTACTACCGCGACGAGCGTCCGCAAAACGGCTACAACAATCAGCATTGGCAGACCAACAACCGGCCCAATGACAATCGCTGGCCGGGTCGTCCCGACGGGCATGGCAACGGTTGGGGCCCTGGCCCGCAATACCGGCCGGGGCATGTGATCGACCGCTTCCCGGATCGCGATTACCGCGTGCCGTATCGTGGCCAGGATTACTTCTTCTCCGGCGGCTACTGGTATCGCCCGCAAGGCCCACGCTACATCGTCGTGCAACCGCCGCGCGGGATTCGCATCCAGTATTTGCCGGATTACGCCCGTGAAGTGTGGATCGGTGGTTCGCTGTTGTTCCTTGCCGCCGGTTCCTACTACGCGTATCAGGAAGCGACGCAGGATTACGTAGTCGTCGAGCCGCCCGTGCAGCAACAGCCGCAGCCGCAATCCCAGGGCTATGACGTCGAGGCCTATCCGGCCAACGGCCAATCGCCAGAGCAGGTGCAGCAGGATGGTTATCAGTGCTATCAGTACGCCGTGCAGCAAAGCGGTTTCGACCCGCGCACCGCGACTTATCAACCGGCGCCCGAAGTGGTTCAGGCCTATCGACAGGCTCAGGGCAATTGCCTGAGCAGTCGTGGTTATCAGGTCCAGTAAAAGCAGCTGCGAGCTGCAAGTGTCGAGCTACAAGCTTGAAACTTGCGGCTCGCGACTTGTAGCTGCTTTTATCGGGTCGGCGTGCACCAGCACTTCGGCGCGCGGGTAGGCTTTGTGAATGGCATCGGCGGCTTGATCGCTGATGCCGTGCGCCACTGACAGGGTCAACTCTCCCGGCAGTTCCAGGTGCAACTGCACGAACCAGTGGTTGCCGGAGATTCGTGTGCGCAAGTCATGCGCGCCCAGCACCCCCGGCACACTGCAGGCCAATTCGAGCATGTGCTGGCTGACGTCCGTCGGCAGTTCTTCATCCATCAACACCGAAAAACTTTCCCGGGCGATCTGGATCGCACTCCACAAAATGTATGCAGCAATGCCCAGACCGAACCACGCATCCAGTTGTTCAAACCCGAAGCCGGCGAGGATCAGCGCGATCAGAATGCTGCCGTTGAGCAACATGTCCGAGCGATAGTGCAGCGAGTCCGCGCGCACGGCGTTGGAGCCAGTCTGCTTGATCACCCGATGCTGCAACACCAGCAACGCCGCCGTCAGCAGCAGCGAAAACACGATCACACCGATGCTCAGCCATGGCGCGCCAAGCGGCTGCGGATCATGCAACCGTTCGTACGCCTGAAACGCGATCAACACTGCACTGCCACCGATGAACAACGCCTGCGCCATGCCCGCCAGCGATTCCGCCTTGCCGTGACCGTAACGGTGATCGTCATCCGCCGGACGCAGTGCGTAATGCACCGCCAGCAAATTAAGCATCGAGGTGATGCCATCCAGCGCCGAGTCGGTGAGCCCGGCGAGCATGCTCACCGAACCACTCAGCCACCAGGCGATGGATTTGGCGACGATCAGCGTGCAGGCGACCGCCACCGAGGCGCGGGTCGCCAGCCTGAGCAGGCGAGCGTGTTCGGGGCTGGAGGTCATTGCGTTTCCTTTTTAAGCGGCCGGTTGCAGGCCGAACATCGCCAGTTGCTGCGTGCTGCCCTTGTGTTGAATCAGGCGCGGATCATCCAGAGGGAAGTCACGTCCCAACTCGCTTTCGAGAATAGCCTGCAACTTGTGGTTATCGACCTGACCGTCCGGGCCGATGGCTTGCTTGAGTTTGGCCGGGTCGATCTGCGCGGTGTGGCCTGGTTCGAAATAGATCGCACCGGTGGCGAAGTCGACGGCAAACGCGATCAGCCCGGGAATGATGTAGAACAGCAGGCCCACGGCATCGAGCACGGCAATCGCCGGGTCGACTTTGCCGTCAATCTGACCGCGACGATCCGGATAGAAAATCGAACCGCACGCCGTGATTTGCGTGAGCAGGGTGGCGACCAGTACACCGCCGATCAGGCGAAAAGGTAAGCGCATGGGAAATCTCCTGATTGATCTAAGAACGAAGAGTCGTCGAGTGAAGTTAAGACCCTGACGAACGCCTTGCAGTTCGCCGTTATACTCGCGCCTCTGTTTGGGAGCCAGCATGAATTCTTTGCCGATCGATGAAGTTTTACCCGCCCTGCGTGAAGCCTTGGCGACTCGCCATGAAGCCGTGCTCGAAGCACCGCCCGGCGCCGGTAAAACCACCCGCGTGCCGTTGGCCTTGCTCAATGAAGCGTGGCTGGCCGGGCAGACCATTCTGATGCTCGAACCGCGCCGCCTCGCCGCGCGTGCCGCCGCAGAACGGCTGGCCAGCGAGTTGGGCGAGAAGGTCGGGGAAACCGTCGGTTATCGCATTCGCCTCGACAGCAAGGTTGGCCCCAACACACGCATCGAAGTGGTCACCGAAGGCATTCTCACCCGGCGTTTGCAGGATGATCCGGCGCTCGAAGGCGTCGGCCTGCTGATCTTCGACGAATTCCACGAACGCAGTCTTGATGCCGATCTGGCGCTGGCATTAAGTTTGAACGGTCGTGAGCTGTTTCGAGCTGAACAGCCGCTGAAGATTCTGCTGATGTCGGCCACCCTCGAAGGTGAGCGTCTGGCAGGATTGCTCGATGACGCGCCGATCCTGCGCAGCGAAGGCCGCATGTACCCGGTGACGATGCGCTGGGGCCGACCGTTTCAACCTGGCGAATACATTGATCAGCGCGTTACGCAAACCGTGCTCGAAGCGCTGCACGATGAAACCGGCAGCGTCTTGGTATTTCTACCGGGACAGGCGGAAATCCGTCGCGTGCATCAACAATTGGTCGACGCGATGGGTGAGCGCAGCGATGTGTTGCTCTGCCCGTTGCACGGCGAACTCGACCTCAATGCGCAACGCGCGGCGATTGATCCGGCGCCGCCCGGTCAGCGCAAAGTGGTGCTGGCGACCAACATTGCCGAAACCAGTCTGACCATCAACGGCGTGCGCGTGGTGATCGATGCCGGGCTGGCGCGGGTGCCGCGTTTCGACCCGGGCAGCGGCATGACTCGGCTCGACACCCAACGAATTTCCAAGGCCAGCGCCACGCAACGTGCGGGCCGTGCGGGGCGCCTGGAGCCGGGCGTTTGTTATCGCTTGTGGTCGCAGGATCAGCACGAGCAATTGGCGGCGTATGGCAGTGCGGAAATTCTTTCGGCGGATCTCGCCAGCCTCGCGCTGCAGCTGGGGCGCTGGGGCGTGACGCCGGGGGAACTGGTTTGGCTCGACGTTCCGCCAGCGGCGGCTTATGCACAGGCGCAGGATTTGCTGCAACGACTCGGCGCGCTGGAAGGCGAGGCGCTGACGACCCACGGTCAGGCCATGGCTGAGTTGCCGGCGCATCCGCGCATTGGCCATTTGTTATTGCGCGGTCAGGCATTGGGTTTGGCCAACATGGCGTGTGACGTTGCCGCGTTGCTCGGCGAGCGCGATATCTTGCGCGGCGCCGGCGCGGATCTGCACAGTCGTCTGGTGCTGCTATCCGGCGAAGAGCGTGCCGCCCGAGGTGCGCAGGGCGGCGTACAACGGGCTAAGCAACTCGCCCGGCAATATCGCGGTTACCTGCGCGGCAAGGCCAGTGAACCGGTCAGCGATCCTGATCATCCGCGTTGGCTCGGCGCGTTGCTGGCGTTGGCCTACCCGGATCGCGTCGCGCAACAGCGGCGTGCCGGTGGCGCTGAATACCGTCTGGCCAACGGTCGTGCGGCGCTGTTCGCCGACGCCGACAGTCTGATGAAAGAACCGTGGATCGTCATCGCCGACCTCGGCAGCCGTCAGGGCCAGCGCGAAGAGAGGATTTATCTGGCGGCGGATTTCGATCCGGCGCTGTTCGATTCAGTGCTCGCCGAACAAGTGCGTAACGTCGATCAACTCGACTGGGACGAGCGCGAAGGCGTGCTGCGCGCCGAGCGTCAACGCAAGGTCGGCGAGCTGATTCTCAGCCGCGAACCGTTGACCGGTCTCGATGAAAATGCGCGCAGTCAGGCGCTGGTCAATCTGGTGCGGCGCAAAGGTCTGGAACTGCTGCCGTGGACGCCGGAGTTGCGTCAGTGGCAGGCGCGGGTGGCGCTGTTGCGGCAGCTTGATCTGAATTCGCAGGATGAAAGTCAGTGGCCGGACGTCAGCGACGCGACGTTACTCAACACCCTCGAAGATTGGCTGATGCCTTATCTGGGCAAGGTCTCGCGGCTCAGCCATTTTGCCAATCTCGACCTGTCGAGCATTGTGCGTAACTTGCTGCCGTGGCCTTTGCCGCAAAAGCTTGATGAGCTGGCGCCAAATCATCTGAGTGTGCCGTCCGGGTCATCTATTCGTCTGGACTACAGCGAGTTTCCGCCGATTCTTGCGGTCCGTTTGCAGGAGCTGTTCGGGCTGGCCGATACGCCACGGATTGCCGGCGGGCGCCAGGTGGTCAAGTTGCATCTGCTATCGCCAGCGCGGCGACCGGTGCAGGTGACGCAGGATCTGGCCAACTTCTGGCGCAGCACTTATGCCGAGGTGAAGAAGGATTTGAAGGGACGCTATCCGAAGCATTATTGGCCGGATGATCCGTTGGTGGCGGAGGCGACTGCGCGGGCCAAACCGCGTGGTACGTGAAGGTCAAAAGATCGCAGCCTGCGGCAGCTCCTACAGGATTGGAGTCGGGCACAAAATAATGCTGCGACATCGATCTACTGTAGGAGCTGCCGAAGGCTGCGATCTTTTGCTGTCAAGGGTGCGTCTTGGCCGTCAGTTGTTCGCGGCAATAATCAGCGAACAACTGCGCCGGTTTGGTCAACTGCCCTCGCTTGAGCCATGCCGCCACCAAGCCTGAACCGGTGACGTCCTCGACGATGTCCACGCACACGACTTTCTTGCCGTCGTAGGTGCATTCCGAATGCGGTTTGGTCACCAGAATCGAAAACCCGAAACCCTGGCCGACCATCCCGCGCACCATCTCGATCGATGGCGAGCTGAACTCGATGCGTGGGGTCAGCCCCAGCTCTTCGAACAGGCTGACGAAGTAGGTTCGGCTCGGTTGCACGTCGAGCAGGATCATCGGTTCCAGACACAGATCGCGCAGCGAAACCTGCTTGTACTGAGCAAAGCGATGATCCGCCGGCAATAGCGCATAGGGTCGTTGCGCGGGCATCAGCGGTTCGGTCTGAATGGTCGCGTCGAGTTCATGTTCATAGAGAATGACCAGATCAAACGTGCCTGACGTCAGGCCTTGCACCAGTTCCTGCTGCTCGCCGTCGCGGATGCGGATTTTCACTCCCGGATACAGCGCCGAAAACCCGGCGATCAACTGCGGCAGGTATAACGGCGCAACCGTTTCGAAACAGCCAATATCGATTTGCCCAGCGACCACGTCGTTGTCGGCGAGGGCGTTCTGCTCGAACTCCTTGGCCATGCGTAGCAATTCTTGAGACTTGCGAAAGAACCGCGCACCGCTGGGCGTCAGCGACACGCCTTGGGCGTGATGACGGATCAGCAGTTGCACGCCGAAGCTGTCTTCCAGACCTTTGATCGCGGTGGAAATCGCTGGTTGCGCGATGTACAGCTTGCGCGAGGCTTCGGCAACGCTGCCACATTCGACGGTGGTGATGAAGTATTTCAACTGACGCAAATTGTAGGCGGCCACGGCAAACCTCAGGACGAGCGGACTCGACTTCAAAGCAATTTGTGCGCCGCCACGTCCGTTGCACGACGATGTTTTTATCCTTCAACCATAGCCACCTGCGCAGCGATTGGGGGAAGTCATTGCCCAGTGTTTTTATTGCCTGCGAAGATATTTTTACTATTTTTAGCCCGCGCGGGCGTGAGCGACCATCGAGGCACAATAATGTCTCAGGAGCATCCGTCGTGTTCGAGCTTGCAGAGTGGCAGCGCCGTGCCGTTGCATTGAAATTTCCCGATCAAGCCGTGATCGACGGCAAACATTGCGCCGCGCAATCGGGGCAGACCTTTGCTGCGATCAATCCGGCGACTGGGCAATGCCTGGCGAATGTCGCTGCATGTGGCGAGGAAGATGTCGATGTGGCAGTGCGTAATGCGCGGCAAGTGTTTGAGGCGGGCACTTGGTCGCAGCGTCCGCCTGCCGAGCGCAAGCAAGTGTTGCTGCGCTTGGCGGATTTGCTGATGACGCATCGCGAAGAACTGGCCTTGCTCGATTCGCTGAACATGGGCAAACCGGTGATGGATGCCTACAACATCGACGTGCCGGGCGCCGCCGGGGTGTTCCGTTGGTACGCCGAAGCCATCGACAAACTCTACGATCAAGTCGCGCCCAGTGCGCCGAATGTGTTGGCGACCATTACTCGTGAAGCGCTCGGTGTGGTAGCGGCTGTAGTGCCGTGGAATTTCCCCTTGGACATGGCCGCATGGAAGCTCGCACCAGCGCTGGCGGCGGGTAATTCGGTGATTCTAAAACCGGCCGAGCAGTCGCCGTTTTCGGCGTTGCGCCTGGCTGAACTGGCGCTGGAAGCCGGGTTGCCGGCGGGTGTGCTCAACGTGTTACCGGGGCTCGGCGAGCAGGCTGGCAAGGCGTTGGGTTTGCACTCTGATGTCGATTGTCTGGTGTTCACCGGCTCGACGCAGGTCGGCAAATATTTTATGGAGTATTCCGCGCAGTCGAACCTCAAGCAGGTGTGGCTGGAGTGCGGCGGCAAGAGTGCCAATCTGGTGTTCGCCGATTGCCAGGATCTCGATCTGGCGGCGGAAAAAGCCGCGTTCGGGATCTTCTTCAATCAGGGTGAAGTCTGTTCGGCCAATTCGCGCTTGCTGGTGGAGCGTTCGATTCATGATGAGTTTGTTGAACGGTTGAAAGCGCACGCCGAGCGTTGGTTGCCGGGCGATCCGCTGGATCCGCAGAGCAGTGCGGGTGCGATCGTCGACGGTAAGCAGACGGCCGGCATCATGCGCTTCATTCGCAGCGCCGAGCAGTCGGGCGCTACGCGGGTGTGTGGTGGTCAGCAGCGATGCTTTAACGGGTCGGATAATTTTATTGAACCGACGATTTTTACCGACGTAACAGCCGACATGCCGTTGTTTTGGGAAGAGGTGTTCGGGCCGGTGCTGGCGGTGATGCCGTTCGACAGTGAGGAAGAGGCGATCAGGTTGGCCAATGACAGTGTGTACGGTCTGGCGGCGTCGCTGTGGACCGATGACCTGAACCGCGCCCATCGCGTGGCGCGTCGGTTGCGCGCGGGCACGGTGTCGGTCAACACGGTGGATGCGCTGGATGTGACGGTGCCGTTTGGCGGCGGCAAGCAGTCCGGTTTTGGCCGTGATCTGTCGCTGCATTCGTTCGATAAATACACCCAACTGAAAACCACCTGGTTCCAGTTGCGCTGAGACCGAGTCGCCGCCATCGCTGGCAAGCCAGCTCCCACAGGTTTTCGCGGTGTGCATGAAATCCAGCCACACCCGAGATCCCTGTAGGAGTGAGCCTGCTCGCGATAGCGGTGGGTCTGTCAACAAATTATCGACTGACCTGACGCTATCGCGAGCAGGCTCACTCCTACAGGTTCAATGTTGCCCAAAAATCCGAAGTACACCGGGTATCACTGTGGGAGCTGGCTTGCCAGCGATGACATTCTTCCACTCGTCGAAAACCCCCAATCTGCACTCACCTCGCGCACCCCTGCAATCCCCGCCCTATAGCAGTGCGCACTACCCAGTTTTTTCATCATTTGCAGCCAACAATTTCCTGATTTTCCTCGCCGCGCACATGGCCCACCATCGATCTTGCCCGCCAGCCGAATGTTGTCCGCCCAAGCGTCCGCGAGAGACCAACGGCAGCAACTGCACAACGGCCGGCGACCGTACTGCCCATGACAAAACTAAATCAACAGCGTCGGGAGTGCTCCATGATCAAGTCCTTGTGTCTCCGTCTCACTCACCCTCTGGCAATTACCGCTCTGGCCGCCACGGTCGCGACCAGCGCCCAGGCCGGCACCCTGTCCATCGGCCACACCACGTGGGTCGGTTACGGCACGCTTTATCTGGCTCAGGATCTGGGCTACTTCAAGGAAAACGGTTTGACCGTCGAATTGCCGGTGGTCGAAGAGGCGTCGATGTACATGGCCGCGCAGGCGTCCGGGCAATTGTCCGGCTCGGCGTCGACCATCGATGAAGTGCTCAAGTACCGTCCGCAGTTCTGCTTCAAAGCGGTCGCGGCGCTGGATGACAGCCATGGCGGCGACGGCGTGCTGGTCGGCAAGGACGTGAAGAGCCTGCAAGAACTCAAGGGCAAATCCGTGGCAGTCAACGAGGGTTCGACCTCACAGTTCTGGCTCTCGTACCTGCTGAAAAAGAACGGCATGAGCATGAGCGACATCACCGTGCAGAACATGACCGCTGACGATGCCGCCACCGCGTTCATCGCCGGTCGCGTGCCCGCTGCCGTGACCTGGGAACCGCACCTGTCGATGGTCCGCGACAAACAGCAAGGCAAAGTGCTGATCGACAGCAGCAGCACCCCCGGCGTGATCGTCGATGTGGTCGCGCTCAATTGCAGCGTCATCGACAAGCAACCGGAAGACGTCAAAGCGCTGGTCGCCGGTTTGTACAAAGCCGTGCAGTACACCAAGGATCATCCGGAAGACGCTTACAAAATCATGGCCAAAGGCGTCGGCGGCTACCTCTCCGATCCGAAGGAACTGGCCGCCGCTGCGCAGGGCGTGCGTTTTTACGATCAGGCGATGAGCGAGAAACTGCTGGGCTCACCGGGCAAACCGGGCGACAGCGCGCCGCTGATCAAACTGGCCAACGAAACCGCCAGCGAATTGCAGGGCAAACCGTACAACGTCAGCAACGACGAGCTGGTCGACAACCGTTTCGTCAGCCCGCTTTAGGAGGCCTGCAATGTTCAAGCGCAATTCGTGGCTGAGCCGCAGCCTCACGCCGAAAACCGCGTTGCCGGTGCAAGTGGTGTGGAGCGCCAGCGCTCTGGCCTGGGTGTTGTTGGTCGGTCTGTGGGCCGGACTTTCTTATGGCGGCATCGTGCCCGGAATGTTTTTGCCGACGCCGGGCGCGGTGGTTGAAGCCGCCGTGCGCCTGAGCCGCGACGGCACGCTCGGCACACATGTGTGGGCCAGTGTCGAAGTAGTGATGGTCGGCTTCATTGTGTCATCGCTGGTGGCGGTGCCGTTGGGGTTGCTGATGGGCAGCTTCCGCATCGTTCAGGCATTCCTTGAACCGCTGGTGAACTTCATTCGTTACCTGCCGGTGACCTCGTTCGTGCCGCTGTTTATTTTGTGGATCGGCATCGGTCTGGAGCAGCGCGTTTCGGTGATTATCTTCGGCGTGTTCTTCCAGCAACTGGTGATGATCGCCGACGTATCGAAAGGCATTTCCAAGGATTTGATCAACGCGTCCTACACCTTGGGCTCCAGCCGCCGCGATGCGGTGTTGCATGTGATCGCGCCGGCCTCGGTGCCGGGCGTGCTCGACACTTTGCGCGTGACCATGGGCTGGGCCTGGACGTATCTGGTGGTGGCGGAACTGGTCGCCGCGTCCAGCGGTTTGGGTTACCTGAGCCTGAAAGCCATGCGCGGTTTTCAGGTGGATGTGATTTTCCTCGCCATCGCGATCATCGGCCTGCTCGGTCTGGTCACCGATCAACTGTTCCGCTTTCTTCGCCTGAGGGTTGCCGCATGGGCTCAGTGACTGCTGCCAATCATCGTTTTATCGAACCCGTTGCCGCGCCTGCGCAAGCGGCGCCGCGCTTGCAGGTGGACAAGGTCAGCCTGCGTTACAAGAAGCCCGACGGCGGCACGTTTACCGCGCTAGAAGAGGTCTCGTTCGAGGTGCCGGATCAGCAGTTTGCGGTGCTGGTCGGGCCTTCGGGTTGCGGTAAATCCAGCCTGCTTTATTTGACCGCAGGCTTGGCCGAGCCGACCTCCGGCGAAATCTATGTCGGTGGCCAGCAAGTGCAGGGGCCGGGCGCGGATCGCGGCATGGTCTTTCAGAGCTACACACTGTTCCCGTGGCTGACGGTGCGCCAGAACGTCGAGTTCGGGTTGAAACGGCGCGGCATGCCGGCGGCGCGGCGCAAGGAGATTGTCGATTACTACGTCAACGAAGTCGGCCTCGCCGGGTTCGCCGACAACTACGCCAAACAGTTGTCGGGCGGGATGATGCAGCGCGTGGCGATTGCCCGGGCGCTGGCCAATGATCCGCAGATTCTGTTGATGGACGAACCGTTCGGCGCGCTGGACAGCCAGACGCGTTTGCAGATGCAGCAACTGTTGCTGCGGGTGTGGGGCAACAGCAAGAAGACCGTGTTGTTTGTCACCCATGACATCGACGAAGCTATCTTGCTCGGCGACCGGGTCTATGTGATGGGCGCGAAACCGGGGCGGATCAAACAGATTCTCGACGTGCCGATCGAACGCCCGCGCTCGCTGGACATGGTCATGGAGCGCTCGTTCATTGACATGAAACGGCAGATCTTCGGCCTGCTGCACGACGACCTCGAAGAAGTGCATTGATCCGCTGTAGGAGCTGCCGCAGGCTGCGATCTTTTGCTGTTGTTCTTGAAGATCAAAAGATCGCAGCCTGCGGCAGCTCCTACCTTGATTAATCTGCTGCCGGGTAACCCTGCAGGAGCCGAGCTTGCTCGCGAAACCGGTGTGTCTGCCGGCCTGTGTGCTGGCTGATCCAACGCCAAATGTAGGAGCTGCCGCAGGCTGCGATCTTTTGCTGTTGTTCTTGAAGATCAAAAGATCGCAGCCTGCGGCAGCTCCTACAGGGGGGGTGTTGTTTATGGGGCAGCGGGGAGGAGGAAGCGGGCGATGACCGGCAGGTGGTCGGAAATGCGCAAGGTATCGTCCTGGCGCACCGTCGCTTCGATCCGTTTGATTTTCGGGCTGTAGAACAGGTAGTCCACCGTGCGATCCGGGCCATTCAGGCCGGGGTCGTTGGGGTAGTGCGTCAGCCACTGCGCACGATCAATGCCGCCGGCCTCGTTGTTGGTCGGGATCATCGGGTACTTGTCCCACAGCAGATGCAGTTCGCTGTCGGTGGAGTAGGGCGTACGCCGTTCGACCGGCAAGCGGCGGTATTGCCCGAGCGGCAACAGGTTGAAGTCACCGCCGATCAGCCATGGCAGGCCCTGGCTTTCATATTTGTCGAGGACCTTGGCCACGGCGCTCACTTGCGTCTGCAAGGTGCTGTCCGGCTGGCTGGCGCGTTCCAGGTGCGTATTGAATACGGTTAATTGTCCGCCATCGCTGAGCGGCAGCTTGGTCGCGAGCAAGGCATCTTTGGGCTGAAACTGACGGCTGATGAAGTTCGCCGAAGCCACCGGCAATTGCAGGCGTTCGGCGTGTTCGATGCGGTAGCGGCTGAGGGTCGCCAGTTGCCGGCCGACACTGCCGAAAATATGCCGATCAGGAACGAAGTCAGCCTTCCAGTCAAAAGCGCTGACGCTGCACGGATACAGGTCGGCAACCCTTTCCTGCAGCAGTTTGAGCTGATCCTGATAATCGCTGGCCTTGGCGCCGTCATCCAGCTCCTGCAGCAGCACCACATCGGGCTGCTCATCACGGATCACCCGCGTCACTTCATCAAGGCTGAAGGCCATGTCTTCCGGTGTCGGCGATTCGTCGTCGCCCTGGGCCAGGTCATTCCAGAACACGTAGCGCTTGCCGGCGAGAAACTGCACGTTCCAGGTCATGACTTTCAGCGCTTGCCCCGGCACCAGCGTCGGCGGTTTCCCGGTACAACTGACCGGCAGGGTTTCGCGGGCATCGGGGCGCCAGGTCAGGCTGAAGATCAGCCCGCCGATCAGGGCGATGGCGAGCACAACAAGCAACAGGGTGTAGCGCAGTAGACGGGTCATGGCTCGGCTTATAGCGTTACAGAAAGTGGCCCCGAGCATACCTGAGGGCGGTCGCCATGCCCAAGCGCTGCGCTGTCAGACCGCTCCGCCACGTTTGTCAGGCAATTCGCTGATGAGCATGAACAGGCGAAACAACACCACGCTGGTGAACAGTTGCAGGAAGCTGTGGGCGCTTTCGATCAGCACGGCAATCGCCGGGTTCTGCGGCTCGGGATAGACCGCCAGCGTCGCGCCCTTGAGCAGCCACAGTGGCGTCATCACACACAGAATGCACAACAGAATCCGCCAGAAATGCCCGCGAGTCAGGCGCAGGCTTTCTTTCATTGCCTGCAACGGGGCGAGGCCGCGCAGCACCAGCAGGTACTCACCGAACGCGAGCATGACCATCAGTATCAGGCCCGGCAGGAAGTACAGCGACAGGCCGAGCAGGATCAGCAACGTGTTGAGTGCGGTCAGCAGGGCGAAACGCGGCCACAGGCGGGCCGACATCGCCAGCAGATCAAGGGTGCGCGGCGACTCGCCTCGGGTGCGGGCGTCGAGAAACAGGATCAGTGCAGCGGTGTAGAGCGGATAGACCAACAGGCCGACGACCACACTGACCGAGGAAAAACTGTCCGGGTCGGTGTTGTGATCGACCACTTGCTGCAACAACGCTTCGAAAATCACCAGCGGCAGACACAACTGCACGATGCTGCCCAAATGGCGTTTGAAAAAATACAAAGAGTCGCGCAGTACTTCGAGGGCATTCATCAGTCGGTATCGCAGGTCGAAAACAGTGGCTCACTTTAACCGATGATGCGCGCGGCGGCACAAACGTAAACATTCGGTAAAGGTCATTGAAACGTTTTGTCACTGTCTCCATTACAGGAGAGCACCTCACTCAAAGTGGGCGAGGGCAACGTTATCCCCGGCAATCTACGAGGTCGCCATGAACAGCGAAGAGCAAACCCTGATCGATGGACTGTTTTCCCGGCTGCAACAGGCCGAAACGGAGGCAGCCCCGCGCGACGCCCAGGCCGAGACGCGGATCAAGGAACACCTGACCCGCCAGCCGGCGGCAGGTTATTTCATGACCCAGGCGATTCTGGTGCAAGAGGCTGCGCTGAAGAGCCTCGATGAGCAGAACAAACAACTGACCCAACAAGTCCAGCGTTTGCAGGCTGAATTGCAGTCGGCCAAAGCGCAGAGTGCCGCGCCTGCCCCGAGCGGTGGTGGCGGTTTTCTCTCGAGTATTTTCGGTGGCAGCCCGCGTCCGGCGCCGACCCAAAGTGCTGCCCCGTCGTCCACGGGCGGCTGGCGTGAACCGGCACCGCAGCAGAGTTTCGGTGCGCCTGCGCCACAACAGAATTTTGGCGCAGCGCCGCCCAACTATGCGCAACAAGCGGCTCCGGCAGCGGGCGGCAGCTTCCTCGGCGGCGCCTTGAAAACCGCCGCCGGCGTGGCGGGTGGCGTGATGCTGGCGCAAGGCATCAGCAGCCTGTTCCATCACAACCAGCAGCCGGAAGAAATCGTTGAAGTGATCAAGGAAGAACCGGCGCAGGTGGCCGACCAGAGCAACAACGGCTGGGGCGATGATCAGCGCATGGCCGGCAACGATCAGGGCGGGTTCACCGACACCGATTACAGCAGCGACGACAGCTCATCGTTCTTCGATGACGACGACTCCTTCGTCTGACACCTACATTTCTCAGATTTGACACCAAACCTGTGGTGAGGGGATTTAGCGAAACGTCGCACCGCCCCGTTGGGCAGCGGAGCGGCCCCAGTTTTTGGGACTGCTGCGCAGCCCATCGGGGCGGTGCGACGTTTCGCTTAATCCCCTCACCACATTCACCACTCGTCAGTAGCACCTCGGCGCCTGCCGGTGATTATTCGCTGAACCTTCCTCATGGCTGGCATACTGAGCGCCTTTTTCGGGCCCCGCGCCCGATCCCGCTTCGTGCGCTTGCGCGCCCACAGGAACTCCGGTGAAAAAAATCGCAGTGTTCGCCGACGTGCAGAACCTCTACTACACCGTACGTCAGGCCTATGGTTGCCATTTCAACTATGCCGCGCTGTGGGCGGACATCAGCAAGGACGGGCAGATCGTCGAGGCCTACGCCTACGCGATCGACCGGGGCGACAGCAAACAGCAGCAATTCCAGCAAATCCTGCGCAACCTCGGCTTCACCGTGAAGCTCAAGCCTTACATCCAGCGCAGCGACGGATCGGCCAAAGGCGACTGGGACGTCGGCATCACCCTCGACATTATGGACGCCGCCGACCACGTCGACGAAATCGTCCTGGCCTCGGGTGACGGCGATTTCGACATGCTGCTCGAACGCATCATCAGCAAACACGGCGTGCAAGCGGTCGCCTATGGCGTGCCGGGACTGACTGCCAACTCGCTGATTCGCGCCGCCAGCCGTTACGTGCCGATCGAAGGCGCGCTGTTGCTCAAGAATTGATTTTTGTACGGAGTTGAACCCGGTTTGGAACGCATTGCAGTCATCGACTTTGAAACCACCGGCCTCTCGCCGAACAGCAGCTGTCGCGCCACGGAAATCGCCGTGGTCATGCTGGAAAACGGCCGCATCGTCGAGCGTTACCAGAGCCTGATGAACGCCGGCGTGCGCGTTCCCGCATTCATCGAACAACTGACCGGCATCAGCAACGCCATGCTGCGCACCGCGCCGCCGGCGGAACAGGTGATGAACGAGGTCAACGAGTTCGTCGGCTGCACGCCGCTGGTGGCGCATAACGCATCGTTCGACCAGAAGTTCTGGGACTTTGAGTTGGGGCTGATCAAACGCACGCGGTTGCAGAATTTTGCCTGCTCGTTACTGCTGGCCCGACGCTTGATGCCGGCGGCGCCGAATCACAAGCTGGGCACCCTCACCACATTCGCGCGCCTGCCGCACACCGGCCAGGCTCACCGGGCCATGGCTGACGCCGAGATGGCGGCCAACCTGATGGCGCATCTGGCCGAAGAGTTGCGCCACAAGCACGGCGTGCGCGAGCTGTCGCACGACCTGCTGTGCAAACTGCAGAAAGTCCCCGCCGCGAAAGTCAGCGAACACCTGCAACGCTACCGCTGACGCCACCCGATCCCCTGTAGGAGCTGCCGAAGGCTGCGATCTTTTGATCTAGAGGTGAAAGATCAAAAGATCGCAGCCTCGTTTCACTCGT
>NZ_JBODOE010000017.1:0-143392 GCF_051913165.1 Pseudomonas sp. SM4 | reverse complement strand
CTCGCTGTCGTTGGCTTCTATAAGAATGCCACCGTGGCGCACAGACGCCTCGGCTTGGGCGAGTCCATACAATTACATTGATGAGGTGTCAGTGCGAGGCGGTGATCAGCAGGTCGAACTCTTTGAGCAGCACCTGCAGTTGACGATCCTTGCCACCCAGGTTGCGCTGGGCGAAGACCATTTCTGCCATCTCCTGGATACCCGAAGCATTCGGCAACGGCAGATCCTGTTCGAGGATCATCTTCATGCGGGGCAGGAAGATCCATTGCAGCCATTGTTCAAAGTCCAGCGTATCGACCGAAAACGGTTCGACACTGCTCAGGGCTTCGGCCGACGGCGACACCTCGTCCCACCAGCCTTGTGTGCGCAATTCACGCTCGATCAATAGCAACTGATCGGCGATTTTCGGGAAACGGGCATCCATCACAGCGAAACCTTGGCCTTCTGACGGGCCTGAGCGGCGCCGGCGGAATCGCCTTGTTTCTCGCGGGACTGAGCGATGATTTCCCACAGACTGGCTTGCAGGTCCGGGCGACCGTTGGCCATCGTCAGCGCACGACGGGCGAACTGCTCGGCTTGCGGCGCATCCCCTTGAGCCATGCGCACTTGCGCCAGGCGATAAAGCACTTGCGGCTCACGCGGAGCGACGCGCTGTGCACGCTCCAGACTGGAAGACGCGCCGTTGAGGTCGCCGCCCGCCTGTTGCTGCTGAGCGGTAGTCAGCAAGGCGAGCACCGGGCCGTCCAGCTGTTCGTCTGCCGACAAGCCGCCGCCACTGCTGGCGGAAGGAATCCCGCTCGGCGTCGAAGGCATGCTGTAGCTGCCGGAATTGATCGGTGCCGATTCAACGGCCGGAGGCGTGTACGGCCCCGACGTGATACCGCCGGACGCCGGGCCCGACTCGATAGGCGAAGAGCTGATCGGCGTCGACACGGCGGCACCGCCACCCGGCACCATCACCACCACGCCGGTATCGCCTTGCGGGATCGCTTGAGTCTGAGCCTGAGCCTGCGCAGGACGCTTTACGGTCGTTTGACGGAAACCGCCATTGGCCGAGATACGTTCGCTGTTGGACACAGCCGTACCGGAATCGACCACCGGGATCGAACCACGCTGTACGGTAGAGCAGCCGCTGAGCAAAGCCACGGCGGTCACCGCTGGAATCAACCACTTGTTCACTTGAAACCCTCTTTGCTTAATTCATCCAGCCCTTGACCCAATCCATCACCGACTCGCCGGAAGCAGGCGTTTCGCTTGCACAGGCGGCGCCGGGTGGCGGTTCGCTGCCGCGAATATACGGCATCTGCACCGCACCTGGGCAGTTGGCATCGGAGCCCTGCCCGGTGCGCGAATCGACCCATGCCTGGACGATGTTGTCCGGCTGCGGCATGTCCAGCGGCAGCGGATCAGCCTTGCGCATGAAACTGGTCCAGACTTGCAACGCGCCGGTGGCCCCGGTGAACGGCGTCTTGCCGTTATCGTCGCGGCCCAGCCACACCACCGCCAGCAGGTCCTGACTGAAACCGGCGAACCAGCTGTCACGGGAATCGTTACTGGTGCCGGTCTTGCCGGCGAGTGTCAGGGTCTTGGGCAGCACGTTATAAACCGAACTGCCGGTACCTTCACGCATCACGCGCTGCATGGCGTTCTGGATCAGATAGATGGACGCCGGGTCGAAACGCTGCTCGATCTGGAACGGATAACGCTTGAGCGGTTCGCCCTCGGCGGTCAGCACGCTGCGAATCCCGCGCATCGGCGTGTTGAAACCACCGTTGGCGAGGGTCTGGTACATGGTCGCCACTTCGATCGGGGTCATGCCACCCGCGCCGAGCAACATCGACGGGAACGCCGGGAATTCACGTGTAACGCCCAGACGACCGAGTGTTTTCAACACATTCGGCACGCCCACTTCCAGACCCAGACGCGAGGTCGACAGGTTGTAGGAGTGCGCCAGGCCCTGATAGAGGAAGACCGTGCCGTGGGAGCGACGATCATAATTCTGCGGTTTCCACACCTGACCGTTCGCGCCTTTGACCGACAACGGATCGTCGGACAGCCAACTGGTCAGCGTGTACTGGCTCGGTTTCTCCAGCGCGGTGAGATAAACCGCCGGTTTGATCAACGAACCCACCGGCCGCACCGCATCGAGTGCCCGGTTGAAGCCGGCAAAACTGGCCTGACGGCTGCCGATCATCGCCTGCACTTCGCCGGTTTCCGGGTTGGTCACGACCATCGCTGCTTCGACATCGTCGGAGCCTTTGCGCCCGGACAGACGCTTGAACGTGTCGTTGACCGAGGCTTCGGCCTTCATCTGCAGAATCGGGTCGAAACTGGTGAAGATCCGCAGGCCTTCTTCGGTCAAGTCTTCGTCGCGGTAATCTTCGCGCAACTGCCGTTTGACCAGATCGATAAAGCCCGGGAACGAACTGTCGGCGAGCTTGCCGCGCGTGGTCACGCCCAGCGGCATTTTCTTCGCTGCTTCGACCTGCTCGGCCGTCGCCACGCCCTGCTGCTCAAGTACGTCGAGCACCAGGTTACGCCGCTCCAACGCGCGCTCCGGGTTGCGTCGCGGGTTGTAGTAGGACGGGCCTTTGACCATGCCGACCAGCAACGCCACCTGATGCAGTTTCAATTCGGATAATGGCTGACCGAAGAAGAACTGGCTGGCCAGACCGAAACCGTGCACTGCGCGCTGACCGTCCTGCCCGACGAAGACTTCATTGAGGTAGGCCTCAAGGATTTCTTTCTTGTCGTAATGCATTTCCAGCAATAGCGCCATCATCGCTTCGGTGAGCTTGCGGGTCAGGCTGCGTTCGTTGGTCAGGTAGAAGTTTTTCACCAACTGCTGGGTCAGCGTACTGCCGCCCTGGGTCATCTTGCCGCCAGAGGTGTTGACCCAGATAGCCCGGGCAATCGACTTCGGCGACACGCCCCAGTGGCTGTAGTAATCGCGGTCTTCTACAGCGACCAGGGTTTCGAGCAGGTACGGCGGCACCTGATCGAGCTTGATCAGAATGCGGTCTTCGAGATTCTTTGGATAAATGCCGCCGATCATCAGCGGTTCAAGGCGTACCACGGACAGTTTCGAACCGTTGGTCGCCGACAACTCAGCCACGTAATCGCCGGAGAAACGCACGCGCACAGGCTGCGGCTTCTCCAGGCCTTCATAGAACTGGAAGCCACGGGTATTCAGATCGACCGTATTACCGTTGACGGCTGCGGCGCCGGGACCATTGCTCACGGCTTCGCGGCGATAGCCAAGAGCATCGAGTTCGGTAAGGAAATCGTCCTTGCTGAGCTTTTGTCCGACGAACAGCTCAAGCGGCCGCGCGTAGACCTTCGCCGGGATGGTCCAGCGCTTGCCGGAGAACTTCTCCTGCACCACGGCATCGAGGTAAACGGCGAAGCCGGCCAGCACGACAAGGCCGACCAGACTGAGTTTAATGGCCCAGCTCAACCATGGGCTGAGGCCCTTGGAAGGTGGTTTTTTCTTGGTACGGGGGGATCGAGTTCGAGTCATGGCGGCGGATTATACGCACTTTATTCATACTCAACAGGAGCGCTCCGAGGTTTGCGTCAGGCTGGCGAGCGGCCATAATGGCCGCCTTGAATTTCCCCCCTCTCTGAAGGATCGCCCGTGAGCCAGTCACTGATCGCTGCCCTGCAAAACCCGGCCCTCTACCCGCACCCTGTCGAAGGGTTTCAGGTCATCGAAACCCATATCTCGTGGGTGATCCTCACCGGCCCCTTTGCTTATAAAGTAAAGAAACCGGTCAATTTCGGTTTCCTCGACTTCACCGGCCTCGAGTCGCGCGCACATTTCTGTGCAGAAGAACTGCGTCTGAACCAGCGCCTGACCGACGATTTGTACCTGGAAGTATTGCCAGTGACCGGCAGCGTCGAAGCACCGCAACTCGGCGGTGAAGGCCCGGCGATCGAATATCTGCTGAAAATGCGCCAGTTCCCACAGACCGGTCTGCTCAGCACTTTGCAAGCCAACGGCGAACTGACCACCCAGCACATCGACGAGATGGCCAAGCAAATCGCCCGCTTCCACCTCACCGCGCCAAAAGTCCCGGCCGAACACGACGCCGGTACCCCGGACAGCGTGATGGCGCCGGTGTCGCAAAACTTTGAGCAGATCCTGCCGTTCCTCAGCGACAAAAACGATCTGCTGCAACTCGACGCACTGAAAGCCTGGGCCGAAAGCAGCTTCGAACGTCTCAAGCCACTGTTCGCCCAGCGCAAAACCGAAGGCTTTACCCGTGAATGTCACGGCGACATCCATTTGGGCAACGCCACGGTCATCGACGGCAAAGTGGTGATCTTCGACTGCATCGAGTTCAACGAACCGTTCCGTTTCACCGACGTCTGGGCCGACACCGGCTTCCTCGCGATGGACCTTGAAGACCGTGGCCTGAAATCCCTGGCGCGCCGCTTCATCAGCCAATACCTGGAATTGACCGGCGACTATCAAGGCCTCGAAGTGCTGAACTTCTATAAAGCCTACCGCGCACTGGTTCGCGCCAAGGTTGCGCTGTTCAGCATGCCCGCGGACGCGACGCCGGTGCAGCGCGCCACCACCCTGCGCCAGTACCGCAACTACGCCAACCTGGCCGAAAGCTACAGCACCATTCCTTCGCGCTTCATGGCGATTACCCACGGCGTTTCCGCTGTCGGCAAGAGCCACGTGGCCATGCGCCTGGTCGAAGCACTGGGCGCGATCCGCCTGCGTTCCGATGTTGAACGCAAGCGCCTGTTCGGTGAACAAACCGTCGCCAACGACGTGCAGGCCGGCATCTATAGCGCCGACGCCAGCGCGGCGACCTACGCACGCCTGCATGAAATTGCTGAAATCATCCTGCACGCAGGTTTCCCGGTGGTGATCGACGCGACTTACCTTAAACGCGAGCAACGCGACAACGCGGCGAAAATTGCCGAAGCCACCGGCACACCGTTCCTGATCCTCGACTGCAACGCGCCACAAGCGGTGATCGAGAGCTGGCTGGCGATTCGTCAGGCGGATAAACAGGATCCGTCCGACGCCACGCTGGCCGTGATCGAAGCACAGCAAGCCAATCGTGAAGCGCTGACGCCGGAAGAAATTCTGCGCAGCAAACGCGTGCAGACCAACGAATCCGGCACGCTGGACACCGTGGTCGCGCAGATTCGTCAGCGCTTGCCAGGCCTGTAAAAAACTATTTCGGCCGTGAAGCCCTCGCTTGCTTCACGGCCGCCAAATAGTGGCACTATACTGGCGTCATAAAACCAACAGGTGATCTGACATGAGCCAGCCTAAACTGCTCGACTCCCCGCTGTATGCCTTGCTGCACAAAGATGACATCACAGGTTTCAACAACGAACGCCCGCAAGACGGCCCGATCGACATGGTCGGTGGCGACTTCCGAGGCCTTGACCTGCGTGAACTGAACGCCGATGGCGTGGATTTCCGGGACGCGTATTTCCGCTCGGCCGATTTACGTGGCATCGATTTTCGTAATGCGTCGCTTGAAGGCGCCAGCCTGGCGCACGCGCAGATTTCCGGGGCGTACTTCCCGCCGGAGCTGAGTGCCGACGAGATTCTGATGTCGATGAATTTCGGTACGCGCCTGCGTTATCGCACTCGCTGAAATAACCATCCAGCGCCTGCCGCTGTAGGAGTGAGCCTGCTCGCGATAGCGGTTTAACATTCAACATATGTGTGCCTGCCAGCCCGCTATCGCGAGCAGGCTCACTCCTACATTGATATGTGTGTTTTCTCCCTCCTTTCTGCGCTCGCAGGCCGTTCAAGCTCCTTTTCTTAGAAGCATTTGCGTCGAATCCGACCAAACAACCACGCTTTTCCTACTGATGGCTACACTCCTGAGAAGCTCGCCCACGCACCATTCGGCCGTCGCAAGGAGGCTTGATGAATGATGAACTGCAACACCTGAAGAATCTTGGCAAGACGTCGGCGCAATGGCTGCATGCCGTGGGCATCCACAGCGCCTCGGACTTGCGTCGCCTGGGCGCGGTGGACGCCTACCGGGCCGTGCGTACCCGCGGGTTTCGCGCATCGAAGGTGTTGTTGTATGCGATCGAAGGCGCGCTGATGGACGTGCACTGGAACGACATCCCCGCCGAACGCAAGGACGCCCTGAACAAACAGCTCGAAGCCATTTCCTCGCGCCACAAGAACTGAACGGACGCTGACCGTCATGTATTTGCTGGGGGAACAATCGGCATATGCCGATGCACTGATCAATCGCCTACAGAGTTTGCCCGCGCAGTGGCTGCTCGGCCTGGCGCCATGCGGGCCGGATCTGCAACTGGACGCGACGGATGATTTGTTCGCGCAGTTACCCGGCGATCAGTTGTTTCTGTTGGCTGAAGGTGTGATCAACGGCTGCATCGCTGCCCGTCCGCTGTTTTATTGGCAAGAGGGCGACCTGATCGGCCTGCAGCGTGGCAATGAATGGGACGATTGCCGCCTGTACAGTGACGGGCCACTGCGCTTGACGCCTTACCGACGCCATGAGGTGTTTCAGCATCTGTACGCCGACGCCGGCCGGGCGGATCAATTTCTTGCGTATCTGCTGGGGCAAATGGCGATTCTCGCCCACACCGTCGCCGAGCTGAAACCACGCGAGTTTCGCAGCACCAATGGTTTCAAACGGGTTGAGGCCGGGGAAATTCTGATCAAGCAGGGCGACGTCGCCGATCATGTGTTCGTGATCATCGACGGCCATGCCGAGGCCTTTGTCGAAGGGCACAAGGTCGGTGATGTGCCCAAGGACGAGATATTTGGTGCCATGGCGGTTTTCACCGGCGAACCGCGCAATGCCACGGTCATCGCCCGAGAAGCGAGCACAGTGATGCTGATTCCCGGTGAGCAGTTTTTGAGCATGACCCGCACCAATCCGAAGATTGCCCACAGCCTGATCGAAAGCATGGCGCGGCGTATCGGCCAACTGAATAAACAAGTCAGCCAAATGAGCGAAATCAGAAGTTAATGCCAGCCCCCTGTTTTCGGGGCATCCCGGCCATTTTCGAGTCTGAATCAAAGAAATGAGAAAACAGTTGTTGACGTGGTAATGAGAATCGCTATGATTATCACAACTGGTCGCGAGATCAGTCGATATTCTGAAAAGCCCTTGGTTCGGACTCTCAGATTATCTCCTCATCAGGCTAATCACGGTTATTTGACCCGGTTTTTTACCGGGTCTTTTTTTGCCTGTGGAAAAGTCATTTGCCGAATTGTTCACGCATCTGTTCGCAGTAATCCTGCTTGGGCGTCGGGGCGGTGTACCAGACGTAATCGGCCATCGCGGCAGTCACCGCTGCGCCCCGCTCTGCCAGCATCAACACCGTTGGCGCTTGAGTGGCGCCCAGATCCACGACATGCAACGGCACCCCGACATCCTTGCGCGCATGCCACGCCCCAACCAACAAGATCGAAGGCGTGGGCGCCGCGAGCATGCGCTCAGCCATGCGTCGGTCACGCTGCTGGTGCACGGCCAGCATCGCGGGCATCTGTGCTGCGGGCAGCAGTCCGCAATGGGATTCACTGATCTGCGCCAGCAACGTGCTTTTCACCGACGCCGCATTACTGCGCGCACCGCTCAGCACCGGCGGGTTGCGGTAGAAGGTACGGATTTCACTGTTTTCAAGATTGGCCGCCAGCAGCGGATACGGCTGGCTGAGAGCAAAGCGCACGATCGGCCCATAGAGATTCCAGTCCCAGCCATCCTGCCAGGTCAGCGCCTCTGAAAGATTGGCGGACGGCGACATTGCCTGGCGAACGGCATCTACCTTGGGCTGCTGATCCGGCGTGAGCATTTCCAGCAACAGACTGCCTTGCGGCCGTTGCTCGCCGAGCGACTGCAACAGCCACAATTGCGCGGCGTGATGATCGGCATTGTCGTGCTGCTCGCCAATGATCAGTCGCTCGGGTCCAGCAAGGCGTTTCACCAGTTGCTGCGCCGTCAGCTCCTCACCGCTGCGCAGGTCACGAATCTGGCCACTGATCGGCGGTGGCGCAACAACATGCTGACACCCCGCAAGCAACACCACTGCCAACAGCCACAACCCACGCATGCCATCACCTCGATGATTCAGTCAGCGGGCAATGATCAGCGGATGCCCGCGCTCCGGGTGCGGCTGCACCAACACTTCAAGACCGAACACAGCCTTCAGCGAGTCCGGCCGCAACACCTGCTCCGGGGTGTCCAGCGCTACCGGACGCCCGCCTTCGAGCAGCAGAATACGATCACAATAGCGCGCCGCCAGATTCAGATCATGCAGGATCACCAGCACCGCCGCGCCGCGATCGGCAAACTCGCGCACCGCTTGCAGCGTGGTGTGTTGATGCAACGGATCAAGCATCGACGTCGGTTCATCCAGCAGCAGCGTTTGCCCGGCTTGTCCCGGCCAGAGCTGCGCCAACACCCGCGCCAGATGCACGCGCTGGCGCTCGCCACCGGACAACGCCAGATAACTGCGACCGCTTAAATGCCCGGCATCCGCCGCCGCCAACGCTGCGGCGATGATTTCGTCATCACGCACGCGACCGCTTTGATAGGGCAGGCGGCCCATGCCGACCACTTCTTCGACACGAAAGGCAAAGTCCAGGGTCGACACTTGAGGCAACACAGCCAAGCGTTGCGCGCGCTGCTGTCCGGTCCAGTGACTCAACGCTTGCCCGTCGAGCGAAACGCCGCCCGCGCTGGGCGCCAACTCACCGCACAGCGCACCGAGCAAGGTACTTTTGCCGGCACCGTTCGGCCCGAGTACGCCGAGCACTTCGCCCGGTTCGAGTTGCAACGTGACATCGCTGAGCACGGCCTTGCGCCCGCGCTGAATGTGCAGATCTTGCGCACGCAACATCAGGCACGTCCTCGCAACAGCAGAAATAGAAAGAACGGCGCACCGATAAACGCGGTGACAATACCGATCGGCAACTCGGCAGGCGCCAACGCCAACCGCGCGACCAGGTCAGCCAAGAGCAAAAGGCTCGCCCCCGCCAGCACCGATGCCGGCAGCAAGACTTTGTGATCCGGGCCCGCCAGCAAACGCACCAGATGCGGCACCACCAAACCAACGAAGCCGATCATTCCCGCTGCTGCCACCGCAGCGCCGACACCCAGCGCGGTGCAAAACACCAACTCGCGCTTCAGTCGCTCGACATCGATGCCCAGATGCCCGGCTTCCGACTCGCCGAGCAGCAAGGCATTCAGCGCCTTGGCCCGACGTGGCAACCATAACGCGACACCAACGCTGATGATCAGCAACGGCCACAACCGCGCGTAACTGGCGCCATTGAGGCTGCCAAGGTTCCAGAACGTCAGCGTCCGCAGGGTCGCGTCATCTGCCAGATAAGTGAACAGGCCGACGGCCGAACCGGCCAGCGCGGTCAGCGCGATACCCGCCAGCAACATGGTCGCGACATTGGTCTGGCCGTTGCGCCGACCGAGTCGATAGACCAGTGCCGTGACCCCGAGCCCGCCGAGAAACGCGCAGACCGACAACAGATAAGGCCCGAACCACTCCGGCAAACCGCCAAAAAACGAGCCCCCGACAATCGCGATCGCCGCACCCAACGCCGCGCCACTGGAAACACCCACCAGTCCGGGGTCTGCCAAGGGGTTACGAAACAATCCCTGCATCGCCACGCCAGACAATGCCAGCACACCGCCGACCGCCAACCCGAGCAAGGTACGCGGCAGACGAATCTGCCCGAGAATCAGCTCGGCCTGCTCCAGCCCTTCTGGCGCCAGCGGTACACCAAGCATGCGCAACGCTGCGCGCAACGTATCGATCAGCGGCAGGCTCACCGGCCCCAGCGCCAATGACAGCCAGATCGCCAGCAAACACAGGAGCGTCAGGCCGATGAACAAGGCACGGGGTTTGACCAGTGTGGTCATTGGCCGCTCTGGGCCGGGTAGAAACCGTCAGACAGGGTTTTCAGCGCCGCAGGCAAACGTGGCCCGAGGCCGCCGACCAGCAGGGTCGGGTCCAGCTCGAGCACCCGGCCTGCTTTGGCGGCGCGGCTTGAATCGAGAATCGGGTTTTCCTTGAACAGCGCGGCTTTCGCCGCCTCACCGGTGAGCGCACGGTCGGCGAATACCAATACTTCAGGGTCGAGACTGGCCAGAGATTCCACGGAAAAAGGTTTGTAACCGGTATGCGTCGCCAGGTTATGCCCACCCGCTTGTTGCAGCAGCCAATCGGCGGCGGTGTCCTTACCGGCAATCAACGGTTTGCCGCCAGCATGTCCGAGCAATAGAAGCACGCCTGGCGCTTTCTGTTGGGTCTGCGCATCGGTCACTCGTGCTTGCTGCGCATCGAGTTGCTGTTGATAACGTTGCAGCAGTTGCGCAGCCTGTGGCTCGGCGCCCAGCAACTGGCCCAAGTGAGTCACGTTTTTCTGCAGCGTCGGCAGATCCGGCTGCGCCGAGAACAACTCCACCTGAACCTTGGCCGCTTTCACCTGTGACAGCACCGGCGGCGGGCCCATTTCCTCGGTGCCGATCAGGATGTCCGGGCGCAGACTGAGAATGCCTTCAGCGGAAAGACTGCGCTGATAACCGATGCTCGGCAGCGCCTTCAGCGACTCGGGATGCTGGCTGGTGGTGTCGACACCGACCAGCTTCGACTCGCCCCCCAAGGCGCTGACCCACTCCGACAGCGCACCGCCGGCACTGACCCAACGTTGCGGCAAATCAGCCGCTGCCGCCTGGTGACTGACGAAAAGTCCGGCACACAGCACAGCAACGCGGGTACTCAGGCGCATATCCAGCTTCCTTGAATAAGGTTTTTCCCGGGCGTCAGAATGGCAGGCCAAGTATCCTCGGCATCTGCCAGCCGCCCTGCGGACGAAGGCCGTCATTTGATAATTGTTTGCATTTAAACGTCAAGCTCGGACATATCCGGACACGAGCGGACACTAGAGGATAGTCATGAAGTTTCTCTGCGCAGGCGCCGATCTGGCTGAAGCCGCCAGTCGTGGTTTTGAAGTCGACGGGAAAAAGCTCTTTGCCGTGCGCCGCAGCGGCCAGGCCTATGTTTACCTCAATCGCTGCCCGCACCGCGGCGTCGGGCTGGAATGGCAGCCCGACCAGTTTCTTGACCCCAGCAACAGTCTGATCCAGTGCGCCACCCACGGCGCACTGTTTCTCATCGAGGACGGCGAATGCGTGGCCGGGCCTTGCGCCGGGCAGTCACTCACCGCCATCCCCTGCCGCGAAAACGCGCAAGGCCTGTGGATCAACGTTTAACCGTTGAGCAAGACGTCGAGACGCCGGTCGATGACCATCTCTTCATGGTTCAAACGCACGCCGTACGCCAGCACCTCAACGCCACAGGCAACGGCTTCGAGAAGCGCATCGGCGTACGCCGAATCGATTTCCTTCGCAGGCCGCACCGCTTCAATCCCGCTCAGATTGACGCAATACAACTGCACCGCCCGAATCCCGTCGCGAGCCAAATGCGCCAGCTCACGCAAATGCTTGGCGCCACGCTGGGTCACGGCATCCGGAAAAGCCGCCACCGCCGTGCCATCGAAGCCCAGGGTGACGCTTTTCACTTCCACATAAGCCGGGCCGCTCGGGTATTCGAGGCGGAAATCGATACGGCTTTTTTCCTGCCCATAGGCGACTTCTCGCTTCAACGCGGTAAAGCCGTTCAACTCGCTGATCACGCCAGCCTGCAAGGCTTCCTCGACCAACCCGTTGGCGCGTCCGGTGTTCACACAAAACAGCCGCCCTTGCGGGGTTTCGCCGATCTCCCAAGTGCCGGGCAATTTGCGCTTGGGATCGTTGGAGCGGCTGAACCAGACCTGCCCGCCCTCGACCTGACAATTGAGCATGGAGCCCGTGTTCGGGCAGTGAATCGTCAACAACTCGCCGCTAACGGTCTCGATATCGGCGAGAAAGCGTTTGTATCGACGAATCAACCGCGCTTCTTCAAGAGGGGGATAAAAGCGCATCAGCCTTGCCAACTCTTCAAGCCACGCGCGATGCGTTCCACCGCTTGCTGTAAGCGAGTGAGGTTTTGCGTGTAGGCAAAACGCACATGATGACTGGCTTGATAACGACCAAAATCCAGCCCCGGCGTAAAGGCGACGTGCTCGGTTTCGAGGAAATGACGGCAGAACGCGAAGGCATCGCCGCCGAACTGGCTGATATCGGCGTACAAATAGAACGCGCCCTCCGGCTCCACGGCAATGTTGAATCCGAGCGCGCGCAGGGCGGGCAGCAGGAAGTCGCGACGACGACCAAATTCGGCGCGACGCTCCTCCAGAATGGCGATGGTGTCCGGCTCGAAACACGCCAATGCAGCGTATTGCGCCATGCTCGGGGCGCTGATGTAGAGATTCTGCGCGAGTTTCTCCAGGTCACTCACCGCCGCCTCCGGCGCGACCAGCCAGCCCAGGCGCCAGCCGGTCATGCCGAAGTACTTGGAGAAACTGTTCAGGACAAAAGCGCTGTCATCGACTTCCAGCACGCTGGCGGCATCGGTGCCGTAAGTCAGACCGTGATAGATCTCATCCACCACCAGATGCCCGTGTTTCGCCTTGATGGCTGTGGATAACCCGGCCAGCTCATCGCGGGTCAGGATCGTTCCGGTCGGGTTGGCCGGCGAGGCAACCAGCGCGCCGACGCTGTCGTGGTCCCAATGACGCTCGACCAGATCCGGGGTCAGTTGATAGCGCACGTCCGGGCCCACTGGGACAAGCTGCGCGGCACCTTCGACCAATCGCAGGAAGTGCCGGTTGCACGGATAGCCTGGGTCCGCCAACAGCCAGTGTTTGCCGGGGTCGACCAGCAACGCACTGGCCAGCAACAGCGCACCAGAGCCGCCCGGGGTGATCAGAATCCGCCGCGGATCAATGTTCAAGGCGTAACGCGATTGGTAAAAACCGGCGATCGCCTCGCGCAACTCGGGAATCCCGCGCGCTGCGGTGTAACGGGTCTTGCCCGCCGTCAGCGCCGCTTGCCCGGCCCGAATGATCGGTTCGGCCGTGGTGAAGTCCGGCTCGCCGATCTCCAGATGGATCACGTCGTGGCCTTCAGCCTGCAATTCATTGGCCCGCGCCAGCAGCGCCATTACATGGAACGGTTCGATCGCACGACTGCGCGCACTGTACGGCTGAGCCATTGGTTTTCCTTCGAAGGGGAAAAAGAGACGATTCTACCCATCTGCCGGAACGAGCGAGAACCCGCAGCGGTCACAGCCTCAAGAACGCTGGACTGTAACGATATGAGCGTACGCTCCAGGATTGACTAAAATCAGTGATTGAACAGGTCTCCAACACCGCCAGACACGGCTTGTCAGACTTTTGCAAGCGCCACCCGCCGGGACCTCGACATCCGGGAGTAGCGCAGGCTGAATTGATCTGGTAAGTTCGCCCGCTTGCAGCCGCAGGGCCGGCAGGTGTCGGTGATGGAGCAATCCTGCGCAATGGATTACAAGAGTAGAGGCGGTCCATTTCATGCCCACCCAAGCAAAGCAACAGCAGAATCAGACGATCAGCGGTTTCGAACCTTATGTTCCGGCGAAAGGTGAAGAGTACATGGGCGCCCCGATGCGCGCGCACTTCACCAAGGTCCTGAACAAGTGGAAACAGGAGTTGATGCAGGAAGTCGACCGCACCGTTGACCACATGAAGGACGAAGCTGCGAATTTCCCGGACCCGGCCGACCGTGCCAGCCAGGAAGAAGAATTCGCCCTCGAGCTGCGCGCCCGCGACCGCGAACGCAAGCTGATCAAGAAAATCGACAAGACGCTGCAACTGATCGAAGACGAAGAGTACGGTTGGTGTGATTCGTGCGGCGTCGAGATTGGTGTGAAACGCCTCGAAGCACGCCCTACAGCCGACATGTGCGTCGACTGCAAGACTCTGGCGGAAATCAAGGAAAAGCAGGTCGGCAAGTAATCTCGACCTGAACGAAAAACGGAGCGTGCGAACGCTCCGTTTTTGTTTCTGTCTTTTGCCTTTGCCTTTGCCTTTGCCTTTTGTAGGAGTGAGCCTGCTCGCGATAGCGGTGGGTCGGTCAATATCGGTGTTGAATGTCGCACCGCAATCGCGAGCAGGCTCACTCCTACAGGTTGACCTGCGTATAGCCTGAAAAGTAGCTTCGTTTCCATGACTGCCAAAAAATCCCCCGCGTACATCGGCCGCTTCGCCCCGACCCCCAGTGGCCACTTGCACTTCGGCTCGCTGGTTGCCGCCCTCGCCTCTTACCTCGACGCCCGTTCGGTCGGCGGTCGCTGGCTGGTGCGCATGGAAGATCTCGATCCGCCCCGTGAAGAACCCGGTGCGCAAACCGCGATTCTCAAGGCGCTGGAAAGCTACGGTTTCGAGTGGGACGGCGACATGGTGCGCCAGAGCGATCGGCACGATGCCTACGCCGACGTCCTCAATAGCCTGTTCAATCACGGCCTGGCCTACGCCTGTACCTGCTCGCGCAAACAGCTCGAAGCGTACAACGGCATTTATCCGGGTCTGTGCCGTAATCTCGGCCACGCTCAGCAAGACGCCGCCATTCGCCTGCGCGTGCCGGAGCTGGAATACCACTTCATCGACCGCGTGCAAGGCGAATACCGTCAGCATCTGGGCCGCGACGTCGGCGATTTCGTCATCCGCCGCCGCGACGGTCTCTACGCCTATCAATTGGCCGTGGTGCTCGATGATGCCTGGCAAGGCATCACCGACATCGTCCGGGGTGCCGATCTGCTCGACTCGACGCCACGTCAGCTCTACCTGCAAGAGCTGCTGGGCCTGCGCCAACCGCGCTATCTGCACTTGCCGTTGATTACCCAACCGGATGGCAACAAGCTCGGCAAATCCTACCGCTCGCCACCGCTGGAAGCTGATCAAGCCACGCCATTGCTGCTGCGGGCCCTGCGTGCTTTGGGGCAAAACCCCGACGCCGAACTGGCCCACGCCTCGCCGCAAGAATTACTGGCGTGGGGTTGCCTGCACTGGGATGCGACAAAGATCCCGCGCACACTGACCCTGCCCGAAGCGCAACTGCTATGACGCCACTTGCAGTCGCGCGCCCATCCGTTACCATCGCCGCACGTTTTCGGGCACGCGCATAAAAAAGAGAGGCCGGGATGTACATCTATCGCTTGGTCCTGCTTTTAGTCGTCGGGATCTACCTGTTTTCCCCCGCCATCATGGATTGGTGGATCGACGCGACGGGCGCCTGGTATCGCCCTTATCTGCTTTGGCTGATCCTGATTGTTGTGACCTTCATCCTGCAGAGCCAAAAAGATGCCGATGAGCTTTAGCCTGACCCAGATGATCCTGATCAGCGCCGCGTACCTGGCGGTGCTGTTCGGCGTTGCCTGGGTCAGCGAACGGGGCATGATCCCGCGCGCGATCATTCGCCACCCGCTGACTTACACTTTGTCGCTTGGGGTTTACGCCAGTGCGTGGGCGTTCTACGGCACGGTGGGCCTCGCGTATCAATACGGCTACGGTTTTCTGTCCAGCTACCTCGGCGTGTCCGGCGCATTTCTGCTGGCGCCGGTGCTGCTCTATCCGATCCTGAAAATCACCCGCACCTATCAACTGTCGTCGCTGGCGGATCTTTTTGCGTTCCGTTTCCGCAGCACCTGGGCCGGTGCGCTGACCACGATCTTCATGCTGATTGGCGTGTTGCCGTTGCTGGCGTTGCAGATTCAAGCGGTCGCCGATTCCATTGGCATCCTCACTGGCGAGCCGGTGCAGAGCCGCGTAGCGCTGGCGTTTTGTGCGCTGATCATCCTGTTCACGATTTTCTTCGGCTCCCGCCACATCGCCACCCGTGAGAAACACGAAGGGCTGGTGTTCGCGATTGCCTTTGAATCGGTGATCAAACTGATCGCCCTCGGCGGCGTCGGTTTGTATGCGCTGTACGGGGTGTTCGACGGCCCGCAGCAACTTGAGGTGTGGCTGCTGCAAAACCAGACCGCCCTCGCCGCGTTGCACACGCCATTGCAGGAAGGCCCATGGCGCACGCTGCTGCTGGTGTTTTTCGCCTCGGCAATCGTGATGCCGCACATGTATCACATGACGTTTACCGAGAACCTCAATCCGCGCTCACTGGTCAGTGCGAGCTGGGGTTTGCCACTGTTCCTGCTGTTGATGAGCCTGGCGGTACCGTTGATCTTGTGGGCCGGCCTGAAACTGGGCGCCACGACCAATCCGGAATATTTCACCCTCGGCATCGGCATCGCCGCCAACAGCAAGCCGCTGGCGTTGCTCGCCTACGTCGGCGGTCTATCGGCGGCCAGCGGCCTGATCATCGTCACCACGCTGGCGCTGTCGGGCATGGCGCTGAACCACCTGGTGCTGCCGCTCTATCAACCGCCGGCCGAAGGCAATATCTACCGTTGGCTGAAGTGGACGCGCCGCGCGCTGATCGTCGCGATCATCATGGCCGGTTTCGGTTTCTATCTGATGCTCGGCGCCGAGCAGGATCTGGCCAACCTCGGCATTGTTGCTTTCGTGGCGACCCTGCAATTCCTCCCGGGCGTGCTGTCCGTACTGTACTGGCCGACCGCTAACCGCCGAGGCTTTATCGCCGGTCTGCTGGCGGGGATTCTGGTCTGGGTGGTGACCATGCTGTTGCCGCTGGTCGGCAATCTGCAGGGCTTCTACATCCCGCTGCTGAACATGATTTACGTGCTCGACGACACCAGCTGGCACATGGCGGCCATCGCCTCGCTCGCCGCCAACGTATTGATGTTCACGCTGATCTCGCTGTTCACCAATGCCAGTCCGGAAGAAGCCAGCGCCGCCGAGGCCTGCGCTGTGGATAACGTGCGTCGCCCGCAGCGCCGCGAACTGCACGCTGCCTCCCCGCAGGAATTCGCCACACAACTGGCCAAACCACTGGGCGCCAAGGCTGCGCAGAAAGAAGTCGAGCAAGCCCTGCGTGACCTTTACCTTCCCTTCGACGAACGCCGCCCTTACGCCTTGCGCCGTTTGCGCGACCGCATTGAAGCCAACCTCTCCGGCCTGATGGGCCCGAGCGTGGCGCAGGACATGGTTGAAACTTTCCTGCCCTACAAGGCCGGCGGCGAAAACTATGTCACCGAAGACATTCACTTTATTGAAAGCCGTCTTGAGGATTACCACTCGCGCCTCACCGGTCTGGCTGCCGAACTCGATGCCTTGCGCCGTTACCACCGCCAGACCTTGCAGGAACTGCCGATGGGCGTCTGTTCGCTGGCCAAGGATCAAGAGATCCTGATGTGGAACAAGGCCATGGAAGAACTCACCGGGATTGCCGCGCAACGCGTGGTCGGTTCGCGCCTGAGCACCATCGGCGAGCCGTGGAAAGAATTGTTGCAGGGCTTCATCAATCTGCCCGACGAGCATTTGCACAAACAGCATCTGGCCCTCGACGGCCAGACCCGCTGGCTGAACCTGCACAAAGCGGCCATCGATGAGCCGCTCGCGCCGGGTAACAGTGGCCTGGTGTTACTGGTCGAGGATTTGACCGAAACACAGATGCTCGAAGACAAACTGGTGCACTCCGAGCGCCTGGCGAGCATTGGTCGCCTCGCGGCGGGTGTCGCCCACGAAATCGGCAACCCGGTCACCGGCATCGCCTGTCTGGCGCAAAACCTGCGCGAAGAGCGCGAAGAAGACGACGAACTGACGGAAATCAGCGGGCAGATTCTCGAACAGACCAAACGCATATCGCGCATCGTCCAGTCGCTGATGAGTTTTGCCCACGCCGGCAGCCATCAGCACAGCGACGAGCCGGTGTGTCTGGCCGAAGTGGCGCAGGACGCCATCGGCCTGCTGGCGCTGAACCGACGCAATTTCGAAGTGCAGTTCTACAACCTGTGCGATCCCGATCACTGGGTCGAAGGCGATCCGCAGCGACTCGCGCAGGTGTTGATCAATTTGCTTTCAAACGCCCGCGACGCCTCGCCGCCGCACAGTGCGGTACGGGTCAAGAGCGAAGCCGGCGAACACACGGTCGATCTGATCGTCGAAGACGAAGGCAGCGGTATTCCGAAGAACATCATGGACAGATTGTTCGAACCCTTCTTCACCACCAAGGATCCTGGCGAAGGCACCGGTCTGGGCCTTGCACTGGTCTATTCCATCGTTGAAGAGCATTATGGACAAATCACCATCGACAGCCCGGCTGATGTACAAAGCCAACGCGGCACCCGTATCCGGGTGACCTTACCGCGTCATGTCGAAGCGACGTCCGCTGTGAACTGAGACCGTCGAGAGTATCGAATCAATGCCGCACATTTTGATCGTCGAAGACGAAACAATTATCCGCTCCGCCTTGCGCCGCCTGCTGGAACGTAATCAGTACCAGGTCAGCGAAGCCGGTTCAGTGCAGGAAGCACAAGAACGCTTCACCATTCCTACGTTCGACCTGATCGTCAGCGATCTGCGTTTGCCGGGCGCACCGGGCACCGAGCTGATCAAGCTCGGCCAGGGCACGCCGGTGCTGATCATGACCAGTTACGCCAGCCTGCGCTCGGCGGTCGACTCGATGAAGATGGGCGCGGTGGACTACATCGCCAAGCCTTTCGACCACGATGAAATGCTCCAGGCTGTCGCGCGGATCCTGCGTGATCGCCAATCGGCTCCGGCTGCCGGCGAAGCGGTTGCCAGCAAACCGGCCAATGGCAGCGGCAAACCCGCCACTGACAACAGCAACGGCGAAATCGGCATCATTGGTTCGTGCCCGCCGATGCAGGATCTGTACAGCAAGATCCGCAAAGTCGCGCCGACCGATTCCAATGTCCTGATCCAGGGCGAGTCGGGCACCGGTAAAGAACTGGTGGCCCGCGCCCTGCACAATCTGTCGAAACGCGCCAAGGCACCGATGATTTCGGTGAACTGTGCAGCTATCCCGGAAAGCCTGATCGAGTCCGAACTGTTCGGCCACGAAAAAGGCGCGTTCACTGGCGCCAGCGCCGGGCGTGCAGGTCTGGTTGAAGCGGCGGACGGCGGCACCTTGTTCCTCGACGAAATCGGCGAACTGCCGCTGGAAGCTCAGGCCCGCCTGCTGCGCGTGTTGCAGGAAGGTGAAATTCGCCGTGTTGGTTCCGTGCAGTCGCAGAAGGTCGATGTGCGCCTGATCGCGGCCACGCACCGGGATCTGAAAAGTCTGGCGAAAATCGGCCAGTTCCGTGAAGACCTTTATTACCGTCTGCACGTGATCGCATTGAAACTGCCGGCCCTGCGCGAGCGCGGTGCCGACGTCAACGAAATCGCCACGGCTTTCCTCGCTCGCCAGAGCGCGCGCATCAATCGTACCGACCTCAAGTTTGCTGCGGATGCCGAACAGGCCATTCGTCACTATTCCTGGCCGGGTAACGTGCGGGAGTTGGAGAACGCGGTCGAGCGCGCGGTGATTCTCAGTGAAAGCCCGGAAATCTCCGCCGATTTGCTGGGCATCGACATCGAGCTGAGCGATCTGGAAGACGACGAGTTCATCGGTCTGCCGCCGCAAACGGGCGGTAACGCCAGCAACAGCAGCCATGAGCCGACCGAAGACTTGTCGCTGGAAGACTATTTCCAGCACTTCGTCCTTGAGCATCAGGACCACATGACCGAGACCGAACTGGCGCGCAAACTGGGCGTCAGCCGTAAATGTCTGTGGGAGCGTCGTCAGCGTCTGGGCATTCCACGGCGCAAGACCGGGGTCGCCAGCGAGAGCTGAACATTACCTGTCGAGTGTGCGGGTAACGGTTGAGGATGTGAAAAAACTGTTACCGCAGTCGATTCACGTAACAGAAGCCGGGGTTATCGGTAACGAAACCCCGGCTTTTTTTCGCCCCGAGAAAACGGTTATATCGACCTAACCCTTTGTTTTACGGGGTTTTGCAAAAGTTGGCACGACCCCTGCTATATGTTTGGTACAAGAACAATAACAAGCAATGCACAAGACAATAAAAATAAGACGAATCGACTCACGCACAATAAAAACAAGACGGCGAGAGGCGCAGCTAACTGATTCTTTTGGAGAGGCGTTGTATTTGGGGCTTGCCCCACGACCAGGCCGAGAACAACAAAAACTGTCCTAAGACAGAGCCTGTACTGGTTGGATCGAGAGATCACTGCAATTCAGCGACCAAAGCAATCCGTTTGCTCTTGGCTCCCGATTGGGAGGGTCACGAAGGAAACGCTTCGTGGCGAGGGCACTCAACAAAAACAAGAAGCCCGAATCAATAATAAAAAGAGCACGCAACTACTTCTTGGGGAGCTTCGGCTCCCCTTGTAGTTTCTCCCTCCCGGCAAAATCCCCTGTTTTTATCGCGCGCGACGCCTGTAGCCTGCGGCTTGCAGCTCAAATCTGCCGTGTCCTACACCATCCCCCGACTAAATGCTAGAATCTGCGCCCATCATGCGGTCATTCTTTGGTATGGCCGAACATTCCTTCAAACAGTGCATCCCATGCTGAAGAAGTTGTTCCAGTCATTCCGAACTCCCGTGCGTCGTACGCAACACATCCGCAGCACCCCTGAAGTGCTCAACAGCGGTCAACATTCGCTGCAGAAAACGCAGTTCAGCCGCTATGCGGTGAATATCGTCGAACGCCTGCAAGGTGCCGGTTACCAGGCTTATCTGGTCGGCGGTTGCGTGCGTGACATGCTGCTGGGCATCACGCCCAAGGATTTCGACGTCGCCACCAGCGCCACGCCCGAGCAAGTCCGTGCCGAATTCCGCAATGCGCGGATCATCGGCCGTCGCTTCAAACTGGTGCATATCCATTTCGGTCGCGAAATCATTGAAGTCGCGACCTTCCGCGCCAATCACCCGGTCAACGAAGACGACGAGGACAGCAATCAGTCTTCGCGTAACGAGAGCGGGCGGATTCTGCGCGACAACGTTTACGGCACCCTGGAAGAAGACGCGCAACGCCGCGACTTCACCATCAACGCCCTGTATTACGATCCGGTCAGCGAGCGCATCCTCGATTACGCCAACGGCGTACACGACATCCGCAATCACCTGATCCGTCTGATCGGCGATCCGAAGCAGCGTTACCAGGAAGACCCGGTGCGTATGCTGCGGGCCGTGCGTTTCGCCGCCAAGCTCAACTTCGGCATCGAGAAGCACACCGTGCAGCCGATCCGTGAACTGGCGCCGATGCTGCGCGAGATTCCATCGGCGCGCTTGTTCGAAGAAGTGCTCAAGCTGTTCCTCTCGGGACACGGCGCGATCACCTTCGAAATGCTCGTCGATCTGCAACTGTTCGCCCCGCTGTTCCCGGCCAGTGCCGATGCACTGGAACACAACCCGGAGTACACCCACACGCTGATCAGCGAAGCGCTGACCAACACCGACCTGCGCATCAAGCAGAACAAACCGGTGACCCCGGCGTTCCTGTTTGCCGCGCTGCTGTGGCCTGCCCTGCCGGCCCGCGTGTTGCGCTTGCAGGAACGTGGCATGCCGCCAATTCCGGCAATGCAGGAAGGCGCGCACGAGCTGATCGCCGAACAGTGCCAGCGCATTGCGATTCCAAAGCGCTTCACCATGCCGATCCGCGAGATCTGGGACATGCAGGAACGCTTGCCACGCCGCAGCGGCAAACGTGCCGACCTGTTGCTGGACAATCCGCGTTTCCGCGCCGGTTACGATTTCCTGCTGTTGCGTGAAAGTGCTGGCGAGGAGACTGATGGCCTCGGCGAATGGTGGACGGACTATCAGGACGCCAACGAAAGTGAGCGCCGCGACATGATCCGCGACCTCAGCGGCAAAGGTGATGACGCCAGCGGCGCGCCACGCAAACGTCGTCGCAGCAGCGGCTCCAAGCGCAAACGCGCCGGCGCCCCGAGCGCTTCGACAGGCGAGTAAAGGCATGGAACGCATCTACATCGGCATGGGCAGCAACCTCGCTGCCCCCGCCGAACAATTGCGCAGCGCCGTCGAGGCGCTGGGGCAATTGCCGCAGACTTCCCTCGCCGGTGTTTCAGCGTTCTATCAAAGCGATTCCCTGTTGCCGGGCCAGCCGCGTTACACCAACGCGGTGGCGGCGCTCGACAGCACGCTCGCCCCACTGGAATTGCTCGATGCGTTGCAAGCGATCGAGAATGATCAGGGCCGCGAACGCCTTGAGCGCTGGGGTCCGCGCACGCTGGATCTGGACATTCTGCTGTTCGGTGATCGACTGATCGACGAACCACGGCTGAAAGTCCCGCACTACCAGATTCAGGAACGCGCGTTCGTGCTGTATCCGCTCGCCGAACTGGCGCCGCCGGCTCTTCATCTGCCCGATGGCCGCACCCTCGCCGACATGCTCGCCGCCTGCCCATTCGTCGGCCTCGAACGCCTCCCCCAAGCCTGAAGCAAATCCCCCTGTAGGAGCTGCCGAAGGCTGCGATCTTTTGATCTTGCTCTTGTTATTAAAACCCCAAGGATCAAAAGATCGCAGCCTTCGGCAGCTCCTACATGGATAGCGTGCGACATCGCTATTTTTGTCGGACAAAAATTCTGTAATTCAACCCCGCTACGGCGCTGAATCGCATCAGTAACGCCGGTAACACTCCCCTCGTAACATTGCGGTAACACACGCAATTGACTTCCGCTTGGCTCATCACGACTATAGGCGTCCCGCTGCCGCCAACCCGGCACACACGGGCGCAAGCCAGGCCTTATAAGCACGACAAAAGACCGTGCGCCTGAGTAGATGACGAATCACGCGCGTTACTCGCAGTAGTTTCCAGAGCGCCTGAACGAGGATTTTTTACATGCCAGCCATCACCCTGACCACGCTCCAGAGCCTCAAGCAGAAAGGTGAAAAAATCACCATGCTGACCTGCTATGACGCGACCTTCGCCCACGCCTGTAATGAGGCCGGTGTTGAAGTGCTGCTGGTGGGCGACTCCCTCGGCATGGTCCTGCAAGGTCACGACAGCACGCTGCCGGTGTCCACCGCAGAAATGGCCTACCACACCGCCTGCGTCAAACGCGGCAACAGCGACGCGTTGATCCTTGCCGATCTGCCGTTCATGGCCAACGCCACCCTCGAACAAACCATGAACAACAGCGCCATGCTGATGCAGGCTGGTGCGCACATGATCAAGGTCGAAGGTCAGCTGTGGCTCGCGGAGTCGATCCGTCTGCTCGCCGAACGCGGTGTGCCAGTGTGCGCGCACATGGGCTTGACCCCGCAAGCGGTGAACATTCTCGGAGGCTATAAAGTGCAGGGCCGTAACGAGAACCAGGCGCGGCAGATGCGTGCCGACGCGATCTCGCTGGAGCAGGCCGGCGCGGCGATGCTGCTGCTGGAATGCGTACCGAGCGAACTGGCGGCCGAAATCAGCCAGGCCGTGAAGATTCCGGTCATTGGCATCGGCGCCGGTAATGCCACCGACGGTCAAGTGCTGGTGCTGCACGACATGCTCGGCCTGTCGATCACCGGCCGCGTACCGAAATTCGTCAAGAACTTCATGCACGGCCAGGACAGCATTCAGTCCGCGCTGAAGGCTTACGTCAGCGAAGTCAAAGCCACCACGTTCCCAGGCATCGAACACGGGTTCTCGGCATGAATACTGTTAAAACCGTACGCGAGCTGCGCGCCGCTGTAGCCCGCGCCCGCAGTGAAGGCAAGCGCATCGGCTTCGTGCCGACCATGGGCAACTTGCACAGCGGCCATGTCGCGCTGGTGACCAAAGCCACGCAACGCGTGGATTTTGTGGTCGCGAGCATTTTCGTCAACCCGCTGCAATTCGGCCCTGGCGAAGACCTCGACAAGTACCCGCGCACCCTCGCCGCCGATCAGGAAAAACTGCTGGAGGCCGGTTGCTCGCTATTGTTCGCACCGACGGTCGAAGAAATGTACCCCGACGGCATGGCCGGGCAGACTCGCGTCAGCGTGCCGCAACTTTCTCAAGGCCTGTGCGGCGCCAGCCGTCCGGGGCACTTCGAAGGTGTCGCGACCGTGGTCAGCAAACTGTTCAACATGGTCCAGCCGGATCTGGCGATTTTCGGCCAGAAGGATTACCAGCAACTGGCGGTGATCCGTGCGCTGGTGCATGACCTGAACATGCCGATCCAGATCATCGGCGAGCCGACCGTACGCGCCGCCGACGGCCTGGCATTGTCCTCGCGCAATGGTTTCCTCAGCGAAGAACAGCGCGCGGTGGCGCCGGTGGTCTATCGCGCCCTGAGCAACATTGCCGAGTCGATCAAACAAGGCGAACGGGATTTCCCGGCGCTGATCAGCGCTCAGGCGCAACAACTGGAAGCGGCTGGGTTGCGTCCGGATTATCTGGAAATCCGCCATGCCCTGACCTTACGTCCGGCGACGGCTGAAGACCGTGACCTGGTGATTCTGGTGGCGGCATTCCTTGGCACCACACGGTTGATCGACAACCTGCACCTGAACCTCGATAGCCCGGTTTAACAGCAAAATCAAAAGATCGCAGCCTGCGGCAGCTCCTACATAACCCGGTAGGAGCTGCCGCAGGCTGCGATCTTTTGCGTTGTATTGCCGCTCATAAAGCCTTCGGGCACACTGCCGGCCGTTCGATTCCAGCCCGGGAGGTTCAGCTCGCCTCAGCGCCCCGTCCCCTCCGTTTGTCGGCCATTCCCGGTATTAATGTTAAAAAAGTACAGGGATCTGGTCAGACAAAGTCAAGACAGATCGCAGCGCGAGGTTTACTGTATTCGCCCTGCGCCAATAAATCGTGTCGACGCAGTTTGACCCCGCGCCTAAACAGGGTGCGCCGGTCTGTTCAGTGTTCAAAAAGCCGTTCAAGTAAAAAGGAAAACCGCAGCGATGGCGTATTACCTCACTCCTAAAGACGTTACCGCTCTGCCCGCCTGGCAAGCGTTGAAAGAACACCGCCAGGCCATGCAGGATTTCAGCATGCGCGAGGCCTTCAATGCCGATCCGCAGCGCTTCAATCAGTTCACCCTCAGCAGCTGCGGCCTGTTTCTCGATTATTCGAAGAATTTGATCAACGCCCAGACCCGCAACCTGCTGGTGGGCCTGGCCAATGAAGTTGATTTGAAAGGCGCGATCAAAGCGCTGTTCGATGGCGAAATCGTCAACACCTCCGAAGGCCGCCCGGCGCTGCACACCGCCCTGCGCCGTCCGGTGGGCGACAAGTTGTCGGTCAACGGCGTCAACGTGATGCCGGAAGTCCACAAGGTGTTGAACCAGATCACCGACCTCGTGGGCCGTATTCACGACGGTCTGTGGCGCGGTTACACCGAGAAGCCGATCACTGACGTGGTCAACATCGGCATCGGTGGCTCGTTCCTCGGCCCTGAACTGGTTTCCGAAGCGCTGCTGTCCTACGCGCAGAAAGGCGTGCGTTGCCACTACCTGGCGAACATCGACGGCAGTGAGTTCCACGAGCTGACGCAAAAACTGCGTGCCGAAACCACTTTGTTCATCGTTTCGTCGAAGTCGTTCAACACCCTCGAAACCCTGAAGAATGCGCAGGCCGCACGTGCCTGGTACCTGGCACAGGGTGGTTCGGAAGCCGAACTGTATCGTCACTTCATCGCCGTCTCGAGCAACAACGCCGCCGCCGTGGCGTTCGGCATCCGCGAAGAAAACATCTTCCCGATGTGGGATTGGGTGGGCGGTCGTTACTCGCTGTGGTCGGCGATCGGTTTGCCAATCGCTCTGGCCATCGGCATGTCCAACTTCAAGGAATTGCTGTCCGGTGCCTACACCATGGACCAGCACTTCCAGACCGCGCCGTTCGAACAGAACATGCCGGTGCTGCTGGCCCTGCTCGGCGTGTGGTACGGCAACTTCTGGGGCGCGCAAAGTCACGCGATCCTGCCGTACGACCATTACCTGCGCAACATCACCAAGCACTTGCAACAGCTGGACATGGAATCCAATGGCAAGAGCGTGCGTCAGGACGGCACCCCGGTGTCGACCGATACCGGCCCGGTGATCTGGGGCGGCGTCGGCTGCAACGGTCAGCACGCTTACCACCAGTTGCTGCACCAAGGTTCGCAGTTGATCCCGGCCGATTTCATCGTACCGATCGTCAGCTTCAATCCGGTCTCCGACCATCACCAGTGGCTGTACGCCAACTGCCTGTCGCAGAGCCAGGCGCTGATGCTCGGCAAGACCTTGCCGGAAGCCGAGCAAGAGTTGCGCGAAAAGGGCATGAGCGAGGAGCAGGTGCACAAACTCGCACCGCACAAGGTGATCCCGGGCAACCGTCCGAGCAACACCCTTGTGGTTGAACGCATCAGCCCGCGCCGTCTCGGCGCACTGGTGGCGATGTATGAACACAAAGTGTTCGTGCAAAGCGTGGTCTGGGGCATCAACGCCTTCGACCAGTGGGGCGTGGAACTGGGCAAGGAACTGGGCAAAGGCGTTTACAACCGTCTGGTGGGCAGCGATGAAACCAATGCTGATGACCCTTCCACCCAGGGCCTGATCAACTACTTCCGCGGTCGTCACCGCGGGTGATAGGCTGAAGGGGCGGTTTGCCTGCCCCTACAGCTTGCAACATCGACAGTTCCACGGCACCGGGCTAATCGCAGAATCGGTGGCGTACACGATCCCGGTAGGAGCTGCCGAAGGCTGCGATCTTTTGATCTTGACCTTAAAAAACAAGATCAAAAGATCGCAGCCTTCGGCAGCTCCTACGAGGGTCGTACAGCTCCCCTCTTGTCGCACAACAAGAATAAGGAACCGTCATGTTCGATATCAGCACGTTCCCCAAAGCCGATGCCGTCCGCCGGGCTGCGCAGTTGAGTCAGGAAGACTATCGGCGTCTGTACCGCGAATCCATTGAACACCCCACGGCCTTCTGGGCCGAACAGGCCACGCGCTTTCTCGACTGGAGCACACCGTGGCAGACCGTTCAGCGCTATGACCTGAAAACCGGAGAGGCCGCCTGGTTTGCCGGGGGCAAACTGAATGTCAGCTACAACTGCATCGACCGCCATCTCGAACAACGCGGCGATCAAACCGCCCTGCTCTGGGAAGGCGACGACCCCGCCGAATCGGCACAAATCACCTACAAAAAACTCCATCACCATGTCTGCCGACTGGCCAATGTGCTGAAAAGCCGTGGCGTGAAGAAAGGCGACCGGGTGTGCATCTACATGCCGATGATCCCCGAAGCCGCTTACGCGATGCTTGCCTGCTCGCGGATCGGCGCGGTCCATTCGGTGGTGTTCGGCGGTTTCTCCCCGGACTCCCTGCGCGACCGCATTCTCGACGCCGACTGCCGCACCGTGATCACCGCCGACGAAGGCGTGCGCGGCGGCAAGTTCGTGCCACTGAAACAGAACGTCGACAAAGCCCTGCAGAGTTGCCCGGACGTCAGCACCGTTGTAGTGGTCGAGCGTACGCAGGGCAAAGTCGAATGGGTCGAGGGCCGCGACCTCTGGTATCACCAGGCCGTGCGCGACGTCAGCGACGATTGCCCGCCGGAGCCGATGGACGCCGAAGATCCGCTGTTCATCCTTTACACCTCCGGCAGCACCGGCAAACCCAAAGGCGTGCTGCACACCACCGGTGGCTACTTGCTGCAAGCGGCGATGACCTTCAAGTACGTGCTCGATTACCGCGACGGCGAAGTGTTCTGGTGCACCGCCGACGTCGGCTGGGTCACCGGCCACAGCTACATCGTCTACGGCCCGCTGGCCAATGGCGCGACCACATTGATGTTCGAAGGCGTGCCGAGCTACCCGAGCAGTTCGCGATTCTGGCAGGTCATCGATAAACACAAGGTCAACATTTTCTACACCGCACCGACCGCCCTGCGCGCGTTGATGCGCGAAGGGGCCGAACCGTTGCAGGAAACCTCGCGCGCCAGCCTCAGATTACTCGGCAGTGTCGGTGAGCCGATCAACCCGGAAGCGTGGGAATGGTATTTCAACGTGGTCGGCGAGCAGCGTTGTCCAATCGTCGATACCTGGTGGCAGACCGAAACCGGCGGCATCATGCTCAGCCCGCTGGTCAGTGCCCAGCGGATCAAACCGGGTTGCGCCACGCAGCCGATGTTCGGCGTGCAGCCAGTGCTGCTTGACGAGCAAGGCAAGGAAATCAAAGGCGCCGGCAGCGGCGTGCTGGCGATCAAATCGAGTTGGCCGGCGCAAATCCGCAGCGTTTACGGCGATCCGCAGCGAATGGTCGACACCTATTTCAAACCTTACCCCGGCTATTACTTCACCGGCGACGGCGCGCGCCGCGATGAGGACGGCGATTACTGGATCACCGGGCGCATCGACGACGTGATCAACGTCTCCGGCCACCGCATCGGCACTGCCGAAGTGGAGAGCGCACTGGTGCTGCACGACAGCATTGCCGAGGCCGCCGTGGTCGGTTATCCGCACGACGTCAAAGGTCAGGGCATCTACGCTTTCGTCACGCCGATGAACGGTACCGAACCGAACGACGAGTTGAAGAAAGAACTGCTCGCCCATGTCAGCAAGGAAATCGGCAGCTTCGCCAAACCGGACCTGATCCAGTGGGCCCCGGCCTTGCCGAAAACCCGTTCAGGCAAGATCATGCGGCGCATCCTGCGCAAGATCGCCTGCAACGAACTCGACAGCCTCGGCGACACCTCGACCCTGGCCGATCCGAGCGTGGTGCAAGGCCTGATCGACAAGCGCCTCAATCAGTAACCCGTCGAGCGCGGTCAACCGGCCGCGCCCGCCCTCCTTCACTGAGTGCTCATGGAATTCATCCGCAGTCGCATTGAACACCAACTCATGAGCCTGACCGGGTTGTCGCTCGGTCAGCTCGACCTGGAGAACCCCAAGGGTGACCCCGGCCTGTTCGGCCCCGACTCGGTCAGTTGGCAGGTGCACGGCGATTTCAGCAGCATGTTGATCGGCGGCATCAGCGCATTGTTGTTACAGGCGCTGCATCCCTTGGCATTGGCCGGGGTTTGGGATCATTCGAATTTTCGTCAGGACATGCTTGGGCGTTTGCGCCGCACCAGTCAGTTTGTCTCCGGCACCACGTTTGGCTCCAGGCGTGATGCCGACTGGCTGATCGAGAAAGTGAGCACCATTCACCTGCAAGTGGTCGGCACCGCGCCGGATGGTCGGCCTTACGCCGCGAGCGATCCGGACTTGCTGACGTGGGTGCATGTGGCGGAGGTCAGCAACTTCCTTGCAGCGCATTTGCGCTATCGCAATCCGCAGTTGTCCGTTTCGGATCAGGATCGTTACTACGCGGAAATCGCCGTGGTCGCCGAACGTCTGGGCGCACGCGATGTGCCCAAGTCGCGGCTGGCTGTGGCCGAATATCTGCAAGGCATGCGCCCACAGTTGCTGTGCGATGGCCGCAGCCGTGAAGTCTTGCGCCTGTTACTGGCCGCGCCGGCGCCGAGTGTTCTGGCACGACCGTTTGGCGATCTGATGATGAAGGCGGGGATTGATCTGCTGCCGGACTGGGCCAGCGACATGCTCGACGTTCGCCAGAGTTCGCTGCAACGCCAACTGATTCGCGCCAGCGTCAGACGCAGCGCGCCACTGCTGCGCTGGGCAATGCGCAACGGCTCGGTGCAACGCGCCAAACGCCGGATGGGTTTGATCACCTGAAAGCATCGCGAGCTGGCTCACTCCTACAGGAGATTCGTATGCAACATAACTCCCTTGTAGGAGTGAGCCTGCTCGCGATGGTAGCCACTCGATTGCTCGCCAAGCTGATAAACTCCCGCGCCCCCATTCTCTCCAGCAAGGCGCATGCATGTCTTCCTTGAATCAGGCGCTGCGCGCCGCCCTCGATCAACGCCAGGATTTGCTGGCCGAGCTGCACCGCCAGGGCACCGATTGCTATCGGCTGTTCCACGGCAGTCAGGAAGGCGCCGGCGGTCTGACCATCGACCGCTACGGTCCGCAACTGCTGGTGCAGAGTTTCCACCAGACGCTGGAGCGTGACCACCTGTTGCAACTGCATGCCATGGTCAATCAAACGTTGGGCCTGGAAACCCTGCTGGTCTACAACGATCGCTCGCGCGGCAATTCGCGCATCGACCGCGAAGACAGCGTGTATAAAGCCGACGATGCCGCACTGGTTGATCTGGTCGGCCATGAGTGGGGCTTGAACTACCGCGTACGCGGGCGACATGCCGGCCAGGATCCATTGCTGTTCCTCGATCTGCGCAACACCCGCGGTTGGGTCAAGGAGCACGCCAAGGGCAAATCCGTGCTCAATCTGTTCGCCTACACCTGCGGCGTGGGCCTCAGTGCCGCAGCCGGTGGCGCGCGTGAGGTGTGTAACCTCGATTTCGCCGAGGGCAATCTGGCGGTCGGTCGCGAAAACGGTTTGCTCAATCCGCAGTTGCCCGAGATGCAATTCATCCAGTCCGACTACTTCCCGGCGATCCGCCAGTTGGCCGGCCTGCCAATCAGCCAGCGCCGTGGGCAGAAACTGCCGAGCTATCAGCGCCTCGATCAGCGTCAATACGATCTGGTGCTGCTCGACCCACCGGCCTGGGCCAAGAGTGCGTTCGGCACCGTCGACCTGCTACGCGATTATCAAAGCCTGCTCAAACCCGCCCTGCTGACCACCGCCGACAACGGCGTGCTGATCTGCTGCAACAACCTGGCGAAAGTCAGCATGGACGACTGGCGCGAGCAAGTGCTGCGCTGTGCCGAGAAGGCTGGCCGCCCAGTGCGCGAATGGAGCGTGATGACCCCAGGCGCCGACTTCCCGTCGAAGGATCAGCAACCACCGCTGAAAACCCTGATCCTGCAGCTATAACTACCCTGTGGGAGCTGGCTTGCCAGCGATTGCGGTGGGTCAGTCAACAAAGTCGTCGACTGGTATGCCCTCATCGCTGGCAAGCCAGCTCCCACATGGGTTCTGTGTTTTGAGAAGAATCTGAACAATCCTGCAGCACGGCTGTTACTTCGGAACCAGAATCGCGTGCCATACTCCAAGGCACTCCGATTCAGACAGATGAAGCCGCACATGCCCAAAGGATTGATTCGCGCGATTGGCGCCTTGTTGACTGCTCTGGCCCTCTACAGCCTGCTGGGGTTTCTGATTTTGCCGGGCATTGCCCTGCGCTTGGCCAACCAGCAACTGGCCAACTACGCGACCGTGCCTGCGCATATCCAGCGCATCGAGCTCAACCCGTTCAGCCTTGAGGTCACCCTGTGGGGTCTGGTCATTGGCGAGCCGGGCAAGGAACAGGTCGGCTTCGATCGTCTGTACGCCGACTTGCAAATCGACAGTCTGTGGACCAAAGCCCTGCATCTGGCCAACATCGAACTGGACAAACCCAAGAGCGAGATCCTTTTCGCCAAAGACGGCAAGCTCAATCTGCTCGGCCTGTTCAAGGTTCCGGCCAGCGAGCCCGTTCCCGCCGACCCGAACGCCAAGCCCTTCCCGCTGCGCATCGACAACATCAAACTGGCCGGCGGCGTCGTGCATTTTCAAGATGTACGTCCCAGCGAGCCCATCGAATTCCTTTACGACGACTTGAGCTTCGAGCTGAAAAACCTCAGCACCCTGCCCGAAGACAGCGCCGACATGACCCTGGTCGCCATCGGCCCGGCCGGCGGCCGAATCGACTGGAGCGGTAATTTCAGCCTGATCCCGTTCACCTCCGAAGGCACCCTGAAAGTCACCGACGGCAAGATGAAAGCCTTCTGGCCGTACGTGCGTGACTCGGTGCCGCTGGTTCTCGAAGACGGCGTGATCAGTCTCAGCACCGAATACAAACTCAATCTGTCGAAAGAAACCGAACTGCTGCTCAACAACGTCGCCGTCAGCATCGCGCCGTTCGCTATCAAGGCCCCAGACGGGCGGCCGTTGGCGAAACTCGAACGCCTGGACGTCAGCGAAACCTCCGTGGACCTGGCCAAACAGCAAGTGGTAGTCGGCAAGATCCGCAGCCAGAAACTCGAAACCTGGGCCGCACTGGAAGCCGACGGGCAACTGGACTGGCAGAAACTCTTCGCCAGCCAGCCATCGAAACCGGCGGCCAAAGCCGCTGCCGAACCGGCCAGCACACCGGCAGCCGCGGACTCGCCGAAGGCTGAACCGAACGCCCCGAGCAAACCTTGGCAGGTGCTGCTCAAAGACGTGCAATTGCGCAACTACACCGTCCATTTGGCTGATCGCTCGGCGAATCCGCCTGTGGCGCTGGATATCACGCCGCTGAACGTCGATCTGGAGGGTTTCGACAGCCTCAACGGCTCGCCCTTCAAGCTCAAGCTCGACAGCGGGCTGGGCAAGCAAGGCAAGATCAGCGCCGACGGCACGGTCAACCTCGCCCCGGTCAACGCTCAGCTCAACGTGAAAACCCAGGACATCGACCTGCGTGTCGCGCAGTCCTACATCAACCCGTTCATTCGCCTCGAACTGCGCAGCGGCATGCTCGGCAGTGACTTGAAGGTCAACCTCAAGAGCACCGAGCCACTGGCCCTCAGCGTTACCGGGCGGGCGCAGATCGATCAACTGCACACCCTCGACACCCTGAAAACCCGCGACTTCCTCAAGTGGCAGCAAGTGGTGGTCGAAGGCCTGAACTATCAACACGGCGACAGCCTGTCGATCGACAAGGTCAATCTGTTCCAGCCGTATGTGCGGTTCATGATCAACGATGACCGCACCACCAACATCGACGACTTGCTGATCCCGCAACCGGCCGACAGCGGTGCGAAAACCACGGCGGCAAAACCGGTCAGCAACGACAAACCGCTGGGCATTCACATCGGCGGCATCGCGATCAATGACGGCTCGGCCAACTTCGCCGACTTCAGCCTGACACCGAATTTCGCCACCGCCGTGCAGCAACTCAACGGTCAGATCGGCACCATCGACAGCCGTCAGGCAAAACCGGCCAGCGTCGACATCAAGGGCAAGGTTGACCGTTATGCGCCCGTGACCATCAAGGGTGCGGTCAATCCGTTCGATCCGATGGCCAGCCTCGACATCGCCACCAGTTTCAAACGCGTCGAGCTGACCACCCTGACCCCGTATTCCGGCAAGTTTGCCGGTTACCGCATCCGCAAGGGCCGGCTCAACCTCGACCTGCATTACCTGATCACCAAAGGCCAGCTCAAGGCCGAGAACAAAGTGGTGGTCGAGCAATTGCAGCTCGGCGAAAAAGTCGACAGCCCGGATGCCGTGAGCCTGCCGCTGAAACTGGCGATTGCCCTGCTCAAGGATGTCGACGGCAAGATCTCCATCGAACTGCCGGTGACCGGCGACTTGAACAATCCGCAGTTCAGCGTGATGCCGATTGTCTGGCAGACCCTGCGCAACCTCATCGTCAAAGCCGCTGCCGCCCCTTTCAAAATGATTGGCGGACTGATCAGTGGCGGTGGGTCGGAAGACCTTGGCACCGTGTCGTTTGCCCCGGGCTCCAGTGAACTGAGCAAGGATGCCGAAGCCGCGCTGGTCAAACTGTCCCAGGCACTCAAGGAGCGTCCGGCGCTGCGCCTGGAAATCGAAGGCACCGCCGCCAAGAGCAGCGACGGCCCATTGCTCGCCGAGCAACGTCTGGAGCGTGAATACCAGTACAACTACTACAAAATGCTCCAGCGCCGCGGCGACAAAGTGCCGGCTCAGGCGTCCCTGATTGAAGTGCCGGACAGCGAGAAAGGTCCGCTGCTTGAAGGCATCTACCGCACCCGCCTGAAAACCCAGCCACCGGCCGAATGGAAGGATCTGGGCAAGGAGGAACGCACGGCGAAGATGCGCGAAGGCGTGATCCAGTTCTGGAGCAGCAGCGATGTGTTGTTACGTCAGTTGGGTCAGGACCGTGCCAGCAGCATCAAGGATTATCTGGTCGACAAAGGCCAATTGGCAGACGACCGCGTGTACTTCATCGACGCCAACCTTGGCGAGGCCGAAAGCGATGGCCGCGTGGTGACGCAAATGCATCTGGATGCCGAATGATGAAACGCCATTGGCTGGCCGCGCTGACACTGACCTTCGCTACCGGCCATGCCGTGGCGTCCGACACGCTGCGCTGTGGCAGCCAATTGATCAGCCTCGGCGATCGCTCCAGCGAAGTCCTGCAAAAGTGTGGCGAACCGGTCAGCCGCGATGTGTTGGGCTACAAGCGCAGCGCCAATCGCCGCGAGGAGTTCCAGGTCGAGGAATGGACGTACGGGCCGAGTAACGGCATGTACCAATACCTGCGCTTTGAAGGCAATCGCCTGCGGCAGATCAACAGCAAACGCGGTCACTGAAAAGATCAAATATCGCAGCCTGCGGCAGCTCCTACAGGGAAACGCATTCCAATGTAGGAGCTGCCGAAGGCTGCGATCTTTTGCTTCTGAAATAGAACAGGCCCCGACACAAGTTCCGGGGCCCGTAATGTGGACGTACGGGCCTAGCAACTGCATGTACCAATACCTGCGCTTTGAAGGCAATCGCCTGCGGCAGAAACGCGGTCACTGAAAAGATCAAAAGATCGCAGCCTGCGGCAGCTCCTACAGGAAACGTATTCCAATGTAGGAGCTGCCGCAGGCTGCGATCTTTTGCTTTTAAGAAATAGAACAGGCCCCGACACAAGTGCCGGGGCCCGTAATGGTCACATCCGTGTGACCGTTCGCATGAACTCTAAAGTTGCGGCAGACGTATGGCTCGGCCCGTCTGTCGCACCTTCTCCCGGTCCAGGCGAGAAGTCATGCCTTACTCGGCTTTCAGGCCATCAGCGGAGACCGCTTTGACGCCTTTGATTTTCTTGGCGATCGCAACAGCTACGTCTTTCTGCGAATCGGTAACTGCAGTAGTCGACGACAGCGACACAACGCCTTTGTTGGTTTCTACTTTAATGTCGGTGCCTGGAATGCCTTTTTCGGTAACCAGGTCAGCTTTGACTTTGGTGGTGATCCAGGTATCGGAAGTAGCTTCTTTAGCTTGGGTAACTTCACCAGCAGCCAAAGTCATTGGAGCAGTCTGAGTGGTTTGGGCGAATGCGCCGGAAGCCATGGTCAGGGTCAGCGCGGTAGCAGCAGCGGCAGTGATAGCGAACTTCTTCATACGAGTAACTCCTGTTTTTCTGGAAAGTCTGCTGCGTGTCTTGTCAGCAGGGTTACCAAGGTAGTTGCGAACGCTGTGCCAACTTTTGAAAATCGATAATTACCTTATAAATCAATAAGATATGAATTAGTTAAATTTTCGAAATCATGCATTTTGCATGACCTCCGGTTTATCTACATGCAAGTTACGGTTTTTTGGAAAGTTCCTAACACGCTGAAAATATTGAAGCTTTTGTGAAGCACCAGACAATAGAAAATGCCCCGACAGTGCGGGGCATTTTTTCTACAGCTACAGACTGCCGCCGTGTGGTTACACCCCAGGGCAACTGGTGGTTGTGTAGTCCTTGGAGCCGGAGAACTTGCAAGTCCAGCCGGTGGTGGCGCTACGGGTCAGGGTGACGGTTTGACCCAATACCGGCGCTGGCGCGTTGAGCAAGGTACAGGTAATGGTGCCCGTCCCATCGGCGACCTTCCCGGCTGCGGTCAAGGTGCAATTCTGTGTCGCGGCGGTCCCGGCGTTGACGTTGGTGAGGCTCGGATCGGTCGACCCGGCATTGATGACGTCCTCGAAATTGACTTTGAGCGCCGACGCCTCGGCGATCCCTGCGGTGACCTTGGCCCGCGCCTGATACTTGGAATACTGCGGCAAGGCGATGGTCGCCAGAATACCGATGATCGCCACAACGATCAGCAGCTCGATCAGAGTAAAACCTTGTTGTTTTTTCATAGACACGCTCCATGCATGAGTCGAAATCTCATGATCTGCAAAGGACGCAGCATAGCCCATGCCAATGCCTTCAGGCCCCAGTCATTGGGCGCCCACCCGCTGCCGCGCCCTTTCCTACAACCTCTAACCGCACTATCTGACACTTTTTGTCACCTGCACCCGACGTGTTTGGCGCTGTCACTTGACTAGGCTATAAGTCATGAACTGCAAGCGTGCGGAATCCCCATGAATGACATCGCTCTGAGCGGTCTGGCCAAGCAATTGGTGCAGGCCGAACTGCTCACGGAAAAAAGTGCCCAGCAAGCCTGGCAGCAAGCCCAGCGCAATCGCCTGTCGCTGGTCAGTTACCTGGTGCAGAACAAGCTGGTGAAAGGCTGGCAGGTGGCCGAGATCGCGTCGGAGCATTTCGGCATGGCGTTTCTCGACCTCAACTGCCTCGACAAAGAAACCCAGCCCAAAGGCCTGGTCAGCGAAAAACTTGTGCGCCAGCACCACGCGCTACCTCTGTGGCGGCGTGGCAACAAACTGTTCGTGGGGATTTCCGACCCGAGCAATCATCAAGCGATCAACGACATCCAGTTCAGCACCGGCCTGAGCACCGAAGCCATTCTGGTGGAGGACGACAAACTCACCGATGCCATCGAAAAATTCTTCGACACCCACGCCTCCGGCATCGAAGACATGGCCGATGTCGACCTCGACGGCCTCGATGTCGAATCCATCGACGACAGCAAACAGGACGCCATTGGCGGACTCGACGCCGACGATGCGCCGGTGGTGCGCTTCGTTCACAAGATGCTGCTGGATGCGATCAAGAGCGGCTCGTCCGACCTGCACTTCGAACCCTACGAAAAAAACTACCGGGTGCGGATGCGCACCGACGGCATCTTGCGCGAAGTGGCCAAGCCACCGGTGCAGTTGGCAGGACGCATCGCCGCGCGCCTGAAAGTCATGGCCAGCCTCGACATCTCGGAACGGCGCAAGCCCCAGGACGGGCGGATCAAGATGCGCCTGTCGAAGAGCAAGTCGATCGATTTCCGGGTCAACACGCTGCCTACGCTGTGGGGCGAAAAAGTGGTGATCCGGATTCTCGACCCGTCCAGCGCGCAGATCGGCATTGACGCCCTCGGTTATGAGCCGGCACAAAAAGACTTATACATGGCCGCGCTCAAGCAGCCGCAGGGCATGATTCTGGTCACCGGCCCCACGGGCTCGGGTAAAACCGTGTCGCTGTACACCGGCCTGAATATCCTCAACACCGTCGACATCAATATCTCCACCGCCGAAGACCCGGTGGAGATCAACATGGAAGGCATCAACCAGGTCAACGTCAATCCCAAGCAAGGGCTCGACTTTGCCCAGGCCCTGCGCTCGTTTCTGCGACAGGACCCGGACGTGATCATGGTCGGTGAGATCCGCGATCTGGAGACCGCCGAGATCGCGATAAAGGCAGCGCAAACCGGTCACCTCGTGCTCTCGACCCTGCACACCAACAGCGCGGCGGAAACCCTCACACGCTTGCATAACATGGGCATTCCCGGGTTCAACATCGCCACTTCGGTCAGCCTGATCATTGCCCAACGGCTGGCGCGCAAACTCTGCAGCCATTGCAAAAGGCCGATCGAGATCCCCCGGGAAACCCTGATCAAAGAAGGCTTCCCCGAGGAACGCATCGGCCATTTCACGATCTACGAGCCGGTCGGTTGCGATCATTGCAACGGCGGATACAAGGGTCGCGTGGGGATTTATGAAGTGGTGAAAAACACACCTGAGCTGCAACGGCTGATCATGGCCGAAGGCAACTCGCTGGAAATCGATAGTCAAATGCGCCGCGACGGCTTTGATGACCTGCGCACCTCCGGCTTGCACAAGGCCATGCAAGGCATCACCAGCCTTGAAGAAATCAACCGGGTCACCAAGGACTGAACATGGCGGTCAAGGCAGCGAAAATGAATGTCTATGCCTGGGAAGGCACGGACAGGAAAGGCAGCAAAATCACCGGTGAGTTGAGCGGGCAGAACCCCGCACTGGTCAAGGCGCAACTGCGCAAACAGGGGATCAACCCGGGCAAGGTGCGCAAGAAATCGGTGTCCTTGCTGAGTCTCGGCAAACGCATCAAGGCCCAGGACATCGCCCTGTTCACCCGGCAGATGGCGACCATGATGAAGGCCGGCGTGCCGTTGTTGCAGTCGTTCGACATCATTGGCGAAGGCTTCGAAAACCCGGCCATGCGCAAACTGGTGGACGAAGTGAAACAGGAGGTCGCTGCCGGTAACAGCTTCGCCACGGCGCTGCGCAAGAAGCCGCAGTACTTCGACGAGTTGTACTGCAATCTGGTCGATGCCGGCGAACAATCCGGCGCCCTCGATACCTTGCTGGAGCGTGTCGCCACCTATAAGGAAAAAAGCGAACGGCTCAAGACCAAGATCAAGAAAGCCATGACCTACCCCACGGCCGTGGTATTGGTGGCAGCAGTCGTCACCGGGATTCTGCTGGTCAAAGTGGTGCCGCAGTTCCAGTCGGTGTTCAAAGGTTTCGGCGCCGAGTTGCCGGCCTTCACGCTGATGGTCATCAGCCTTTCGGAATTCATGCAGCAATGGTGGTGGGCACTGCTCGGGCTGATGGTGGTGGTGATTTTTGGCACCCGCCATGGACTTAAGAAATCCCAGGCTTTGCGCGACCGTCGCGACACCTGGCTGTTGAAGTTGCCGCTGGTGGGCACGCTGATGTACAAGTCCGCCGTCGCCCGTTTCGCCCGGACCCTGTCGACTACCTTCGCTGCCGGGGTGCCATTGGTGGAGGCGCTCGACTCGGTGGCCGGCGCCACCGGCAATGTGGTGTTCAAACGCGCGGTACTGCGGATTCGTCAGGATGTCGCCACCGGCATGCAGCTGAATTTCGCCATGCGCACCACCGGGGTGTTCCCGAACATGGCGGTGCAGATGACCGCCATCGGCGAGGAGTCCGGCGCACTCGACGAGATGCTCGACAAGGTCGCAGGGTTCTATGAGGAAGAAGTGGATAACATGGTCGACAACCTCACCAGCCTCATGGAGCCATACATCATGGTCGTGCTGGGGGTGATCGTCGGCGGGCTGGTGGTGGCCATGTACCTGCCGATCTTCCAACTCGGCTCAGCGATCTGACATGCCTATCGACGAACTGTTTGCCCTGTACCCGCTGGCCTTTGTCTGCACCGCGCTGCTGTTGGGGCTGGTGGTCGGCAGCTTTCTCAATGTGTTGATCTGGCGCTTGCCGAAAATGCTCGAGCGCGATTGGCGCCAGCAGGCTCACGACGTGCTCGGCCTGCCCGGCGAAACGCCGCTACCGACCTACAACCTGATGCTGCCGCACTCCGAATGCCCGCACTGCGCGCACCGCATCCGCCCGTGGGAGAACATTCCGCTGCTCAGTTATCTGTGGCTGCGCGGGCGCTGTTCGGCCTGCGCGGCACCGATCAGCAAACGTTACCCGCTGACCGAGCTGGCGTGTGGGCTGCTCTCGGCCTTCATCGCCTGGCATTTCGGTTTTGGCTGGCCGGCGTGCCTGCTGATCTTCCTCACTTGGGGCTTGCTGGCGATGAGCCTGATCGACACCGCGCATCAATTGCTGCCCGATGTGTTGGTGCTGCCGTTGCTGTGGCTGGGATTGATCGTCAACAGTTTCGGGCTGTTCGTGCCGTTGCACGATGCTCTGTGGGGCGCGGTGGCCGGTTACATGGCGCTGTGGTCGGTGTTCTGGCTGTTCAAGTTGCTGACCGGCAAGGACGGCATCGGCCATGGTGACTTCAAGCTGCTGGCATTGCTTGGCGCGTGGGGCGGCTGGCAGATTCTGCCGCTGACCATCCTGCTGTCGTCGCTGGTGGGGGCGATCATCGGCGTGATTCTGTTGCGTTTGCGCAAGCAGGAAACCTCGACACCGATCCCCTTCGGCCCCTATCTGGCAATTGCCGGCTGGATTGCCTTGCTCTGGGGTGGTCAAATAACCGACTTCTATTGGCAGTTTGTCGGTTTGAAATGAATACCCCTGTGGAAAAACCCTGGATTCTCGGCCTGACCGGCGGCATCGGCAGCGGCAAGAGCGCAGCCGCCCAGCACTTTATCGACCTCGGCATTCATGTCGTGGATGCCGATCACGCGGCGCGTTGGGTGGTCGAGCCTGGCCGCCCGGCGCTGGCAAAGATTGCCGAGCATTTCGGCCCCGGCGTGTTACAAGCTGACGGCACGCTGGACCGTGCGGCCCTGCGCAAACTGATCTTCGAGATTGCAGAGCAGCGGCGTTGGCTCGAAGCCTTGCTGCATCCGTTGATCGCCGAGGAAATCGCTCATCACCTGGCACTGGCAAAATCGCCTTATGCGATTCTGGTGTCGCCGCTGTTGATCGAATCCGGGCAATACGCGATGACCCAGCGCATCCTGGTGATCGACGCCCCGCAACAATTGCAGATCGAACGTACCTTGCAACGTGACCAGACCAGCGAGCAGCAGGTTCAGGCGATCCTCAAGGCCCAGTCGAGCCGTGAAGACCGCGTGAGCCGCGCCGACGACGTGGTGGTCAACGACCGCGACCTCGCCTGGCTGCACAGCGAAGTCGAGCGTCTGCATCACTTTTACCTGACTTTATCCGGAGGCCAAGCATGAGCCAGATTCCTACCGTTGAATGCCCAACCTGCGGCGCGCCCGTTGAGTTCACCGCTGAAAACAAGTTTCGCCCGTTCTGTTCCGATCGCTGCAAACTAATCGATCTCGGCGCCTGGGCGTCGGAAGAACACAAGATTCCGGTCGCACCGGATGCGGAAGACGAACTGTTTTCCGGCGACTTCGATCCGCGCCACTGATCGCGGTCAGGGCCGCATAAAGGCGTAGTCCTGATCGTCGTCGAGATTTTCCGCGAGAAAACGCAACTCGTCAGCCAGGTCTTCGGCATTGCGCACCGTCTTGCTCTGCTGCACCACTGCACTGAGCAAGGCGCGCAAGCTCAAACCGGGGTCAAACCCGACCTCTTGCGCCATGTCCAGACTCTGCCGGGTTTCCTGCCTCGCCCACTCGTACACACTCATGCCGCAGCTCCTGAAGGGATTTGACTGAGCATGAGATTTTGTCTGCGTGGTCGGTTTGATGTGGATCAAGGCTTGGGATCGTCGTCCTTCCACGGTGCCGAAAGGTAGCGCGTGCGGTTGAAGGTCTCCAGCCATTCCGGGCAGAACACCACCAGCGCGCTGATGACCATGCCGTTGATGAACGCCTCAGGGAAAATGATCAGCCACAGGTAACCGATGAAATCCTCCAGCCATTCCGGCATGGCGAAGATGCCGTCGTACCAGAGCAACGTCAGGCTCAGCAGCAGGCAAAGCAATGCCGACAACGCGGCAGCCAGAAACCCCGAACAGAAGATATAAACGAAAGGATTACGCGGTTGCGCACGCTCAACCAGAATCGCCACGCACTCGGTGATCAGCACCGGCAACAGAATAAACAGCGAACCGTTGACCCCAAGTGCCAGCAGATCCTGGCGCCCGAGCAGCACCAGACCGAGTTGCGCGACCAGGCCGCCGACAATCGCCAACGGCCAGTCCAGTAGCAAGGTCACGGCGGTCATGCCGATGAAGTGATAAGACACGCCAGTGTCGAAATCCCTGCGCACCAGCCACAGCAGAAACAACGCGAACACCGTGCCGAACAAAAGATGCTGACGACGGCTGTCACTGAACAGCTCGACCCACGGCGCCCGCACGACCGCCCAAAGCAGCACCGGCAAGTAAATCAGCCAACCGAATGTCAGACTTGCCGTCGAAAGCAGTTCAGCCCCAATCATGACTCCCTCACCCTCCATCGACATCCCCCCGTAGGAGCTGCCGAAGGCTGCGATCTTTTGATCTTGTTCTTTTTACAGTCAAAAGATCGCAGCCTTCGGCAGCTCCTACAAGGGTGAGGTGAACGGGCGGTGCAAGCAAAGCTTTCTGCTTGTCGCATTTGAACGCTAAGCTTGGGCCTATGGATGACTCAGATTATTTACGCCTGCTGACCATCGCGGCCGAGCAAGCCAACGCGTTCCTGTCCAATGCCCGCAAATGGGAGCGTGAGCGTTGGGTCTGCCAGCGCCTGCTGCAAGGCCTGAACATTCCCTACCGCGCCGACGAATTCGCGCCGGCCGGCGAGCCGCCGGACGTATTGTTTCGTGATGCCAATTTCGAAGTGTTTTTCGTCCTCGATGAAGGACGTCGCCTCAACGACGAATGGCGCGACGAACTGCAGCGCCGGCGCAGCGCTTTTTCGCTCAGCCAACTGGTGCGCCGTGAAGCCAAGCCCAAGCGCATCCCGGCTAATGAATTCCTTATGCGACTGGCGCCGACTTTGCGCAAAAAAGCCCACAACTACAAAGAGCGCGGCATGGATCTGGGCGAACTGGACATCATTGCCTTCGCCAGCCTTAAACGCGAAGTGCTCGACTTGAACAGCCACTTCCCGCCGCCCACCGAATATTTGCGTCAGGGCTGGCGCTCGCTGTCGCTGGTCGGCCCGACCTTCGCCCGCGTGCTGTTCGCCCACCCGGATGCGCCGGATTTTCTGCGCAGCAACCTCGGCCGCAGCATCGTCTTCGACGTCGGGATCAGCCTGTGACGCCGCTTCAGCAGCTGATTGCCGACGTACCGCAGACCGGCCGTGTGCGCTGGATCGGTGTGCGCCCCGAATCCCGTGGGCCGATGATCGAGCTGGACGCCGTCGAGGCGCGGCTCGAAGCCGGGCTGACCGGCGATCACGCCCGGCCCGGCGTGCGTAACGCGCGGCAGGTGACGCTGATTCAGTTCGAACACCTCGCGGTGATCAGCGCGTTGATGGGCCGTGCCGACAATCAACCGGTCAGGCCTGAAGATCTGCGGCGCAATCTCGTTATCAGCGGTATCAATTTGTTTAGCCTGAAGGGCCGGCGCTTTCGCATCGGCCAGGCCATCTTCGAAACCACCGGTTGGTGTCAGCCCTGCGCACGCTTGCAGAACAACCTCGGCCCCGGCACGTTTCAAGCCGTGCGCGGGCATGGCGGAATTACCGCGCGGGTGTTACAAAGCGGGATCATTCGCCTCGATGATGGCGTGTCTGTCGAGCCGGTTCCGGGCAGCGGCTATGCTCCGTTCAACCCCGGATAAAAACCGCTGTAGCTTGTTCACATTCAGCAACGTCTACCTGACGAGGCCATTATGACCAGCCGCCTGAACCCCGAAGACCAAAAGCATGTCGAAGAGTACCTGCAACTGTCCCAACACCAAGTCGAGCGCCGGCCTTTCCGGCCGTGGATGCTCCTGGTGCTGGTGCTGGCAGTGACCATTGGTCTGGGCCTGTTGAGCCGATTTATCAGTTACCTGACGCTATGAGCAGCTTGGCGCTCGCTTGGGTAACCGCACCGATTTCCTTTAAAAACCTTGCGAGTTATCCCTATGTCTCATCGTATTGTTATTGTCGGCGGCGGCGCCGGCGGTCTGGAGTTGGCTACCCGTCTGGGTAAGACCCTGGGCAAGCGCGGCACCGCCAGCGTGATGCTGGTCGACGCCAACCTCACGCACATCTGGAAACCACTGTTGCACGAAGTGGCCGCCGGATCGCTGAACTCCTCCGAAGACGAACTCAACTATGTTGCCCAGGCAAAATGGAACCACTTCGAGTTCCAGCTGGGGCGCATGAGCGGGCTCGATCGCGCACAGAAAAAAATCCAGTTGGCCGCCACCTACGACGAAAACGGCGTCGAACTGGTGCCCGCGCGGGAAGTGCAGTACGACTCGCTGGTGATCAGCGTCGGCAGCACCACCAACGATTTCGGCACCCAGGGCGCGGCGCAGCACTGCCTGTTCCTCGACACCCGCAAACAGGCCGAGCGTTTCCACCAGCAACTGCTCAATCACTATCTGCGGGCACACGCCGGGCAAACCGATGTGGTCGAGCAGATCAGCGTCGCGATCGTCGGCGCGGGCGCCACTGGCGTTGAGCTGGCGGCAGAGCTGCACAACGCCGCGCATGAGCTGGCGGCGTATGGTCTGGATCGAATCAAACCGGAAAACATGCACATCACCCTGATCGAAGCCGGGCCACGGGTGCTGCCTGCCCTGCCGGAGCGTATCAGCGGGCCGGTACACAAGACCCTGGAGAAACTCGGGGTCAATGTGATGACCAACGCGTCGGTCAGCGAAGTGACCGCCGACAGCCTGATCACCGCCGACGGTAACGAGATCAAGGCCAGCCTGAAAGTCTGGGCCGCCGGTATTCGTGCGCCGGGTTTCCTCAAGGACATCGATGGCCTGGAAACCAACCGCATCAATCAACTGCAAGTGCTGCCGACGCTGCAAACCACTCGCGATGAAAACATCTTCGCCTTCGGTGACTGCGCGGCCTGCCCGCAACCGGGCAGCGATCGCAACGTGCCGCCGCGTGCACAAGCGGCGCACCAACAGGCGTCATTGCTGGCCAAGTCGCTGAAGCTGCGCATCGAAGGCAAGACCCTGCCGGAGTACAAGTACACCGACTACGGCTCGCTGATCTCGCTGTCGCGTTTCTCGGCTGTGGGTAACTTGATGGGCAACCTCACCGGCAGCGTGATGCTCGAAGGCTGGCTGGCGCGGATGTTTTACGTGTCGCTGTACCGCATGCACCAGATGGCGCTGTACGGGCCGTTCCGCACGGCGATGCTGATGCTGGGGAGCAAGATTGGTCGCGGGACTGAGCCACGCCTGAAACTGCACTAAAACAAAAACTGTGGGAGCTGCTTGCTCCCACAGTTTTTTGTGCTGCCCACATAATCAGCAGACAAGCGCAATAAATGTAGGAGTGAGCCTGCTCGCGATAGCGTTCTGTCAGTCACATCTTCAGTGACTGAACCACCGCTATCGCGAGCAGGCTCACTCCTACAATGGATCCCCACTTATCAGAGCTGGAAGCGCCGCACCATGCCTTGCAGCGCGTTGGCCAGTTGCGACAGTTCATGGCTCGACGCGCTGGTCTGATCGGCGCCTGCCGCCGAACGCACTGACAGATCACGTATGTTCACCAGATTGCGATCCACTTCGCGTGCGACCTGTGCCTGTTCTTCCGCCGCACTGGCGATCACCAGATTGCGCTCGTGAATCTCGTGCACCGACGCCGTGATGGTCAACAACGCTTCTCCCGCACGTTCAGCGAGCACCAAGGTACTGGCGGCACGCGAGGCACTGGCCTGCATCGAATCCAACGCCAGGCTCGAACCACTGCGCATGCCCTGCACCATCTGCTCGATCTCCTGCGTCGATTGCTGCGTGCGATAAGCCAACGCTCGCACCTCATCGGCGACCACCGCAAAGCCTCTACCACTCTCCCCCGCTCGCGCCGCTTCAATCGCCGCATTGAGCGCCAGCAGGTTGGTCTGCTCGGCGATCGCCCGGATCACATCCAGCACTTTGCCAATGTCCTGCGACTGATTGGCCAGTGATTGCACCAATGCGCCGGTGTGTCGCACATCGTTGCTCAGCGCGCTGATCGCGCTGGCGGTTTCGTTGACGCGTTCCTGCCCCAAATGCGCCGATTCGCTGGACTGCCGCGTGGCATCGGACGTGGACACGGCATTGCGCGCCACCTCTTCCACGGCTGTGGTCATCTCGTTGACGGCGGTGGCCGCCTGTTCGATTTCATTGTTCTGCTGTTGCAGGCCCTGCGTGCTGTCGAGGGTCACGGCACTGAGCTCGTCAGCTGCAGTGGCCAGTTGCGTGGCCGAACCGCTGATGCCTTGCAGTGTGTCGCGCAAATTCTGCTGCATGGTCGCCAAGGCCTTGAGCAAACGGCTGACTTCATCGTTGCCATGGGTTTCGATCGGCCGGGTCAGGTCGCCTTGGGCCACGCTTTCAGCAGCGCTTACTGCACTGCTCAACGGGCGGACGATACTGCGCGTGAGCAACATCGCCAGCGCCACCGTGGCCAACGCCGCCAGTGCGATGAACAGGCTGACGATGGTGCGCGACGTCTGATAATGATCGGCAGACTTCTGGCTTTCAGCGGCGACCTGTTTGGCGAACAGATCCGCCAGGTCATTGAGTTGCTTGCCGGAACCGTCGACGACGGTTTTCATGTCGACCAGCAACAGCTTGGTCAACTCGTCGCGCTTGCCCTGCTGGGCGAGGGTGAAGGACTGCGCGATACCGGTCCGATAAGCCGCAAAGGTTGTTTTGAATTGGTCATAGAGCTGCTGGCCTTCCGGAGTGGTGACCAGTTTGTCGTAAGCGGCGATTTTCTCGCTCAGCTCCTTGTCGCGAGTATCCATCTGGCTGCGGTAGGTGGCGATATTGTTCGGATCCTGATCCAACGCCATGCGCAACGAGATGGTGCGGATGCGCAGCATGATCTCGCGAATTTCGTCGCCGCCACGAATGCTCGGCAGCCACTGATTTTCTACCGCGACCTCACTGTCGCGAATACTCGACATCTGCCCCAGCGCAAACACGCCGAGCAAGGCAACCAACACCGCAATAAGGGCGAATCCCAGGGCAGCCCGGGGAGCAATATTCAACTGACGAAGCAACATGACGAACGCCCTTATTCTTGTATTGGCCAGATTCAAGGGGCGAAGCAGTGGCAGTCCCCTCTCGTTAGCGGGCTATCGGCAGGTTGTATGATGACTTGAAGGGAAATGAGTTTTTGTCGGACAAAAAAAATCCCCGTATCTTTCGATACGAGGATTTTTAATATGGTCGGGGTAAGGGGATTCGAACTCCTGACATCCTGCTCCCAAAGCAGGCGCGCTACCGGACTGCGCTATACCCCGGTAAAAAAAAGGCGACCTTTCAAAGATCGCCTTCTTCGATCAGCGCTTTTGGCCTCTGATCTTAAGATTCGATCCCAGCGCTAACTGGTTTCAAAAATGGTGGGTCGTGTGGGATTCGAACCTACGACCAATTGGTTAAAAGCCAACTGCTCTACCAACTGAGCTAACGACCCAAAAATGGTCGGGGTAAGGGGATTCGAACTCCTGACATCCTGCTCCCAAAGCAGGCGCGCTACCGGACTGCGCTATACCCCGGCTTGAAATTGGCTCCGTGACCAGGACTCGAACCTGGGACCCAATGATTAACAGTCATTTGCTCTACCGACTGAGCTATCACGGAACTACATATTTCAATTTACAACGGTGAAACTTACTGCTTCCAGTCACTCGTTCGCATCGCTGCGTTCGTGTGTCTGAGGCGCGCTATTCTACAACCTAGAACACCTCTGTCAACCCCCTAAATTGCTTTCAAGTTAATGATTTGCAACTTATTTCAGATTTCAGCTCAGTGAGTTGAAACCGTCTTGGCGACTGACTGCGGGGCGCACTTTACAAGCCTTTTCCTTTGAGTTCAACAGCCTAACGAAAAAAAAGGCCCCACAAGGTGGGGCCTGCCAATTTTCATTGGCCTTTGGGCTTAGTTGAAAACGATTTCGTCGTTCTCGACCACACCCGTTGCCGTGTCGCCTGGCATGAAATGACCCGAGAGGATCAATTGCGCCAGCGGGTTTTCGATCCAGCGCTGAATCGCACGCTTCAAAGGACGTGCGCCATACACCGGGTCGTAGCCGACAGCGATCAGCTTGTCCATCGCTTCCGGGCTGAGTTCCAGCTTCAGCTCACGCTCGGCCAGACGCGTACGCAGACGACCCAACTGGATCTCGGTGATGCCTGCGATCTGATCCCGCGCCAGCGGCTCGAAGATCACCACTTCGTCGACCCGGTTGATGAACTCCGGACGGAAGTGCGACGTCAGTGCATCCATTACCGCAGCACGCTGCGCTTCACGATCACCGACCAGTTCCTGGATCTGTACCGACCCCAGGTTCGAAGTCATCACGATCACCGTGTTGCGGAAGTCCACCGTACGGCCGTGGCTGTCGGTCAGGCGACCATCCTCAAGCACTTGCAGCAGGATGTTGAACACATCCGGGTGCGCCTTCTCGACTTCATCCAGCAGGATCACCGAATAAGGCTTGCGACGCACCGCCTCGGTCAGGTAACCACCTTCTTCATAGCCAACATATCCCGGTGGCGCACCGATCAGACGCGCCACGGAATGTTTCTCCATGAACTCGGACATGTCGATCCGCACCATCGCCTCTTCCGTATCAAAGAGGAATTCGGCCAGCGCCTTGCACAGCTCGGTTTTACCGACACCGGTCGGGCCGAGGAACATGAACGAGCCGCTTGGGCGATTCGGGTCGGACAACCCGGCGCGCGAACGCCGTACTGCGTTAGCGACGGCAACCACCGCTTCTTCCTGGCCGATCACCCGTTTGTGCAACAGGCTTTCCATCTTCATCAGCTTGTCGCGCTCGCCTTCGAGCATTTTCGACACGGGGATGCCGGTCCACTTCGACACGACCTCAGCGATCTCTTCCTCAGTCACCTTGCTGCGCAACAACTGGTTTTCGCTCTTGCCGTGCTGATCGACCATTTGCAGGCTGCGCTCCAGATCCGGGATCACCCCGTACTGCAACTCGGCCATGCGGTTCAGGTCGCCTTTACGGCGTGCCGCTTCCAGTTCCTGACGCGACTGTTCAATCTTCTGCTGAATCTGCGCAGAACCCTGCACCTCGGCTTTTTCCGAGTTCCAGATTTCTTCCAGATCGGAATACTCGCGTTCGAGACGGACGATTTCTTCCTGGAGTTTCTCCAGACGTTTCATCGCCGCTTCATCGCTTTCTTTCTTCAGCGCCTGGGATTCCACCTTCAACTGAATCAGGCGACGTTCCAGACGATCGAGCACTTCCGGCTTGGAGTCGATTTCCATGCGGATGCGGCTCGCGGCCTCGTCGATCAGGTCGATGGCCTTGTCCGGTAGCTGCCGATCAGTGATGTAACGATGGCTGAGCTTCGCCGCCGCAATGATCGCGCCGTCGGTGATCGCTACCTTGTGGTGAACCTCGTAGCGCTCCTTGAGGCCGCGCAGGATGGCGATGGTGTCTTCTTCGCTCGGCTCATCCACCAGGACTTTCTGGAAGCGTCGTTCGAGCGCCGCGTCCTTCTCTATATATTGGCGGTACTCGTTGAGCGTGGTCGCGCCAACGCAGTGCAACTCGCCGCGCGCCAGTGCAGGCTTGAGCATGTTGCCGGCGTCCATCGAGCCTTCGCCTTTACCGGCACCGACCATGGTGTGCAATTCGTCGATGAACAGAATGATCTGCCCTTCCTGCTTCGACAGCTCGTTGAGCAGTGATTTCAGGCGCTCTTCGAACTCACCGCGATACTTGGCACCGGCAATCAGCGCGCCCATATCGAGCGAGAGCAGACGCTTGCCTTTGAGGCCGTCCGGCACTTCGCCGTTGATGATGCGCTGCGCCAGACCTTCGGCGATCGCGGTTTTACCCACACCAGGTTCACCGATCAGCACCGGGTTGTTCTTGGTGCGGCGTTGCAGAACCTGAATGGTGCGACGAATTTCGTCATCACGACCGATCACCGGATCGAGCTTGCCGTCTTCGGCGCGCTTGGTCAGGTCGACAGTGTATTTATCCAGCGCCTGACGCGATTCCTCGTGGTTGGCGTCATTCACCGCTTCGCCGCCACGCAGGTTGTTGATCGCGTTTTCCAGGGCTTTCTTGCTCACGCCCTGGCCGAGCAGCAATTTGCCGAGTTTGCTGTTCTCGTCCATTGCCGCGAGCAGCACCAGTTCGCTGGAGATGAACTGGTCGCCCTTCTGCTGGGCCAGACGATCGGCCTGGTTGAGCAGGCGCGCCAGATCCTGCGACATGTTGACGTCGCCGGTCGGGTTCTGGATTTTCGGTAATTGGTCGAGCTCTTTGGCCAGCTCTTTGCGCAAGCTGTTGACGTCGAAGCCCACCTGCATCAGCAGAGGTTTGATCGAACCACCCTGCTGTTCAAGCATGGCTTGCATCAAGTGCGCCGGCTCAATCGCCGGATGATCGTGGCCGACTGCCAACGACTGCGCGTCGGACAAGGCCAACTGTAATTTGCTGGTTAAACGGTCTATTCGCATAAGTCACCTTCCTTTTGAGCAGGCCGGACCTAAAAACCATCCTGAATAAAGAAACCTGCCAGATACCGCTATAGATGCGGTCGATTCTGCAAGATTCAAGCGTCAGGCAGTTGATGCAGATCAGACAGTCTAGCGGGTGAGCCAGATGAGGGAGGCGAAGCGACCGGTGCGCGAGGCACGGCGATAGGAGAAGAAGCGCGGATCGGTCACGGTGCAGAAACCGCCACCATAAACAGCAGTGACACCGCGCTCAGCCAGACGCAGGCGCGCCAGCTTATAGATGTCAGCCATGAACTTGCCGGCATTGGGGCTCGGTACAAAGGCGTCTGCCGCTGCGGGCAATTGGTTAATGAAGACTTCGCGCACTTCCGCGCCAACTTCAAAGGCTTGCGGGCCGATGGCCGGGCCGAGCCAGACCAGAACATCTTTGGGCGGAACATCAAGGCTATCGAGCGTCGCTTCAAGTACACCCGCCGCCAGACCACGCCAACCGGCATGGGCCGCCGCGACACGGGTGCCGGCACGATCGCAGAACAATGCTGGCAAACAATCGGCTGTCATCGCCGCACAGGCAATACCGGGCGTCGCCGTCCAACTGGCGTCGGCGGTCGCAACAATGCCCGGATCAGCATGCGCCACGGCAATCCCGTGCACTTGCTGCAACCAGGCAGGCTGTATAGAGAAATGATCGGTCAGACGCCGACGGTTCTCGGCAACAGCCTCAGGACGATCATCGACATGATCGCCCAGATTGAGGCTGTCGAACGGCGCCTCGCTGACACCGCCCTCGCGGGTGGTGACGCAGGCGTTGACGCTGGCCGGCGCGGGCCAGTCCGGCGTCAGCCAGTTCATCCGATGAAGGCCTCGCGATCCTGCTTGAGCAGTGTCAGCAGCCAGACGAAATCTTCTGGCAGCGGCGATTCCCAGCTCATGCGTATACCGGTCGTCGGATGATCCAGTTCAAGGAAGCGCGCGTGCAGGGCCTGACGCGGGAAATGCTTGAGCGATTCAACCATGGTCGGGTTAGCGGCTGGCGGAATGCGGAAACGACCGCCGTACGCTGGATCGCCGACCAACGGGAAGTTGATGTGCGACATGTGTACGCGAATCTGGTGAGTACGACCGGTTTCCAGCTTCACCCGTACGTGGGTGTGCGAACGGAAACGCTCCAGCACGCGGTAGTGGCTGACGGCAGGCTTGCCGCCTTCCATCACCGCCATGCGCTGGCGCTGCTGGCCGTGACGACCGATCGGGGCATTGATCTTGCCACCGGCGGTGACCACACCAATCACGATGCACTCATAGATGCGGCTGACGCTGCGACTCTGCAATTGAGTAACAAGCTTTGTCTGCGCCTGAATGGTCTTGGCCACCACCATCAGACCGGTGGTGTCCTTGTCCAGGCGATGCACGATGCCGGCGCGCGGAACATTGATGATGTCCGGCACATGGTGCAGCAAGGCATTGAGCAAAGTGCCATCGGCGTGACCGGCAGCCGGGTGCACCACCAGGCCCGCAGGCTTGTTGATCACCAGAATGTCGTCGTCTTCGTAGACGATGTCGAGCTCGATGTCCTGGGCGATCCACTCGCCCTGGGCTTCCTGCTCGGCAGTCAGCTCAAGGATGGCACCGCCGTGCACGATGTCGCGAGGGCGGATGACCGCCCCGTCCACAGTCAGGCGACCTTCTTTGATCCAGGCGGAAAGGCGCGAGCGAGAGTGCTCAGCGAAGAGTTGGGCAGCGACTTGATCGAGGCGTTGGCCGCCCAATTCGGACGGCACCTCTGCGCGAAGTTCAATTTTATCGGACATGCTCTGACTGTGCGTCGGCACAGCTTTTGGTTTCGGCTGCGCGCTTGTGGTTAAATACGGCGTCTTTTGCCCCGAGGCTTTTCAACGGGGCGCTCATCATAACAGGACGGCCCCGCCCAAGACAGCGGCCGTCATAGGGACGCAAGCCGCCATGCAAGTGAAACACCTGCTGCTGATCGCCATCCTCGCATTGACCGCTGCTTGCTCATCGAAGGAAGTCGTAGACGAAAACCTCAGCGAAGCCGAGCTGTATCAGCAGGCTCAGACTGACCTGGACAACAACAGCTACACCAGCGCCACAGCCAAGCTGAAGGCTCTGGAGTCGCGTTATCCGTTCGGTCGCTACGCCGATCAGGCACAGCTGGAGCTGATCTACGCCAACTATAAGAACGCCGAGCCGGAAGCTGCAAAATCCGCCGCCGAGCGTTTCATTCGTTTGCATCCGCAGCACCCGAACGTGGATTACGCGTACTACTTGAAAGGTCTGACTTCTTTCGACCAGGACGTTGGCCTGCTGGCGCGCTTCCTGCCGCTGGACATGACCAAGCGTGACCCGGGCGCCGCGCGCGACTCGTACAACGAGTTCGCCCAGCTGACCAGCCGCTACCCGAACAGCCGCTACGCGCCGGACGCCAAGCAGCGCATGATCTACCTGCGCAACCTGCTGGCAGCCTACGAAATCCACGTGGCCGACTACTACCTGACCCGTCAGGCGTATGTCGCTGCTGCCAACCGTGGCCGCTATGTAGTGGAAAACTTCCAGGAAACCCCATCGGTCGGTGACGGCCTGGCGGTAATGACTGAGGCTTACCAGCGTCTGCACCTGGACGAACTGGCCAACACCAGTCTGGAAACCCTGAAGCTCAACTACCCGAATCACCCGAACCTGCAAGACGGCCAGTTCGTGCCACGGGTTGCCGAAGCCGACAACCGTTCGTTCCTGAGCAAGGCAACCCTCGGTCTGATCGAGTCGCGTCCACCGCTGCCACCAGGCGAGACCCGCGCCAACCAGGACGTGCAGAAGCAGTTCCAGGACGCGAAAGACGCGATCCCGAACGAGCTCAAGCCTAAAGACGAAAACGGCGACGTGATCGAAGAGCCTGAGCCTGAGTCGAGCGACACTGACCGTTCGTGGTTCAGCTACATGACCTTCGGCGTGTTCGACTGATCACACCGGCAGTACAGAAAAGGGAGATCTGCGGATCTCCCTTTTTCATTTCCGCGCTTTAATCCGCTGTGCGCTGCTCGGGTCCTTGGCTAAACTGCCGGATCATCAGTCGAAAAGCCGCTCATCATGCTTCGTTTATTGTTCTGGATCGCCGTGATCTTCGCCGCCATTTGGCTGTGGCGTAAATTCAAGACACCTGCCGCGCCCTCTCAATCCAATCGTGCCCCTCGCGAGCAGGACGCATCGCCGATGGTGCGCTGCGCCCACTGCGGTGTGCATTTGCCGCGCGACCGCGCACTCGGCGTTCAACAACAGTGGTATTGCAGCCAGGCTCACCTCGAGCAAGGCCCGGGCGCCAGTGATCGCTGAGGCCACTCACGCCGACAGCAAACAGGCGCAGCGGCTGCTGCGCCTTTATCATCTCTACCGATTAAGCGTCGGCATCACCCTGGTGTTGCTGATCTCCAGCAACATGGACAACCGCCTGCTGACGTCGATCGACGACGACTTGCTGCGCAGCGGCAGTTGGCTGTACCTGGTGCTGAACATTTTGCTGGTGGTGTTTCTCGAGAACACCCGGCGCCCGGCGCAGCTGTTCAGCCTGGCGCTGGTCGATGTCCTGCTGCTGTGCGGCCTGTTCTACGCCGCCGGCGGTGTCGCCAGCGCGATTGGCAACCTGCTGATCGTTTCGGTCGCGATCAGCAACACCCTGCTGCGCCGACGCATTGGCTTGCTGATCGCCGCCATTGGCGCCCTCGGCATTGTCGGTTCAAGCTTTCTGCTGGGTTTCAGCCACCCGTTGAGTGCCAACGATTACTTGCAGGCCGGCACGCTCGGCGCCTTATGCTTTGCCGCATCGCTGCTGGTGCAAGGGCTGATCCGTCGCCTCGAAGTCAGCGAAACACTGGCCGAGCAGCGCGCCAGCGAGGTGGTCGGCCTGGAAGCACTGAACGCACTGATCCTGCAACGCATGCGCACCGGCATTCTGGTGCTCGACGCAGAACGACGGGTGCAACTGGCCAACCACAGCGCCCAGACCTTGCTCGCGCAAACGCACCTTCAGGGTCACTTGATCGACGACTACGCACCGGCGCTGGTCGATCGCCTGCAACTGTGGATGAACAACCCGACCCTACGCCCGCAAAGCCTGAAGATCCCCGGTAACGGCCTCGAACTGCAACCGAACTTCATTGCTCTGGAACAGAGCCCGAACCAGCAGACCCTGGTGTTCCTCGAAGACCTCGCGCAAGTCGCCCAGCAAGCCCAGCAATTGAAGCTTGCCGCGCTCGGGCGCCTGACTGCCGGCATCTCCCATGAAATTCGCAATCCACTGGGCGCCATCAGTCATGCCGCGCAGCTATTGGGTGAGTCCGAGGAACTCGACAGCGCCGATCGGCGTCTGACGCAGATCATTCAAGATCACTCCCAGCGCATGAATCGAGTCATCGAAAACGTCCTGCAACTGTCCCGCCGTCAGCAAAGTGCACCGCAACGGCTGGATCTCAAGCCGTGGCTGGAAAACTTCGTCGTCGAAAGCCGCGAACAGGCCACCGAGCGCCAGCAGATCCATCTGCGGATCAACTCGGGTGAATTCGCCACGCTGATGGACCCCAACCAGCTCACGCAAATTCTCGACAATCTGTTGCGCAACGGCTGGCGCCACAGCGCCCTGCTGCACGATCAGGCTGAGGTCTGGTTGTCCCTGTTCGTCGATACCGACAGCCAGTTGGCGGTACTTGAAGTGCAGGACAATGGCCCCGGCGTACCTGCCGCAGAACAGGCCCATCTGTTCGAACCGTTCTTCACTACCAGCAGCCAGGGCACCGGCCTTGGGCTTTATCTGTCCCGTGAGCTGTGCGAAAGCAACCAAGCGCGCCTAGACTTTCAATCACGCCAAGGCGGCTGCTTTCGCATCACCTTTGCTCACGGACGGAAACAAAGTTGAATACGAGCCCACGGCAAAAAATCCTTATCGTCGACGACGAACCCGATATCCGCGAACTCCTGGAAATCACCCTGGGCCGGATGAAACTCGACACCTACAGCGCCCGCAATCTGGCGGAGGCTCAAGCGCTGTTGCACCGTGAGTCATTCGACCTGTGCCTGACCGACATGCGCCTGCCCGACGGCACGGGGCTGGAACTGGTGCAGCACATTCAGCAGCGTTATCCACAATTGCCCGTGGCGATGATCACCGCGTACGGCAGCCTGGAAACGGCGATCAACGCACTCAAGGCCGGGGCGTTCGACTTCCTTACCAAACCGGTGGACCTCACGCGCCTGCGCGAACTGGTCGGCGCTGCCCTGCGCATGCCGGCCGTGGGCGGGGTTTGCACCTCGATTGATCGACGGCTGCTGGGCGATTCACAGCCGATGCGTAACCTGCGCAAACAGATCGACAAACTCGCCCGCAGTCAGGCACCGGTTTACATCAGCGGCGAGTCCGGCAGCGGCAAAGAACTGGTCGCTCGGCTGATCCACGAACAAGGTCCACGTGCCAGCCAACCGTTCGTACCGGTGAACTGCGGGGCGATTCCCTCGGAGCTGATGGAAAGCGAATTCTTCGGCCACCGCAAAGGCAGTTTCACTGGCGCGGTCGAAGACAAACCGGGGCTATTCCAGGCCGCGCACGGCGGCACGTTGTTTCTCGATGAAGTGGCGGACTTGCCGCTGTCGATGCAGGTGAAACTGCTGCGCGCGATCCAGGAAAAAGCCGTGCGCAGCGTCGGCGGGCAGCAGGAAAGCGTGGTCGATGTGCGGATTCTTTGCGCCACGCACAAGGACCTCGACGCCGAAGTGGCGGCCGAGCGTTTTCGCCAGGACCTCTATTACCGCTTGAACGTGATCGAACTGCGCGTGCCGTCGTTGCGTGAGCGCCGTGATGACATCGAAGTGCTGGCGGCGCATATGCTCAAGCGTTTGGCCAAGGACAGCGGCCAAGCGGCCGCGCGCCTGCACCCACAGGCGCTGGAAGCGTTGAAAAATTATCGCTTTCCCGGAAATGTGCGCGAGCTGGAGAACGTGCTTGAACGGGCACATACCCTGTGTGAAAACCGCACGATCGAGGCGCAGGATCTGCGCTTGAGCGAGGGCAATTGCGCGGCGGAAGGTGGCATTGCCGATCTGACGCAGATCGATAACCTGGAAGATTATCTGGAGAACGTCGAACGCAAACTGATTCTGCAGGCGCTGGAAGAAACCCGCTGGAATCGTACGGCGGCCGCGCAGCGGTTGAGTCTTTCGTTTCGGTCGATGCGCTACAGGTTGAAAAAACTCGGCCTGGATTAAATCGCAAAAGATCGCAGCCTTCGGCAGCTCCTACAGGAAACGCATTCCAATGTAGGAGCTGCCGAAGGCTGCGATCTTTTGATCCTTCTTTAGATGCGGCCTTCAGGCGCATACGGCGCCGGATCAATGATCGGCGTGCGCCCCAGCATCACATCAGCAAACAACTGGCACGACGCCGGCGCCAGCACCAGCCCGTTGCGGTAATGCCCGCAGTTCAGCCACAACCCGGCAAACCCCGGCACCCGGCCGATGTACGGAATTCCCTCGGGAGAGCCCGGACGCAACCCCGCCCAATGCCCGACGACTTCTGCATCGGCCAACGCTGGCAGCAATTCGATTGCCGAAGCCTTGAGACTTTCCAGCGCCACCTCGGTCGGCGTCTTGTCGTAGCCTTCGTGCTCCAGCGTACTGCCGATCAGGATATGCCCGTCGCGGCGCGGGATCGCATAACGCCCTTTGGCCAATACCATGCTCGGCAAAAAGTCCGCTGCACATTTGTAGAGAATCATCTGGCCTTTGACCGGTTCGACCGGCAGCTCCAGATCCAGCGTCTTGAGCAGATCACCGCTCCACGCGCCAGCGGTCAGCACCACCTGATCGCCCTCGATCACACCCGCAGACGTCTGCACGCCGACCACCCGCGCACCCTCGTGGACAAACCCGCTGACTTCGCACTGTTCATGAATGGTCACGTTCGGCAAGGCCTGCAGCGCCGCCTTCAGCGATTTTACCAGCCGTGGATTGCGCACATTGGCCACATCAGCCATGTAGATAGCCCGGGAGAAACCGCCGCCAAGCACCGGCACCGCATCATGTACCGCCGAGATATCCACAGCCCGCAGCGGACGGTTTTCCCGCTCGGCCCAGGCCAGCGCCTCGGCTTCATCGTCCAGGTCCAGCCAGTACAAGCCAGTGGTGTGCACTTCTGGATCAACCCCAGTGTCGGCAAACAGGCGCGCGCCGAGCTGTGGATAAAAATCCTGCGACCAGTGCGCCAACGCCGTAACGGCTGGGCTATACCGCCACGGGTACAACGGCGAAACGATACCGCCACCCGCCCAGGACGATTCCTGGCCGAGATTCGAACGATCGAGCAGCACCACGCTGCGCACTTCGGAGGCTAGATTGTAGGCAGTCAGCAGGCCAATCACCCCGCCACCGACAATCACCACTTGCTGTTGCCTGGTCATGTTTGATCCAACCGTAAAAAAGACAGTGGGCGCAAAAGGCGCCCGAAAGAAAGCGCCTCAGCGGCCCCAGCAATCCTTGGTGGTCAGCCCGGTGGTCGCGTTGTTCATGCTTCGGACACCGGTATTGGTCAGGGTGAAATCCCCGCACTTGTCGGTGGCCATGGCCGAGCCGGCCTTGCGCGTGGCCGTCAGCAGATAGGTCTGGTCAGTGATCGTCGGGGTGATGGTGTAAAAATCGCTCCCTGTGCTGAGCCCAGTGATGCCGGTGTAGACATTGTTCTTGGTGTAAAACCGTTCGAGGGTTTGTGCCTGCTCCGAGAGCATCGATACCACTTCGGCACGGCGACCCTTTTTCACGTACTCGGTGAGGCTTGGATAGCCGATGGTGATAACGATGCCGATGATCGCAACGACGATCATGATTTCGATCAGGGTAAAACCTCGGTTGGATCTGCGCATGCCTCAAACTCTCGCTTACTGTATTTGTCGCCACATGATACGACGGCTGCCGCCGCCGGGTTTCTCCACCAGCGTGGTAATGCCACCGCTGGAATCGTTGACAATCTTGCGCGTGGCGCCGTTGACGATCGCATTCAGGGTCGGAATGCCACCGGTAAACACCACGCCGCTGGAAATCGTATCGTTGCTGTCGACCACGCCATCGGCGTTGGTATCGAGCACCGCGTAGTTGAGCATCTTACCGCTGAACGCATCCAGTTCGACCAGTTTGCCGGTGCCGAAGCTGGAACACGGATCGGTGGTGTCGACGCTCGCCGTGGTGAAAACGATCCGGCCGAGTACCAGGCTGGCCTGATTGATCACCCGCTCGCCAGTCAGCGCGTTGTTATACACCAGTGGCAGATACCAGCCCTTTTCTGCCGGGTACGTCGTGTCATTTTGCGTGGTGGTGATGAACTGTCCGGAGCTGCCAGAAAACACCCCGGTGACCGCCTGCGCCTGCAAACTGCTGACAGTGATCTGCCCCGTGCCGCCGTCGGCGTCCCACACTGAATAAAATGCCTGCAGATCCTTGTTGGTCTTGTCCGCCGTTTCGTTGAATTTGCCAGTGCCGATGAAGATCTGCTTGCCGCCGAGTGAGTTGTCCGCCAACAACGGTTGTGCAGTGATCGGCTGAGTCGCGCCGCCCGCCGTGGTGAACAAGGGTTTACCGGAAAACGCCACGCCCCAGCTGTCCGTCGATGTGGCACTGAGGTCAAACTTCCACAGACGCCCCTTCAAATCGCCACCATAAGCGGCCTGCACCACATTCTGCGAATTGACCTTGAGCTTCACTGACGACAGGCCATTGGTGGTTTCCGTGCTGTCGATAACGATTTTCCTGATCAGCGAACCGTCGCGCACATCCAGTACGTATAACGCCGCGACTCCGGAGTTGCTGCCGTAGCCATTGGCAATGAACGCCGCCCAGCGACCGTCCGACAAGCGTGCCACTTCCGGTCGCGCATAGGCATAACCCAGATCATTGAAAGGGTTGGCCGTGCTGGCAGTGGCCGGCGCGCTGACGTCCCAGAGCGCACGTAATACGTTGCCTGCCGAAGCATCGAACAGTTGCAGCGCGTAGAAGGACTTGCCGCCGGCGCCAGTACCGCCGATGGCCAGGGTCTTCCAGGCGCTGTTGAGCTGGGCATCAAACACGCCGACCTGACCGTCGACGAGAAACTTGTGGCTGACGCCGTTGATATAGGTCGGATCGGCGATCAACCGCAACGACGGCAACACACTGGAAGGCATGTAGGCATAACGCCGGGTGCCATTGGCCGCGTTGATCACGTTGACGAAACCGTCATTGGCATTCACCACCAGGCTTGCATTCATGTTTGCCGCTTTGGTGGTCAGGTAAGCGCTGTACGTGCTGTCGCCGGACAGGTCGGAAGCGGTCTTGTCCGTGGGCGACGCCAGCACCAGTGGCGAATTGATGATGTCGCCGAGCAACACGCTGCGCACCTTGAGCCCAGCCTTATTGGTGCCTTTGCTCCACTCCACCAGATCAATCCCGCTGATGCCTGTGGGCAAGCCCTGACTCAGCGTGGTCTGCTGCGCAGCGGAAAAGTTGCCGTAGGCCAAGGTGACTGCGGCGTTACTGGTGGTGTTCCACGATTGATAAGTCGGTGCCGTGGCGCCGGGCACTATGGTGGTGTCCGTCGTCCAGAGCGCCGCCGAGGTATTCACCGCACCCGCCGCCGTAAAACCGAAGGATTTAATCGTGCCGCGCCAGTCCTTGGGATCGTAACTGGTCTGAAAGTAACTGGTGCCGCTGGCCAGTGTCGTGCCGCTGGTCACGCCGCTGCCGCCAGAGCCGGCCTTGGAGGTGATGTCGCTCAATGCCGAAGACAATGCGGCATTGAGCCCGGTGCTGTCGGTCGCCTGGTAGTACTTGCCCTGCCCGTAGCTGGCGGCGTCGGAAAGCATGTCGTTGGCGGCGGTGAACCCGACGCTGTAGGTGTTCATGTTCTGCTTGGGAAAATCCACTGCGTTCCAGCTCTTGCCGGCGGCATCGGTACCGGTCGAACGCATGTCGATGTCGAAGGCGAACTTGGCGATGTCGTCCAGGTAAAGAGTATCGCCCTCGTTGTCACCGTTGAGGTTGTTGCCGTCATTGTTGATGCCGTCCCAGTTCGGCAAGCGACTGCCACCCAGCGGATCGTTGCTCGGGAAAGTGCGGTCGAACGTCGGCAAGCCGTCGGTGATCACTACGCCGTAATTTTTCTGGCAGCGATACTGAATCGGGCTGGTATAGGTCGCGGGCGTGCTGTTGTAGTACGGCGCCATGCCGCGCATGTAGCGGGTAATCTCGTAATAGGTTTCCGCCAACGGCGTATTGGCCACGGCGCTCAAACCGTTGATCGATGAGATCAGTGCGTTGTAGTTGGTATCAGCCTGCGCCTGAGTGACGCTGCCGGAGACGGGCGCCAGATCGCTGATCGCGCGGGCAATGTAGCCGCCATTACCGGAGTTGTTGCTGGTGACCGGATTGAACGTCGACAGACCGATGCGCAAGGTACGGTTGCTGGTGACCAGCGCTGTCGACACGTTGCGCGCGACGTTAATCCGATAATCATTGGGGATCGCCCCGGTGGTGAAATCGCGGGTGCCATTGTTGATGGCCAGGCTGACGACGTAGGCAATGTAATCGCCTGAATAACGCGTGTTACCGCTGCCGACCGGGTCCGGCAGTTTCAGACACAGCGGCGCGAGGCTGTTGTTGTAGAAAGCATAGGCACCGCCGGAACATCCTGATGTCGGCAGGCTGGAGAGAAATATCGAATCGCCGGTGATCGTCGACGAACTCAGGCACAACCCGAGCAGCGCGTTGCATTGCCGGGCCGGGGTGCGGTCGACGGCCGGATCGAATCCGGCGGCATAGATGATGCTGTTCATACTCCCCGAGTCGTCGATCAGCAGCATCACGTTCGGTGCCACTGCGGCCGCACTCAACAAGGGCGAGTCAGACGGTGTGAACGCATACGCCGGCGCCGCCAGATAGAGGCACGCCAGCAGGCCGATCAGCAGCGCCCGGCAGTGCTCAATACTTCGCATAGACACTCTCCACCACACTACGCGAAGTGCCGGCGATGCCGACAGCGGTTACCCGATACAGCGTCGCCGAGGTGTTGCTCGGCACGTTGACGGCGGTCAGCGTGGTGCCGATGTTCTGTACACCGTAGAAGCCATTGGCGGTAGCGATCCAGGTCACGCCCGAGGTTGAATTGAACCCCGCAGCGCTGACCACCGAAGACTCTGCCGGCGGCGCACATTGCGTGGTGCCGCTGCACACCGCCAGCGAATAACCGTCGAGTTGCACAGCGCTTTCACCGACTCGCAACGCCGCCTCGGCGGTCTGGAACGACTGGTTGCGCAGGCTGACGCTGCCGGCCATTTTTTCCTGCATGTTGGCGCTTTGCATCGACGACAGACCGATCAGGGTCAGCAACAACAGAAACACCAGACACACCAACAACGCCATGCCGTGCTGCGCCCGGTGATGGAGTGGAATCCTCATCGGCCCGCCCTCACTGCAAGCGGTTGCGCAAAGCGGCAACCACATTGAAGGTTTGATTGGCCACCCGATTGTTCGGGTCGGTGAGGGTCAGGCTCAGGCGGACGCTGCGAATGCGCGCCGGATCGCTGGGGTTGGCGCTGTAGGTCGATGCCGCCACATCCGTTGCGGAACTGGCGAGGCCGAACATCACACTGAAAGCACTGACATTGTTGACCAGCACCTGCTGCGCGGGCGCGCCGCTGCCGGTGCCCATGAGAATCTGGTTGTTGCTGTAGCTGTAGATTAAGCGGCGAATCGGAAAGGCAATCTGCCCGCTCGCCGCCGCGCGCAGTCCGGTATAGGCGGTTGCATTGTTGCGGCAATCGGAGACCACCGTCCAGGTCGGTGTACCGCCACTGCTGCCGATATCAGCGGTGACCAGGGTCAGTTTGAGATTGGCGTTGTCCCAACTGATCGGCGTGAGCTGGGAGGCATTGAAGTCCCCTGCCGAACTGGAATCGGTAATCGTACCGAGACAGCCGAACATGCCGACCATACGGATTTCCTGAATCATCTTGCTCAACACGAAACGCGCGTCTTCCTGCATCGCGGCGGCGCTGTTCTGGCTGACATAAGTGTTTTTTGCAGCGATGAAAATCTGCACGACGGCCAGCACCACAATCAGCCCAAGCGCCAGTGCGATCAACAATTCGATCAGGCCAAATCCCCGGTTACAACGCTTCATGGCGTGGCCACCGGATCAACCGCCGCGCGGCTACTGAGGACAAAGCTGCGTTGGGCGCTGGCGGTGTTGGCCGCTCGCGCATCGCTCCAGGTAATGGTGATGGTGTACACGCGCTGATTGAGGGTAATGCTGCCAGTGGCGGTCGGGCCGCCGAAACCGGCGATGTTGCTGGTGAAGTCGTAGAGGTCCTGATCGCGGGCGACGCTGAGGTTGCCCGAGGTCGGCGGTGTGACGGTGTAATCGGCGCCGGAGTTGGCGCGAATGCGATCCATCATGTCGTAGGCGATGAAGCTCGCCTGGCTGGTCATCCGCGAGCTGTCGGTGTACTTCAGCGCATTCAGTTGCACCGCCGCCGCGCCCAGCAGCCCGACCGTAAGAATCAGCAACGCCACCAGCACTTCGATCAGTGTCATGCCCTCCTGTGCCCTGCCACTCCCTGCCCTCATCCGCACATTCCACCCAATTGAATTCGTCCGTTCAAACACACGTTCAGCGTCCTGCTTTGCGTACCCAGCGTGTAAGTGATAACCACCGCCGTCGCAGCCGACAGCCCCCCGAGGCTGTTGAAATCCAGCGCGGTCACTCCCAAGGTTAGCGCCAGAGTGGCGCCGCTGCTCATCGCCGGAACAACCCGCAATACATTCGCCGGAGTGCCAGCACTGTCGTAGACCGACAACTCGCCGGTCCATGCGCTGCCGCCGGCAGTGGGTCGCAGCCGGATAGTGGTGCCACGGTCGATCGCCTCCAGACGAGCGAAATTGATTGCCCGTTGCAGGTCACCCATTTCGGTATCGGCCTTGCTGCTCTGTATCGAACGCGTGAACGTCGGCACGGCCAGGGTGATCAGGATCAGAAACACCGCGAGCGCGACCATCAGCTCGATCAGCGTGAAACCTTTTGTACGAAGATCCATCGGTGCCCTCCGTTGCCCTCGGCTATACCTGCTTCTACAAACTAGAACATTCAACCGGCCGGCGTCGGTTGATTTGCCCTGCCCGGCGCACGGATTGCGCCGTTCATCACGCTCCACGGAGGGAGATTTCATGCCGCAACAGGGGTTCAGCCTGATTGAACTGCTTATGGGACTGGCGATTGGCGCGATTGTTCTGCTGCTGGTCAGTCCGACGTTTGCTGCGCTGCGCGAATCGAACCATCGCGATCAAGCCGCACAGGGGCTGCTCGACGGTATTCGCAGTGCGCGCACGCTGGCCATCACGCGCAATCAAAGCGTGGTGATTCACGGGATCAACGGCGATTGGGGTCAGGGCTGGCGGATCATTCTGGACGTCAGCGGCAAAGGGCCGGAAGACGCCAACAACCCGCTGCTGGTCGAGCGTGCGAGCGAGGCGAAGGTGCCGATTGTCGGCAATTGGTCGGTCAGTCGTTACATCAGGTTCAGCAGCCTGGGGCAACCGCTGATGCCCGGACGGACATTTCAGGCAGGGACTTTACATATTTGCTCGGCCCGTGAGCCGGTCAGCCAGCGCCAGGTGGTGCTGGCTGCGAGCGGTCGCGTGCGCCTGGCCAGCCAGGAAGCTGGACAGGCGCTGTGCGAGCAGGGGAAAAACCTCAGATCGAACGGACGCGCAGCTCTTTAGGCATCGAGAACGTAATGTTCTCTTCGCGTCCAGACAGCTCATCGGCGCCTGTTGCGCCCCAGGCCTGCAGTTGCTGAATCACGCCGCGCACCAATACTTCCGGCGCGGAAGCGCCGGCGGTGATGCCGATCCGCTCGACACCGTCGAACCAGCTCTTTTGCAGGTCTTCGGCGCCGTCGATCAGGTAGGCCGGCGTGGCCATGCGTTCGGCCAGCTCACGCAAGCGGTTGGAGTTGGAGCTGTTCGGGCTGCCGACCACCAACACCACGTCGCATTCGTCGGCCAGTTGCTTGACCGCGTCCTGACGATTTTGCGTGGCGTAGCAGATGTCGTCCTTGCGTGGCCCACCGATGGCCGGGAAACGCGTACGCAGCGCATCGATGACGCGACTGGTGTCGTCCATCGACAGTGTGGTCTGGGTGACGAAGGCGAGTTTTTCCGGGTTGTGCACCTGCAGTTCGGCGACGTCTTTCTCGTCTTCGACGAGGTAGATCGCGCCGCCATTGCTGGCGTCGTACTGGCCCATGGTACCTTCGACTTCCGGGTGACCGGCGTGGCCGATGAGAATGCACTCACGACCGTCGCGGCTGTATTTCGCCACTTCGATGTGCACCTTGGTCACTAGCGGGCAGGTGGCATCGAAGACTTTCAGGCCACGGCCAGCGGCTTCGGTACGCACGGCCTGGGAAACGCCGTGGGCACTGAAAATGACGATAACGTCGTCCGGCACCTGATCCAGTTCTTCGACGAAGATCGCCCCGCGACTGCGCAGGTCTTCAACGACGAACTTGTTGTGCACCACTTCATGACGCACGTAGATCGGCGGCCCGAAAACTTCCAGGGCGCGGTTGACGATTTCGATCGCCCGGTCCACGCCGGCGCAGAAGCCACGGGGGTTGGCGAGTTTGATTTGCATGCTGTGCCTCGTGTCTTGCGCGCGAAAACAATGAAAAACCATTGTAGGGATCAGCTCTCTGTGGCGAGGGGATTTATCCCCGTTCGGCTGCGTAGCAGTCGCCGACCTTTCAGCGCATTCATTCAGAATTGCGGTGCCTGGTTCGGGGGCGCTTCGCACCCCAACGGGGATAAACCCCCTCGCCACAAAGGCTCACTCCTACATTTTTACAGCGCTTTGACGTTGATGATCTCGACGTCAAAGGTCAGCGTCTTGCCCGCCAGCGGGTGGTTGAAGTCGATGGTCACTTGCGTGTCGTCGAACTCTTTCACCACGCCCGGCAGCTCAGTATTGGCCGCATCGTTGAAGATCACCAGTAAACCCGGTGACAGCTCCATATCGACGAACTGCGAACGCGGGATGATCTGTACGTTCTGCGGGTTCGGCTGGCCGAAGGCGTTTTCCGGCTCGACGGTCAGCGTGCGCTTGTCGCCGGCCTTGAAGCCGAACAGCGCCGCTTCGAAACCCGGCAGCAGGTTGCCGTCGCCGACCTTGAAGGTCGCCGGGGCTTTGTCGAACGTGCTGTCGACGGTGTCGCCGTTCTCCAGGCGCAATGCAAAGTGCAAAGTGACTTCCGTGTTCTGGCCGATGCGTTGCTCAGCCAATACCTGTTCAGTCATGAACGGCTTCTCCGGTCTTTTTACTTTTGAACATATCCAGTGCAAGCATCACCGCACCAACGGTAATGGCGCTGTCGGCGAAGTTGAACGCCGGGAAGTACCAGCGGTTCTGCCAGTGCACCAGAATGAAATCGATCACATGGCCCAGGGCAATGCGGTCATACAGATTGCCCAGCGCGCCACCCAGCACCAGCGCCAAAGCGACGGCCAGCCAGGTTTCGTTGCGGCCCAGACGCTTGAGCCAGACCACCAGCACCGCGCTGACCACGATCGCGATCAGGGCAAACAGCCAGCGCTGCCAGCCGGAGCTGTCAGCGAGGAAGCTGAAGGCAGCGCCAGTGTTGTAGGCCAGGGTCCAGCTGAAGTAATCGGGAATGATCACGATCTGCTGGAACATTTCGAGCTTGCCTTCGAAGTAGAACTTGCTGGCCTGGTCGATGACCAGAACCAGCAAACTCAACCAGAGCCAGCTCAACCGTCCAAAACGGCCAACGGCATTAGGCATAGTGACGAACCTCGCCAGCGCCGCTGATGTTGTCGACGCAACGACCGCAGATTTCCGGATGCTCAGGGTTCACGCCAACGTCTTCACGGCAGTGCCAGCAACGGGCGCACTTCGGGAAAGCCGATTTGACGATCTTCAGCTTCAGGCCGCTGACTTCAGTGGTTACCGCATCCGCAGGCGCCTGAACAAAAGGCGCAACGCTGGCGGTCGAGGTGATCAAGACGAAGCGCAGTTCGTTGCTCAGCTTGGCCAGGTCGGCGCTCAGGGCGTCTTCGGCGTACAGCGTCACTTCGGCTTGCAGGTTGCCACCGACGGCTTTCGCCGCGCGCTGGATTTCCATTTCCTTGTTCACCGCTACTTTGACCGCCATGACGCGTTCCCAGTAGTCGCGACCCAGTTCAACGTCGGCCGGCAGTTCGGTCAGACCTTCGTACCAGGTGTTGAGCATCACCGACTCGTTACGCTCGCCCGGCAGGTATTCCCACAGTTCGTCGGCGGTGAAGGCGAGGATCGGCGCGATCCAGCGCACCAGCGCTTCGGAGATATGGAACAGCGCGGTTTGCGCCGAACGGCGGGCCTTGCTGTTGGCGCCAGTGGTGTACTGACGGTCCTTGATGATGTCGAGGTAGAAACCGCCCAGCTCCTGCACGCAGAAGTTGTGGATCTTCGAGTAGACGTTCCAGAAACGGTATTCGCCGTAGTGCTCTTGCAGCTCGCGTTGCAGCAGCAAGGTGCGGTCCACCGCCCAACGATCCAGCGCGAGCATTTCTTCAGCCGGCAAGATGTCGGTGGCCGGGTTGAAACCGCTCAGGTTCGAGAGCAGGAAGCGCGCAGTGTTACGAATACGACGATAGGCGTCCGCACTGCGTTGCAGGATCTGGTCGGAAACCGCCATTTCACCCGAGTAGTCAGTCGACGCGACCCACAGACGCATGATGTCGGCGCCCAGAGTGTCGTTGACCTTCTGCGGCGCGATCACGTTGCCCAGCGACTTGGACATCTTGCGGCCGGCTTCGTCGACGGTGAAACCGTGGGTCAGCAGTTCGCGGTACGGCGCGTGGTTGTCGATGGCGCAACCGGTCAGCAGCGACGAGTGGAACCAGCCGCGGTGTTGGTCGGAACCTTCCAGGTACAGGTCGGCACGCGGGCCGCTCTCGTGACCCATCGGGTGCGAACCGCGCAGGACGTGCCAGTGCGTGGTGCCCGAATCGAACCAGACGTCGAGGGTGTCGCTGATCTTGTCGTACAGTGGCGCTTCGTCGCCGAGCAACTCGGCAGCGTCCATCTTGAACCAGGCTTCGATGCCTTCGACTTCAACGCGTTTGGCGACTTCTTCCATCAGCTCAACGGTGCGTGGGTGCAGTTCGCCGCTTTCCTTGTGCAGGAAGAACGGGATCGGCACGCCCCAGTTACGTTGACGCGAGATGCACCAGTCCGGACGGTTGGCGATCATCGAGTGCAGACGCGCCTGGCCCCAGGCCGGGACGAACTTGGTGTTTTCGATGGCTTTGAGCGAGCGCACACGCAGGGTGTCGCCGCTGGTTGGCTCTTTGTCCATGCCGATGAACCACTGCGCGGTCGCGCGGTAGATCAGCGGGGTCTTGTGACGCCAGCAGTGCATGTAGCTGTGTTCGATGACGGTGGTGTGCATCAGCGCACCGACTTCGGTCAGCTTGTCGACGATGGCCGGGTTGGCCTTCCAGATGAACTGGCCGCCGAAGAATTCCAGCGACGGCACGTAAACGCCGTTGCTTTGTACTGGATTGAGGATGTCGTCGTTGACCATGCCGTATTTCTTGCAGGTCACGAAGTCGTCCACGCCGTAGGCCGGAGCGGAGTGAACCACGCCGGTGCCAGCGCCCAGTTCAACGTAGTCAGCCAGGTACACCGGCGACAGACGGTCGTAGAACGGATGACGGAAGTTGATCAGTTCCAGCTCTTTACCGGTGGTGGTAGCGATAACCGAACCTTCGATGCCGTAGCGCGTCAGGCAGGCTTCAACCAGCTCTTCAGCCAGCACCAGCAACTTGTCGCCGACATCAACCAGCGCGTAGTTGAATTCCGGGTGAACGTTCAAAGCCTGGTTGGCCGGGATGGTCCACGGGGTGGTGGTCCAGATCACGATCGAGGCAGGCTTGCTCAACGATGGCAGACCGAACGCGGCAGCCAGTTTGGCTTCGTCGGCGATCGGGAAGGCGACGTCGATGGTCGAGGATTTCTTGTTCTCGTACTCGACTTCCGCTTCAGCCAGGGCCGAACCGCAGTCGAAGCACCAGTTCACTGGCTTGAGGCCCTTGAACACGAAACCACCCTTGACGATTTCAGCCAAGGCGCGGATTTCACCGGCCTCGTTTTTGAAGTCCATGGTCTTGTACGGATTGGCCCAGTCGCCGAGCACGCCGAGACGGATGAATTCGGACTTCTGCCCTTCGATCTGCTCGGTGGCGTAGGCACGGCACAGTTCGCGGGTCTTGTCCGCGCCCAGGTTCTTGCCGTGGGTCACTTCAACCTTGTGCTCGATCGGCAGGCCATGGCAGTCCCAACCCGGAACATACGGCGCGTCGAAACCCGACAGGGTCTTCGAGCGGATGATCATGTCCTTGAGAATCTTGTTCAGTGCGTGACCGATGTGGATCGTGCCGTTGGCATACGGAGGGCCGTCATGCAGAACGAACTTCGGACGATCCTTGCCAATCTCGCGCAACTTTCCGTACAGGCCAATACTGTCCCAGCGCTGCAGGATCTGCGGTTCGCGCTGTGGCAGGCCGGCCTTCATTGGGAAGGCGGTGTCCGGAAGGTTAAGCGTGGCTTTATAGTCGGTCATTTAAGGCTCTTCATTAGCGATGGGCGCTAGGTGCGGCTAGTGCACGGGCGGTGGCGACATCCGCATTGATCGCCGTTTTCAATGCCTCCAGGGAGGCGAAGCGCTGCTCTTCACGCAGCTTTTGGTGGAAAACCACCGTCAAACGCCGGTCATACAGATCGCCGGCAAAATCTAAAAGATGGACTTCAAGGTGGGCCTTGCCATCACCTTGTACCGTGGGCCGTACGCCGATATTGGCGACACCGGGCCAGGTCTTGCCGTCGATGTCGACATCCACCAGGTAGACACCGGTGAACGGCACTCGGCGACGCTTGAGTTGAATGTTGGCAGTGGGCGTACCCAGTTGCCGGGCCAGTTTCTGCCCGTGCAACACGCGACCGGCGATGCGGTACGGGCGGCCGAGCAAACGTTCGGCCAAGGCAAAATCGGCGGCGGCCAAGGCGTTGCGCACTTGCGTGCTGCTGACGCGAATGCCGTCCAGCTCGACGGTTTGCGCCGCTTCAACGGTAAAACCGTGCATCTGCCCGGCCTGCAACAGGAAGTCGAAATCACCGAGGCGGTCGCAACCGAAGCGGAAATCATCACCGACTTCCAGATGCTGCACACCGAGGCCATCGACGAGGATGGTGTCGACGAACTCACTGGCGCTGAGTTTGCTCAAGCGCTGATTGAACGCCAGACACAACACCCGGTCGACGCCTTCGGCGGCCAGCAGTTGCAGCTTGTCGCGCAACCTTGCCAGACGTGCCGGCGCGGTCTCGGGGGCAAAGAATTCCCGTGGCTGCGGCTCGAAAATCACCACGCAGCTGGGTACGCCCAACTCGAGCGCACGCTCACGCAGTCGGGCCAGGATAGCCTGGTGACCACGGTGAACACCGTCAAAGTTGCCAATAGTGGCGACGCAGCCCCGATGCTGGGGGCGCAAGTTGTGGAGGCCTCGAACCAGCTGCATAACGCGCTTCTTGCTCATAAAGTGGTCGATTATAACCACACCCGACGGTCGACGACAGGCAACACCGTAACGCAAAGTGAACGAGCCGACAAAACTGCCGGCCCGCGCCCATCCATAAAGGGTAAAACCTCAGCTCAAGGCCTTGCGATTGAAGTCGCGCAGGCGGAAACCGAGCAGCAGCAACATACCGAAATAGGACACCACGCCCGCCGCGACCAAGGCGCCCAGACGCAGGAAACGCTCAAGCATGTGCCCTTGATCCCATGGCGGCATGAAATGCATGCCGATCAACAGCACCACGGACATCACCGCCACCGCGACCACCAGTTTGAAAGCGAACTTGGCCCAACCCGGCTGCGGCTGGTACATCTGCTGCTTGCGCAGTTGATAGAACAGCAGTCCGGCGTTGAGGCAGGCACCGGCACTGATCGCCAAGGCCAGACCGGCGTGAGCCAGGGGGCCGATCAGCACCAAGTTGAACAACTGAGTAACCACCAGCGTGAAGATTGCGATTTTTACCGGGGTTCTGATGTTCTGTTGCGCATAAAAGCCCGGCGCCAACACTTTGATCACGATAATCCCGAGCAGGCCGACAGAATAAGCAATCAGCGCACGCTGAGTCATTTCTGCGTCGAAGCCACTGAACTGACCGTACTGGAACAGCGAAACGGTCAGCGGCTCGGCGAGAATCCCCAGCGCCAGCGAGCACGGCAGCACCAACACAAAGCACAGGCGCAGACCCCAATCGAGAATCCGCGAGTATTCATGGCGATCCTTGCTCGCGTAGGTTTTTGCCAGCGTCGGCAGCAAAATCGTGCCCAACGCCACGCCCAGTACGCCGGACGGCAATTCCATCAAGCGGTCGGCGTAATACATCCACGACACTGAGCCCGCCACCAGAAACGAGGCGAAAATGGTGTTGATGATCAACGAAATCTGGCTGACCGACACGCCAAGAATCGCCGGCAGCATTTGCTTCATCACCCGCCACACGCCGGTATCGCGCAGGTTCAGACGCGGCAGCACCAGCATGCCGATCTTTTTCAGGTGCGGCAGTTGATAGAGCAGTTGCGCCAGACCACCGACCAATACCGCCCAGCCAAGCGCCATGACCGGAGGATCGAAGTACGGCGTCAGAAACAGCGAAAACACGATCATGCTGACGTTGAGCAGGGTCGGCACGAACGCCGGCACCGAGAAGCGGTTCCAGGTATTAAGGATCGCGCCCGCCAGCGACGACAGCGAGATCAGCAATATATAAGGGAACGTCACACGCAACAGATCAGAGGTGAGCTGGAATTTTTCCGGCGTATCGGTAAAACCGGGGGCCGTGGCCCAGATCACCCAAGGCGCGGCAATCATGCCCAGCGCGGTAACGATCGCCAGCACCAGCGTCAGCAGGCCCGATACGTAGGCAATGAAGGTACGGGTCGCCTCTTCGCCCTGCTGACTTTTGTATTCGGCCAGAATCGGCACGAATGCTTGGGAGAAAGCGCCCTCAGCAAAAATTCTTCGCAGCAGATTGGGCAGTTTGAAGGCGATAAAGAAGGCGTCTGTCGCCATCCCGGCGCCGAATGTGCGGGCGATAAGCGTGTCACGAACAAAACCCAGAATCCGGGAAAGCATCGTGATAGAGCTGACGGCGGCCAACGATTTGAGCAGATTCATTGAGGGAATTTGTGCCTGTCGATAAACAGCAGGCGAATTAAGCGCCTACTTATGCGATACTCCGCGCCGCAGCAGCACAGAGCCAAAGCTCGCGAGTTTACAGGTCAAGCGCCGGAAATAAATATCCCGCCTCTTTATACCTACCACTTAGCGGAACGTTTCAAGTGCCCTTGACAAGACTTCAACTCATCGGCATGATTCGCGGCCTATTTTGTTTGCTATTTCCTAAAAAGTCTTTCGAGGAGCTCGACGGTGGCCAACTCACCTTCCGCCAAAAAACGTGCAAAACAGGCTGAGAAGCGTCGCAGCCACAACGCCAGCCTGCGTTCCATGGTTCGCACCTACATCAAGAATGTAGTTAAAGCCATTGACGCAAAAGACGCTGAAAAAGCTCAAGCTGCATACGTTCTGGCTGTGCCAGTTATCGACCGTATGGCCGATAAAGGCATCATCCACAAGAACAAGGCTGCTCGTCATAAGAGCCGTCTGAATGGCCACGTCAAAGCGCTGAAAGAAGCTGCTTAATCGACGTAGTCATTAAAAAACCGACCTTAGGGTCGGTTTTTTATTGCCTGTGATTTAGTAAATCCAGCGCAAAAAAAATGTAGGAGTGAGCCTGCTCCGGGAGGCGATCCGACGATAGCAGTGTGTCAGTCGATGCAATTATTGACTGTTACACCGCTATCGTCGGAACGCCGCCCGGAGCAGGCTCACTCCTACAGTTGGTTTCGCGGGGTTATTGCTGGACGGGCACCCATGGCAGAATCGGAATCGCCGTCACCGCGTTCTGCGGGCTACCCTCAATCACGCGATCGCTGTAGACCAGGTAAACCAGGGTGTTGCGCTTCTTGTCGAGGAAACGCACCACCTGCATGGTCTTGAACACCAGCGATGTGCGCTCCTTGAACACCTCATCGCCGTCCTTCAGCTCACCCCTGAACTTGATCTCGCCCACCTGCCGACAGGCAATGGAGGCTTCAGCTCGATCTTCGGCCAAGCCCAAGCCACCTTTCACGCCGCCAGTCTTGGCGCGCGACAGATAGCAGGTCACGCCCTCGACCTTGGGGTCATCAAAAGCCTCGACCACGATCCGGTCGTTTGGCCCGACCAGCTTGAACACTGTCGACACTTGACCGATTTCCTCGGCCGAGGCCAGCAATGGCAACGCCATCAACAAGCCCAACAATCCTTTTGCTACACGCATCAAGTTTTCCTTAAACCAGGATCAGGTTGTCACGGTGAACCAGCTCAGGCTCAGCCATGTAACCCAGCAAACCGACAATCGCATCCGACGACTGACCGATGATTTTTTGTGCTTCCAGCGCGCTGTAGTTGGCCAGGCCTCGGGCGATCTCACGACCGTCCGGCGCCACGCAGACCACCATTTCACCGCGACGGAAACTGCCCTGCACCAGCTTCACACCCACCGGCAGCAGACTTTTGTTGCCTTTGGACAGCGCCGACACCGCACCGTCATCCAGCACCAGCGTACCGCGCGTTTGCAGATGCCCGGCCAGCCACTGCTTGCGCGCCGCGAGCATGCCGCGCTCGGGCGACAGCAAGGTGCCGATGCGCTCGCCCGCTTTCAGGCGATCAAGCACGCGCTCAAGACGCCCACCAACGATGATGGTGTGCGCACCGGAACGCGCCGCCAGACGCGCCGCGCGCAGCTTGGTCTGCATGCCACCGCGCCCCAACGCGCCACCGGTACCGCCCGCCACCGCATCCAGGCTCGGATCATCGGCGCGCGCTTCGTAAATCAGTTGCGCATCAGGGTTGTTGCGCGGATCAGCATCGAACATGCCGTCGCGGTCGGTCAGGATTACCAGCAGATCCGCCTCGACCAGGTTGGCCACCAGCGCCGCCAGCGTATCGTTGTCGCCGAAACGGATTTCGTCGGTGACCACGGTGTCGTTTTCGTTGATGACCGGGATGACTTTCAGCTCGACCAATGCACGCAGAGTACTGCGAGCATTGAGGTAGCGCTTGCGGTCGGACAGATCGTCGTGAGTCAGGAGAATCTGCGCCGTGTGCCGGCCATGCTCGGCGAAGCTCGATTCCCACGCCTGCACCAAGCCCATCTGGCCGATCGCCGCAGCCGCCTGGAGCTCGTGCATCGCACTGGGTCGTGCGGTCCAGCCCAAACGGCTCATGCCAGCCGCCACCGCCCCGGAGGACACCAGCACCAATTCGACGCCAGCCTCATGCAAGGCCACCATCTGCTCGACCCAGACACTCATTGCCGCGCGATCCAGCCCTTTGCCATCAGCTGTCAGCAAAGCGCTGCCGATCTTCACGACCCAACGCTGCGCACCTGTCACCTTGCTCCGCATCATCTTCAACCTTAGCTTGAGGGCAGCGCGACCCAGCGCCGCCCATGACGTTATTTGTGACTTGCGATTTCCAGATACTAAAACGCCGCTCGATTGAGCGGCGTTCAAGTTTATCGCAACGAATCAGTCACGCACGTAAATGATTTCCGGACCGTCTTCGTCATCCACATCTTCTTCGTCCCAATCATCGTCGCCGATGTCATGGACCGACTTCACGCCGCTGCGACGCAGCGCACGCTTGTCATCCAGCGCCTGCAGTTGCGCGCGGGCTTCGTCTTCGATGCGCTGATCGAGATCAGCCAGCTCTTCCTTGTAAGCCGGGTCATTGGCCAGGCGATCAGCACGGTCTTCCATGTAACGCATGATGTCGTGGCACAGGCGCTCGGTACCGATCTTGGCGATGGCCGAGATCACGTAGACCGGACCCGTCCATTCCAGGCGATCAACGATTTCCTTGACGCGCTCATCGTGCTCTTCTTCAAGGATCTGGTCGCACTTGTTCAGCACCAACCAACGATCACGCTCCGCCAGGGACGGGCTGAACTTGATCAGCTCGTTGACGATCACCTCAGCCGCATCCGGTGCGCTGGTGTCATCCAGCGGCGCCATATCGACGAGATGCAGCAGCAGACGCGTACGCGCCAAGTGCTTGAGGAAGCGGATACCCAGGCCGGCACCGTCGGAAGCACCTTCGATCAGACCCGGAATGTCGGCAATGACGAAGCTCTTCCAGCGGTCGACGCTGACCACACCGAGGTTCGGCACCAACGTGGTGAACGGGTAGTCGGCAACTTTCGGCTTGGCGGCCGATACCGAACGGATAAAGGTACTTTTACCGGCGTTCGGCAAGCCCAGCAGACCGACGTCAGCCAGCACTTTCATTTCCAGTTTCAGGTCACGCTGCTCACCCGGCTTGCCCGGCGTGGTCTGGCGCGGTGCACGGTTGGTACTGGATTTGAAACGGGTGTTGCCCAGACCGTGCCAGCCGCCCTGCACAACCATCAACTTCTGACCAGCCTTGGTCAGGTCGCCGATGACTTCCTGGGTAGCGGAGTCGATCACCGTGGTACCGACCGGCACGCGCAGGATCAGGTCTTCGCCTTTTTTACCGGTGCAGTCGGTGCTGCCGCCGTTGGAACCACGCTCGGCATCGAAGTGCCGGGTGTAACGGTAGTCGACCAGGGTGTTGAGGTTTTCGTCGGCCATCATGTAAATGGAACCGCCATCACCGCCATCACCGCCGTTCGGGCCACCGTTTTCGATGAATTTTTCCCGACGGAAACTCATGGCGCCATTGCCGCCATCACCAGCCTTTACGCGAATCGATACTTCATCAACAAACTTCATAACCAACGCCTCTCGCCATACGGACGAGCCGAAAAACAATCAAGACATAAGACTCTTGCAAAAATGAGCGCAGCGACCCCAAAACACGACCTGCATCGCACGCCGACAGCCCATACAAACAGTTTTGCAAGAGACTCACCCCACAAACGAAAAAGCCCCGTCGCGAGACAGGGCTTTTCCAGCGATCGCGCAATTAAGCTGCGACAACGCTCACGTAACGGCGGTTGAACGCGCCTTTTACTTCAAACTTGATCACGCCTTCGATTTTCGCGAAGAGGGTGTGATCCTTACCCATGCCAACGCCGTAGCCAGCGTGGAATTGGGTGCCGCGCTGACGCACGATGATGTTGCCCGGAATGATTTTCTGGCCGCCATACATCTTAACGCCAAGGCGTTTGGCTTCTGAGTCGCGACCGTTACGGGTACTACCACCAGCTTTTTTGTGTGCCATGAGTCAATTCTCCTAGTGAGGAATTAGGCTGAAATTAAGCCTGAATACCGGTGATTTTGATCTCGGTGTACCACTGGCGGTGGCCCATACGCTTCATGTGGTGCTTACGGCGACGGAACTTGATGATGCGGACTTTATCGTGACGACCTTGGGAGATCACTTCAGCCACAACGGTAGCGCCAGCAACAACTGGAGCGCCGATATTCACGTCGTCGCCATTGGCAACCAACAGAACGCGATCAAAGGTAACGGATTCGCCGGTAGCGATTTCCAGTTTTTCGATCTTCAGGTATTCACCTGGGGCGACTTTGTACTGCTTGCCGCCAGTAACGATTACTGCATAAGACATGGTATTTCTCCGATAATCCTGCTCACCCAGCTCTTTATAAGAAGAGGTATTGGCTGGCATGGCTGCATAAGGCTGGAAGGCCCGTTGCAATTGCGTAAGGCAGGTGCTGCCCAGGAAGTTCAGGGTGCGCGATTGTACGCAAGGCGCCGCAGGCTTGCAAGTAGCCGTCCATCGCGCCTTGACAGGTCCGGATGGGGGTCCTAGCATGCCGCGCAACCCTTCTGGAGCGACTCTCGCTGATGCAACCCCAAGCTTTCTACCGCGCGGTGGCGGACGATTTTAGCGCCGTCGACGGCATCATCAAGAAGCAGCTGACTTCCCGAGTACCGCTGGTATCGAAAATCGGCGATTACATCACCTCGGCCGGCGGCAAGCGTCTGCGTCCTTTATTAGTGTTGTTGTGTGGCAAGGCACTGGGTCGCGAAGGCGACGACATGCGTCTTTTAGCCGCCACCATCGAATTCCTGCACACCGCGACCCTGCTGCATGACGACGTCGTCGACATGTCCGGCATGCGCCGTGGCCGCTCGACTGCCAACGCCATGTGGGGCAACGCCCCGAGCGTGCTGGTCGGCGACTTCCTGTACTCGCGCTCGTTCGAAATGATGGTCGAACTGGGCTCGATGCCGGTGATGAAGATTCTGTCCCAGGCCACGCGCATCATCGCTGAAGGCGAAGTGCTGCAACTGTCCAAGGTGCGCGACGCCAGCACCACTGAAGAAACCTACATGGAAGTCATCCGCGGCAAAACCGCGATGCTCTTCGAGGCTTCGACCCACAGTGCTGCGGCGCTGGCCGGTGCTACCGCCGAGCAGAGCGAAGCGCTGCGCACGTTCGGTGATCACCTCGGCGTGGCATTCCAGCTGGTCGACGACCTGCTCGACTACAAGGGCGACGCCGAAACCCTGGGCAAGAACGTCGGCGACGATCTGGCTGAAGGCAAGCCGACCCTGCCGCTGATCTACACCATGCGTGAAGGCACGCCGGAACAGGCTGCACTGGTGCGCCAGGCGATCCAGAAAGGCGGGATCGAAGACCTGGAAAGCATCCGTATTGCCGTGGAGGCCTCCGGTTCGCTGGAGTACACCGCGCAACTCGCCCGTGATTACGTGGCCCGTGCGATCAAGTGTCTTGAGGCGCTGCCGGCCAGTGAATATCGGGATGCGCTGGTTGAACTGAGTGAGTTTGCGGTCGCGCGTACGCACTGATAGCGCTGAAGCAAGATCGAGAGATCGCAGCCTTCGGCAGCTCCTACAAGGGCTGCCGGGCTGCGATTTTTTGCTTTTGGCGCCACCAACGGATAAACCCTATATAATGTGCGACTTTTAGCGACCCGCACCCCAAGGAGCCTTAGTGAGCACGTTGCCACCCTGCCCGAAATGCAATTCCGAATACACCTACGAAGACGGTACCCAACTGGTATGCCCGGAGTGCGCCCACGAGTGGTCCGCCAGTGGCGAAGCCGAAGTGGCCGCCGATGACACCGTAAAGAAAGATTCGGTCGGCAACGTCCTGCAGGACGGCGACACCATCACCGTGATCAAGGACCTCAAGGTCAAGGGCACCTCGCTGGTGGTCAAGGTCGGCACCAAGGTCAAGAACATCCGCCTGTGCGATGGCGACCACGACATCGACTGCAAGATCGACGGCATCGGCCCGATGAAACTCAAATCCGAGTTCGTCAGAAAAGTCTGATTCTGCTGTCATCCATCCCGCGCCAGCCGTGGGATGGAGTTCCACCCTCCCCCGCCGTACCTCGATAAATCCAAGCAATAGCCAAACGCCAGCCGTTTTGACCTTACGCAATCTTTACCCTGAAAAAATCACAATCTGCCAATAGGCGCTTGCTATTTCGATAATAAGAATTATTCTCATCAAACACCTTCAATGGAGATGAGAACCATGACTTATCTGATCGACGCCTGGCTGGATCGTCCACACCCTTACCTCAGAATCCTCCATCGGGAGACCGGTGAAGTCTGTGCGGTGCTTGAAGAAGAAGCCTTGCATGAGCTGCAGGATCAAGGGGATCTGGACGTCAGCAGCCTGAATTCCAGCGAGCCACTGGTGCTCAAGGAGTTGGTGCGCAATCTGTTCCTGTTCTGCTATGCCCGGGCATTGCGCCCGACCCATGAACTGCATCACAAGATAGAAATATGAGAAACGCCACAAACCCTGTAGGAGCAGAGCTTGCTCGCGATAGCGGTCTTTCATTCAACATTGATGTCGATTGACCGGACGCCTTCGCGGGCAAGCCTTGCTCCTACACGATCACGGGATTACAGAACGTCCAGCAGCTCGACGTCGAATACCAGAACACTGTGCGGCGGGATGCTGCCAACGCCTTGAGCGCCGTAAGCCAGTTCGCTCGGCACGTACAGACGCCATTTGCTGCCGGCATTCATCAGTTGCAGGGCTTCGGTCCAGCCGGCGATCACGCCGCCAACCGGGAATTCTGCTGGCTGGCCACGCTCGTAGGAGCTGTCGAACACAGTGCCGTCGATCAGCGTGCCGTGGTAGTGCGTACGCACTTGATCTTCACGGGTCGGCTTGGCGCCTTCGCCCTGAGTCAGCACTTCGAATTGCAGGCCGGAAGCCAGGGTGGTGATGCCGTCACGCTTGGCGTTTTCCGCCAGGAAGGCCAGACCTTCACCAGCAGCGGCTTCAGCTTTGGCAGCCGCTTCGGCTTGCATGATTTCGCGGATAACCTTGAAGCTGGCGGACATTTCTTCCTGACCCACACGGCTTTCCTTACCGGCGAAGGCGTCGGTCAGGCCGGCCAGGATGGCGTCCAGACTAACACCCGGTGGCGGGTTGTCGCGCAGCTGGTCACCCAGCTGACGGCCGATGCCGTAGCTGACGCGGGTTTCGTCGGTGGACAGATTTACTTCGGACATGACACTGCTCCGCTGTGCGGACGGCCACAAGACTTGCCGTGCGTGCACAGCGCGTCCCGGCGCGCCCGGAACCAAAAGGGCGAGCAGACTAGCACAGATGCTCAGACGATGGCGCGCAAGGCCTACAGGGCCGATCGCCAGGCCAGCGGCACTTTCAGGCTTTCTTCGCCACTAGCGCCCAGGCCACACATTTCATCGTGTACCGAAGTGTGTACGAGGTTGAACGGCAGCACCGGGAAGGCATGCAGCAAATCCCGCGCATGCTCGACCGAACGCAGCGTCAGCATGTTGCCCTTGAGATCACTCAACGGATACGCCGCTCCGTGCATCCGTGCTTCGAGCAGATATATCCCGCCTTCCATGGAGATCAGGTTCAGCTCATCGACCTTGCGGGCGATGGCAAACGCATTCAACTCTTGCAGATTCATGAACGCACCTCACGCAGTGGCGAGCCAGGACCTCTACAGGGATATGCCTGCGCACGCCAAAGCACAAGCCACAAACGACACCGCCCGTCTGTTTCGCAACAGACGGGCGGTGGTTTGCAGCGATCAGGCAGTGATCAGTGCTTGGTGACCTTGTCCAGATAACCCATTGCGCAGGCCGAGAGCACGAAGGTCATGTGGATGATCACGTACCACTTCAGGTGCTCGGGATCGACGTTCTTGGCATCCATGAAGATGCGCAGCAAGTGGATCGAAGAAATCGCCACGATCGAGGCCGCCACTTTCATCTTCAGCGACGAAGAGTCCATGGTGCCCAGCCAGCTGAGCTTTTCCTTGTCTTCATCGATGTCCAGTTGGGAGACGAAGTTCTCGTAGCCGGAGATCATCACCATCACCAGCAAACCACCCACCAGCGCCATGTCGATCAGCGACAACAGCACCAGAATCAGATCGGATTCGGCGATCGAGAACACATTGGGGATGACGTGGAACACTTCCTGGAAGAATTTCAGCGCCAGCGCCAGCAACCCGAGGGACAGCCCGAAATAGATCGGCGCCAGCAGCCAGCGCGAGGCGTACATTGCGTTTTCGATAAAGCGTTCCATTGAATCTCACACAAGAGGGGGGCGGAAATGGCGGCGAGTATACCAGCCCCTCGTGACAGCCAGAAACCGTCGGCAAATCCGCCACCTGCGTGTGTATGTGATTTTTTTTCTGCTAGTGTCCAAAGCATTGACAGCCCAGCGACAGTGGACAGGACGAGTGGAAATGGATGTGCGATTGCCGATAACGACAGCCGGAATCTGCTTGGCCTTGTTGCTGGGCGCTTGCTCGCCCGGCGATGAGAAACACGCACTGAGCCTTGAAGAAAAGACCGCGCAGTTTGAGCAATCGCTGGACGCCATCAGCGATCCGAAGCTCAAGGACGCCATCACCGAGCTCGGCGGCTCGCTGCTGTTACTGGAGCGCGCCCAATTCAAACTCGACGACAATCCGCCGCGCACCGAGTACGGCGAAGACGCCCTCGCCGTGCTCAAGCACTACCCTGCCCCGCAGGCGCTGGTCGATACCTTCGTCAACGGTCTGTTCGTCCTGCACAAGGACGCCAGCTCGGACTACCTCACCGATCTGCAGCCGGTGTTTCCGTTCAACCTGAACATTCCCGGCGGGTTCCTGTTTCCCCACGGGGTGGAATGGCAATCGGTGACGTTGAGCAACAAACGTGTCATCGCTTATCAGCCGGAATGGTCGGAAACCGACCCCGGCATTCAGCTCAGCCCGTCCAGCTCCAACGTGACCAACCCCGACGACCTGACCGTGACCTACCCGTTCATCGATGGCCTGAACGTCGACAAGAAAACCCTGCCGCAACCGGTCAGCCTGCAAGGCCAGGTCGAGGTCATCGCGCCACGACGCCTGTACAGCTTCGACCTGACAAAAAAGGATGTCGGCCAGACCCGCACCAACGACAACCTCAGCGTCAAACTGCTGAAGCTGGAAAAGAACTACGCCGAAGTCGAATTCAGCAACAGCCTGGCACTGGCCCCGGAAGTCGCCGGCGCGCAACTTAATCCAATGATCGTGCAGGCCCGCGACACGACCGGGCAATACCTGATTCGCGCCGGTTCAATCAACGAGAGCCCTGAGCAGGTGGCGTTCTACGAGAAACAACTGGCGCAATTACAGCAACAGAAAACCTGGAGCGATACGCTGGAAAAACAGCTGAGCGACGACCAGCAGACGTTTGAGCAACAACACCCGAAACGCTACAACAAGGTTTACTTCAACGGACCGATCGAGACGCTGGAGGTCAGCGTACTGGATTTCTCCTCCGTCACCGTGACCCGTAAAACCCTGGATCTGCCGATCCGCGCCTTCAACCAGCACACCACCGAAAAAGCCATTCAACCGCTGGATCCGGCGGTGGTGGTGTACGACGATCAAGCCGCGAGCTGGCTCAAGGGTGCGGCGCTGACCGAGGAGCAACTGAAGGCCGGCATTCGTATCCACCAATCGGTGGAGGATCCGAGCGCCGCGCGTATCGAGTTCTCTCACCGCCGCACCTTCAATGATGAATTGCTCGGCGACGACTTCAATCCCGGCGAGAGTCCGGTGACGTTCTTCACCGAAAAACATAACGGCAAACTCGACGAGCCGATAGAACTGCCGCCCGAGGCTTATCAGGTCGATCCGTTGCGCGCGACCATCACTTACGACCTGAATCTTTTTCCGGAAACCCCGGCGATTGCCGTCGGTTCAATGCCGTTGTTTCTCGCGACGGTGGCCAAACAAGCCTACGACGCCAAGGCGTTGCCCAAAGGCCTGGAGATCCGGAACAACATGCTGGTGGTCGATCTGAAGGTGTTTCCGCCCAACGAATGGCGGTTCTTCGTCAAGGATGACAGCGGCCATTACCTCAAGCAGATTCTTTCGGTCAGCCACGACGCGAGCGCAGAAGGCCCGGCGTTGTTCGGCGTGCATTACTTCTACGGCCGTCCGACTCACGTGGAAACCTATCAGCGAACCGACCTCGCCACCGTGCAATACGGCTTTGAGGTCAAACTCGATAAGGCGCAGGTGTCTGATACAGCTCCTTGAAGAGCAAGATCAACAGATCGCAGCCTGCGGCAGCTCCTACATCGGCAGGTATTAATTGAGGGCGCGGCTGCGGCCTCCGTTGATTTGCCGTAATTGGGCTTGCAGGTGCAGGCTCCAGATCTGCGGATCGTCGGCCAGTTCGTAGCCGTGCAAAGTCAGGCTTTCAACGATGGTGTCGAGAATCGACTCCGCCGCTACGGGGCCGTGGAACGGGCCTTGGGCTTTGATCGCGGAAGGTTGTTCGCCGGCCATGCCGGCGGCGAAGAGCAGCGTCCACATGCCGTTATCGCCGGCCAACGGCTTGATGGCGCATTCGATACGGGTCACCAGACCCAGGCACTGACGGGTGAGACAGAGGTTGCGCGACATGGCGGCGACCCTCGGTGAAGCCGGTATTCAGCCCCCACGGGGGGACTGGCTCGATCCAGTGATACTGTCGATATCCTTGAGCTGAGAATAGAAGAAAAGTGCGCTGCGCAAGCTGGATAGAACCAGAAGGCGCCGAATGGTCATTGTGTGAATATTGACGCCAGAGTTGTGGCGAGCTCCCTGCAGATCACCACAAAGCAAATGTAGGAGTGAGCCTGCTCGCGATGGCGGTGTGTCAGGCAACTCATTCGCCGACTGACACTCCGCTATCGCGAGCAGGCTCACTCCTACAGTTTGACCGCGCCAGGGTTACGCGGGTTTGGCTTCGGCTAATGCCTCTTGGGCCAACTCTTTCTCGGCTTCCTTGAGGTCTTCCTCGCTGATCATCTCGGCGATGTCGCGCAAGCGCTCGACCACCCGTGCGTTGATACTGCCTTCCGGGAATTCACCGTCGGCGTTCGGCTCACCGGCCGGTTCGCCGACCAGCAGGCTCAACGCTTCATCCGCCTGACGCACCGCGTAAACATGGAACTGCCCGGCACGCACCGCCGCCAGCACTTTCTCATCGAGCATCAACGTCGCCACGTTGGCCTGCGGAATGATTGCGCCCTGCTCGCCCGTCAGCCCGCGCGCCTCACAGAGACGGAAGAAGCCTTCGATCTTCTCGTTGACCCCACCGACCGCTTGCACTTCACCAAACTGGTTGATCGAACCGGTGATCGCGAAGCACTGCTTGAGCGGAGTTTTCGACAGCGCCGAAATCAGCGTGCACGCCTCGCCCAGCGACGCACTGTCGCCATCGACATAACCGTAGGATTGTTCCAGCGCGATGCTCGCGGAAATCGCCAGCGGGAACTCCTGCGCGTAACGGCTGCCCAGATACCCGGTGAGGATCATCACGCCTTTGGAGTGGATCGGCTGGCCGAGATTAACCTCGCGCTCAATGTCGACGATGCCACTGCCGCCTGGGTACACCGTGGCGGAAATCCGCGCCGGCACACCGAACGCCGAGTCGCCGACTTCGAGCACGGTCAGACCGTTGCACTTGCCGACTGCCGCGCCATCGGTGTCGATGAGGATGATCCCGGCGAGCATGTCGTCGAGAATCCGCGCCGACACGCGACCAGTGCGCGTGGCTTTGGCTTTCAGCGCACGCTCGATGTGGCCGGCATCGGTCATTTCATCGCCGGCCAGATGGCGGATGAAATCCGCTTCGCTGACCAGTTGGAACAGGTCGCCGATACGCGCCGACAAACGCCCTTGGTGCTCGGCCAGCCGTGCGCTGTAAGTCGCCAGACGCGCCACCGCGTCGGCGGTCAGCGGCGCCATGCCTTCTTCCGATGTGCGGGTTTTCAACAACTGGGCGAATTGCTCCAGGCTCTCGTCGACCATCGGGATGTCTTCGTCGAAATCAACCAGAACGCGGAACATCTCCTGGAAGTCCGGATCGAGGTCTTGCAGCGTGTAATACAGCGACCGCGCACCGATGATGATGACTTTGACCTGCAACGGAATGTGCTGCGGGTTGAGGGTCACGGTGGCGAAACGGCCCATCTCGCCCAGCGGCGATTCCATTTTCAGCTTGCGCGATTGCAGGGCGCGTTTCAGCGCGTCCCATACGAACGGCTCGCTGAGCATTTTTTCCGCTTCAAGAATCAGGAAACCGCCGTTGGCGCGGTGCAAGGCACCCGGACGCAACTGGCGATATGTGGTGTAGAGCGCGCCCTGATCGGTGGTGTATTCGATACGGCCGAAGAGGTTTTCGTAAGTCGGGTGCGGTTCGAACACCACTGGCGCACCGCCGCTCACCGGATGACCGACCACCAGACTTGGCGCGTATTGCTCTTCCAGCAGCTTGCGCGCCACGGCGTCGGTCTTGCTGTCGTCAACCAGTTGCTCGACCACGGTTTTCAGCAGGTACACCTGCATCGCTTGCAGGTAACCGCACACCGCAGCGTTCTCGGCGTACTTCTCCGACAGCGGCGAAAGCAATGGCTGCAAAGCCAGGGTAATGGTTTCTTCGTTAAGCGCACGCAGCTGATTGTTCGACTCACGCTTCCATTGCGGCAGGCTGGCGAGTTCTTCGTTCAGACGCTCTTCGAGGCCGGAGATGTCTTCGTGGAAACGCTCACGATCAGCTTCCGGCAACTGGGCGAATTCAGCTTCGTCCAGCGCTTTACCGTCGAGCATCGGCGTGAAGGCGATGTTGCTGCTGTCGCGATAGAGGGCGACGTCTTTTTCCAGCGCCAGGCGTTCGATGATGTCGAGGGCCTTATCGTAGCGCTGGTTGAAGGCGCGATCGATGGCGCTTTTCTTTTGCTGGTAGGACGGATGCTCGAAGACTGCAGGAAACGTCGCCAGCAGGTTGTCGATCAAACCGTTGATGTCACCGATGAACGAAGCAGCGGTGCCGGACGGCAACTCCAGCGCGCGGGGTTCGCGCGGCTCATCGAAATTGTTCACATAGACCCAGTCCGCCGGGGTCTGCAGGCGTTTGCCTTCGGCCTTCAGGTAGCGTTTGACGAACGAGAACCGGCCGGTGCCGGGCTCGCCCATGACAAAGACGTTGTAACCGGGGCGTGGCATCGCCACACCGAACTGCAAGGCTTCGACCGCGCGTTCCTGGCCGAGCACACCGCGAAAGGGCTCCAGATCATTGGTGGTAGTGAAGCTGAACTGTTCAGCGGAAAACGGACGGGTCAGCGCTTCGGGCGCAAGACGCAAGCTGGCAGCAACAGGATCAGGCATCGGGCTTCCTTAACAATCAGGCGGGGCAGATAGCGGCATTCTGGCGCTGCCCGTGCCCCACTGGCAAGGCGCGCCATGTGACAAAGCATAGACAACCGGCCAACCCTGCGGCGCGCCCCCGCAAACCGGGGTTTATTCCAAATATTTTGCAAAAAACCACGGAAACCCTGGAACGTGCCTAAACTCCAAACTGCGCGGCTGGAACTAATACCGGCCCACTGGCTTCGTTTTGATCTGTTTCGTACAGAGCTTGGGGGGCCAGAACCCTGTCCATTGGTATGCACATAAAGAGATAAAAGCTATGAAACGGATTCTTCTCGGTACTCTCTTCACCGCTGTATCCATCAACGCAATGGCGCAAGCTCCAGGCGGCCCGGATTGCGGTTGGGGCAACATGCTGTTCGAAGGTCAGCGTGGCACCCCGGCACACTTCCTCGCTTCCACCACCAACGGCACTTCCGGTAACGCCACGTTTGGTATGACTTCCGGCACCAACGGTTGCTCGACCAACGCGTCGCTGACCTACGGCGGCAAATCCTGGTTTGCCATGAATGGCATGATGAACGAGCTGTCCGAAGACATGGCCAAAGGCAACGGCGAAGCGCTGACGACTTACGCCGTGGTACTGGGCGTGGCGCCGGAAGATCGCGCGCATTTCGCTGCCGTGACTCACGAGCACTTCCAGCAGATCTTCAGCAAGGCTGACGTGACCGCTGAAGACGTGCATACCAACACCCTGGCCGTACTGAAATCGGATCCTCGTCTGGCCAAGTACGCAACTCAGGCATAAGCTCGACCTCTGCCCGCTTCCTTCGGGGAGCGGGTTTTATTTTTATGCAGTGATTCCACCGTGACGCTGAACCTGTGGTGAGGGGATTTATCCCCGATCGGCTGCGCAGCAGTCGTGAAACCTGTGCATGCGGTATAGCTGGTGCATTGGGGATACAGGTTTTGGGGCCGCTTCGCTGCCCAACGGGGATAAATCCCCTCGCCACAGGGTGGAGTGTTGACCCCCGATTCGGGTTTTATTTTCTTTCGACTTAAGTTGCCACTTATGCTCAAACGCCTTGCCTGGCTGGCGCTCTGTGTCTGCGCCCCGCTGTCCGCCGCGCCACATATCGACCCTCAACGTTTGCAGCAACTGGCCAACGACCGCTTCTGGATTTCCCTCGGTCACTACGAAACCGCCAAACTCGGCGGCTGGCGCAGCTATGTCAGCGACAAGAAATTCTTTCTTGCGCCCGATGGCAATGAACATCCCGATCACGAACTGGCGGCCACCGTGCAAGCGCTGTACGCGCCGGCCAGTCTCGGCGAGCAGCATGCGCAATGCGTTTACCCGGCGCGCACTCGCTGGCTGAAAGCGCAGCTCAAGCTGAATGATCTGCCGACACCTGAGTGCGCCGAGTACAAAAAATGGATCAAGGACGTCTCGCCGCACAGCGCGGTGATGATCTTCCCGGCGGCTTATTTGAACAGTCCGTCATCGATGTTCGGCCACACCCTGTTGCGCATCGACCAGGCCGATGTGCAGGCCGACAAAACGTCGCTGCTCAGTTACGCGATCAACTTCGGCGCCTACATCGAAGGTTCGGACAACAGCATTCTTTACGCCTGGAAAGGCTTGATGGGCGGCTATCCGGGCCTGTTCGCACTGGTGCCGTATCAGGAAAAACTCTCCGAATACCGCAGCCTGGAAAACCGCGATCTGTGGGAATACCGGCTCAATCTGACGCAAGAAGAAACCGCGCGCATGGTCGAGCATGTGTGGGAGCTGAAGCAGATTCAGTTCGACTATTTCTTCTTCGATGAAAACTGCTCGTACCGTTTGCTCGAACTGCTGCAAGTAGCACGGCCTAGCTTGCGCCTGACCGAGCAATTCCCGCTGACCGCGATTCCTACTGACACCGTGAAAGCGGTGAAAGAAGCCGGGCTGGTGGAAAGTATCGAATACCGTCCTTCCCGCGAACGTGAGTTGCTGAGTCGCGCCGAGCCTTTGACGGGTGAAGAACAGGATTGGGTGCTGAAAGTCAGCGCCGATCAACAAGTGTTGCAAGAACCGACGTTCAAAGCCCTGCCCCGCGATCGTCAGGCGTTGATCATCGACGCGGCGTATCGCCTCGAACGCTACCGCGCCAACGGTCAGGAACGCGACCCGCAGCGAGCCCAACGGAGCTTCGAACTGCTGCGGGCGATCAACAAAAACCCGGCACCCGATCTCGAAATCCCGCAACCGGGCCTGCCGGAAGACGGCCACGAATCGCGCACCTGGCAGGCCGGTCTCGGCACCCGCGGCGATCGTGCGTTCGGCGAGTACGGCTTGCGCATGGCCTATCACGATCTCAACGACAACGCCGAAAGCTTCCCGCTCGGCGCGCAAATTGAAATCCTGCAAATGAAGCTGCGTCAGTACGAGGGCAATCACTGGCAGTTCCAGCAACTGGATCTGGCGACGATTCGCTCGCTGACACCACGCAACGAGTTGTTGCAGCCGTTGTCGTGGCAAGTCACCGGTGGCCTTGAGCGCGTACCGGGCAAGCATGATGACGAGACGCTGGTCAGCCATGTGAATGGTGGCGGTGGCGGCACGTGGGCGCTGGGCGACGATGTGCTGGGTTTTGCCCTCGGCACCGTGCGGGTGGAACACAACAATGATTTCGCCGAGTTTGTTTCTCCCGCAGGCGGTTTCAATACCGGCGTGTTGTGGAAAAACCCGTTGGGCAACCTCAGTCTGGAGGCCAAGGGCGATTACTTCTTCAACGGCGAAGTGCGGCGCAGTTTGAGTCTGAATCAGCAGTGGGCGTTGTCGCGCAATCTTGGTTTGCGCTTGAGTGCGCAGCGTGAGTTCAGCCACATCGCCACGCCGGAAACGGAAGTCATGCTCGAAGTGAAGTGGTATCACTATTAAAAGATCGCAGCCTTCGGCAGCTCCTACATTTGCAATGCGTTTCACCTGTAGGAGCTGCCGCAGGCTGCGATCTTTTGATCTTTCTTTCACACCCCACCAACGAATCACCTTCTAGACTTTCCCCATAAGCCGGACAACCGGCTCGGGAGAGTGCGATGTGGCGGTGTGCGGGTGTGTTGGGTGTTTTGCTGTTGCTGGGCGGTTGCCAGTCGACCCACGATGATTTGATCGCCAAAGGTTATCCTCCGGCCTTCGCCGACGGTTTTGATGATGGTTGCGTCAGCGGTCGCCAGGCCGCCGGTTCGATCAGCGGCGAGTTCCGCAAGAACGTCCCGCGTTATCTCAAGGACAAGCAGTACGCCGACGGCTGGACCGACGGCTTTCGCCAGTGTCAGGCGATGCTCGAAAACAAGGGTCGCGACGACTACCGCAACGAACACTGGGACGAGCGCGAGCGCGCGTGGCAGCAACAGAAAGATCAGGACGCCGGGCGGGCTTATCGCTCGCCCTAGGTCGCTCCCAGACATCCAGTGAAACCAAATGCCTGCGAGCATGGCCCAAACCTCATACGAGGAGGAACCCATGAGCCGTGCTTTCGTCAACGAAGACAACGCCGCCGCACAAGCCGATCAACCGGTTGAACGGCAGGTCAGCGAGCAGCCCAATTACGTCACGTCACAAGGCTTGGCGCAGTTGCAGGCAAAAGTCGCCGAACTGCAAACCCAACACGCAGAACAATCGGCCAAAGGTGAGCAGGCCGATAAGCAACGGCTGGCCGATCTGCAAAGGGATTTGCGTTATTTCAATCAGCGCTTGAGCAGCGCCCAAGTCGCCGTCACCGCAACGTCCAGAGACAAAGTGCAGATCGGCAGTTGGGTCACCTACGCCGATGAGCACGACACCGAACACCGCGTGCAACTGGTCGGCGAAGATCAGGCCGATGCGAGCAAGGGCCTGATCAATTGGGGCTCACCGCTGGGCCGCGCCCTGCTCGGTGCCCGACTCAACGACGAGGTGCTGTGGCAGCGCCCCGCTGGCGATCAAGTGATCGAAGTGATCCGCATCGAACCGGCTTAAACCACACCCTGCGCGAGCATCGCGTCGGCGACTTTGACGAAACCGGCGATGTTCGCGCCTTTGACGTAGTTGATCCGCCCATTCTCTTCGCCGTAATGCACGCAAGCGTGGTGAATCGACTGCATGATCGCGTGCAGCTTGCTGTCCACCTCACCCGCCGTCCACAGCAGACGCATGGCGTTCTGCGACATCTCCAGACCGCTCACCGCCACGCCCCCGGCGTTGGATGCCTTGCCCGGCGCGAAAAGAATGCCAGCCTCGATAAAGATATCCACAGCCTCCAGCGTGGTTGGCATATTTGCGCCTTCAGCCACGCACACACAGCCATTGCGCAGCAGGGCGTGGGCGGCTTCGGCGTCTAGCTCGTTCTGCGTGGCGCACGGCAGCGCGATGTCGCACGGCAGTGACCACGGCAACTGACCGGCGCGGAATTCCAAACCAAACGCTGTCGCCAATTCGCTGATGCGCCCGCGCTTGACGTTCTTCAAATCCAGCAGCGCCGACCACTGCTCTTCGCTCAGGCCAGCCTCGCAATACAGCGTGCCTTCGGAGTCGGACAGCGAAATCACCTTGCCGCCCAGATCCATGACCTTGCGCGCGGCGTATTGCGCCACGTTGCCGGAACCGGAAATCGCCACGCGCTTGCCTTCAACGGTCTGCCCGCGACGCTTGAGCATTTCTTCCGCGAAATACACGCAGCCGAAACCGGTGGCTTCTGGACGAATCAGGCTGCCGCCATAGGTCATGCCTTTGCCGGTCAGCACGCTGGTGAACTGGTTGCTCAGGCGTTTGTACTGGCCAAAGAGGAAACCGATCTCGCGCGCACCGACGCCGATATCACCCGCCGGTACGTCAACGTCGGCGCCAATATGGCGATACAGCTCGCTCATGAATGCCTGGCAGAAACGCATGACCTCGGCGTCGCTCTTGCCCTTCGGATCGAAGTCGGAACCGCCCTTGCCGCCGCCCATGGGCAACGAGGTCAGGGAGTTTTTGAAGGTCTGTTCGAAGGCGAGGAATTTCAGCACGCCCAGGTTTACCGAAGGATGGAAACGCAAGCCGCCCTTGTACGGGCCGATGGCGCTGTTCATCTGGATGCGGAAACCGCGATTGACCTGGACTTTGCCCTGATCGTCGACCCACGACACGCGGAACACCACGGCACGCTCCGGCTCGCAGATGCGCTCGAGAATCCCCGAAGTCAGGTAGTGCGGATTGGCTTCGAGAAACGGCCACAGACTGCGCAGTACTTCTTCGACGGCCTGGTGGAATTCGGGCTGATCCGGGTCGCGTTTTTTCAGACGGGCAAGGAAGGATTCGACGGATTCGATCATGGCAAAAGTCTCGGCAATTTTATTGTCGTTGGAGGAGATTGGGCCGGACTGTAACAAACGAAATGCGCACAGGAACAGAGCAAAATGTCGCAGTTATGAAATTAAATGGTGCACAGGATATAAATCCGGCTGGTTTTTGGCGCTGATTTGCACCTGAATGGGGAGATCAAATTTGATTGATGCACCAACAGTTATACCGCCATCGCTGGCAAGCCAGCTCCCACAGTTTTAGCGGCGCTCACACAATCCGGACATAACACAATTCCTGTGGGAGCTGGCTTGCCAGCGATGAATCCACCTCGGTTCCCCTGAAAAAAACCGGGCAAAAAAAACGGAGCCCGAAGGCTCCGCTCTTTATGCAACCAACCCGAATCAGGCCAGTTTCTTGTGACGTACCCGGTGTGGCTGGGCAGCCGCTTCGCCGAGGCGTTTCTTGCGATCCGCTTCGTACTCGGTGTAGTTACCTTCAAAGAAGATCGCTTGCGAGTCGTCTTCGTACGCCAGGATGTGTGTCGCCACACGGTCAAGGAACCACCGATCGTGAGAGATCACAATCGCGGCGCCCGGGAAGTCCAGCAGGGCTTCTTCCAGCGAACGCAGGGTTTCAACGTCGAGGTCGTTGGACGGTTCGTCGAGCAGCAGGACGTTGCCGCCCTCCTTCAGGGTCAGCGCCAGGTGCAGACGACCGCGTTCACCACCGGACAGGTCCTTGACGAACTTCTGCTGATCGCCGCCCTTGAAGTTGAAGCGACCGACGTAGGTACGCGACGGGATCTCGTAGTTGCCGATGCGGATCTGGTCGGAACCGTCGGAGATTTGCTGGAACACAGTCTTGCTGCCATCCAGGTCATCGCGGCTCTGATCGACGCAGGCCAGTTGCACGGTTTCGCCGACTTCGATGCTGCCCGAATCCGGTTGTTCCTTGCCCATCAACATGCGGAACAGGGTCGACTTACCGGCACCGTTACCGCCGATCACGCCGACGATGGCGCCCTTCGGCATCGAGAACGACAGGTTGTCGATCAACACGCGATCGCCGTAACCCTTGGTGACGTTCTTGAATTCGATGACCTTGTCGCCCAGGCGTGGACCGGCCGGGATGTAGATCTCGTTGGTTTCGCTGCGCTTCTGGAATTCCTGCGATTGCATTTCTTCGAAGCGTTGCAGACGAGCCTTGGATTTCGACTGGCGGGCTTTGGCGCCTTTGCGCACCCACTCCAGTTCTTCTTTCATGGCTTTTTCGTGCGCCGACTGCTGCTTGGATTCAGCGGCCAGACGATCGGACTTGGCTTCGAGCCAGCCCGAGTAGTTGCCTTCGTACGGAATGCCCGCGCCGCGGTCGAGTTCCAGAATCCAGCCGGCGACGTTGTCGAGGAAGTAACGGTCGTGCGTGATCGCTACCACAGTGCCCGGGAAGTCGTGCAGGAAGTGCTCCAGCCACGCAACGGAATCGGCGTCCAAGTGGTTGGTTGGTTCGTCGAGCAGCAGCATGTCCGGGGCGGACAGCAGCAAGCGGCACAGGGCCACACGACGTTTTTCACCACCGGAGAGGAATTCGACCTTGGCGTCCCACGCTGGCAGACGCAGCGCGTCGGCGGCGACTTCCAGTTGACGATCAAGGTTGTGACCGTCGCTGGCTTGCAGGATCGCTTCGAGTTTGGCTTGCTCGGCAGCCAGTTTGTCGAAGTCGGCATCTTCTTCAGCGTAAGCCGCGTAGACCTCGTCCAGGCGCGCCTGAGCGTTCTTGATCACGCTGACCGCTTCCTCGACCACTTCACGTACAGTCTTGGTGGGGTCAAGTTGCGGCTCTTGCGGCAGATAACCGATGTTCAGTTCCGGCATCGGACGGGCTTCGCCCTCGAACTCGGTGTCGACGCCGGCCATGATTTTCAGCAGCGTGGACTTACCCGAACCGTTGAGGCCGAGTACGCCGATCTTGGCGCCGGGGAAGAACGACAGCGAAATGTTTTTGAGAATTTCCCGCTTCGGCGGAACAACTTTGCCCAGCCGATGCATGGTGAAGACGTATTGAGCCATGGAGAACCTTGGGTCAGTGACAGATGAATGATTGCAGCGCGGGCGATGCCCGGCCAGACCATGCGCGTCGTTCACTTGATGGTTATCAATGCGTGCGCGCTGAAAAAGTCTGAGTCTAGGAGCTGGAACGCTCCCGCGTAACCGGCAAAGCTACCTGATTGACCAGTGGCAGTCCAGCCGAGCGGGGCTGGCACTTCGCCACAACTCAAGGCATGCTAGCCGCCCTTTGGGCGTCCGGCTTATAGTGCACGTCGCGCCAGTCCAGCCAAACCGCAGGATTACAGCTTGTCCAACGTCACTCCGCCAGCCTCTGTGAGCAGCACCCAACCGGCGCCCGGCTCGCCCCTGCGCGGGACATTAAAGGGAGCGCTGGCAACCCTCGTGCTTTTGTTGCTGGCATTGCTGTTCTGGCAACTGCTCGATCAACTGCGCGAAACCCAGAAAAACCAGCGTCAGTACACCATCGACTACACCGCCGACCTCGCCTCGCAGGTCAGCCTGAACATGGCGCTGAACGCGCAAATCGCCCTCAATCTGCTACCGATCGTCGAGCAACCGCAAACTGCCGACGAACAGCAGGCGCTGCTGCGCAAACTTCAGCAGTCGCTGCCGGATCTGCGCAGCATGGCGTTGCTCAGCCCGTCCGGGCGCATCCTCAGCGACAGCGCCGCCGACAGCCACGACGCCGACTACCTCACCGAACTGGTCCGCCGCAGCCGTGCGCAGGCGCATTATTTCAGCAACGCCGACGACGGCGCGGTGGTGCACCTGTTGTTGCATCAGGCCAGCGGCAGCACGCGTGGCTATTGGGCGTTGCGCCTGACCCCGACCTTCTTCGACTCGCTGACCAAACAGGGTGAAACCGGCCTGCGCCCGCTGTGGCTGGTGGAAAACCGCATCAATCATCAGATCATCAGCCGCGACGAAGCGCTGCCGTCGGCAAAGCCTGGCGTACTGACCCCGGACGATCTGGCCAACACCGTGCTGACCGTGCCGCTGAGCAGCAGCGACTGGCAATTGCGCGGCCTGTTCGACCGCCAGCGCGTGCTGGAAGAATTGCTGCCGGCGTTCATCGGCAAATGCCTGTTGGGCCTGGCCTTCTCGCTGCTGCCAGTGATCGCGCTGTTGAACATGCGCCGCCGCCAGCGCCAGTTGCATGAAGGGCGCCGGCGTTATCAGGACATTTTCGAAGGCACCGGCGTCGCCTTGTGCGTGCTTGATCTGTCCGGGCTCAAGCAGGTGTTCGAAAAAGCCCAGATCCAGACCAGCGATCAGCTCAAGGCCTGGCTCGACCAACCGGCGCAACGCCAACAATTGCTCCAGGAACTGCGCGTCACCGAGGTCAATCAGGTGGCCTTGCAACTGCTCAACGTCAATTCCTGCGAACACGCCTGGCAACTGTTGATCGATGGCCATCCGCATCGCCAGTGCGCGATCGGCAACCAGGTGCTCGACGCGGTGTTGCAGCAGCAGAAACAGCTGGAACTGGAAATCAAACTGCCGGACATCAATGGCCGCGACCAGCATCTATGGATGGTGTTGCGCCTGCCGCACGAGCAGCACGACTATAAAGCGGTGATCCTCAGCATCAACGACATCACCAGTCGCAAGCTCATCGAGCTGTCGCTGCTGGAGCGCGAAGGCTTCTGGTCGGACGTGGTGCGCACCGTGCCGGATCATCTGTACGTGCAGGACGTGATCAGCCAGCGGATGATTTTCAGCAACCACCACCTCGGCCAGACGCTCGGTTACAACCGCACCGAACTGCACCAGATGGGCGAGTACTTCTGGGAAATCCTCCTGCACCCCGAAGATGCCGATTACTACCATCGTTCGCGGCAGTTGCAGCGTCACGCCGGTTACAGCCAACTGCTGCAATGTCAGCTGCGCTTCCGTCATCGCAATGGCAAATGGCGGCGCTTCGACATTCGTGAACAGGCACTGGCCCGCGACAAGCATGATCAAGTCACGCGGATCATCGGTGTGGCCAAGGACATCACCGAACAGATCGAGGCCAGCGAGTCCCTGCGCGACAGTGAGCAGCGTTATCGCATGCTCGCCGAAAGCATCAGCGACGTGATCTTCTCCACCGACAGCAAGCTCTCGCTGAACTACGTCAGCCCGTCGGTGCAAGCCGTGCTGGGCTACGACGCCGAGTGGATTTTCCAGAACGGCTGGCAATCGACCATCGCCAACCCGCAACAACTGAGCGGCATCTACACGCTGATGGATCGCGTCAGCAAGGCGCTCGACAAGCCCGAGCAACTGGCGCTGCTGCGCAGCCAGGTGCAGACGCAATTGTTCCTGTTCGACTGCCTGCGCGCCGATGGCCGCAAGATCCCGATCGAGCTGCGTCTGGTACTGGTGTGGGACGAGCATGGTGCATTCGAAGGCGTACTCGGTGTCGGTCGCGACATCAGCCAGCAACGTCGCGCCGAGAAAGACTTGCGCATGGCCGCCACGGTTTTCGAGCACTCGACCTCGGCGATTCTGATCACCGACCCGGCCGGCTACATCGTTCAGGCCAACGAAGCGTTCAGTCGGGTCAGCGGTTACGCGGTGAGCGAAGTGCTCGACCAGTTACCGAACATGCTCACCGTCGACGAACAACAGGACGCGCACCTGCGCTACGTGCTCAAGCAATTGCACCAGCACAACACCTGGGAGGGCGAAGTCTGGATGAAGCGGCGTAATGGCGAGCATTACCCGGCGTGGGTCGGCATCACCGCCGTACTCGACGACGAAGGCGATCTGGCCAGTTACGTGTGTTTCTTCAGCGACATCAGCGAGCGCAAGGCCAGCGAACAGCGCATTCACCGCCTCGCCTATTACGACGCCCTGACCCATTTGCCGAACCGCACGCTGTTCCAGGATCGTCTGCACACCGCGCTGCAATCGGCGGAACGTCAGAAGTCGTGGGTGGTGCTGATGTTCCTCGACCTCGACCGTTTCAAACCGATCAACGACTCCCTCGGTCACGCCGCCGGCGACCGCATGTTGAAAGACATGGCCACGCGCCTGCTCGCTTGCGTCGACGATGACGACACCGTGGCGCGTATGGGCGGCGACGAATTCACTCTGCTGCTGCAACATCGTTCCAGCCGTGAAATGGCGCTGAACCGGGCGATTCATGTCGCCGAGCAGATTCTTGCCAGCCTGGTGCGGCCGTTCGTGCTCGAAGGCCGCGAGTTTTTTGTCACGGCGAGTATCGGCATAGCCCTGAGCCCGCAGGACGGCAACGAACTCAGCCAGTTGATGAAGAACGCCGACACCGCGATGTACCACGCCAAGGAACGCGGCAAGAACAACTTCCAGTTCTATCAGGCCGACATGAACGCCAGTGCGCTGGAGCGTCTGGAGCTGGAAAGCGATTTGCGCCACGCCCTGGAACAAGACGAATTTGTCCTGTATTACCAGCCGCAATTCAGCGGCGACGGCAAACGCCTGACCGGTGCCGAAGCGCTGCTGCGCTGGCGTCACCCGCGTCGTGGCTTGGTGCCGCCGGGGGATTTCATTCCGGTGCTCGAAGAACTCGGGCTGGTGGTGGACGTTGGCGATTGGGTGATCAGCGAGGCCTGCCGTCAACTGAAGACCTGGCACCAGAACCGTGTGCGCGTGCCGAAGGTCTCGGTAAACATTTCCGCGCGACAGTTCTCCGATGGCCAACTTGGCACGCGGATCGCCACGATCCTGCGCGAAACCGGCCTGCCGCCGGCGTGCCTGGAGCTGGAGCTGACCGAAAGTATCCTGATGCGCGAAGTCAGCGAGGCGATGCAGATTCTCGCCGGGCTGAAAAACCTTGGCCTGAGCATTGCGGTCGATGACTTCGGCACTGGTTATTCATCGCTTAACTACCTCAAGCAGTTCCCGATCGACGTGTTGAAAATCGACCGCACGTTTGTCGATGGCTTGCCGTCGGGTGAGCAGGACGCGCAGATCGCCCGGGCGATCATCGCGATGGCACACAGCCTGAATCTGGCGGTAATCGCCGAGGGTGTGGAGACCCATGAGCAACTGGACTTCCTGCGTGAGCATGGTTGCGATGAGGTTCAGGGGTATCTGTTCGGGCGACCGATGCCGGCGAGCCGCTTTGAAGCGCAGTTCAGTAATGATGCGCTGTTCATGTTCGACTGAAGTCCTGCGGCGCGGCCATCGCTGGCAAGCCAGCTCCCACAGGGACTTGCTGTGGATCAATATTCTCGGGCTGAAACCCAGACATTGTGGGAGCTGGCTTGCCAGCGATGGGGCCAGCAAAAGCACCGCACATCTGTCATGAACGCCACTTGTCTGCGACATGATGTCGTTTCATATGCCATCCAAAACCCATTGGGTTAGAATGCCCCCCTTTTCTGCCCCCGATCCTTGAGGACCGCCATGTTCAGCCGTGATTTGACTATTGCCAAGTACGACGCCGACCTTTTTGCCGCCATGGAGCAAGAAGCTCAGCGCCAGGAAGAACACATTGAGCTGATCGCTTCGGAAAACTACACCAGCCCAGCGGTGATGGAAGCTCAAGGCTCGGTCCTGACCAACAAGTACGCTGAAGGCTACCCAGGCAAGCGTTACTACGGTGGTTGCGAGTACGTCGACATCGTTGAACAACTGGCCATCGACCGCGCCAAAGAGCTGTTCGGCGCCGATTACGCCAACGTTCAGCCGCACGCCGGTTCGCAAGCCAACGCCGCTGTTTACCTGGCTCTGCTGCAAGGTGGCGACACCATTCTGGGCATGAGCCTGGCCCACGGCGGTCACCTGACCCACGGCGCCAGCGTTTCCTCCTCGGGCAAACTGTACAACGCTGTGCAGTACGGCATCGACGCCAACGGCCTGATCGACTACGACGAAGTCGAGCGTCTGGCGGTTGAGCACAAGCCGAAAATGATCGTGGCCGGTTTCTCTGCCTACTCGCAGATCCTCGATTTCCCGCGTTTCCGCGAAATCGCTGACAAAGTCGGCGCTTACCTGTTCGTCGACATGGCTCACGTAGCCGGTCTGGTCGCCGCTGGCGTCTACCCGAACCCGGTGCCTTTCGCTGACGTCGTGACCACCACCACGCACAAGACCCTGCGCGGTCCACGTGGCGGCCTGATCCTGGCGCGCGCCAACGCCGACATCGAGAAGAAGCTGAACTCGGCGGTATTCCCGGGCGCCCAGGGTGGCCCGCTGGAGCACGTGATCGCTGCCAAGGCGATCTGCTTCAAGGAAGCGCTGCAGCCTGAGTTCAAGGCTTACCAGGAACAAGTGGTGTTGAACGCCCAGGCCATGGCCGAAGTGTTCATCGAGCGCGGTTTCGACGTGGTTTCGGGCGGTACCAAGAACCACCTGTTCCTGCTGTCGCTGATCAAGCAGGACATCTCCGGTAAAGACGCCGACGCCGCTCTGGGCAAAGCGTTCATCACCGTGAACAAGAACTCCGTGCCAAACGATCCACGCTCGCCGTTCGTCACTTCCGGCCTGCGCTTCGGTACCCCGGCTGTGACCACTCGCGGCTTCAAGCAAGCCGAGTGCAAAGAGCTGGCCGGCTGGATCTGCGACATCCTGGCTGACCTGAACAACGAAGCGGTGATCGACGCCGTTCGTGAGAAAGTCAAAGCCATCTGCAAGAAACTGCCGGTGTACGGCGCTTGATGCGACGTTAAACCCGCAGCATGAAAAACCGGCCAAGTGATTGGCCGGTTTTTTTTCGCCTGCGATTTCCCATGCAGGAGCTGCCGCAGGCTGCGATCTTTTGATCTGGATTATAAATACAAGATCAAAAGATCGCAGCCTTCGGCAGCTCCTACATTTGGTTGGCGCCGCTGGTCAGACCGGTCATGCCAATTTTGTTGTTTTCACTTGTCATCCCGAAAAAACCGAGCGTAGACTGCGCCTGCACTGGACATACCGGTAAGACCACAATAATTAAGTCCTGAATCTGATGCGCCACGCGCACGGCAGCCAGGACACCGACCAGGATTCCTCCCATGCTCAGATGGTGCTCGCGTTCAATCTTCCTCCAAGTGGTTCTCGGACTGGTGCTCGGCATCGTCTGCGGGCTGACCCTTCCTGAATACTCGGCCCAGCTCAAACCGCTCGGCGACGGTTTCATCAAACTGATCAAGATGCTCATCGGCCTCATCGTGTTCTGCGTGGTGGTCAGCGGTATCAGCGGCGCTGGCGATCTGAAGAAGGTCGGGCGCATCGGCCTCAAATCAGTGATCTACTTTGAAGTGCTGACTACCATCGCCCTGGTGATCGGCCTGGTCTTCGCCTTCAGCACCGGCATCGGCAGCGGCGCGAATATTCATCTGGAGCAACTGTCTGCGGCCGACATGGGCGACATCGCCCAGCGTGGCCAGCACATGCACAGCACCACGCAATTCTTGATGGATCTGATCCCGACCTCGGTGCTCGGCGCGTTCGCCGACAACAACATCCTGCAAGTGCTGCTGTTCTCGGTGCTGTTCGGCAGCGCGTTGAATCTGGTCGGCGAAGCGGCCTCCGGGATCTCCCGACTGATCAACGAACTGAGCCATGTGATCTTCCGCATCATGGGCATGATCGTGCGTCTGGCGCCGATCGGCGTATTCGGTGCCATCGCCTTCACCACCAGCAAATATGGCCTCGACTCACTGCAACACCTGGGCAGTCTGGTCGGTTTGTTCTACCTGACCTGCATGGCCTTCGTCAGCGTGATTCTCGGTCTGGTGATGCGCGCCTCCGGCCTGCGTATGTGGCCGCTGCTCAAGTACCTGCGTGAAGAACTGCTGATCGTCATGGGCACGGCGTCGTCCGACGCTGTGTTGCCACAAATCATGCGCAAACTCGAACACCTCGGCATCGGCAGCTCGACCGTCGGCCTGGTGATCCCTACCGGTTATTCGTTCAACCTCGATGGTTTTTCGATCTACCTGACCCTGGCCATTGTCTTCATCGCCAACGCCACCGGCACACCGCTGGCGATGACCGATTTACTGACGATTCTGCTGGTGTCACTGATCACCTCCAAAGGTGCTCACGGTATTCCCGGCTCGGCACTGGTGATCCTCGCCGCGACGCTGACCGCCATTCCGGCGATCCCGGTAGTGGGTCTGGTATTGGTGCTGGCCGTGGACTGGTTCATGGGCATCGGTCGGGCACTGACCAACCTCATCGGCAACTGCGTCGCCACCGTCGCCATCGCCCGTTGGGAAAAAGACATCGACGTACAACGCGCCAACAAAGTACTCAGCGGTCAGCAGGGCTACACCTTTCAGCCGCGTAAACCAGCAACTCCCGCGCACCAGCAGGAGTTCTGATTTCAACCCCGTAGGAGCTGCCGCAGGCTGCGATCTTTTGATCTTGCTTGCGGCGCACCCAATGGGCTCACGGAGCAAGACCAGTGATCACCACATCAACCGTCGTCAACTCAGTCGTAGAAAAACTCCGCGCCGCCCTCGCCCGTGGCCAATGGCGCTCTGGCGACATGCTGCCGGGCCAGCGCGAACTGGCCGAACAACTGGGCATCAGCCGGCCGAGCCTGCGCGAGGCGGTGATCGTCCTGGAAACCCTTGGCCTGGTGCGTTCGATGCCGGGCAAGGGCGTGGTCGTGCTCGACGCGCAATTGAGCGACAGCCAAAGCCACGACAGCGCAGTCGCCGGGGCCAGTCTCGAAGATGTCCTGCAACTGCGCTACACCCTGGAACCGTTCATCGTCGGCCTGGTGGCGCAGTCGATCAGCAGCAAGGAAGTCGGGCAGTTGCGCCTGACCCTGATGGACATGCGCGAAGCCCTTGAGGCTGGCGACAGCGAAGCCGGAGTCAGCGCCTACATCGCTTTCCATGAAGAGCTGTTCACCCTGACCTCGAACCCGATCTTCCAGAGCGTCGTGCAGCAGACCAGCAACGCCCTCAAGCAAAGCGCCGAAGTGCTGCGCAACTCGCCGGAGCACCTCGCTGAACGGTTAGAGGAAAACGAAGCCGTGGTGCGGGCGATCCGCAGCAAGAACAGTGCTCAGGCCAGCGCCGAAATGCGCCGGCATATTTTGCGCGAAGGTCAGCGGATGGGCATCGAGCTGAATATTCCGGATGACAACCTGAGTCACTGATTCCTATTGGAGACAGACCATGAACAGTTTCGCTTCAACCTCGCACGCTCAGCCAACTGCCACGCCCCTGCCCTTCTCTCGGCTGCGTGCGCCGGTAGAGGATCTTTATCCGCGACTGTTCGATGCAATTCTCGAACAGCGCATTGATCCGGACAGCCGTTTCACCGAGGACAGTCTGAAGGAGATGTTCAGCGCCAGTCGTGCGGATGTGCGCCGGGTGCTGACGCAGTTGTCGCTTGAACAGGTCATTGTGCTGCGCGCCAATCATCGGCCGCGTGTCGCCGCACCTGATCGGGAGCAGACGCAGCAGGCTCTGCATGCGCGACGGCTGGCCGAAAACACCTTGGTGCGTCTGGCCTGCCAACGTCCGCAGGCCGAAGACTTGAAACGCCTGCGCGGGTTGATCGAGCGCGAGCGTCAAGCGGTTGAGCAGGACCGGCGCGGGACGGCGATTCGCTTGTCGGGGGAGTTTCATCTGCACTTGGCGCAGATGGCGGGGAATGCACCGTTGACGCATTTTCTCGGCAGTCTGGTGCCGCTGACGTCGCTGGCGATTGCGCGAAGTGAGTGCCAGACGCATAGCTGTTGCGCATGGCAGGAGCATTTGGCGCTGGTTGAGGCGGTGGAGCGAGGCGATGTTTCCAAGGCCGGCATGTTGATGAATCAGCATCTGGATCATCTTGAGCAGACGCTGCTGGAGTCGACCGTCAAGCATTGTGTTGTCGGTTAAATCGCCATCGCGGGCAAGCCCGCTCCCACAGGTTTATTGGTGTCCACACAATCTGTGAACGACAAATAACCCTGTGGGAGCGGGCTTGCCCGCGATGGCGTCAGCCCTGACACCGAAGAACCATCAGGCAGAAGCTACCTTGGCAAACCCCGCCCGAATCTTCTCTTCCGGCAACTCATCGGCAATAAACACGATCACACTTTCCCGCGCCTCTCCCTCGGCCCATTCGGAGTCCCAGTCGAAACCATAAAGCTTCAACACGCCCTGAAACACCAGGCGGCGATCTTCGCCGGCAATGCTCAGCACACCTTTGTAGCGCAGCAATTGTTTGCCGTGTTCTTCCAGCAGTTCATTCATGAATTCACTGAGCTGATCGATATCCAGCGGCTGATCCGTGCGCAGCACCAGACTGGAAATGCGGTCAATCGACGGCGCCTTGCTCACCGGGCGCAGGCTCAAGCCGCCCCCCAGATCGGCGTTGAGATTGAAGCCACGGACATCGAGCAGTTCAGCCAGATCGATGTTGCCGTGATCAACCACTCGAATCGGCGCGCGGCGGTTGATCCGCGTCAGGCGTTCGCTCAGAGCGGTGAACGTGGCCTCGTCGACCAGATCAGTCTTGCTCACCAGCAAGCGGTCGGCAAAACCGATCTGCGCCTGGGCGATGGTCTGGCTCAGATGCACATCCGCGTGCGCGGCATCGACCAGGGTGATGATGCCGTCGAGCAGGTAACGCTCGCGCAGTTCTTCGTCGATGAAAAAAGTCTGCGCCACCGGTGCCGGATCGGCCAGACCCGTGCACTCGATGACCAGACGATCAAAGGCGATTTCGCCGCTGTCCAGCCGTTCGAGCAGCAGGTACAGGGCTTTGGTCAGGTCGGTGTGAATGGTGCAGCAGACACAGCCGTTGGCCAGGGTCATGACTTGCACAGGTTCGTCGCCGAGCAATTGAGTGTCGATGCCGGCGTCGCTGAATTCGTTTTCGATCACGGCGATTTTCAGGCCGTGTTCGGCTTTCAAAATGTGGCGCAGCAAGGTGGTCTTGCCGGCACCGAGGAAACCGCTGAGTACCGTGACCGGGATTGGGGCTGACAAATTAAATCTCCCTCACGCAAAAAAACGGTAGGAGCCTGGCTTGCCAGCGAAGGCGTCTTCAAGATCGCCTTCGCCAGCAAGCTGTGCTCCTACAGTGCTTGTGTTGCCTGAACCCTCATGTGCCTCAACAGCACTTCGGCCCACCCTTGCCACCGTAACGGGCTTCCTGACGTTCGCGGAAGAACATCTCGTAGCTCATCACCGGTTTGTCCGGGTGCTTGGTTTGCATATGCTCGACGTAGGTGTCGTAGTCGGGCATGCCGACCATCAGGCGCGCAGCCTGACCGAGGTATTTACCGAGGCGACTCAGGTCATTGAACATGCTGCAATCCTCTGGTTACGCATCCGGCAGGGCCTGGAATGGCGATTCTTTATCCGTACGCTCTTTTTTGCCCCAGGCGGCGATGCCGACTTTGAGCGCATAGAACAGGATGCTGAAGACCACGAACAGGAACAGCGCGGTGAGCGTTGCGTTGGTGTAGGCGTTGAAGATCACGTGCTGCATCTGCTCGACGCTTTTTGCCGGTGCCAGCACCTGACCGTTGGCCAGCGCATCGCTGTATTTCTTCGCCAGCGACAGGAAACCGATCGCCGGGTTGGCATCGAACAATTTGATGAAGCCCGCAGTCGTGGTGCAGATCAACAGCCAGGTGGCTGGCAGCAGGGTGACCCAAATGTAGCGCTGGCGCTTCATTTTGATCAGAACCACAGTGCCAAGCATCAGCGCGATACCCGCCAGCATCTGGTTGGAAATACCGAACAGTGGCCACAAGGTGTTGATGCCGCCCAGTGGATCGACCACGCCCTGATACAGCAACCAGCCCCACATCGCCACACAACCGGCGGTGGCGATCAGGTTGGCGGTCCACGATTCGGTGCGCTTCAGCGCCGGCACGAAGGAGCCGAGCAGATCCTGCAGCATGAAACGTCCGGCACGAGTGCCCGCATCCACAGCCGTCAGAATGAACAGCGCTTCGAACAGGATCGCGAAGTGGTACCAGAACGCCATGGTGTTTTCACCCGGCAGGACACTGTGCAGGATCTGCGCGATACCGACCGCCAGGGTCGGCGCACCACCGGCACGGGCGAGGATGGTGGTTTCACCAATGTCATGCGCCACGGCTTGCAGCGCTTCCGGCGTGATCGCAAAGCCCCAGCTGGAGACCACTTGCGCAACCGATGCGACATCACTGCCGACCACGGCAGCCGGGCTGTTCATGGCGAAGTACACGCCAGGCTCGATCACCGACGCGGCAACCATGGCCATGATTGCCACGAACGATTCCATCAGCATGCCGCCGTAACCGATGTAACGGGCGTTGGTTTCGTTATCCAGCAGCTTCGGCGTGGTGCCCGAAGAAATCAGCGCGTGGAAACCGGAAACCGCACCGCAGGCGATGGTGATGAACAGGAACGGGAATAGACCGCCCTTCCACACCGGACCGGTGCCGTCGACGAACTGGGTCAGCGCGGGCATTTTCAGCTCGGGCATGGTCACCAGAATGCCGATCGCCAAGGCGACGATGGTGCCGATTTTGAGGAACGTGGAGAGGTAGTCACGCGGGGCCAGAATCAGCCACACCGGCAGCGATGCCGCGACGAAACCGTAACCGACCAGCATCCAGGTAATCTGCACGCCGGTGAAGGTGAACGCCTTGGCCCATACCGGATCAGCGGCAATCTGCCCACCGAGCCAGATCGAACCGAGCAGCAGCAACACGCCGACCACGGAGATCTCGCCGATGCGGCCCGGGCGGATGTAACGCATGTAAATGCCCATGAACATCGCGATCGGGATGGTCGCCATCACGGTGAAGATGCCCCACGGGCTCTCGGCCAATGCTTTGACCACGATCAGCGCCAGCACCGCGAGGATGATGATCATGATCAGGAAGCAGCCGAACAGCGCGATGGTGCCGGGAATACGGCCCATTTCTTCACGCACCATGTCGCCCAGGGAACGGCCGTTGCGACGGGTCGACATGAACAGCACCATGAAGTCCTGCACCGCACCCGCCAGCACCACGCCGGCAATCAGCCACAGCGTGCCGGGCAGATAACCCATCTGCGCCGCCAACACCGGGCCGACCAATGGCCCCGCACCAGCGATGGCTGCGAAGTGGTGACCGAAAAGAATGTGTTTGTTGGTCGGCACGAAGTCCAGACCGTCGTTGTTGAGCACGGCGGGGGTTGCCCGACGCGGGTCCAGTTGCATCACATTGTTAGCGATGAACAGACTGTAGTAACGGTACGCAACCAGATAAATGGCCACAGCGGCGACCACAATCCACAAGGCATTGATCGCCTCGCCGCGACGCAATGCCACTACGCCCAGGGCGCACGCTCCTACGATTGCCAGCACTAGCCAGGGTAAGTGGCGTAGCAGGCTATTATTATTTTTCATTTTATTATTCCAGCCAGGGTGGACAAGAAAGACAGCCACCCCGAGTTTAGCGCTTACGGCGCCAAAGGCCATACCCCGACGTTGGTCTAGACGCTTTAGCGATTGGCTGGCGCCCGCATTCGCGGTCTATAGTCAGCGAACCTTCATGAGGATTGCGCCATGAGCGAGCACCCAGCCAACCGTCGTCGCTTCAAACGTATTGCGTTCGATGCCAGAACCGAGCTGAGTCAGGGCGAGTACATCTGGCCGGTCAAGTTGATCGACCTGTCACTCAAAGGATTGCTGATCGAACGGCCGGAGCCGTGGCTGGGCGATGCACAGAAGGATTTCTTCGTCGACATTCATCTGAGCGATGACGTCGATATCGAGATGGATGTGCACTTGGCTCATGAAGAGAATGGCCAGTTGGGGTTTGTCTGCCGGCATATCAGCCTGGAGTCGATCCAGCGGTTGCGGCGGTTGATCGAGCTGAACCTGGCTGACGAAGCCGAACTGGAACGCGAACTGGGCGCCCTGATCGAAATCTGAACGTTGCCCCTGTAGGAGCTGCCGCAGGCTGCGATCTTTTGATCTTGAAAACCAAAATCAAAAGATCGCAGCCTGCGGCAGCTCCTACAGGGAATCTCTGGTTATTCGAAGAGGGCGTCGAGGGCTTGTTCGAGGCGGGTCACGGCGATGATCTGCAAGCCCGGAGGGGATTCCTTTGGCGCATTGCCCTTGGGCACGATGGCGCGTTTGAAACCGTGTTTCGCGGCTTCCTTCAGGCGCTCCTGGCCACTGGGTACAGGACGCACTTCGCCAGACAGGCCGACTTCACCGAACACCAGCAAATCATGCGGCAATGGTCGGTTGCGCAAGCTCGACATGACCGCCGCCATCAGCGCCAGGTCTGATGCCGTTTCCAACACCTTCACCCCACCGACCACGTTGAGAAACACGTCCTGATCGTGTGTCGGAATTCCACCGTGGCGATGCAAAACCGCGAGCAACATCGCCAAACGGTTCTGATCCAGACCCAACGTCACCCGTCGCGGGTTGGCCAGATGACTGTCATCGACCAGCGCCTGCACTTCCACCAGCATCGGCCGGGTGCCTTCCCACGTCGCCATCACCACACTGCCCGGGACTTCTTCCTGCGCGCGCGTGAGAAAAATCGCCGAAGGGTTGGAGACTTCTTTCAAACCCCTGTCGGTCATGCCGAACACGCCCAACTCGTTGACCGCGCCGAAACGGTTTTTCACCGCGCGCAGCAAACGCAGACGTCCATCGGATTCGCCTTCGAAATACAGCACGGTGTCGACCATGTGTTCGAGCACGCGGGGGCCGGCCAGTGCACCTTCCTTGGTCACGTGGCCGACGAGGAAAATCGCCGTACCGCTCTGCTTGGCGTAACGCACCAGCAGCGCTGCACTCTCACGTACCTGAGAGACTCCGCCGGGTGCCGATTGCAACTGTTCGGTGAAGATCGTCTGGATCGAATCGATCACCATCACCTTGGGCTTTTCCTGGCGGGCAGTAGCGATGATGGTTTCAATACAGGTTTCGGTCATTACCCGCAGTTGATCCTGCGGCAAGCCGAGACGGCGGGCGCGCATGGCCACTTGCTGCTGGGATTCTTCGCCGGTGACATACAGCGCCGGCATGCTCTTGGCGAGGTTGCACAGGGTCTGCAGCAGGATCGTCGATTTACCGATGCCCGGATCACCGCCAATCAACACCACCGAACCGTCGACGAGACCGCCGCCGAGCACGCGATCCAGTTCACTGGAGGCCGTGGAAAAACGCGGAATTTCTTCGACACTGACTTCGGCCAGGGTTTTGATCTGTGCCTGCTGGCCGGTCCAGCCGGTGCGACCGGACGGCGCCGTGGCACCGCCACTTTCGATCATGGTTTCGGTCAGGGTGTTCCAGGCACCACATTCCCCACACTGCCCGGCCCACTTGGGAAAGGTTGCGCCGCACTCGGTGCAGCCGTACATGCGCTTGGCCTTGGCCATCAGAACCCCCGGGGCAAAACCGCGATGATAACGCAGACGCCACCCGTCAGCGCGGCGCAGCCGTGCGGATTTCGCCGCTGGCCAGACGCGCGGCGCTGTTGCCCAACGGGTCTTGGGCATTCAGGTCGGCGCCCTTGGCTTTCAAGGCATCGAGCAGTTCCAGGCGCTTGAACAGCCCGGCGTACATCGCTGCCGTCTGCCCGGCACCGTTGCGCTGATCAGGGCTGCAATCGGTGGCCATCAAGCGCCGGGCAATCTGCAACTCACCTTTGAAAATGGCACCCATCAGCGCCGTATTGCCGCGCAGATCCTGAGCACAGGCATCGGCACCCGCGGCGAGCAAGCGCTCCACTGCCTGCGCCTGACCGTGATAGGCCGCCAGAATCAATGCGGTGTAGCCCTTGTCGTCATGAGTATCGAGGGCGTATCCGGACTCGATGAACGTGTCGAGCATCGGCACATCACCGCGTCGGGCCGCGTCGAAATAGTAGTCCTGCAGTTGGGCCTTGATCGCGGCCGGATCCTGCTGCTCAAGCGGCGCCGCGAACACACCGGGTGACAACAGGCCGAACAGTAAAAAAAGATAAACACGCATGGGCTATGTCCTTTCACAGAAGCGGGACCTGCCTCAGGTCCCGCCGGTACACCATGGCTATCAGTCGACCAGTTTGGCGGCCAGGGCCTTGACCCGGCTCAGGTCACCCTTGGCCACTTTCGTCACGCCGGTGCCGTATTCCGGATCGGCCTTATAAAGGAAGGACAGGATGATGTGCTTGCTCTCGTCATCGGTGGTTGCCAGCGAGCCGCCGAAGCTCTCAATCAGATCGCGGCGCTCCTGTTTGCTGAACGAGCGATACAGATCACCGGCCTGCTTGAAATTCTGCTCCCGAGTAATTTTCGCTTGCTGAGTATTACCAGCCAGGGCTGATTGGCTGTAACGCGCAGTTTGCGTTTCTTCACGCGGTTGCAGTCGGCTCGGCTGATAGTTCACGCCGGAGTTACTCGCGCCGACGTTCATGGCGCCGTCCTGATTACCGTTATTGACGGCAACCTTCGGTGCGTTGATTGGCAATTGCAGGGCATTGGCGCCGAGGCGATACATTTGCGTATCGGCGTAGGAGAACACGCGACCTTGCAGCAAACGATCTTCGGAAGGCTCGATTCCGGGCACGACATTGGCCGGTGCCATGGCCACTTGCTCGGTCTCCTGGAACACGTTCGCAGGATTGCGATTGAGCACCATTTGTCCAACTTTTCGCTCAGCAACACCCGGCCAGATCTTGGTGGCGTCCAATGGATCGAAATCAAACTTGGACAAATCCTGCGGATTCAGTACCTGGACGTACAAGTCCCACTTGGGGAAATTACCTTTATTGATATTCGTCACCAAGTCATTGGTCATATGGCTGTAATCCTGACCTTGAACTTTCGCGACCTCTTTGGGCGACAGGTTTTTTATACCCTGCAAACTCTTCCAGTGAAACTTGACGTAGTGCACTTCGCCTTTGCCATTGACCAACTTGTAGGCGTGCACACCATTACCGTCCATTTCACGATAACTGGCGGGCGTACCGGAGTTGGAATACAACTCGGTTAATGTCCGGGTGGCTTCCGGTACATGCGAGAAGAAATCAAAACGACGCGAATCATCATCGAGGTTAGTTCGCGGATCGGGTTTGAAGGCATGGACCATGTCGGGAAACTTGATCGCATCACGAATAAAGAACGTCGGAAAGTTATTGCCGACCAGGTCCCAGTTGCCGTCAGCGGTGTAGAACTTGGTGGCGAAACCACGCGGATCCCGCAAGGTTTCCGGCGAGTGGTTGCCGTGGACCACCGCCGAGAAGCGCACGAACACCGGGGTGCTCTGGCCGGCAGCAAATACCTTGGCCTTGCTCAGGTCACTGAGGTCATTGGTCACGGTGAATGTGCCATGGGCACCGGTACCGCGGGCGTGCACTACGCGCTCGGGAATGCGCTCACGGTCGAAGCGCTGCAGCTTCTGAATCAGTTGCACGTCCTGCAACAGCACCGGGCCGTTGGCGCCGGCCGTTTGCGAGTTCTGGTTGTCACCGACCGTTGCGCCGTTATCGCGGGTCAGCGGCGCGGCGTTGACGGAAAAGCTCAGGAGGCTGGCGGTGAGTACGCCAAGGGTGCGGCGATGGGGAAAAGCCCCTAAGCCAAGTGATGAAGTCATATCAGGATCCTCTGGTTGTTTTGGGCGCATCCAGATGCGCCAACCAGAGGCTAGAGGTCCTGCACCGAGAACATAAATAGAATCTTCCCACCCGGGCGATGGAAAAAAATGGCTTCCTGTTCAGCGGGTTAAGGCGTATTTCGCGCGCGATTAGTGGCACTTTGCAAACTAATCGTCGATTCTTGTGTCGATAAAAACGGGCATTGTAAGAAGGTGTTTCGCGCAGGACGCGTTTTGCTGATTTACACTGCGTACACCAAACTCATCTGTAACAAGGAAATAACCTATGGGCGTGCTAAGTGAGTTCAAGGCCTTCGCGGTCAAAGGCAATGTGGTCGACATGGCCGTCGGTATCATCATCGGTGCGGCCTTCGGCAAGATTGTTTCGTCGTTTGTCGGTGACGTCATCATGCCGCCAATCGGCCTGTTGATCGGTGGGGTGGACTTCAGTGACCTTGCCGTCACGCTCAAGGCCGCCGAAGGCTCGGCGCCTGCGGTGGTGCTGGCCTATGGCAAATTCCTCCAGACTATTCTGGACTTCGTGATCGTCGCTTTCGCCATCTTCATGGGCGTCAAAGCTATCAACCGCCTCAAGCGCGAAGAGGCCGTGGCCCCTAGCCTGCCACCGGTTCCGACTAAAGAAGAAGAGCTGCTGGGCGAGATCCGCGACCTGCTCAAGGCGCAGAACAACCGGCCGCAATAAACCGGCCAGTACAAAAAACGGCGCCCTGGAGGCGCCGTTTTTTTTACCAGTAGTTTTCCACGGCGACCTGGCCGGGCCGGCGGGTCAGGCTCAAACTCATGTGCCGTTGTTTGAGCAACGCGCGAGTGTCGTCGATCATCTGCGGATTGCCGCACAACATGACCCGCGAATGCTCCGCCGACAGCTCCACGCCTGCCGCGCGCTCCAGCTCGCCGTTTTCGATCAACGTGGTGATCCGGCCATTCAGCGCGCCCGGATGCGCTTCACGAGTCACGGTCGGGATGAACTGCAACTTGTGGGCGTAGTCAGCCAGATAATCCCGCTGCGTCAGCTCGGCAATCAGCTGTTGATAAGCCAGCTCTCGCGCCTCGCGCACGCTGTACACCAGAATGATCCGCTCGAATTTCTCCCACACCTCGAAGTCCTGCAGGATCGACAGAAACGGCGCGACACCGGTGCCTGTGGATAACAACCACAGGTCGCGCCCGTCGACGAAGCGATCAAGGGTCAGATAACCGAAGGCCTGACGCTCCACCAGCAGGGTATCCCCCACCTCGAGACGGCTCAGCTCACTGGTGAACTCGCCCCCCGGCACGACGATGGAAAAGAACTCGAGAAACTCGTCAAACGGTGAAGACACCATCGAGTAGGCACGCCAAACCGTGCTGCCGTCAGCCTTGGTGACGCCGAGCCTGGCGAACTGACCGGCGCGAAATCTGAAGCCCGCGTCGCGAGTGGTACGCAAGGTGAACAGATTTGGCGTCAGCGGCTGTACATCGAGCAGGGTCTGGCGAGTGAACTTGTCTGCGCTGGCAGTCATGTGGGCGCTCCATTTGGCGGTTGTCCTAGTCTCTCGCAAAGAAGTGCAGGTTAAAACCGCCATTTTGTAGTGGTATTACGCAGCGTTTCATCTAACTAGAACAACGCGTACTAATTACACAACTAACCAGAAAGAACATTTGCCTATTAAAATGTCGACCTTCATATAAGCGACAAGTACGCTAATAGCGTTTTATCCAAATACACCCACTTTTAAAGAGCAAAAAAATTCACACCACTTTGTAGGAAGCGTCCTACACTCGATTTCGTGCGTATTGGATCCATCGCACCCCCAAGCAAAATACATGGAGCGTTCGAAATGGAATTGTGGAAGGAATCGCAGTTGAGGCAGCTGTCTTTTGCACGAGGGATAGATACTGCTTACCCGATTTTGGAGAACTTCTCGAAGAACATCGGCTTCAACTTTTGCGCCGTCACGGTTGACTCAACCCATCATCAACCACATTTCAAGACGTTGGAAATCAGTAACTACTCCAACGACTGGAAGCGCCAATGCAAAGAGGACAATGACCACGAAGCCGATCCGGTCATCGCCCATTGCAGAAACTCGATGCTGCCGTTGGTATGGAGCAAAAGCGCCTACGCCAATGCGCCCAACCTCTGGCGGGCCTTACAGCAGGAAGGGCTTCGATACGGTTGGTCGCAGTCTTTTCATAATGAGGAACAAGCGGTCCGCAGCACCCTCAGCCTGGCGAGAAAAGATTGCGAGATCAGTCCGCTGGAGCTTTATGAACATGTGGGTTACATGCACTTTGTCACCAGCCATTTGACCGAGCTTTTCATCAGTACCCTGCCCCCCCGGGCCTGCAAACCGAAACCGGCCCATTTGTCGCCGCGAGAGCTGGAGGTGCTGCAACTGTCCGCCTCCGGCAAAACCGCTTGCGAGATCGCCCTGATCCTCAGCCTCAGCGAGCGCACCGTGAACTACCACGTACAGAACATCATCGTGAAGCTCAACGTCTGCAACAAGATTTCTGCGGTGATTGCCGCGGCCCGAGCCGGAATCATCTGATTGCCCGAGCATCCACCCGGCTGAAAACTTGCAAGTATTTACAGTGAAAAAAAAGTACCATTTGTGACCTTCCTGAGTGATAACGCGCGCGTTGCGTGTTGCTGTGCACTCGGTCGGTTCCGCCGCACATCAGGGCTGCGGGACACCCCTCGATTACCCTGAGTCCCCGCCCCATGCCTTTGCTCGATACCCCTTTCGCCCAACTCGATCTGATCCGCCAGCCCGAGCAGCAGAACGAACCGCTGCAAGCCTTCGATGCTGCCGACGAATACCTGCTCAATCATCTGGCCGCGCAACAGCCGGCGGCGAGCACGCGTGTGCTGGTGCTCAATGACAGCTTCGGCGCACTGGCAGCCAGCCTTCTCGGCAAGGTCGACGTGAGCAGCAGCGGTGACTCGTTTCTGGGCTTTCAAGGCCTGGAAAAAAATCTGCTGCGCAACGGCCAGGCGTTCGACGCGATTCGCCCGACACCTGCCAGCGCGCCTTTGATCGGGCCATTTGACCGGGTATTGATCCGTGTGCCGAAAACCCTCGCACTGCTGGAAGAGCAACTGATTCGCCTGCAGGGGCAACTCGCCCCCGGAGCCGAAGTGGTCGCGGCCGCCATGGTCAAGCACTTGCCACGTGCCGCCGGCGATTTGCTGGAGCGCTACATTGGCCCGGTACAAGCCTCTCTGGCGGTGAAAAAAGCTCGACTGCTGATCGCTACGCCGCAGGCCAAAGCCGCCGCCGTCTCGCCCTACCCGACGCGTTATCGTCTCGACGAGCCAGCGATCGAACTGCTCAACCACGCCAACGTGTTCTGCCGCGAAGGCCTGGACATCGGCACCCGCGCGTTCCTTCCGCACCTGCCGAAAAACCTTGGCCATGCGCGCGTCGCCGATCTTGGCTGCGGCAACGGTGTATTGGCGATTGCCAGTGCCCTGCAAAACCCCGACGCGCAGTACACGCTGGTCGACGAGTCGTTCATGGCGGTGCAATCGGCCGCTGAAAACTGGCAAGCCGCCCTGGGTGATCGCGACGTCATCGTACGGGCCGGCGATGGCCTGGCCGGGCAGGAGGCGCAATCGCTGGACGTGGTGCTGTGCAATCCGCCGTTCCATCAACAGCAAGTGGTCGGCGATTTCCTCGCCTGGCGCATGTTCCAGCAGGCCCGCGAGGCGCTGGTAGTGGGCGGTGCGTTGTACATCGTCGGCAACCGTCATCTGGGTTATCACAGCAAGCTGGCGCGGCTGTTCCGTGGCGTCGAGCAAGTGGCGGCGACACCGAAGTTCGTGATTCTCAAAGCCCGTAAATAATCCTCAAGGCAAAAAAAACCCTCCGTGAGGAGGGTTGCAAAGCCGTACCCGAAGGCGCCGGGACGGGGATGATTCAGTGCGTGGTCAGACCTGCGGCATTCATGAACATGCGCATCAGGCTGGCGACGATGAACAGCGCGCCGACACTGCCGACCCAGATCAGGGCCAGCCAGCCGAGCCGCTGCCACAGCGGTTTTTTTTCGGCTTGTTCAATGTCGTGCAGGGAATGTTTGCCGGTCATTGTTGCGATCCTCAGTCAGATCGATGGCGCCGCTACCGACGCCATCGCGGGCAAGCCCGCTCCCACAGGTTTAGTGATAGCCGTCTTCGTGGGTGACCTTGCCGCGGAACACGTAGTAGCTCCAGAAGGTGTAGCCCAGGATGAACGGGATAATGAACAGCGTGCCCACCAGCATGAAGCCCTGACTTTGCGGCGGTGCGGCGGCGTCCCAGATCGAGATCGACGGCGGCACGATGTTCGGCCACAGGCTGATGCCCAGTCCGCTGTAGCCAAGGAAAATCAGCACCAGCGTCAGCAGGAATGGCGTGTAGTTGGCATTGCGCGCCACCGCGCGGATCAGGCCATACATCGTCACCAGCACCAGAATCGGCACCGGCATGAACCAGAACAGGTTAGGCATGCTGAACCAGCGCGAGGCAATTTCCGGGTGAGCCAGCGGCGTCCACAGGCTGACGACACCGATCACCGCCAGCAGCACGAACGCCAGAGGCCGGGCCAGATTGTGCATCTGTTCTTGCAGCTTGCCTTCGGTCTTCATGATCAGCCAGGTGCAGCCGAGCAAGGCATACGCCACCACCAGTGCGGCACCGCAGAACAGCGTGAACGGCGTCAGCCAGTCCAGTGAGCCGCCGGCAAACTGCCGATTGACCACCGGCAAACCGTCGATGAACGCGCCCAGCGCCACGCCCTGGAAGAACGTCGCCGCCACCGAACCGCCGATGAACGCCTTGTCCCACAGGTGACGCTTGTCGTCCTTGGCCTTGAAGCGGAACTCGAAGGCCACACCGCGGAAGATCAAACCGATCAGCATGAAAATCAGCGGTAGATACAGCGCCGACAACACCACCGAATAAGCCAGCGGGAACGCGCCAAACAACGCCGCGCCACCCAGTACCAGCCAGGTTTCGTTGCCGTCCCAGACCGGGGCGACGGTGTTCATCATCACGTCACGGTCGACCTTGCCGGGGATGAACGGGAAGAGAATCCCGATGCCCAAGTCGAAGCCGTCCATGACCACGTACATCATGATGCCGAAGATGATGATCACGGCCCAGATCAGCGGAAGATCAATACCCATGGCTCAAATCTCCTTGGTCAGGCTGGGGGTGTCGTCGTGATCGGCGTCGGCCGAATCGTCGGCGGCGGACAACGGACGCGCCGGTGTACGCTGCTTGCCTGGCCCACCGTCGGGCGTTTCTGCGCCTTCGCTGATCTTCGGCCCTTTGCGCACCAGGCGCATCATGTAGCCAAGACCGGCACCGAACAGCGCGAAATACACCACCACAAACATGATCAGCGTGATGCTCATCTGCATGAAACTGTGGTTGGAAGACGCATCCGCCGTGCGCATCAGCCCGTAGACCACCCACGGCTGACGGCCGATTTCAGTGGTGAACCAGCCCGCCAGAATCGCGATCAGACCGGATGGCCCCATCCACAACGCCAGATAGAGGAATGGCCGCGACGTGTAGAGCGTGTCGCGTTTACGCAGCCACAGACTCCACAGACCGGTGAAGATCATCAGGAAGCCGAGGCCGACCATGACCCGGAACGACCAGAACACGATGGTCGAATTCGGCCGGTCTTCCGGTGGGAATTCCTTGAGCGCCGGCACCTGTTTGTCCAGCGAGTGGGTGAGGATCAGGCTGCCGAGGTAGGGGATTTCCACAGCGAACTTGGTCTTCTCTTCTTTCATGTCCGGCCAGCCGAACAGGATCAGCGGCGTCGCTTCGTCACCGTGGTTTTCCCAGTGACCTTCGATCGCAGCGATTTTTGCCGGTTGATGCTTGAGCGTATTCAGACCATGGAAGTCGCCGATGACCGCCTGGATCGGCGCGACAATCAGCGCCATCCACATCGCCATCGAGAGCATGGTGCGAATCGCCGGGTTGTCCTTGCCGCGCAGCAAATGCCAGGCCGCCGAGGAGCCGACGAAGAATGCCGTGGCCACAAACGCCGCCGTCGCCATGTGCATCAGGCGGTACGGGAACGACGGGTTGAAGATGATCGCCAGCCAATCGGTCGGAATCACCTGGCCGTTGATGATTTCAAAGCCTTGTGGGGTCTGCATCCAGCTGTTGGACGCGAGAATCCAGAAGGTCGAAATCAGCGTGCCGATGGCTACCATGACGGTGGAGAAGAAGTGCAGCCCGCGCCCGACCTTGTTCCAACCGAACAGCATGACCCCAAGGAAACCGGCCTCAAGGAAGAACGCCGTGAGTACCTCATAGGTCAGCAACGGCCCGGTGACGGCACCGGCGAAGTCCGAGAAACGACTCCAGTTGGTGCCGAACTGATAGGCCATGACTAGCCCCGAAACCACGCCCATGCCGAAGTTGACGGCAAAGATCTTCGACCAGAAATGGTAGAGGTCACGGTAGGTGTCGTTGCGGGTTTTCAGCCACAGGCCTTCGAGTACGGCGAGGTAACTCGCCAGACCGATGGTGATGGCCGGGAACAGGATGTGGAACGAGATGGTGAACGCGAACTGAATTCGGGCGAGATCTAGTGCCTCTAAACCGAACATATGGCTTCCTCTGTCAGGTAATACCGGCTGTGGGGCTTGTGGCCCCTGCGCCTACTGCCCCCACGGATATGGAGTGCGGCGAATTCTGATTCGTTCTTTTTAAACAACCATCGCAACGCAGGGAGTCTGGCCAACTGGCCGCCGGATCAATTCCGTCTGGGGTCTTGATCTGGATCAAGCAACGTTGAAAGAGTAGTCCCATTTTTGCCGATGAACTGCGTGGTCGTTTGCCGCGTGACAAGTTGCCTCATAACCGTGGGGAAACTTTGCAACAAATCATCAGAACCATGTGATGGTGGGGCAACAACAAATAAACCCTGTGGCGAGGGGATTTATCCCCGTTGGGCTGCGAAGCGGCCCCGAATCCATCCAACGCGTTTTTTTCAGTTCAATCGCGTCGCCCAATTTGGGGCTGCTGCGCAACCCATCGGGGATAAATCCCCTCGCCACAGGGTTGCTGGGTTAAAGAAATAGATGTCTGGCTAACTAAATTTTTTGTCATAGCAACTTCCTGTTACAGACTGGTGATAATCTCGCGGTTCCCCCCGAACCAGACCTGCCCTCAGATGCCCAGCCAAGAGCCCCTGCTGTTACGTCACCATCGCCCTTTCCTTGCGTTCTGGCTGGCGCGGATTTTCACCGCCAGCGGTTTCCAGATGCTCACCGTGGCAATTGGCTGGAACCTCTATCAACTGACCGGCAACGTCCTCGATCTGGGGCTGGTCGGTCTGGTCGAATTCGCCCCGCGCGTGCTGTTCATGCTGCACACCGGGCATGTCGCCGACCGCTATGACCGACGCAAGGTCGCGGCGATCTGTCAGTCATTGCAGGCGTTGATTGCCTTGGCGCTGGCCATCGGCAGCGCCACCGATCATGTCACTCGCGAGATGATCTTCATCCTCGCCTTTCTGCTCGGCGCGGCGCGCTCCTTCGAAATGCCCACCACTCAGGCGCTGCTGCCGAGCATCGTCCCCAGCGCGCTGTTCCCCCGCGCGGTGGCGGCGGCCCAATCGGCGCAACAGTCGGCAACCATCGTTGCCCCGGCGCTGGGCGGTTTGCTTTACGCGTTCGGTAGCGTCTGGGTCTATGGCCCGACGGTGCTGCTCTACGTCATTGCCTGCACCTTGATGCTCAATCTGCCCGCGCGGCAAACGCCGTTGAACAAAGGCAAAGCCACGCTGGATTCGTTGCTCGCGGGGATTCGCTTCATTCGCAGCCGCCCGGACATTCTCGGGGCGATTTCGCTGGACCTGTTCGCGGTGCTCCTTGGCGGCGCGACGGCGTTGTTGCCGGTGTTCGCCAAGGACATCCTGCTGACCGGGCCGTGGGGCCTCGGCCTGCTGCGTTCAGCACCGGCGGTCGGCGCGCTGGCGATGTCGCTGTTCCTCGCGCGGTTTGCGGTGGAACGCAATGTCGGTCGGGTGATGTTCACCGCAGTCGGCATTTTCGGCGTGGCGACCATCGCCTTCGGCCTGTCGACCTCGTTCTGGTTCTCGTTGGCGGTGCTGGTGGTGCTCGGCGCGGCGGACATGATCAGCATGGTGATCCGCGCCTCTTTCGTGCAACTGGAAACCCCGGACGAAATGCGTGGCCGGGTCAGCGCGGTGAACGGCTTGTTCATCGGCGCCTCGAACCAGTTGGGCGAATTCGAATCCGGGCTCACCGCCCACTGGTTCGGCACCGTACCGGCGGTGGTCATGGGCGGGATCGGCACGCTGGTGGTGACGGGGACGTGGATCAAGTTGTTTCCGACGCTGGCTAATCGCGATCGGATGCATGTGCCGGTGGAAGAAGTGCGCCGCCCCCCGGTGAAACCCTGCTGATGGATATTTTGCCCGAGCCAGGTATCAGCGTTACCGAATTGGCACGGCATCTGGGCTTCGCACGCCCACATCTTTCACGCGTATTGCACGGACATGCCCCGATCAGCCCGGATCTGGCCGTAAGACTTGAGCGTGCCGGCATTGGCAAGGCGCGCGCGTGGCCAGGCGTCCAAACTGAGTACGATCTGTGGCAAGCGGAGCATCGAGAACAACCGGTGATTGAACCTATCGCGGCACACGCCCGAGAACGCCCCTACAAATCCCCCGCCACTTTCGACCGCAAGGCCTTGCCGCCGAGTTGTTCGACCAGCGTCAGGGCAAATTCCAGGGCTGCGCCGGAGCCTTGCGCGGTGATGCAGTTGCCGTCGACAACGACCGGTTGATCAACAAAAGAGCAGCCTGACAGTTGATGGCTGACGCCGGGCAAACAGGTCATGCGCCGCTGGCGCAATATGCCAAAGGCTTGCAGGGCGACGGCCGGGGCTTCGGCGATGGCGGCGAACAGGCGTCCGGCGCTGGCTTGATCCTTGAGCAATTGTTGCAGAGGTTGATGTGCGGCCAGATGCTGCGCACCGACGGCGCCGCCGGGCAGGACGATCAGATCGAAAGTCTGCGCCAGCACATCGATCAACATGCCGTCGGCGGTCAGGCGCGTACCGCGAGCGCAGGTCAACATGCGCCTTCCCTCGATGCTGGCGGCGACCACTTCGATGCCGGCGCGGCGCAGCACATCCATCAGGGTCACGCTTTGCAGATCATCGATGCCCTCGGCGAGGGTAATCAGGGCTCTAAAGGTCATGGGCGCTGTCCGCTGGGTGATCTTCACAGCGTAGTCAGCTTTGCCCGGCCCTGTTCAGCAACAGCCGTTACTTGATGTAAAGCTGCGTCGACATCCTGTTGCCCGGCGCGTTGATCGACGTGTTGCTGAAAGTAAAGAGGCCATCCTGTTTACCGGCCAGGTCGAGCACATACAGATAGCCCACGGTATTGCGGCCAACCGTGCATTCGGTCAGGTTGCCGTTGTCGTAGGCACAGACTGGCGTTCGCGTGCCGTTGATTTCAAAACCGTCGAGTGCCACATGCGCTTCGCGGCCATAACCGACTTCCAGCACGTAGACCTTGATATTCGGACCACTGTGATCGCAGCGCGTCTGTTCCTGGCCCTCTGCGATGTCTTCAAAGCCGCACTTGGGCGACTCGACCTTCAACACCTTCAACTGGCTCAAGGGCGGCGCCGACGCAGCCCAGGCACCTGACGCTGCGGTCATCAAAACGGCGATCAGCCCGAAAGCCTTCATCCAGCGCTTGCTCATACGATCCCTATCCCCCGAAAAAACAGCGCGCAGTATGGCGCAGTTGGCCGCGAGGCAAAACTTCGCCGACGATCGACACCAACAACCGCCATATTCCTCACGCTGCTGGTATGATGCGCGGCTTTTTCCGGCCCACCACAATTTTCCAGGCGCTTGCGACGGTCTGTGCTTTGCTGTTGAGGTCGATACATTCACGGCGCCACGCGCGCCACGGGGAGCAGACATGCTGGAAAGGCTGTTTCAACTCAAGGCACACAACACCAACGTGCGCACCGAGATTCTGGCGGGCATCACGACTTTCTTGGCCATGGCCTACATTCTGTTCGTCAACCCGAGCATTCTCGGCGAGACCGGCATGGACAAGGGCGCGGTGTTTGTCGCCACCTGTCTGGCTGCCGCGATCGGTTCGACAATCATGGGCCTGATCGCCAACTACCCGATTGCACTCGCACCGGGCATGGGCCTGAACGCCTTCTTTACCTACACCGTCGTCCTGCACATGGGCCACACCTGGCAAGTCGCGCTGGGTGCGGTGTTTATCTCGGCCGTGTGCTTCTTCCTGCTGTCGATCTTCCGCATCCGTGAATGGATCATCAACAGTATCCCGCTGCCGCTGCGTTCTGCGATTGCTGCCGGTATCGGCCTGTTCCTGGCGCTGATCGCCCTGCACAACGCCGGCATCGTGGTCAGCAACCCGGCAACCATGGTCGGCCTCGGTGACTTGAAAGCCCCGGCACCGATCCTCGCCACCCTCGGCTTCGCCCTGATCGTCGCGCTCGAAGCGTTGAAAGTGCGCGGTGCGGTGCTGATTGGCATTCTGGCAGTGACCATTATTTCCATCGTGATGGGCTTCACCCCGTTCAACGGCGTGACCTCGATGCCACCCTCGCTGGCGCCGACCTTCATGCAACTGGACATCAAAGGCGCACTGGACATCGGTCTGGTCAGCGTGATCTTCGCCTTCCTGTTCGTCGACCTGTTCGACAACTCCGGCACCCTGATTGGCGTCGCCAAACGTGCCGGCCTGATGGGCAAGGACGGCCACATGCCGAAAATGGGTCGCGCACTGATCGCCGACAGCACCGCGGCCATGGCCGGCTCCCTGCTGGGCACGTCGACTACCACCAGTTACATCGAGTCCGCAGCCGGCGTCAGTGCCGGCGGCCGTACAGGCCTGACTGCCGTGGTTGTCGCAATCCTGTTCCTGCTGGCGCTGTTCTTCTCGCCTCTGGCGGCCAGCGTTCCAGCATTCGCCACCGCGCCAGCGCTGCTGTTCGTCGCCGTGTTGATGACTTCGGGCCTGGCGGAAATAGACTGGGACGACATCACCGTCGCCGCGCCGGTTGTCGTGACCGCGCTGGCCATGCCGTTCACTTACTCGATCGCCAACGGCATCGCCTTCGGCTTCATCTCCTGGACCGTGATCAAACTGCTGTCCGGCCGTGCCCGTGAGCTGAACCCGGCGCTGGTGATCCTGTCGATTCTGTTCGTGATCAAGTTGGGTTGGTTCAACGCATGACATTCGATTCCCAGGCTTACGCCGAGCAACTTGAAGCCAAGGTCACGCGTTTGCGGGACCTGCTGGCACCATTCGATGCCCCCGAGCCGACCGTGTTCGACTCGCCGTTGCAGAACTTCCGTCTGCGCGCCGAATTCCGCCTGTGGCGCGAGGGCGGTGATCGGCATTACGCAATGTTCGCTCAGGACGACAAACGCACGCCGATCCTGATCGAAGAATTCCCGATTGCCAGCCTGCGCATCAACCAGTTGATGCCGCAGCTGAAAGCGGCGTGGCAGGCCAGTTCGGCATTGAGCCACAAGCTGTTTCAGGTTGAATTCCTGACCACGCTGTCCGGCGATGCAATGATCACCCTGTGCTACCACCGTCCACTGGACGCGCACTGGCAGGCTGCTGCAACTCAGTTGTCGGCAGATCTGGGCGTCAGCATCATTGGTCGTTCGAAAGGCAAACGCGAAGTGCTTGGCCTCGATTACGTGGTCGAGAAACTTGACGTCGGCGGTCGCACGTTCAGCTATCGCCAGCCGGAAGGCGCGTTCACCCAGCCGAACGGCACCGTGAACCAGAAGATGCTCAACTGGGCGTATGAAGCACTCGGCGATCGCACTGACGACTTGCTGGAGCTGTATTGCGGCAACGGCAACTTCACCCTGCCGCTCGCCACCCGCGTGCGCAAAGTGCTGGCCACCGAAATCAGCAAGACCTCGGTCAACGCGGCACTGAGTAACCTCAGCGAAAACGCTGTGGATAACGTCACCCTGGTGCGTTTGTCCGCCGAAGAACTGACCGAAGCGCTCAACGAAGTGCGCCCGTTCCGTCGCCTGCAAGGCATCGACCTGAAGAGCTACGAGTTCGGCAGCGTCTTCGTCGACCCGCCACGCGCCGGTATGGACCCGGACACCTGCGAGCTGACCCGGCGTTTCGACAACATCCTGTACATCTCCTGCAACCCGGAAACCCTGGCGGCCAACATCGCCCAGTTGCACGACACGCACCGCATCACCCAGTGCGCATTGTTCGACCAGTTCCCGTGGACGCATCACATGGAATCGGGTGTGTTACTGACCCGGCGTTGAGTGCAGTAGCCTGATACGAAAAAGCCGTCGTGATTGACGGCTTTTTTGTGGGTGCTCGAAAAGATCGCAGCCTTCGGCAGCTCCTACAGGGAAATGCATTCCTATGTAGGAGCTGCCGCAGGCTGCGATCTTTTGATTTGTGCGATCACCGAACATAAAACGCCACCGCCATTTTTGTTCAATTGACCATGGTAACCATCTAGTACATTTTATCTCCACAGGCCGAAACCTCTGGCCAAAGCCAAAAACAATAAGTGGAGTTACCCCTCATGCCCCCTATCGTTCTGGTGCTCAACGGCCCGAACCTGAACCTGCTCGGCACCCGCGAGCCGGCGACTTACGGTTACGAAACCCTGGCGGATATTTCGGCGTTATGCGGACGTGCGGCTGAAGAATTCGGCCTGGCGGTGGAGTTTCGCCAGACCAATCACGAAGGCGAGCTGCTCGACTGGATTCACGCGGCTCGCGGTCGTTGCGCCGGGATCGTGATCAATCCGGCGGCGTGGACACACACTTCGGTAGCGATTCGCGATGCGCTGGTCGCCAGCGAGTTACCGGTGATCGAAGTGCATCTGTCCAACGTCCACGCCCGCGAGCCGTTTCGTCATCACTCGTTTGTCTCGGCGATCGCCACGGCAGTGATGGCCGGGTTTGGCAGTCATGGCTATCGACTGGCACTGGAACATTTCAGTCAGCGGCTGAAGGGGTGAATCGTATGTCCCGTGGCAACGTAATACTCGCCGGACTGATCGGCGCCGGTATTCAGGCTTCACGCACGCCGGCACTGCATGAACATGAAGGCGATGCGCAAGACATGCGCTACCTGTATCGATTGATCGATCTCGATCAATTGAAAATGGACAGCAGCGCCCTGCCCGACCTGCTGCTGGCGGCCGAGCGGATGAACTACACCGGGTTGAACATTACCTTTCCGTGCAAGCAGGCAATCATCCCGCTGCTCGATGAATTGTCAGCGGAAGCCCGCTGCATCGGCGCCGTGAACACTGTGGTGTTGAGGGACGGCAAACGTGTCGGGCACAACACCGATTGCCTCGGTTTCGCCGAGGGTTTTCGCCGTGGCTTGCAGGACGCCGCCCGTGAGCGTGTGGTCCAGATGGGCGCCGGCGGCGCAGGCGCGGCAGTGGCCCACGCCCTGTTGAGCGAAGGCGTGCAGCAGTTGAGCATTTTTGATGTCGACACTGCGCGCGCAGAAAGTCTGGCGAACAACCTCAATCAGCATTTCGGCTTCGGTCGTGCGGTGGCCGGGCATGATCTGCCGAGTACGCTGAATCTGGCCGACGGTCTGGTCAATACCACGCCGATGGGCATGGCCAAACTGCCGGGCATGCCGGTGCCGGTCGAGCTGCTGCGCAAGGAATTGTGGGTGGCGGAGATTGTGTATTTCCCGCTGGAAACCGAGCTGCTGCGCAACGCCCGCGCGCTGGGTTGCCGGACGCTGGATGGCGGCAACATGGCGGTGTTTCAGGCGGTGAAGGCGTTTGAATTGTTCAGCGGCGTGGTGCCGGATGCGCAGCGGATGCTCGCGCATTTTCACAGCATGAATGGTTAAAAACCTGTAGGAGTGAGCCTGCTCGCGATGGCGTACCGTCAGCCAACACATCAGTTTCCTGACACACCGCTATCGCGAGCAGGCTCACTCCTACAAAAGCAGCGTCAGGCTTGCAGGTAACGCAGCACCGACTCGCAAATCATCTCGCGATGACGCTGCTTGATGCTTTCATCCGGCAGATCAATCTGAAAGATCTCGCCAAATGTGTGCCGGTTCGACACGCGATAGAAGCAGAACGAGCTGATCAACAAATGCACATCCAGCGCATCGAGCCCCGCACGGAACACACCTTCATCAGCACCGCGACGCAGAATCTCACCCAGTGAATCGAGGATGGTGTTGTTCATCGCCTTGATCGCATCGGAACGCTTCACGAATTCAGCGTTGTGAATATTTTCGATGCTGACAATGCGCACGAAATCGACATTGCGGTCGTGGTGATCGAAGGTGAATTCGACCAGTCGGCGAATCGCCTCCACCGGCGGCAACTCGGCCAGGTGCAGACGGTTTTCGGTGTTGCGGATATCGCCGTATAGCTTCTCCAGCACCTCGACGTACAGCTGCTCCTTACTGCCGAAGTAGTAATAGATCATGCGCTTGGAGGTGTGAATGCGCTCGGCAATCGCGTCGACGCGGGCACCGGACAAGCCCTGCTGGACGAACTCGACGATCGCCTCCTGCAGGATGTTCTCGCGGGTCTTTTCCGGGTTGTTCTTGCGACTCTTGCGCGGCTCTACAGCGGACACTTCAGGAGCTGCGGTAAGTTCTGTATTCATCGTCATTGCGGGCTCACGGCCATCACTGCACAGGCGGCGATTATGGGCCGCGCCGCACAGTGAAGGAAGCCGCGCGAGCCGTGTTTAATCCCGCGTTTACGAATTTCCTACAACTTCGCCTGGCGAACGGCGCCACTGCGTGATTTGGCCATCGCCGCCAGACGCACCGCTACGTTCGCCGCACCGTAACCGGCATAGCCGTTCTTGCGCTGGATAATCTCGAAGAAGAAGCGCCCTTCGAACGGCTCGGTGTAGACGTGAAACAACTCGCCGCCCTGCGCGTCACGATCGTAGAGCACGTTGTAATACGCCAGCTCGCTGAGAAATTCGTCGTCGAAATCAAAGCGTGCAGCGAGATCGTCGTAATAGTTGAGCGGGATATCCAGCAGCGGCACGCCGGCTTCTTTGGCGCGACTGACTTCGGCGAAGATGTCGTCACAATCGAAGGCGATGTGATGCACACCGGAACCGCGGTAACTCGACAGCGCGTGGGAAATGGCGGTGTTGCGGTTCTCGGAAATGTTCAGCGGCAAGCGGATCGAGCTGTCGCGACTGCGCAGTGCGCGGCTCTTCACCAAACCGTACGGGTCGGGCAACACAACTTCGTCGTCCGCCTCGAAATCCAGCAGGCTCTTATAGAACAACACCCAACTGTCGAGACTGTCGGCCGGCAACGCCATCGCCATGTGGTCGATGCGCTTGAGGCCGCCACGGGACGGGGCATCCGCCAGCAGATTGAAATCGGTACCGTAGACATCGGCCTGTTCATCCACCAGATAAATCAGGCTGCCGTCGGGAGCGCGTACTGCCGCCAGTTCCAGCTCGTTGGGGCCGACCAGTCCGCGATAGGGCTGACCTTTGTAAGCCACGGCGCGGGCCAAAGCACTGGCGCTGTCCTTGACCCGCACAGCGGTAGCGCACAACGACGGGCCGTGGGCTTCGAAGAAGCTGTGCGCAAAAGAATAAGGCTCGGAGTTGAGGATCAGGTTGATGTCGCCCTGACGCAGCAGGCTCACGCTCTTGGAGCGATGCTGCCCGGCCTTGACGAACCCGAGGCGCTCCAGCCAGTTCGACAGCTTGGCGCCGAGGCTTTCATCGACGGCAAACTCAAGAAACTCGATGCCGTTATATTCGCTAGCCTTCGGCGTTTCAAAAAGGATTTCACGGTTGGCCACAGGCGTCGCTTCCTGTTCCAGACGCTGGCGAGTCTTCTCTTCCAGATACAGCAGCGAACGCAAACCGTCAGCGGCATTCGCCCGTGGCGGTGCGGCGCGGAAGCCGTCGTTGAAGATTTCCAGCGACAGCGGCCCGGTGTAACCGCTCTGGATGATCGGCGCGAGGAAACCCGGCAGATCGAATTCGCCCTGCCCCGGGAAGCAGCGGAAATGCCGGCTCCACTCCAGCACGTCCATGGCCAGAATCGGCGCGTCAGCCATTTGCACGAAAAAGATCTTGTCGCCGGGAATATCGGCGATTGCGCGGGGATCGCCCTTCAACGACAGCGTATGGAAGCTGTCGAGCAAAACCCCAAGGCTTGGGTGATCAGCCTGACGCACGATGTCCCAGACCTGTTGATAAGTGTTCACATGACGGCCCCACGCCAGCGCTTCGTAACCAATGCGCAAGCCACGCGCACCGGCGCGTTCGGCCAGCAGGCGCAGGTCATCGATTAGAATTTGTTGATCGCCGACGCTGTCGGCCGAGGCGTTGCTGCAGACCAGCACCAGGTCGGTGCCGAGTTCCTGCATCAGGTCGAACTTGCGTTCGGCGCGCTCAAGATTGCGTGCCAGGCGATCGCGGCGGCAGCCTTCGAAATCGCGGAACGGCTGGAACAGGGTGATGGCGATGCCGAGGTCGGCGCACATCTGTTTAATTTCCCGTGGACTGCCGTCGTAGTACAGGAGGTCGTTTTCGAATATCTCCACCCCGTCGAACCCGGCGGCGGCAATGGCTTCAAGTTTTTCCGGCAGGGTGCCGCTCAAGGAAACGGTGGCAATGGAACGCTGCATGCTTCAACTCCCGGACTGCGCCGCTTTAATGTAGGAGCTGCCGCAGGCTGCGATCTTTTGATCTTGAAAAAGCAAAGATCGCAGCCTGCGGCAGCTCCTACATGGGATGGGTTTTTATAGTAGGGAAATTATTGGCTGCATCACTGCGCACAGCAATTTAAAGTGTACTACCCGGTTAGTTTTGCGTGCGATTATCGAACACAATGGCGGTTTGGCGAATTGACGATTTTTCGTCCACTGCCCAACATCGACCGCACATTGAGTCCGGATCTGAACCACCGGTCGCAGCGTGCACAGAAAAAAGCACACCAAATAACAAATCCAAAAACGGGTGGAACACATGATTCCTTCACAGACTTCCCGCATGGCCCCGGCCATGAGCACTGCCTCAGGTGGCATCGGCGACAAGATCCGCGGCGCCATGGCCGTCGGCAAGACCCGTTGGGGCATGCTGGCGCTGGTGTTTTTCGCCACCACCCTGAACTACATCGACCGCGCCGCCCTCGGCGTCATGCAGCCAATCCTCGCCAAGGAAATGAGCTGGACGGCGATGGATTACGCCAACATCAACTTCTGGTTTCAGGTCGGCTACGCGATCGGTTTCGTCCTGCAAGGTCGACTGATCGACCGGGTCGGCGTCAAACGCGTGTTCTTCTGCGCCGTGCTGCTGTGGAGCCTGGCCACCGGTGCCCACGGTCTGGCGACATCGGCCGTCGGTTTCATGGTCTGCCGGTTCATCCTCGGCCTGACGGAAGCGGCGAACTACCCGGCCTGCGTGAAAACCACGCGCCTGTGGTTCCCGGCCGGCGAACGTGCAGTCGCCACCGGCATCTTCAACGCCGGCACTAACGTCGGCGCGATGTTCACGCCGATGTTGCTGCCACTGGTCCTGCACGTCTGGGGCTGGCAAGCGGCGTTCCTGTGCATGTCGGCACTCGGCGGCATCTGGTTGCTGTTCTGGGGCTTGAAATACTTCAACCCGGAAGATCACCCGAGCGTCAAGCAATCCGAACTGGACTACATCCAGCAGGAAGTCGAACCGGAGCAGGCCCGCGTACCGTTCTCGAGAATCCTGCGCATGCGCGGCACTTGGGCCTTCGCCATCGCTTATGCGCTGACCGCGCCGGTGTTCTGGTTCTACCTGTACTGGCTGCCGCCGTTTCTCAATCAGCAATACAACCTGGGCATCAACGTCACCCAGATGGGTATTCCGCTGATCATCATCTACGTCACGGCGGACTTCGGCAGCGTCGGTGGCGGGATTCTGTCTTCGTTCCTGATCGGTCGCGGGATGAACTCGATCAAGGCGCGGCTGCTGTCGATGTTGCTGTTCGCCTGCTGCATCATCGGCGTGATCATGGCAGCTGGCTCGGCCAATCTGTGGGTGGCGGTGGCGGCGATTTCTCTGGCGATCGGCGCGCATCAGGCCTGGACCGCGAACATCTGGAGCCTGGTGATGGACTACACGCCCAAGCACATGATGAGCACGGTGTTCGGTTTCGGCGGCATGTGCGCAGCGATCGGCGGGATGTTCATGACCCAGATCGTCGGCCATATCCTTACCGTCACCAACAACAACTACACCGTGTTGTTCACCCTGATTCCGGCGATGTACTTCATTGCGCTGACCTGGATGTACTTCATGGCCCCGCGCAAAATCCCGACCGTCACCGAATAAACCCATGCAGGAGCTGCGGCACGCTGCGATCTCTTGATCTTGAAGATCAAAAGATCGCAGCCTCGTTTCACTCGTCAGTCCTACAGGGGTTTGTGTTTTCGGCTTTGCTGCCACGCTGCTGCCAGTCCACTGCAGCAGATCACCGCGATACCGATGATCGTCAACAGACTCGGCGTGTGATTGAACAGCAGCCAGCCCAACAACCCCGCAAACACGATCTGGCAATAACCGAACGGCGCCAGCAGCGCCGGTGCGGCATGGCGGAATGCCTGGGTCAGGAACAAATGCGCGGTCATCCCGCAACTGCCCAGCGCCAGCATCAGCCCGGCATGGGTCAGCGTCGGCACTTGCCAGAAGAACGGCACCAGCGCACTCATCACCAGCGTGTTACACAACCCGGCGAAAAAGTTACTGGTGGTCGGGCTGTCCACCTCTGCCAGCTTGCGCGTGAGCAACTGATAGAAACAGAAAAACAGCGCCGAGCAGAACGGCAAAAGCACCGCAGGAGTGAACAGTTCACCGCCCGGATGAACGATGATCAGCACGCCGATAAAACCGCAGATCACCGCGATCCATTGGCCGCGCGTCACGCGCTCCTTGAGCAGCGGCACTGACAATGCCGTGACCAATACTGGCGCAAGAAAGTTGACCGCCGTGGCTTCCGCCAGCGGGATGTACAGCAGCGCCGTGGTGAAAAACAGGCTGGTGCCGAGTAGGCAAAGTGCCCGAACCAGCTGCCATAACGGCTTCTTGGTACGTAGGACGCGCAATCCCGACTGCGGCAGAAAAATCCCCGCCATCAGCAAGGTGTGCACCAGATAGCGCGCCCACACCACCCATCACGATCGGGTAGAAACCGGACAGGTATTTCGACAGTGCGTCGTGACTGGAAAACAGAAAGGTCGCCACGACGATCAGCAAGATGCCCTTGAAGGGTTGATTGACACCGGAGAGCGGGGTGCTGACGGTCATTGGGTTTCCTTGTGGTGCCGAAAAAGATCAAAAGCTTCGCGGGCAAGCCTTGCTCCTACAGGGGTTGGGTAAACCCCGTAGGAGCAAGGCTTGCCCGCGAACAGGTGCGCAGCACCGCTTACAGTCGCGCCAACAACGCTCGAGTTTTATCAATCGCCATCTGCGCCCGCTGCAATCCGCTCACGCCCTGCTCCAGCAATTTCAGCGTGGGAATTTCCAGGCTCAGTGGAATATTAGTCGGCAGCGCTTTCAACAACCCGAGCAGATCGCAATCGCCCTCGCCGGGAAACCGTCGCTCGTTGCGCGCCTGACGCAAGATCTCGGCCATGTCTGACGGCCTCGGCCCCGCGACATCACATAATTGCGCATATCGCAGGCGCGACGCAGGCACATCTGCCAGATCCTCCAGCCGTGACGCCGAACGATCAAAATGAAACGCGTCGACCAGCACCGCAGCATTTTCCCGATCAGCGTTTCCAACAATGCGTAGCGCTTGCTCAAGATTGCGCGCATCCGTCCAAGGCATGAACTCCAGATGCGGATGCAACCCGTACGGCGCCGCCAGATCACACAGCGCCGCAAAATTATCGGTAAGCCGCTGCTCGTCAGGATCGTTACCGGCGACCAGCAATTCAGTAGCGCCAAATTCCGCACCGACCGTAAGAAGTTTCTCGAAGTCGGCCACCACGGTTTGCGGTTTCAGACGGAGGATTTCCACGTCGAGCACACGGATACCGCTATCGCGCAACTGCGCCAACGTCCGACGACGCAAGTCGCCATCGGCTACCAATGGAAAGTGATATTCCTCAGGCGTTGCCGGTTCCAGGCGCAAACCGACATGGCTATAACCGGCGCGTGCAGCGACTTCGACCATTTGCGGTGGCGACAACTCCAGCACGGTAAGGCTGGCCAGGGACAGGATGCGTTCGCTCATGTTCAAGCCTCGATCAGTGCAGGGGCGCAAGCACGGCCGGTAGCGGCGGCGGCGCGAATGGCTTCAATCAGTGCAAGGGTGCGGGCGGCGTCGGCCGCACTGACCAGCGGCTCGACTTCACGCCGCACCACGCGTACGAAATGCTCTAACTGCAAACGTAAAGCGTCGTCACCGCTGTAGGACTCTTGCACCACCTGTAACGGTTCATGCCAACCGGCATCCACCTGATCAGCGGCGTAATGCCAGTGCTTGAGCTGCGGAATACTCAATGCGCCGGCGGTCCCGGCCAGCAAGTAACACGGCTGATCGGCCTGACGCGGATACACCGGGTTTTCGCCGGAGTCCAGCTCCCAACTCCACGGCGCGGCGACCGCATCCGAACCGCTCAACGTACCCAATGTGCCGCCCGCGAATTGCAGCAACACCGCTGCGCTGTCTTCATTGGCAAAACCCCGCACAGCGTTGTCGGTGAACGCTTGCACCGAGCGCACTTCACCGCACAGATGCCGGAGCAAATCGAGGTCGTGGATCAGGTTGGTCAGCAACATGCCCGCCCCCGGTTCACGACGCCACGGGATCTCGAAATAGCTGTCCGGTTTGCGCAACTGGAACAGCGCGGTAACCGTGGTCAGACGCCCGAGCGCGCCGCTCTGCACCAGTTCATGGGCACGCACGATCAGCGGATTGTGCCGTCGGTGATGACCGACCAATACCGGCACGCCACTGCTTTTGACCGCCGCGACCAACACGCGCGCTTCATCGAGGTGCACGCCGACCGGTTTTTCCAGCAACACCGGTACGCCCGCCGCGAGGCAATCGAGGGCCGTGCTGACATGTTGAATATTCGGATTGGCGACGATCACCGCGTCTGGCCTGATCTGCTCGAGCATCTGACGGTGATCAGCGAAATGCCTTACACCCCACTCAGCCGCCAGGGCTGCGGCTTGCGACCCAGGATCAGCCACTGCGCACAGCGTCGCTTCGCTCAGGGTTTGCAAGTGTCGATAATGTTGCTGGCCCATGTTGCCGGCGCCGATCAGGGCGATTCGAAGGGGCGAATTCAAGGCGCGATCCTCTTGTGATTGTTATTGGAATACCACTCCAGCAACAATTTAGAACCGAGTTCCAGAATCAAAAACCCGCCAATCCGAAAACCGTGCGAACACCGCACAACTTTTCCCCTGTAGGAGCTGCCGCAGGCTGCGATCTTTTGATGCTGTCTTTAAAAAAAACATCAAAAGATCGCAGCCTGCGGCAGCTCCTACAGGGGATTGTGGCTATTAGATGAACAGTTCCGAGGCCAGGCTGGCTGCTGATAATTCTTTGGTGAATGTCAGCAACAGCGGCGCCAGTTCATGCAGGCGTGCGCCCGGCATGCGCGCACTGGGGCCGGCGATACTCAGCACGCCGATCACTCGACCATCCGTAGGATGTTTCACCACCGCGGCAATGGCCGAAGTGCCGACCGCCGAGCTTTCTTCAACGCAGGCATAACCCTGTTCACGGGCCAGGCGCAGGCGTTCCAGCAATTCGATATTCGAACGCGGCGCATTCGGCCCGACACCCGCCGGCACCTCCGCCGCCTGACGTTCGACCATCGACAGCGCCTCGGCGTCGGTCATGCACGCCAGCCACGCATGCCCGGACGCGGTGTAGAACAGCGGCGCATCGCGGCCCATGTCCGGGTCATAGCGCAGACCGGTGCGCGCGCCTTGCGCTTTGGCAATCCAGGTTTGGCGCTCGCCGTCGATCACGCCCAGGCGCACCAGCTCGCCGCTCTCTTGCGCCAGCCGATCAAGCACCGGCTGAACGATGTCGGCACCGCTGCTCGACAAGTATTGAAAGCCCATCGCAACCAGTTTGGTCGACAGGTGATAACGCAGGGTCTCCGGATTCTGCCGCACGTAGCCCAGGCGGATCAGCTCGGCGAGCAAGCGATGCGTTGCGCTCTTGGGGATGTCCAGTTGCTCGGCCAGCGTCTGCATCGGCAGCCCGCGCGGATCACTGGTGAGGCTTTCCAGCACGCTGAAAACCCGTTCGATTTGACTGCCGGCCATGGAGAAATCCAAATGAAATTTCGCCGATTCTAGAAGACATCCTCGGCAAAGCGAAATCTGCAACCGCCCGTTCGATAACCGCCCGCTTTGTCGGCTCAAGACTTGTCGAGCGCTGCCGCCACTGGTTATTTTCTGGAATCAAATTCCAAAAACAATTCAGCGCTGGAGCCTTGTTTGATGTCTGTCGAACTTCCCGAAATCGACTGCGATGTGTTGGTCGTCGGCTCCGGCGCCGCCGGGTTGTCGGCGGCCGTCACTGCGGCGTGGCATGGCCTGAAGGTTATCGTCGTGGAAAAAGATCCGGTCTTCGGTGGTGCTACCGCGTGGTCGGGCGGCTGGGCGTGGGTGCCGTGCAATCCACTGGCACGTCGGGCCGGCATCATCGAAGACGTCGAACAACCGCGCACCTATTTGCGCCATGAACTGGGCGAGCATTTCGACCCGGCAATGATCGACGCCTTCCTGACCGCCGGGCCACGCATGGTGGCGTTTTTCGAGCAGCACACCGTCCTGCAATTTGCCGACGGCAACGCCATTGCCGACATTCATGGCGACACGCCGGGCGCTGGCACCGGTGGACGTTCTGTCATCGCCGCCCCTTACGACGGACGCAAAGTTGGGCGCTTGCTTAAGCGTCTTCGTACAACAATGCGCGAAACGTCCTTCATGGGCATGCCGATCATGGCCGGCGCGGATCTTTCGGCTTTCCTCAATTTGACCCGTTCGCTGAAAGCGGCGTGGCATGTGACGCGACGTTTTACCCGGCACCTGCTCGACCTCGCGGTTCACGGCCGGGCAATGCAACTGGTCAACGGCGTGGCGCTGGTCGCGCGACTGGCGAAATCCGCCGAAGACCTCGGCGTATTGCTGTGGCATTCGGCGCCAGTTACCGAATTGCTGCGCGACGACAATCGTGTTTCAGGAGCCTTGATCAACAGCGGTAAAGGCCCGATCCGCATCCGTGCGCGCAAAGCCGTGGTACTCGCGGCGGGAGGCTTCGCCAACGATATCGAACGGCGCAAAGCCCTGTTCCCACGCACGCCAACCGGCCACGAGCATTGGGCGCTGCCACCGCTGGCCGTCAACGGCGATGGCCTGCGCCTGGGGGAAAGCGTCGGCGCGCGGGTCAACACCGATGTCGCTTCACCGGTGGCGTGGGCACCGGTGTCGCAAGTGCCACATTCCGACGGCAGCACCGGCCATTTCCCACACATCATCGAGCGCGGCAAACCCGGAATCATCGGTGTGCTGCGCAACGGTCAGCGCTTCGTCAACGAAGCCAATGGTTACTACGACTATGTCAGCGCCATGGTTGCCGCCGCGCCGGAAGGCGAAGAAGTCGCCTCGTGGCTGATCTGCACCCACGCCTTTCAACGGCGTTATGGCCTTGGCATATCGAGGCCGTTTCCGCTGCCGGTGTCAGAATTTATCCGCAGCGGCTATCTGAAAACCGGTAACAGCGTTGAAGAATTGGCCAGTGCTTGCGGCATCGACCCGGGCGGCTTGCGCCAGACTCTCGACGATTACAACCGCCATGCACGCAACGGCGAAGACCCGCAATTCGGGCGCGGCTCAACACCTTACAACCGCAAACAGGGTGACCCGGCGAACCTGCCCAACCCCTGCGTTGCCCCGATAGACACCGGCCCATTCTATGCCGTGAAAGTACAACCAGGATGCTTCGGCACTTTTGCCGGCCTCAAGGTCAACCCACACGCGCAAGTGCTCGACGCCAACCAACACCCTATCGCCGGGCTGTATGCAGCGGGCGGCGACATGGCCAGCATCATGGGCGGCCACTACCCGGCGGGCGGAATCAACCTCGGCCCGGCGCTGACGTTCGGCTACATCGCCGCCCGGCACATCGCCGGCATCACTGCTTTCGAACAGGAGATCGACCATGCAGCACATCGTTAATGCCCAGGGTTTGAACATGCCGAAACTCGGCCTCGGCACCTGGCCGATGCTCGGCGACGAATGCACCCGCGCCGTCGAGCAGGCGCTGGAACTCGGTTATCGCCACATCGACACGGCAGCGGCCTACAACAATGAAGATGCGGTCGGACAAGCGCTGGCGAATACGCCGACACCGCGCGAGCAGATCCATGTCACCAGCAAAGTCTGGTGGGATCAGCTGCAACCCGATGCCATGCGCCACTCCATGGCGCGCAGCCTCAAAGCCTTGCGCAGCGACTACGTCGATTTGTTCATGATCCACTGGCCGAGTACTGACTGGGATGTACCCCGTACGCTCGAAACATTGGCGTCATTCAAGGAACAGGGGTTGGCCCGCAACATCGGCGTGGCAAATTTCCCCCTGCCGCTGCTGCGCAAAGTCGTCGAGGAATACGGGATTGGTCTGTCAGCGATTCAGGTCGAGTACCACGTTCTCCTCGGCCAAAACGCCCTGCTCGACTACGCCCGCCAACACGACATGGCACTGACGGCCTACACCCCGTTGGCGCGCAACAAAGTCTCGGACATCCCGCAGATCCAACAGATCGCGCAAAAGCACGGGGTGCTGCCGACCCAGGTCGCCTTGAAATGGTTGCTCGATCAGCCCAACGTTGCGGCCATTCCCAAGGCCAGCAGCCAGACCAATCAACTGGCCAACCTGGCCTCGCTGAAGGTCGAGCTCGACGATGAAGACCGCGCATTGATTGCCGCCCTGCCGAAAAATCAACGCCAGGTCAGCCCGGATTTCGCGCCTGAATGGGATGCCTTTGATCGCTGATCGATGACCTGCTGAAAGAAACCCGCCACCGGATTGAATTCGCGGGCCGGGTGATCGTCAATAACAGGCCGACCTCGTCTGCACGAGGCCGGGCCTGTTTGCGTGTGGCCAATAGACGGACGACCGGACTGGCGCCACACTCACACACCAGCAACACTCATCACCACGTGCTATTCACCCGATACAAACAGAGGATTCCCACATGCTATGGAAAAAAGGCCGACGCAGTGACAACGTCGTCGATGCCCGTGGTGATGATGCCGGCGGTGGCGGCGGCATGCGCTTCGGCGGCGGCAAAGGCCTGAGCCTGGGCGCGATCCTGCTGATCGTCGGGATCGGCTGGATCACCGGGCAGGATCCATTGCAGATCCTCGGCCAGCTCGCCGGGCAATCCACCCAGCAAGCGGCGCCGACCTCGCAAACCCGTCAGGCGCCGCCGGCCAATGATGAGCAAGCCGAATTCGTCCGTTCGATCCTCGGTGATACCGAAGACACCTGGGGCGCGATTTTCCAGCAGGCCGGGCGCCAATACAAAGACCCGACGCTGGTGCTGTTCAGCAATCGGGTGAATTCCGCCTGCGGCCTGGCAACGTCCGCCACCGGCCCGTTCTACTGCCCGGCTGACCAGAAGGTCTATCTGGACATGGCCTTCTTCCAGGAAATGGCGCAACGCTTCAAGGCTGCCGGCGACTTCGCGCAGGCCTACGTGATCGCGCACGAAGTCGGACACCATGTACAGACGCTGCTCGGCGTCTCGGCGAAAATTCAGACAGCCCGCCAGCAAGGTCGGCAGATGGAAGGCGACGGCGGTTTGTTGGTGCGTCAGGAATTGCAGGCCGACTGTCTCGCCGGCGTCTGGGCCTACAGTGCGCAGAAGCGCCTGAACTGGCTGGAACCGGGTGACATCGAAGAAGCCTTGAACGCGGCCAACGCCATCGGTGATGATCGCCTGCAACAACAGGGTCAGGGGCGTGTGGTGCCAGACTCGTTTACCCACGGTACGTCGGCGCAAAGGGTGCGCTGGTTTAAAACCGGATTCGCGCAGGGCCAGGTCGGCCAGTGCGACACCTTCGCGGCGAAAAACCTGTAAATGCATAAATGGCTTTTGGCGTTACTGATTGTTGGCAGCACTGCGCAAGCCGCCGGTGTCGATGCAATCAGCCCCGGTCGCTTGCAACTCAAGGCCGGGGAAATGGCAGTGGGCATCGGCCCCGCGCCGGAGAAGATCGAGCGCGTGCTGATCGTCATTCATGGCCGTTTGCGCAACTCGGAAACCTATCGCAAAAGCGCCGAGAGCGCGGCTGAATTGGCCGGGCAAAGTGCGCACACGCTGGTGATCGCACCGCAGTTTCTCAATGAAAGTGATGTCGCTCTGTACTCGCTACCTGCGACGTTGCTGCGCTGGCAAGGCAACGAATGGATGGGCGGTGGTTTATCCACAGGCCCGAACCCGTTGAGTTCCTATGCGGCACTGGACGAAATCGTCGCGCGGATCAGCGATCGCAAACAGTTTCCCGACGTGAAGCAGATCGTTATTTTCGGTCACTCTGGCGGCGGTCAGGTGGTGCAGCGTTATGCCCTGCTGGCCAAGGATCAGCCTGCGCTGAAGGACAACGGCATTCGCTTGCGCTACGTGGTCGCCAATCCGTCCTCCTATGCGTACTTCAATGAACAGCGGCCGGTGGCGTTCGATCATGCCAAGTGCGTGGGTTTCAATCGCTGGAAGTACGGTCTGACAGACATGCCGGTGTACGCCGGTGGGCAAACACCGTTGCAGCTTGAGAGCAGTTACGTCAAACGCGAGATGATTTATCTGCTGGGGCAGCAGGACATCGATCCCAAGCATCCGGCGCTGGACAAGCGATGTGAAGCCGAGGCGCAAGGTGCCTATCGTCTGGAGCGTGGGAAGTTGTACTTCGGCTATTTACTGCGCCGCCATCCGGAAGGGGTGAATCAGCGGCTGGTTGAAGTGCCCGGGGTCGGGCATAACGGCGATGGCATGCTGACCTCGCCGGAGGGGCAGAAGGCGTTGTTTGAATAAGTCCTGTATTGAATGATCTGCCGCCATCGCTGGCAAGCCAGCTCCCACAGTGGGTTGTGTCGCACACATTTTGCATCCACTGAAAATCCCTGTGGGAGCTGGCTTGCCAGCGATGAGGCCATATCAAACAACCGAAATGTCAGGTAAACAACATCCTGCGCAACTCGACACAATCCCTGGCATGCCAATCGGTCAACTCAGGCCACGGGTTATCCGGCAAATTCACCAACACCGTCCGCGCCCCCGCCGCTCGCCCGCAATCCAGATCAAAGCGGTAATCACCGACCATCACCATCTCGCTGGCCGCCACATCCCAGGCCTCTGCCAACTTCAGCAATCCACCCGGGTGCGGCTTCGGTGGCGCTTCGTCGCGGCCCAGCACATCGTCCACCGCAAAGCAGTCAGCCAAACCAATCGCCTCCAGCGTCACATGCGCCAACTCCCGCGCATTGCGGGTGAGGATGCCGAGGCGATAACCGCGCGCGTGCAGTTCACGCACCAATTCCACCGCCCCGGTCGCCGGGGTCGAGCCCAGCGCCAGATCGCGTTCGTGCTCAAGCAACCACGCATGTTTGGCCGCCGCCTCATCCGCCGGCAACGCGGCGAGATGCGTAAGGATGTCGTCCTGCGGCGGAATCGCCAATGCCACGCGAATCGCCGCAAAATCATGCACGGCGACGGTCAGCGTGCCGTCCATGTCGAACACCCAATGGCGAACGTCGCTCAGGCTCATGCCCAATCCTTGCGATGACGAATCAGGCCTTCCTGCGTCACCGACGCGACCAGTTGCCCGGCGCGGTTGTACACGCTGCCACGGGAAAAACCACGGGAATTGCCAGCCCACGGACTGTCCATCGCGTAGAGCAACCAGTCATCGGCGCGCAGATCGTTGTGGAACCACAGCGCGTGATCGAGGCTGGCGACCTGCATGTCCTTCTGCCACACCGATTTGCCGTGGGGCAGCATCGAGGTGGTCAGCAGGCCGAAGTCCGAGGCGTAGGCCAGCAAGTATTTGTGCAGCGCCGGGATGTCGGCCAGCGCACCGTCTGCACGGAACCACACGTACTTCACCGGATCGGCCGGTTGCGGGTTGTACGGGTCTTTTTCGGTGACCGGGCGCACTTCGATCGGCTTCGGGCACAGCAGCTTTTCACGCATGTGCTCGGGGATCAGTTGCGCGCGTTGCTGAAACAGCTCCAGCTCCGACGGCAAGTTTTCCGGGCCGACCACAACAGGCATCTGACTCTGGTGTTCGAAGCCGGCTTCGTCGTACTGGAACGAAGCGCTGCAGGTAAAAATCGGATGGCCCTTCTGGATCGCCGTGACGCGGCGGGTGCTGAAACTGCCGCCATCGCGCACGCGATCAACCGAATAAACCACTGGCAATTTGGCGTCGCCCGGACGCAGGAAATAACCGTGCATCGAGTGCACGTGGCGCGCTTCTTCAACCGTCTGACTGGCCGCCGACAGCGACTGACCGAGCACCTGACCACCGAACAACTGACGGAAACCCAAGTCCTGGCTACGGCCACGGAACAGGTTTTCTTCGATCGGTTCCAGGGTCAGCAGGTCGACCAGATCTTCCAACACTTGGCTCATTCAGACTCTCCTCACACAAAGCTATGCCGCGCAGTCTTGGCTGCGGCGGGCGATTCAGGTTCTGGCACGGGCCAATGATTTGGCGGCCATTGTAAACGTCCGTGTCGGCTTAGCCATGCAAGGTTTGCAGCCATTGTTCCCGGGTGATGCGGTACAGCACATGCCTGCGCAACGGATGATCGGCGGCAAGTTTGGGATGATTGAAATCATCGTCCGGGGCGTGATGCATGCCAATCGCCTGCATGACCTTCTCCGAAGGCAGATTGGTTTGCGCGGTGAAGGAGACGATTTCCTTCAAGGCCAAGCGGTCAAAGCCGCAACGCAGAGCGGTCCACGCCGCTTCACTGGCATAACCGAGCCCCCAATGTTCCTTGGCCAGACGCCAGCCGATCTCCACCGCCGGGGTGAACGGCGCGTCGAACCCGACCACGCCGAGCCCGGTGAAACCGATGAATTCGCCGCTGTCCTTACGCTCCAGCGCCCACAAGCCGAAACCGTGCTCGGCAAAATGCCCGCGCACGCGGCCGATCATCGACGCGCTTTCCAGTCGGCTCAAGGGTGCCGGAAAGTAGCGCATCACCTGCGGATCGGCGCACATCGCCGCAAATGCCGGCAAATCCTCGTCCTGCCACTGACGCATCACCAGCCGCGCGCTTTGCAGTTCCAGTATCGGCTCCATCGTGCCCCTCCGTTTCCATGCCGCAAGTCTACATCGCTGGTAGGATCCTTCACTCTTTCCTACGTTCCTACATGAAACCGACATGCCATTGCCGCTGATCTACCACGAAGACTACAGCCCCGAGTTTCCGGCGGATCACCGCTTCCCGATGGACAAGTTTCGTCTGCTGCGCGATCACTTGGTCGACAGCGGTCTGACCCGCGATGCTGACCTGCTGCGCCCCGAGATCTGCCCCAACGACATCCTCGCCCTCGCCCATGACCGTGCGTATATCGAACGCTACATGAGCGGCGAGTTGTCCCGCGAAGACCAACGGCGCCTCGGCCTGCCATGGAACGAAGCCTTGGCGCGACGTACGGTGCGCGCGGTTGGCGGTTCGATCCTGGCGGCGGAACAAGCCCTGGAGCATGGCCTGGCCTGTCACTTGGCCGGCGGCACCCATCACGCGCATTACGACTATCCGGCGGGCTTCTGCATCTTCAATGACCTGGCGATCATCAGCCATTACCTGCTGCAAAGCGGCCGGGTCAATCGCGTGCTGATCTTTGACTGCGATGTGCATCAGGGCGACGGCACGGCGCGGATTCTTCATGACACGCCGGAGGCGATTACCGTTTCCCTGCACTGCGAGAAGAACTTTCCTGCACGCAAAGCCGAAAGTGACTGGGACATTCCACTGCCCAAAGGCATGGGCGATGGCGATTATTTGAAGGTGGTCGACGACACGCTCAACTATTTGCTGCCGCTGTATCAACCGGATCTGGTGCTGTATGACGCCGGTGTTGATGTACATAAGGACGACGCCCTCGGTTATCTGCAACTGACCGACGAAGGCGTCGCTGCTCGCGATGAGAGCGTGATGCGTCATTGCCTGGGCCGCGACATTCCGGTGATGAGCGTGATTGGCGGCGGTTACAGCAAGGATCGCCACGCCCTCGCCCGCCGCCATGGCATCCTCCATCACAGCGCGCAGCGGGTCTGGCAGTCACACGGTTGTCATTGAGCTGTGCTGCGTTACCCACAATCGCTGTGGAACTGCCTGTGGATAACCTGCGTGAAAGAGCCTACAGCCCATACCGCTTATGGCCTGCAGCGCACTGATCATTTTTCAACCAACATTCTGAGCCAACACTATCCTGTAGCAGTGAGCCTGCTCGCGATAGCGTCAGCACCTTCAACATTAACTTGGCTGACACACCGCTATCGCGAGCAGGCTCACTCCTACAAAAGAGCTGCGCTGTTAGAATGCGCGGCTTATCCCGCCATACCGCAGCGCACGCCATGACCCAGAACTCCGCCTCCTCCCCCGCTCACGTCGCCATCATCGGCGGTGGCCCTGCCGGCCTGATGGCCGCCGAAGTGCTGAGCCAGGCCGGAATCCGCGTCGATCTGTACGACGGCATGCCCTCGGTGGGCCGCAAATTCCTCCTGGCTGGCGTTGGCGGGATGAACATCACCCACTCCGAAGCGTACCCGGCGTTCCTCTCGCGCTACGCCGAACGCGCACCGCAAATCGCCCCGCTGCTGCGCGGCTTCGATGCTGACGCGTTGTGTAAATGGATTCACGATCTCGGTATCGAAACCTTTATCGGCAGCTCCGGCCGCGTATTCCCTACCGACATGAAAGCCGCGCCGCTACTTCGCGCCTGGCTCAAGCGTCTGCGCGACAGCGGCGTAGTTATCCACACCCGCCATCGCTGGCTCGGCTGGGATGAACACGGTGCGCTGCGCATCGACAGCCCGGAAGGTGAAATCACCGTCAAACCCGACGCCACCCTGCTCGCCCTCGGCGGCGGCAGTTGGTCGAGGCTCGGTTCCGACGGAGCCTGGATGCTGCCACTGGAGCAACGCGGTGTAGGACTTGCGCCGCTGCAGCCAAGTAATTGTGGCTTCGAGGTGCAGGCCTGGAGCGAATTGATGGTCAGCAAATTCGCCGGCGCGCCGCTGAAAAATATCGCCATTGGTTTGAACGATGACATTCCGCGCTTGGGTGAATGCGTGATCACCGCGACCGGGATTGAAGGCAGTCTGATTTACGCGCTGTCAGCGCCGATTCGTGAGGCGATCAATCAGTATGGCGCGGCGGTTGTTCACATCGATCTGCTGCCCGGCCGGCCTGTGGATAAGTTACAGGCGGGATTGAGCAAGCCACGCGGTTCGCGTTCGATGGCCAAGCATCTGCACAGCCAGGTCGGGATTGATGGGGTGAAAGCGGCGTTGCTGCGTGAGCTGACCGATGCTGCGACTTTCGCCGATCCGGCGCTGTTGGCCCGGGCGATCAAGGCGTTGCCGCTGACCTTGGTGAAAACGCGGCCGCTGGACGAAGCGATCAGCAGTGCCGGTGGCGTGACGTTTGAGGCGATGGATGAGCGCTTGATGCTCAAGGCCTTGCCGGGGGTGTTCTGTGCGGGGGAGATGCTCGATTGGGAAGCGCCGACGGGCGGCTATCTGCTGACTGGCTGTTTCGCCAGCGGCCGGGCGGCAGGGTCGGGGATCCTACAGTGGCTCAAACACCCTAACCCTGTAGGAGCTGACGAGTGAAACGAGGCTGCGATCTTTTGATCTTCGGCAATCAAGATCAAAAGATCGCAGCGTGCCGCAGCTCCTACAGGAGTTACGGTTTGCGCTTACGAGGGCCGGTGTTAAATACCGGCACCTTGCGCACAGGCTTGATCGAAGGCTCCGGCGCCTGCGTCTCGCCGCTATCCACCCATTTGCCCAGATTACGCTTGCCGCCACCGCCAGATGCTTTCGGCTTCTTCGGTTTCTTCGGCTTCTTGATCACCTGACCGCTGGCGTCGGTGTCCGGCACGCGGTGCTCAGGTTCGAAGTCCGGTTCGTTCTGACGCTTCAAGGTCTGGCGCGTCAGCATTTCAATCGCCGACAACATGTTCACTTCATCCGCACACACCAGCGAGATCGCCTCACCGGTTGCACCCGCACGGCCGGTACGGCCGATACGGTGGATGTAGTCTTCGGCCACGATTGGCAGATCAAAGTTGATCACCAACGGCAAATCTTCAATATCCAGACCACGGGCAGCAACATCCGTCGCCACCAGAATCTGCACTTCACTCAACTTGAAACGATCCAGCGCACGCTGACGAGTCGCCTGCGGTTTGTCACCGTGGATACCGTCGGCGTTCACACCCAGACCCTGAAGTTTTTCCACCAGCGCATCGACGCCGTTGCGGGTCTTGGCGAACACCAGCACCTGCTTCCACTTGTTCTTGCGCATCAGGTGCACGAACAGTTCGGCCTTGCGCTTCTTGTCCACCGTGACGATCCACTGCTTGACGGTGTTGGCGGCGACGTTGCGCGGGCTGACTTCAATGCTCAGCGGATCGTTGAGCATCTGCCCTGCCAGCAGGCGGATGTCATCGGAGAAGGTCGCGGAGAACAGCAGGGTCTGGCGCTTCTTCGGCAGCATGCGATAAATATTCGCCAGTTCTTCAGAGAAGCCCAGGTCGAGCATGCGATCGGCTTCATCCAGCACCAGAGTCTGCAACTGATCGAGTTTCAGCGCGTTCTGGCGGAACAGGTCAATCAGGCGACCCGGCGTGGCGACCAGCACATCGACGCCGCCGCGCAGCTTCATCATTTGTGGGTTGATGCTGACGCCGCCGTAAACCGCATAAGTGCGCAGCGGCAGGTTTTCGGCGTACTGGCGCACAGACTCATGAACCTGCTCGGCCAGCTCGCGGGTCGGCACCAGAATCAGCGCACGCGCCGAGTTGGCAGCGACTTTCGGCCCTTCCATGCTCAGCAACTGCAACAGTGGCAAGGCGAAACCGGCGGTTTTGCCGGTGCCCGTCTGGGCGGCGGCCATCAGGTCGCGACCGGCCAGAACGGCCGGGATGGCTTGCGCCTGCACCGGCGTCGGGGTCTGGTAGCCGAGCGTCTCAAGGGAGCGCAGCAAGGGTTCGATCAGGCCAAGGGTGGCGAAAGTCATGGGAGTACCGTAGGAAAAGATGACGCGGGCATGCAATGCCGCGCAGTTTACCCTAATTCGTACGCGTTTCTGTGGGAACGGCTGTCGACGCCACGACTGGCGGCTGTGCTGGCCGGCGCCACTGCGGCAAGCCAATCAGCACCACGGCGCTGATGATCACCAGCATCGCCAGCGCTTCTTCGATGCCGATGGTCTCGCCGACAAACACGATCCCGAGCAACACCGCGACAGCCGGATTGACGTAGGCATAACTGGTCGCCGCCGCCGGGCGCACGTGCTTGAGCAGGTACATATAAGAGTTGAAGGCGATGATCGAGCCGAAGAAGATCAGGTACGCCAGCGCCAGCCAGCCTTCAATCGGCGGCAGCGCTTGCAAGTGTTCACCACTGACGGCGCTACCCATCAGCAGCACCACACCGCCAACCAGCATTTCCACCGCACTGGCCATCGCCCCCTGCGGCAACGGCAAATGTTTGCTCCACACCGAACCGAACGCCCAGGTCGCCGCCGCAAAAATCAGCAGCGCTGCGCCCATCGGGCTCGATTGCAGGTTGGAGCCCATGTTGAGCATGGCGATGCCGATGATTCCCAACGCCACTCCGGCCCACTCCAGCCGGGTATTGCGCGCACCCCAGAAATAACCAAACAGCAAAGTGAACAGCGGCACCGTTGCCACCGCCAAGGCCGCGACACCCGAAGCCACGCCGGTGTGCTCAGCCACACTCACCGCGCCATTACCGAAACTGAGCAGCAAAATCCCGATAATCCCCGCCGCTTTCCACTGCGCCCAGGTCGGTGCCGGCGCCCCGCGCCAGCGCAGGAACGCGTACATCAACGTGCCCGCGATCACGAAGCGCACACCACCGAGCATCAGCGGTGGCCAGTACTCAACGCCAATGCGGATTACCAGATAGGTCGATCCCCAAATCACATACAACGCAAAAAACGCGGCGATCAGCGGTAGAGAAAAACGGCGCAAGGCAGACATGAGTGGCTCGACTGTCAGGATCAGGGATTGGATTATTCTAGAAAGGCACACGAGCAAAAATAAGCTACAAAACCTGTTTATCAGGCCGGTACACTTTGGAAATAACGGAGATCGAAGGGTTAAACCACGATTTCGAAAGTCTGGCATTTTCAGGAGTCTGGCCTTGGACAAATACGACCGCATGCTGCTCAGCGCCCTGCTCGAAAATGGCCGTGCGTCTTACGCCGATCTGGCGCGCAAGGTGAACCTGTCAGCGCCCGCCGTGGCCGAGCGCGTGGCCAAGCTTGAGGCAACCGGAGTAATCACCGGATATGAGGCGAAAGTCGACCTGTCGAAAATCGGCTTACCGATCCAGTGCATGATCGAATTGCGTCTGCACCAGAACGGCAGTCAGAAGGTCTACGACGAACTGGTGAAGATCCCGCAACTGACCGAGTGCTTTCGAGTGACGGGCGATCCGTGCGTGATGATGAAAGGCGCGGTGGGTTCAATGCCGGAGCTGGAAGAGCTGATCAACCGCGTGGCGAAATTCGGCTTCAGCAAGACATCGATCGTGCTGTCGAGCGCCATCGAAAAGCGCGTGCCGTTAAGCCATATCGAAAACAACGGAAAGTGAATAAATCGCGTGACCGCCCCTCTCCCTGCACAGAAACAATCTTCCCTCCCTGTAGGAGCTGACGAGTGAAACGAGGCTGCGATCTTTTGATCTTTCACCTCTAGATCAAAAGATCGCAGCCTTC
>NZ_JBODOE010000016.1:0-148952 GCF_051913165.1 Pseudomonas sp. SM4 | reverse complement strand
CCATCCGGATGGTGGACGAGTCGGTGCAGATCTATAACAACGAGCGACCTCATCTGTCGCTGAAATACAAAACGCCCGATGCGGTGCATCGGGCGTTTTGAGACTGAAACAGGTGTAAACCTATTTCAGGACTAGACACGCTCACAGCGTTCATGCGCTGAGTGCGTCGATCACCGTCTTCAACTCGAGGGTCGCCCCTGCTTCCTGCGTTCGCCGCAGTGCCGTCATGAGTTGCTCGACATTCAAACGCTGCTCCTGCCCTTCGATGACCATACGCAAGAACATCGGTACACGCGATTCTTGATCCTGCGGCTCGACGTCGCGCACGATCAGGGTATGCGCATTGTCCGGATCGATCAGCATCAAGTGCCCTTGCGCTTCGGACAACAGCAGTCGCTCGTTGCCGGCCATCTCCAACACCAATGTGTGCTCGACCGATACCCCGTCATCAGCCGCACGCCGACGATCCAGCACAATACACTCCAGTCGCTGCCAGGCCTCTTGCGACACGCGGCTGGTCTGCGTCAACGAGCCGAAAGCAAGGATCAGCGTCTCGACACCGTCGAGCAACAAGGGCTGCAAGTCACTGATCTCTACAGAGCTGTCCAGCGTGAGCACCTCGCCCACGCGGCCGGCATGGCTGTCGGTGAGCCAGATGTAATCCCTTGATCCGCGATTGAAAACCAGATTGTCCTGCGGGTCGAACAGCAGCGTTTCCTGCTGTTTCTTGACACCCAACAGCGCTGACCACTGCCCGTCGGGTCGTGCGCTGACCTCATACAAATGATCCTGATCCGCAACGTAGTAGGTGTAGCGCCCGCCGCTGCTTTCAACCGGCAATATCGGCGCGTGAGCATGGCCTGCCAGCAGAGCCTTCAGACGTTCGCGCAACGACAAACCGGAGTCTCTGGCTTGAGACCATTGATTTTCCACACTGACGATGCGTGCAGGTTGTCGATCCAATAGCTCCAGGTTCACGCCTTCACGCGTTCGCCCCCGCAACCCCTGGCCGTCAGCGACCACCTCGACAAACGCCCACTCGGACCAGACTTTTTCTGCCGCTGGCAGTCGTTCCGGCGCCAGCAGTCGTGTGCCAGTGGCAAACACCTCTCGCAGATCTTTTAACGAGCCCGTCGCCTGACGATAGAGTTGCCCTGCCTCGATATCCAGTAACCATGCCGCCTGGCCATCCGGGGTCAGACTGAGCAACGCCAGTTCTTTGCCGGGGCTGACCTGGCTCACTAACAGTTGACTGTCGACACACCAGGCCGCGAGCAACGTGCCATGGCTGAAACCCGCCAGGCCAATCACGGGAATGGGGTGCTTGCCATGCTGCTCGACCAGCGCAGGCAGTGCCCCCAGCCAGTCCGTGTGTTGTTCGAGCCAGCGCTTGCCGACGCCAATAAAGGTCAGCACGGCATTTTTATCGACCTCGAACAGTTGGCCATCGGCTTTCGTCAGGATGTAGCGTCCTGCCGAATGAGTCAGCTCTATCACGTTGCTTTCGATGACTTCATCCAGTGCGGTGTCATAGCCTGAAGGATTGGAAAAAACCCGTAGCAGTTGCTTGTGGGTCACATCGTAGATCAGCATCGCGTCACTGGCCGACTCGTCCCACATCAGCATGATTCGCTGCACCGGTTCCTGAGCGAGCTGATCGTCATTCACATAGAACCTGGCGTCACTCAAACGCAGCCAGCCCGACAGGATCGCCGTGTTGTCGGCATACCCACGCAGCCCCACAAACGGCGCGGAGGTCCAGGTACTCATCGGTATATCCACAGCGATAATTTCATCCAGTTGCGGGTCAGGTTGGCGGAATCGATCCAACGGTGCCTTCCAGTACGCCTGCATGCCGACCGCTTCATTCCATTGACTTTCATAAGCGTTGATATGAAAGAAGGTGATCGTATTGGCAGAGATCAGATATTCCAGGGTGTAGCGGGTGGTCTCGTCCCGGGTTTTTTCCTGGACGACGCGCAGCTTTCCATCAGCGGTCAACTCACAGCCGATGATGGTCGAACCTTTCCGCGGACTCAGCAGACGATAGGCGTGCCTGATGAGACCGGTGCTGACGTCGACGCGCCATACCGTTGCGTGCGCGGGGTGATAGAACCACGCCTGCTGACCCGAGACCGCGCCCAATACAACGCCCTCAAGCAACGAGGCCGGAAGGTTGCGCACGTACAGCACTCGGTTCTCGGCCACGTCGTAATAACCGGTGGTGTAGTGCACATCGGATTCACGGTTGAAGGGGACAATGAAGTGATGCAGCGCCACGTAACCGTTTGCCAGCCGGTTGGCCTGCGCAAGCGCACGCAGGCGCGTCAACACCAGCGCCATGTCGACCGGTTCATCGCTGCTTTCAGCCGTGCGCTTGTTCAGCGTGACAGACAATAACTGCCAAGTGTTTTTCTCACGATCAAACTGAAAGCGTTCGCCCCCCTTGAGCTGGAGGAAACCTTTGAAGCCGGTGATTCTGACTCCGTCGACGAGCAGATCATCGCCCTCGAATCCGACCTGTTTTTCACTCGCCCAAGGGGCACTGATCAACCAGCTCACGTCATTGAAGGGATCGTACTTCGCCAAGCGTACCGCGACGATCCCCGGGGTCAGTCTGAGCTGATAGACCCCGGATTGGCCGGTGATGTCGTAACTGATGAGCTGATGCCATTCCTTCGGCAATTCGGGAATAACCAACTGCCGGGCCTGTTCATCGAGCTTCACCGTGATGGCGGTCGGCTTGTTGACGGGGAGCAGTTTGTAAAGGATGTGCGGCAGTGAGGGCGTGGAGAAAAACTTGAACCGCTGATCCGGGTCAGGCCAGGCAAATTCCAGCGTCTGCTTCCAGTCATCGAGAATGTTCGGAAACGAGGTGCTGATCGCCTCGATGCCACCCTTGTACGCGGGCCTGCCCTCGTAGACCGTCTGGTAGGTTCGCAGACGCAAGAAAAGATCCTCGTCCGGCCCATGCCCGGATGACCCTAACTGGTATTCATAACCGTAGTAACAAAGCGGTGTGCAGGGCAGCACGACGGCGTGGATTTGCCGCTCACTGTTGCCGGCGAATTCAAAGCTGTCCGCGCGGCCAAGCGCCTCGCGAATATTGATGGCCCGGTGCATGTCCTCCGGTTTCGCGCTGTAATCAGGCAGCCCCAGCGTCGAGAAATTCGCTGGGAAAAACTTCTGACTGTCGAACCTTATCCGGCGCGCCTGTAAATCCAGCTCGGTGATGACCGCTTCAACCGCAAACCTCAATACCCCGTCCTGACATTCGACACCCTCCTGCCCATAGGCTTCGTGAATCATGAACAGGTGCCGGCCAACGGCCCGGGCCTTGTCGCTGATCTGCCCCAGGTTGCTGGCAATCGCTGTGAAGCCGATGCCGAGCCCCAGCAACGGCACTGCCAGAAACGACGCCACCGTACCCACCGTTCCGCCAACCGCCAATGCGGTCAGGTCAAGTCCGAGCGCCGCCACGTTGAACACCAGCTGGGTGGTAAGTCGCGACCGCTCTTCATCATTGTTTGCCAGCGTCAGGCCATGGATGTCGAAGCCAATGTTGACCAGCGAAAAGCCGATCCCGACGCCGGTCGAGACCCGCCCGAGCAACCGTCCCGACAAAGAAGCATGTTGTTTGACCAACGCCTCTTCGCTGGCCGCCACCTGCCGTACCAGGTTGATCATCTGCACCGAATCCGTCACCACGCCATAAGCCAGTTGCGCGTAACTCACATAAACTTGCACCTGCATGGCGATAGACAACGCCGGCACTGAACCCGCCTTTTGCTGATACTCGCGACTGCGCATTTCTGTCACCAGTGTCTGGATCGCAAAGGCGAAACTCAGCCGACTGCCACCCTCTCCCGCTCCAGGACCGCCGGCATTGCCGGAGACCGCATCGACCAGTTGCTGAATATGCTTTTTGATTTTGATGAAACGCGTATCGGCGGTAGTGACAAGGACCGTTTTTGCGGGATTGAGCGCGTCCACCATCGTCAGGCTGAAGCCCTGCGCTACGCTGCCCTTGACGGTATCGAGCAAGGGCAGGTATTCGCCGCTCAGGGCGTATTTGTCACGCAGTTGTGTGGTCGCCAGATCGAGTTCACGCGTGAGGTAACGAGCATCCAGTTGTGACAGGCTTTCGCCCATTCGCGCGTTTTCCGAGAGCTGGCGTGTACGCAGCGTGGCCTGTTTATCCCACACGCCGACGGTCTGATCACCGGCAATCGGCGCGCTCTCCAGCAGACTGCCGACTTGCAGACTTGAAGGCAGCACTGTTTCAGCGATAGCGGCGGCGTTCAGTTCAACCACCCTGAACTGCAAGTCGGTCGCATCGGCCAGCCCATACAACCCGGCCAATTCAGCGCCGTCGCGCCGCAAATGGTCTTCGATACCTTGCTGCATCAACGCGCCCTGAGCAAAACCATACACCGCAAAATTCGGTTCGAAGAAGCGATAGCTGGTGTTGTCGCCCGTCACGACTTTGGCCACCAGCAACGCGTGGCTACCGGTATCAAGCAACAGAACGGCGGTGTCTGTTTTCGCTTCGAGGGTTTGCATGATCGCTGGCAGATCGTGCTGCCCCAACAGCGTGCCGACCTCGAACAAGCGCACATCACTCAGATCGTCCAGTGCCGACAGCAAGGCACGGGAATCGGCTTCGTGCGCGTCCAGGCTGGCATTGGCGATCCGGCCGATAACGGCGCGCTCGGCACCCTCGCCACGGCTGAATGCTGCAGCCATGAGCAATGCCAGGGGATAACAGCGACGGCCGGGATCACCCGGCGAGTGCACCAGAAACGCCTGCGGCAATTGCCGGACAGACACCGCGCCACGGCTGAAAAACTGTTCACGGACACTCGCGGCATATTTAAGAATCCGCGTGCGGTATTCCCATTGCGCGGTGCTGTTGATTTGCGCAATGCGCTGGCCCCATTGCTTGAGGGTCATGGGTTCAGTCAACGCCAGTGCCTTGAGCGCATGGGCGCTCTGGTTGCCTGGCTTGGCCTGGCGCGCCAACGCTGCCTGGAAAGCCTGCGGCTGACGCGTCAGCAAGACTTTTTCGATCGCTTTGAAGCGCGCGAAAACGCCACCGTCGGCGGTTTCACTGGCAAGTGCTTGCGCCGCTTGCCAGGCATCGGCAAATCCTGCGGCATCCAGAGTCTGTGCACCAAACAGTCCGCCGACGATAGCCCGATGCAACGGACTCAATTGCTCAAGCGGCAGCGAACCACGCTCCAGGTGCACCAGCAGCTCATTGAGATTACGCGGATGCTGCGCCCCGATGGATTGGGGTATTTCGTCGATCGTCTGATTGAGTATCTGCCGGCGTTCATCGAGGCTCAGACTGGCATTGCTCTCGAACACCACATCACCCGTGAGCTTGTCGGTCATGGCGCGGATAAAGGGGTCGCCCAGATCATCGATCAGGCGTTGAACAATCGCGGTCACCAGCACCGGCTTGCCCTCGATCACCGGCCAGCCGCGCTTGAAGGTCAGCGTATTGCCGGGTTTAAGCAGTTCATGCAGATTGCCGGTGTAACGCGCTTTGAATTTGCCGTCGCGCCAGGCTTGTTGTTCGTTTTGCACCCATACAGAGTTGCCGTCAGCGCGTTCAATCCAGCCACTGATCAACTCCTCCTCAGTCGCGGTGTTATAGCCCTCTTGCAGGTATTGCGACGCCTGGATTTCTGAGGCACCGCGGGTTGTGTATTGATAATCCGTGAATAAACGAGACGCCACCAATAGCGCTCCCGGCCCGGTCAAGGCGATGGTGCCTCCGGCGCCAGGCACCACACCATCACGATGGTAACCGTCAATGGCACTGATGATGCTTCCTTCATAAGTCTGCCAGATCTGCTTTAACGCGACGTTTCCGGAAAAAGGAAAGTCCACCTCACCCAACATGTTTTGAATAACACCAAAACTGCTCTCATCACTCCACGCTCGCCCGGTTTTATCCAAGTGAAGTTCTACCGCTTCAATCACATTGTAGTAATAACGAATCAGTTCCAGGGTGGCGCTGGTCATCCCCGCCCGCGGATGCGCAGCGATATACGCATTCATCAATTTCGGCGCAACATCACCTGTTGGCGGGTTAGAGGCCCCCATACCCAACATATCGCCAGAAGCAGCCTGGCGTATGAGGGGCGCAAAAATTCGATCAAGGGGCGGGTTACTTTCTGCAAACGCTTCAAGTGGGGGGAGGTACTCTTTCGGAATATGCTTTTTCAGATTCTTGTATCGACTTGCGTCGCGACCCGGCATTAATTGCCGATTGTGATCAAGTAATAATTGCAGGACACCTGAGCGAGCCTCATGGCTTAACGTTGAAAGATCAACTCCGCCCATTTCGCTGACCAATGGCGGTAAGTAGTCAAGGTCGCTGTAGGTACCGCCCTCCTGATAGACAGCTTGCAAACGCACCAGATCAGAAGCGGCTGCAAAGTTACCCCTCAAGGAAATTTCACGGTCATAAGCAGACCACAGGAAATGCGATGCGAATTCCTCTCGGGCATTGCGCAATCGCACACGGTCGTCGGCCATGTCCAGATGGCTTTGCAGGTACCGTTTGCGCGCAGCGAGCAGTTGCGACTTATCCTGGGCAAACGCCTCGACCAGAAACTCGATACGTGCCTCGTCAGCACCAAGGCCGCGCCGTTGCGCCTGGTGGATGAAATCAAACGCCTGACGCCGCAGTACGGCCAGTCGTTCTTCATAGAGCTGGCCGAGCGCAACTCTGGAAATCGGTTGGTCGCCACCCGAGCGCATGGCATCTGCCTTGGCCGCCTGAATGAGCGTGCGACTGACATCGAAAGCCATCAACGCGTCCGGGTCGTACCAGATATTGAAAGTGAAACCTTCGGGAGCCCGGGCTTTCCAGATGTTGAAGTAATCGCGCTGGTTGGCGCCAAACATGGCACCGCCCACCCAGACAAAATGCATCTGGCTGGGCACCTCTGTTGCAGAAAGTGTCACTGTGTTCTGCAGACGCCGATGGTATTCATCAACTTTATTGCGCAAGTAGCCAATGCCTTCATCGTTAGAGCCTCGCCCTAACGTCTGCAGTGTTTCCTTCAACAGACTTATGACCTGGAACATACCCTCTGACGTTTCCTGTACCTGCGCAGCGGCGTAATACCGGAGCGCCGCCTCGTATTGCTCGGTACCGTGAAAGGCTGACAGAACTGCTTTAAATCCCACAGGATCAACAAAGGTGTGCCATTCCTGATGTTCACTGTTAACGAACTGCTCTAAAGCCATTTTCAATAAATCCATTTAATATGAAACAAGAAAACATTGACCCACGGTTTGTCGCCACCTACTGGCAACGAGACCGACACGGCAAATGCAGAACTAAAACAAAACTACTCAGCCTGAGCAAAAACAGCAAAAACAATACATCACAGATCATTACTGACATATTCAATGAACAATGAACATTTCCAGACAAACACTACTGAACAATGAACTTGCGTGACCTGACATCCAACACTTGATAAAACTTCAACACGCCAGCCTTGATTGATTATGCTAGTGGCTGAAAAACGCGAGGAGGACAGCCCCATGACGAACGGATTGCTGGATCAAGTCTTCGACTTCAACGGTCAGCCGGTGTGGCATGCGGTCCGTGGCGACGGCCCGCCGCTGGTGTTCGTGCATGGCACGCCCTTCTCGTCCTGTGTGTGGCATCGCATCGCGCCCTTCTTTTTCGCCACGCATCGTGTGCACTGCTTCGATCTGCTCGGTTATGGGCGCTCTGCAAAACCCGACGCCGATGTCTCCCTTGGCGTACAAAATCAATTGTTGGCGCAGTTACTCGATCACTGGGCTATTCAAAACCCCGACGTCGTTGCTCACGACTTTGGCGGTGCCACGGCGCTGCGCACGCACCTGCTCAACGGCAAGGATTACCGCAGCCTGACGCTGATCGATCCGGTGGCGCTGACGCCGTGGGGGTCGCCGTTCGTGCAGCATGTGCGTCAGCATGAGGCGGCATTCAGCGGCCTGCCCGATTACATCCAGCGCGCCATCGTGCCGACCTACATTCGCGGGGCGATTCACCGGGCGATTCCTGACGACGAACTCGCACCCTACGTTGAGCCATGGCTCGGCGATCCGGGGCAAGCGGCGTTCTATCGGCAGATTGCGCAGATGGACGAGCGCTATACCCGTGAAGCAGAAAACTTGTATCCGAGCATCCGCTGCCCGGTACAGATTCTCTGGGGTGAGCAGGATCAGTGGATCCCCATCGAGCGTGGCCGAGCGTTACATAAAATGATCCCGGGATCACAATTCCACCCGATTCCCAACGCCGGCCACCTCGTCCAGGAAGACGCTCCCGAGGCCATCGTCGCCGCCCTGCTGCGCTTTCTCTGACCTTGATCGTTCCCACGCTCTGCGTGGGAATGCCTCAACGGACGCTCCGCGTTCGGCTTTGGGTGGGACGCGGAGCGTCCCGGGCTGCATTCCCACGCAGAGCGTGGGAACGAGCAAAAAACAAAATCAAAAGATCGCAGCCTTCGGCAGCTCCTACATTGGGCTTGGGGGTGTTCGGGTGCACTGTTTTCGCGCCGACTGGCGTGTCTCGTCTATACATAACCCGCGCCACCCGGCATTTGGCACGACCACTGCAACCCTCCCCCGCGTCTTCCCTTTTCAGCAAGGACCGCCCCATGACGCAGCACGCCTCCGGCAACGATTACCCCCTCAGCGAAGTACCGATGCATGCGCGTAAAGGCCTGGCCTCGACGGCGATGGTGTTACTGGGCTTCACGTTTTTCACCGCGACCATGTTTGCCGGCGGCAAGCTCGGCGTGGCGTTCAGTTTCGGCGAGATGATGGCGGTGATCATCGTCGGCAACCTGCTGCTTGGGTTGTATGCCGCAGGTTTGGGTTACATCGCCTTCAAAAGCGGCCTCAATTCGGTGTTGATGGGGCGTTTTTGCTTCGGCGAAGTCGGCAGCAAACTCAGTGACTTGATCCTCGGTTTCACCCAGATCGGCTGGTACGCCTGGGGCACTGCCACGGCTGCGGTGGTGCTCGGCAAATACTTCGAGCTCGATGAGGGCACCGTGCTCGGGCTGATGGTGCTGTTCGGTCTGGTGTTCTGTGCCACGGCTTACGTCGGTTATCGTGGGCTGGAGATTCTGTCGTACATCGCGGTGCCGGCGATGATGTTGCTGCTGATGCTGTCGATGTGGGTGGCGACAGTGAAAGTCGGCGGCTTCGAGGGTTTGCTCAGCGTCGTGCCAAGTGGTTCGCTGGACTGGTCGACGGCGATTACTTTGGTATTCGGCACCTTCGTCAGCGGCGCAACTCAGGCGACCAACTGGACGCGCTTCTCGCGCTCAGCGCGGGTCGCGGTGCTGGCCAGCCTGATCGGTTTTTTCATCGGCAACGGTTTGATGGTGCTGATCGGCGCGTACGGCGCCATCGTCTATCAACAACCCGACGTGGTTGAAGTGCTGCTCCTGCAAGGTTTCGCCATGGCCGCGATGGCCATGCTGTTGCTGAACATCTGGAGCACTCAGGACAACACCATCTACAACTTTGCCGTCGCCGGTTGCAACCTGCTGCGCACCGGCCGGCGCAAAACCGTGACCCTCGCCGGTGCGGTGATCGGCACCCTGCTCGCCCTGCTCGGCATGTACGACATGCTGGTGCCGTACCTGATTCTGCTCGGCACAGTGATTCCACCGATTGGCGGGGTGATCATGGCGGACTTCTTCTACCGCTGGCGCGGGCGTTATCCGCGCCTGGCCGACGCACGGCTGCCGGCGTTCAACTGGCCGGGCCTGGGGGCTTACGCGGTCGGTACCGTCGCCGCGTTCAGCTCGCCATGGGTCGCGCCGCTGGTAGGGATCGCTGCTGCCGCGCTAACGTATGTCATCGTCACCGGCGCGCTCGGCGCTCGCAGCGCGGCCGCGCCACTACAAGACTTATAAAAAAGGATTCGCCTGATGCACATCATCAACGCCCGTTTGCGCAACCAGGAAGGTTTGCACGAATTGCACCTTGAAGACGGCCTGATCCGCAGCATCGCCCGGCAGACCGAAGCGCCGACACTGGGCCCCGACGACCTCGACGCCGGCGGCAATCTGGTGGTGCCGCCCTTCGTCGAGCCGCACATTCACCTCGACGCCACCCTCACCGCTGGCGAACCGCGCTGGAACATGAGCGGCACGCTGTTTGAGGGCATCGAGTGCTGGGGCGAGCGCAAGGTCACCATCACCGAAGAAGACACCAAGACCCGCGCCAAAAAAACCATTCAGACCCTGGCCGCGCACGGCATTCAGCACGTGCGCACCCACGTCGACGTCACTGATCCGCAACTCACCGCACTGAAAGCCATGCTTGAAGTGCGCGAGGAAAGCCGTCACCTGATCGACCTGCAAATCGTCGCGTTCCCACAGGAAGGCATCGAGTCGTTCCGCAATGGCCGCGAGTTGATGGAAGAGTCGATTCGCATGGGTGCTGACGTGGTTGGCGGCATTCCGCATTTCGAATACACCCGCGATCAAGGCGTCAGTTCAGTGAAGTTTCTGATGGATCTGGCCGAGCGCACCGGTTGCCTGGTCGACGTGCATTGCGACGAGACCGACGACCCGCACTCACGCTTCCTCGAAGTACTCGCCGAAGAAGCACGCAGCCGCGACATGGGTGCCCTCGTCACCGCCAGCCACACCACAGCGATGGGTTCTTATGACAACGCTTACTGCGCGAAACTGTTCCGTCTGCTCGGGCATTCCGGGATCAGTTTTGTCTCCTGCCCAACCGAAAGCATCCACCTGCAAGGGCGCTTCGACAACTTCCCGAAACGCCGTGGCGTCACCCGGGTGAACGAGTTGCTCGAAGCCGGGATGAACGTGTGTTTCGGTCAGGATTCCATCGTCGATCCGTGGTATCCGCTGGGCAACGGCAACATCCTCCGAGTGCTTGAGGCCGGGCTGCACATCTGCCACATGCTCGGTTATCGCAACCTGCAAAGTGCGCTGGACTTGGTCACTGACAACAGCGCCAAAGCCATGCACCTGGGCGAGCGCTATGGGCTGGAACAGGGGCGCCCGGCGAACCTGCTGATTCTGTCGGCGGACAGTGATTATGAGGTGATCCGCAGCCAGGGTTTGCCGCTGTATTCGATTCGCAACGGCAAAGTGCTGATGAAACGGCAGATGCCGGTGGTGGAGTTCGTCTAAGGTGAAGAAACCGGCGTCGCCATGACGCCGGCCCCCCCCTGCGATGGATGCTCCTTCATGCTGAAGTCGTGCGTAGTTGATTAGCCGCCATCCTCAATTACTTGAGGATTTTCCAATGAACCACACACCCTCGCCCATGGCCTCGCTGTACCACGAAGGCCGACAGACGTTTACCGAACTTGTACCCGACGGCGGCGCTCGGCTCGATGCGCTGTTTCACACCGTGCCCGCGCTGGGTGAATTGGCGGTTGGCGTGGTTTACGGGCATTTGCACGCGCGCCCTGGCCTCGATCCGCGCCTGCGGGAAGCGGTGTCGTTTGCAGCCATTGTGGCGTCGGGCATGGTCGGCCCGCCATTGAGTGTGCATCTGAAGACAGGGCTGGCCTCGGGGTTGGCCCCCGGTGAAATGACTGAGGTGCTGTTGCAGGCCTCGGCATTCGCGGGGTTTGCGCGGGCGGTGAGTGCGGCGGAACAACTCAATCGGCTGTTCGACGAGTCTGGGTTGGCATCACCGCCGGCACCGACACCCCATGAAATCGCGTTGGAATTCTGTGAGCAAGTGCGCGGCGGGCACGCGCCGATGCCGGTCAGTGCAGCCGTGAAACGCCTGTTGAAACATGCGCGGCAGCTGGCATTGCAGGCCAGTTCGGCGCACGCGGTGATTGTTGAATGTTTCGAGGATGAGCCGTCGCCCCGCGCATTGCTGCGGCTAGAGGTGCAGGGTGAGCAGGTGGTGGCGGTGACGTTGTTCAAGGCGCACTGACGAGGTGTCCTGGCGTGCCCCATCGCTGGCAAGCCAGGCTCCCACAGGGTTTGGGGGGTGAACACAAAAACCCGGTACACCAATAATCCCCTGTAGGAGTGAGCCTGCTCGCGATAGCGGACCACCCTTCAAATCATATGTTGCCTGACTCACCGCAATCGCGAGCAGGCTCACTCCTACAATGGTTCAGAGGTGCACACAAATAATGTGGTCGCCGCAAAACCCTGTGGGAGGCCAGTTCGGCGCACCCGGTGATTGTTGAATGTTTCGAGGATGAGCCGTCACCCCGCGCATTGCTGCGGCTAGAGGTGCAGGGTGAGCAGGTGGTGTCGGTGACGTTGTTCAAGGCGCACTGACGAGGTGTCCTGGCGTGCCCCATCGCTGGCAAGCCAGGCTCCCACAGGGTTTGGGGGGGAACACAAAAACCCGGTACACCAATAATCCCATGTAGGAGTGAGCCTGCTCGCGATAGCGGACCACCCTTCAAATCATAGGTTGCCTGACTCACCGCAATCGCGAGCAGGCTCACTCCTACAATGGTTCAGAGGTGCACACAAATAATGTGGTCGCCGCAAAACCCTGTGGGAGGCCAGTTCGGCGCACGCGGTGATTGTTGAATGTTTCGAGGATGAGCCGTCGCCCCGCGCATTGCTGCGGCTAGAGGTGCAGGGTGAGCAGGTGGTGTCGGTGACGTTGTTCAAGGCGCACTGACGAGGTGTCCTGGCGGGCCCCATCGCTGGCAAGCCAGGCTCCCACAGGGTTTGGGGGGTGAACACAAAAACCCGGTACACCAATAATCCACTGTAGGAGTGAGCCTGCTCGCGATAGCGGACCACCCTTCAAATCATATGTTGCCTGACTCACCGCCATCGCGAGCAGGCTCACTCCTACAATGGTTCAGAGGTGCACACAAATAATGTGGTCGCCGCAAAACCCTGTGGGAGGCCAGTTCGGCGCACGCGGTGATTGTTGAATGTTTCGAGGATGAGCCGTCGCCCCGCGCATTGCTGCGGCTAGAGATGCAGGGTGAGCAGGTGGTGTCGGTGACGTTGTTCAAGGCGCACTGACGAGGTGTCCTGGCGGGCCCCATCGCTGGCAAGCCAGGCTCCCACAGGGTTTGGGGGGTGAACACAAAAAACCCGGGACACCAATAATCCACTGTAGGAATGAGCCTGCTCGCGATAGCGGACCACCCTTCAAATCATACGTTGCCTGACTCACCGCCATCGCGAGCAGGCTCACTCCTACAATGGTTCAGCGGTGTACACAAATAATGTGGTCGCCGCAAAACCCTGTGGGAGCCTGACTTGCCAGCGATGGCGATTGTGAATTCAGCCGATCAACCGCGCCGTACCAAACAACCTGACGCGCACCCGCTCGCCGTCGATTGCTTCCAGCAGAATCGGTGCCGTGCCACCGGGCATGATCACCTGCACTTCTCCGGCTTCGACCCAACCCACCCGCCATGCCGCACACGCTACCGCACTGGCGCTGGTGCCTGAGGACGCGGTCGGCCCTTCGCCACGCTCGAAGACTCGCGCGATGATTCGCTGCGCAGACTCACGCACCGCCCATTGCAGATTGACGCCCGCCGGACACGGTTCGCCAGCGCCGGTCGGCATGGCGTAGGCGATTTTCGTCAGGGCTTGGTTCAGCGGCGACGCACGCATATGTTCGTTGCTCGGCAGCGCCGCGCCGTCACTGAGCAATGTCACGCAATGGGGATTGCCGATACGTACGAACTGGCTGTGTTGCCAGACCGGGTTGAGTGTTGCCAACGGCTGAATTCTGCAAACCTTCCGGCCATTGAAATCAACATTTTCAACGCTCTGCGCATCCACCGCACGCGGCCCGAAATCCGCTTGACCGAGGTCGAGCCAGAAGCCTTTCACGCCTTCGACTTCGGCAGGCTTCACCGAGGTCTCCACCGCGTCACCTTTATCGTGGTGAACACGCAACAACGCGCCCTGCTCTGCCAGCAAACCTTGCTCGGTCAGCGCCTGGGAAAATATCGTCAGACCGTTGCCACTGCGTTCGGCGAGGGTGCCATCGGTGTTGACGATCAACACATCGAACGGCGGCGAGGTCTGGAACGGGCCGATCAGCAGGCCGTCGCTGCGGTGGGATTTGCTGTTGGCTGGGCGCTTGCCATCGGGCCAGTCGCAGCAGCGTTTGATAGCGGCCTCAGTCCAGGACTGGCGCAAGGATGCGCACTCGGCAGCGCTGGCAGGCAGATCAATGCCCGCCTCGCGCAGTGCCTGCGGCGAAACCACACCGTAGATATTGCCCCGCGCATCATAAAACTGCGTCATCACTCGTAATCCCTGCAACCGAAAAAACCCACTGTAAACCGCATTCCCCTGTAGGAGCTGCGGAACGCTGCGATCTTTTGATTCTGATCTTGAAAACAAAGATCAAAAGATCGCAGCGTGCCGCAGCTCCTACAGGAGAAGGTAGGATGTCGTCTGTACTTCCTCGAATGACGGGCGATCGAACCTCGACGCCGTATCACTGTCCTTCGGGGACGCGAAGTTTTTTGCCAAGGATTGATATGACCAGCCTCAACGCCCAAGACACCTTCGTCCCCGGACGCCTGCAACAGATGTCCACGCGCATCGCCTTTTTCATTGCCGGGCTCGGCATCGCCGCGTGGGCGCCGTTGGTGCCGTACGCCAAGGCGCGCGCCGGACTGGATGAGGGCACGCTCGGTCTGTTGCTGTTGTGCCTGGGGGTCGGTTCGATTCTGGCGATGCCGCTGGCGGGGATTCTCGCGACGCGTTTCGGCTGCCGGCGCGTGGCCACGGGCGGCACGCTGCTGATCTGCGCGGCGTTGCCGTTGCTGGCGACGGTGTCGTCGATCCCGGCGTTGATTGCCACGTTGTTCATGTTCGGCGCCGGACTTGGCACGGTGGATTCGACGGTCAACCTGCAAGCGGTGATCGTCGAACGGGCCAGCGGCAAGAACATGATGTCGGGCTTTCACGGCTTGTTCAGCCTCGGCGGAATCGTCGGCGCGGCGGGCGTCAGCGCCTTGCTCGGCCTTGGCTTGACGCCGCTCACCGCCATGCTGGTGGTGGTCGTGGTGCTGATCGCCGCGCTGTGCAAATGCGTGCCGCACATGTTGCCCTACGGCAGTGAAAGCTCGGGCCCGGCTTTTGCCATTCCCCACGGCATCGTGCTGTTCATCGGCGGGATGTGCTTTATCGTCTTTCTCACCGAAGGCGCGGCGCTGGATTGGAGCGCGGTGTTTCTGGCGCAGGAACGCGGGATCGACACGGCCTATGCCGGATTGGGTTACGCGGCATTCGCGTTGACCATGACGGCGGGACGCTTGATGGGTGACCGGATTGTGCGGATCGTCGGTGCCACGCGGATCATTCTGTTTGGCGGGCTGCTGGCGGCGGGCGGTTTGTTTCTGGCGACGTTCGCACCGAGCTGGGAAGCGGCGCTGGTCGGTTATGCGCTGGTCGGCGCCGGCTGTTCGAACATCGTACCGGTGCTGTACACGGCGGTTGGCAAACAGACGGTGATGCCGGAAAGCATCGCGGTGCCGGCGATTACCACGCTGGGCTATGCGGGGATTCTGGCGGGGCCGGCGGTGATCGGCTTTGTCGCGCATGCCAGCAGTTTGAGTTTTGCCTTTGGCTTGATGGCGGTGCTGCTGGTTGCCGTCGCGATTGGCGGGAAAGTCTTGAAAGTCTGAAGCAAAAGATCGCAGCCTGCGGCAGCTCCTACATGAGATCATTCCCACGCTCTGCGTGGGAATGCCTCAATGGACGCTCCGCGTCCGCTTTTGGACGCAGAGCGTCCCGGGCTGCATTCCCACGCGGAGCGTGGGAACGATCAGTTAAAAACCAACACTCGCCTGCACAAAGAACGTGCGCGGCGCCCCCACGTACATCCCCGAATTGTTATCGCTGGAGCGGGTGAAATACTGCTTGTCGAAAACGTTCTTCACCCCCGCGCCGAGCTTCAGGTTCGACACCTGCGGCCCGAAGTCATAGCCGCCACGCACGTTCCAGGTCACGTAACCGGGAATATCGCCGTACTGCCCGTCCGCCGTGCCTTCGGTGATGTAGTTGCCGTTGAAGCTGCCATCGGCATTCACCCCGGTACCCGGCGAACGCTGTTTCGACTGGGCGAAACCGTCGATGTTGTAGGTCCAGCGGTTGATGTCATAACGCAAACCCACCGTCGCCACCTGGCGCGAATAGAACGGCAGATCCCGGCCCTTGAAGCCCGCAATCTCGCCCTCATAGGTCGCGCGGGTGTAAGTAAAACCGGCGTTGGCGGTCAGACCATCAAGGCGCGGATCCAGCGCCGCCATGTCGTAATGCACCGACGCTTCAAGGCCCTGATGCTTGGTCGCCCCCAGGTTGGTCCAGCCGACGTCGTTGCTGATGTATTGCAGTTCGTCATCGAAGTCGATGTAGAACAGCGTCACTTCCCCGCCCCACACATCGTCGTTGTAGCGTGTGCCGATTTCGTAGGTCTTGGCCTTTTCCGGCTCCAGGCCGTTGGCGGTCTGATCACCCGAACCGCCCTGCCCCAGTTGAAAATACTGCAGACTGCCGAACGAGGTTTCGTAATTGGCGAACAGTTTCCAGGCGTCCGACAGGTGATACATCACGCTCAGCGCCGGCAGCGGTTCATTGCTTTCGATGCTGCGGTTTTTCTCCGGCACGCGTTTGCCGGCGGTGTCGAGCACGGCGCGGTCGTGCCAGTCAGTGCTGATGTGTTCGAAGCGAATGCCGGGTGTGATCGTCCAGTTGCCAACGTCAATCTTATTGTCGACGTAGACCGAGTTAGCCTCGGTGCCGCCGGTACGATCCTGGAACACATGACCGTCAGACGTCGGCGTAAGCACCGGCTGATTGTTGACCAGCGCCAGACGACTCGACTGCTCGTGCATCGCCTCTTTCAAATAGCGATAACCGACGCTGACTTCCTGGCTGGTCGGGCCGACATCGAAGACCCGCGATACCCGTGGTTCGATGCCCAGCGTGTAGTAGGAACGCGGGTACGAGCTGAGGGTTTTCTGGTCGCGGGCGGCGATGGTGCTGCCGCGAAAACTGTCGGTGTAGTAGGTCAGCACTTCGGCCTGGGTGCGCTCGTCAATCTGGCGAATCCACTTGAACGACACGTCTTTGCGGCGACCGCTGAATTGGTCGTAGTCGCGCACCGAGTCGTACGGTTTGTCGTCGTACTGCTTTTGCGTCAGACCGCCGGGCATGTCGGCGCTGGCGTCGTAGTAATGGAAGTTGAGGCTGAAATCATCCTGATCGGTCGGCGCCCAGTGAGTCTTGAGCAGCACGTCGTCGATGTCGTTGCCGTTGTTGCGCTCGCGGTAACCGTTGCCATTGACGCCGGAATACAACAGCGCCACGCCCATGCCGTTGTCGGCAGTGCCGCCAAGGAACGCGGTGTCGATGTGTTTCCAGCCGCCGTACTGGGTGGTTTCCAGGGTGGTGCCGATTTCACCGGTGGCTTTCTCCGGAATCGCGCGGGTAACGAAGTTGATCACGCCACCAACGTTCTGCGGCCCATAACGTACCGAACCGGCGCCACGGACGACGTCGATGCTGTCGAGGTTGCCCGAGGAAATCGGCGCCATCGACAGTTGCGGCTGGCCGTAAGGGGCGAACGCGGCGGGCACGCCGTCGATCAAGACAGTCGAGCGCGGCGACAGGCGCGAGGTCAGGCCACGCACACCGACGTTGAGGGAAATATCGCTGCCGCCGGTACCGTTGTTGTCCTGCACCTGCACGCCCGGCACACGCTTGAGCACGTCGCTGACGTTCATCGCCCCTTGCTCGACCATCGCTTCGCGGCGAATCACCGTGCGTGCGCCGGGGTGGTTTTGCACCACGGCGGCGTTGGCATCACCGAGCCAGTCGCCGACCACTTTGATGTCGGTGACGCCCAGTTCCAGCGGGCCGTTGCCGGCGGCGGAAGTCGTCGCGGGCGACAGTGTTACCGAACCTTCGTTGATCTGATAATCGAGACCACTGCCTTGCAGCAACTGGCGCAGCGCTTGTTCCGGCGATATGTCGCCATCGACCGCCGGGGCCTGTTTGCCGGCAACCAGATCGGGGCTGAAAAACACTTGCAGCGAAGTTTGCTGGCCCAGCTCACTCAGGGCCTGCCCCAACGGCTGGGCGCGGATATGAATCGCTTCGCCGGCAAAAGCCAGCGGCATCGCCGCATTGACCGCCAGCGCGAGGGCCAGCGGTAACCAAGGGGATTTTTTATTGTGGGCAGTGGTGGTTTTCACGTCGTACGTAGTCCTGTGGATCGCAAGAGTGTGCGGCTGTTAATGCAAACCAGTTGCAGTTGAACAGGAAGACGATGAACTCGAAAAAAACCTGAATTTTATTTTGAAATTATTTCCTGGCTGCCGTCCGCATGGGTGCGAACCGCCACCGGCAGGATGCTTGGCAAGGCTTTGAGCAAGGCCTCGGTGTTATCGGATTTGAACACGCTGGTCAGGCGCAGACTGGCCACCGCAGGGTTGCTGACCGTCAGCGGCTTCTCACGATAACGTGACACTTCGGCGACTACTTCGCTGAGGCTGGCATTGTTGAAGACCAGTTTGCCGCTGCGCCACGCGGTCAGTTCCGCTGGGTTGACCGCATAGGCTGCGGCGACTTTGCCCTGCGCATCAACGTAAGTGCCGAGGCCGGCAGTCAGACTTATGAATTCATTGTCCGGCGCATTGTGCCCCTGCACTTTCACCGTGCCCTGCTCCACCGCCACGCGGGTTTGCGTGACGTCGCGACGCACATCGAATCGCGTGCCGGTGACCGTCACCTTGCCGCTGCCGGCCTCGACCACGAACGGTCGTGAGGTATCGTGCTCGACGCTGAACATCGCCTCGCCTTCGCTCAATTCAATCAACCGGCGATCTTTTTCAAAGCGCACCTGCAAGCGGCTGCGACTGTTCAGATCGATCACCGAACCGTCCGGCAGCGCTACGTGTTTGCGCTCGCCCAACGCCGTGCTGAATTCGGCGCTATAACCGCCCGGATGATTCAAACCGCTGAACAAGCCGAGACCGAGTGCCACCGCCACCACACTGGCGGCCACGGCATAACGCAACAACGGCCGCCGTTCGCGGCGCGGCGGCGGCGTTTCAACCAGCGCTTTGAGGCGCGGCGCCGGCAACAAATCAGCCGCTGTCCACAGCCCCTGCAGCAACTGAAATTCATCGCGGTGTTGCGGATGTTCGTTCAACCAGACGTCGAAGCGCTGCTGCTCGTCGGCACTCACGGCCGGCTCCTGCAAACGCACAAACCAGCGCGCCGCGTCATCGCGCACCGTGGTTTGCCCGCACGCGCAATCACGAGTATCCATCATGGAATGTCCTGTCCGGCCGGGAATATAAAGACACACAACCCCCCGTAGGAGCTGCCGAAGGCTGCGATCTTTTCAACATCACACCCCATCACGACTGCAACCCATCGAGTCGATCACGCAAATGCCGCAGGGTGCGGATCATATACTTTTCGACCATGTTCTTGGACAACCCCAGGCGATCGGCGATTTCCGCCTGGGTCAGCCCTTCGATCTTCTGCCAGACAAAAATCTTCCGGCAGTTGACCGGCAGTTCGCCGAGCGCCCGTTCGATGGAATCGGCCAACTGGATCGCATGCATGTAATGCTCCGGGTCGCCGGACGACGACGCACTGTGATCGATCGCCTCCGACTCCATGGCGCCTCGCCGATCCTCACGTCGGTAACCGTCGACCGCGATATTACGCGCCGTCTGGTGCAAATACGCCCGGGGTTGCTGCACCGCCGCCGAATCGGATTCGAGCACCCGCAAAAAAGTGTCGTGCGCCAGATCCTCGGCCTGCGCACGATTGCGCAGGCGCCGAGTCCAGGTGCCGATCAACTCTTCGTAATGCTCGAAAAAGCCGGGTCTGCGGGGACGCATGGGGGTATGGGTGGTGCGCTGAGGAAAGGGGCGTGAATAGTAATGCTTCCTATTAAGCCCGGCAAATCATTCCAGCCTGGTGGCGACTGTCGCATCCAGAAATGATCGCCTTGCACCTGAGTTAGAGCGGTCGCGCTTTCAACGCTAAAGAACAACAGGCAAACCGATTTGACAAGCCCGGATCCGCTGCTACGTTCATGCGACTGCTTAATATCATGGACGATAAAATGACCGTCACCCCGCTCAACAGAGGATCGATCAGCTTGGCAGGCGCTCGCTATGACGCCGCCGCTATCGTTCTTCGTCGTGGTCTGTCCATAGACCAAAGCTTGCTCAGCGCTATCAATCGTCCACTCACCAGATCGCCGGCGTTGCGCACTGCAGTTCGTCGCCGACTTCTTCCCTGAACAATCAACAGGCTATTAGCCTGCGCATTACCGTGATCCAGAAAAATATAAAAACCCATGTGCTTATTAAAATAAAAAGGAGCGCGAAATGGATATTCCGCACAATTTCGAACCGTTGTTCAGAACCAGTCCCTTCCTCGATCTGCTCGGTCCGTTCTTTTATCGCAAAGATGCCGAAGGCTTGACCATTGGCATTCGTGTAGAAGAAAAACACACCAATGCGCGCGGACTCGCCCATGGCGGGTTGTTCATGGCGCTGGCGGATGTTGCCTTGGGCTACAACACCGCTTTCTCGAAAAATCCCCCGCTCAAACTCGTCACCACGACACTCACCACCGACTTTGCCGGCTCGGCCAAGATCGGCGACTGGCTGGAAGCCAGCGTTGACATTCAAAAGACCGGCAGCCGCCTGGTGTTCGCCAATAGCTATATCAGCGTTGGCGAAGAGCGAGTGGTGCGGGCCAGTGCGTCTTTTCTAGTCGTCAGTTGAGGCGACAGCACCGTTACTGTCCATAACTAGAGTAACGGTCACCTCTAGCGTATATACGATTTGTCACGGAGCGATTGACGATGGACAGTGCTGCGCGTTTACCCGAGCTGGATCAGATTCCGCAAGATAAAAGCCAAACCAAAGATGTAAAACGCAAAGCGATCAGCAGCCCGTATTTCCATCGACTGCAACGCAAGCATTTTTTAATGTTCGATGTGCTTCCCGTACTGGGTGTCATCCTGGCGGGAATAATGGCGTTTTATATTCCGGTCAGTGGCGTCGATATCGGACTGTTTATCGCCTTCTGGGCGTTGACCGGAATCGGTGTCAGTGTGGGTTACCACCGGTATTTCACGCACCGTTCATTCAAGGCCAGGCCTGCCGTCGCTGTGGCCCTGACAATCCTCGGTTCGATGGCCGGGCAAGGCGCCCTGCTGTCGTGGGTCGCCATGCATCGGCGTCACCACGAATTGAGTGATCAGCCGGGAGATCCGCACTCGCCCAACCTGCAAGGCCCCGGTTTCAAAGGCCTGATCAAAGGGCTGGTGCACTCGCACTTCACCTGGATGAAAGAACACGACTACCCCAACGTCGCCTACTACGCGCCGGACCTGATCCGTGATCCGCTCATTGCCAAGACCGCGCGGCATTACTACACCTGGGTGATTCTCGGGCTCGTCGCCCCGGCCATCCTCGGCGGCCTGCTGAGCCAGTCGTTGTGGGGCGTGGTGAGCGGTTTCCTGTGGGGCGGCGCGGTCAGAATGTTTGTCGTCGGCCACATCATCTGGTCCATCAACTCCTTGCTGCACCGCTTCGGCACCCGCCCCTATCAATCCAGAGACCACAGCCGCAATGGTGGCCTGTTCGGCTTATTCACCTTTGGCGAGTCGTGGCACAACAACCACCATGCCTTTCCCGAATCACCTTCTTTCGGGCTGCAATGGGCGGCCTTCGATCCCGGCTACTGGTTTATCCGTGGCTTGAGCCTGGTGGGGCTGACCTGGGATCTACGCGTGCCCACCGTGCAGCGCAGAACCAGTCGCAAAAAAAGAAACGTCCAAACCCAACAATAAGGAACACTCGATCATGACCGCCTATGAATCTGCTCCGATCACAAAAGAACTGGCTATCCAATGGTGCAAAGGCCAGATCAGCCAACTGCTCAATGCGCCCGGCAGCACTATTGACGAAGATAAAGACTTCAGCGAGTTGGGACTCGACTCGTCTCTGGCCGTGTCGTTGCTGATTGAGATCGAACAGGAATACGGCGTGGAAATTTCCGCAGAAGAATTGTTCGATAACCCCAACATCACAGCGGTCGCCGAACTGATCATCGCTGGCGCCGGGAAGTCGGGAAAATGAACGACCTGACCGCCGAGCATCGATTGCAACAAGAGTCGAAAGCGATACGTCATCACTACGATGTCGGCAACGACTTTTTTGAGCTCTGGCTCGATCCGACGCTGTCCTATTCCTGCGCCGTGTGGGCCGACAGTGAAACGCTGGAAAGCGCGCAAACGCAAAAAATCGACTATCACCTTGAAGCGATAGGCGCGAAAAACCTGCAATCGGTGCTTGATATCGGCTGTGGCTGGGGCGGTGTGCTGGCGGCCCTGGAGAAGTTGCCCAACATCAAGCACGCCGCCGGTTTGACGCTCAGCGATGAACAAGCGGCCTATGTCCACAGCCAGGCCTATTCGAAAGTCTCCGTGGAGATCAAAAACTGGCAGGAGTACGCCCCCGCCGAACCGTTTGACGGGATCATTTCCATCGGCGCGTTCGAGCACTTCGCCTCTCCCGCCGACAGCGTGGAGGAAAAAATTGCCATTTACCGGCGTTTCTTCACGGCCTGTCGTGACTGGTTGAAACCCGAAGGAAGACTGTCGCTGCAGACCATCGCTTACGGGGCGATGTCCCGGGACCAGGCCAGCCGTTTTTTCAACGAAGACATATTTCCCAATGCCGATCTGCCGACCCTGGCAGAGATCGCCAAAGCGGCGGAAGGCATTTTCGAAATCCAACGGGTCGACAACGGCCGGCTGGATTACGCAAGAACCTGTGAAGAATGGTATCGCCGCTTGTCCGCCAACAAAGCCGTGGCGACACAACGTGTCGGCGAGGCGATTGTGGCGCGTTATCTGCGCTATCTGAAGATGTCGGCTTATGGATTTCAGTTCGGCAAGATCCAACTGCTGAGACTGCAACTGCAAGCCATTCGATAATCCATCTGGTGGAAGGAACCTCACGATGTCTGATGGTGCACAGGGCCAACTGTTGTCCTCCGGCAAACCGCCGCAATTGCCGCGTTTCAATCCTTTTTCCGCTGAATTTCGTGAGACGCCGTACGCGGTTTACCGTCAATTACGCGAGCTGAACCCGCTGCACAAAGTGCTAGGGATGTGGGTCGTCACCCGGCATGCCGACGTCATGAGCATCCTGCGTGACCGCAGCTGCAACGCCAGCATCATTCCCAGACAGGTCGATAACCAGGCGGCGCGGTTTGGTCGCGACAACGCGCCGTTTCAGCGACTGGCCTACAAATCAATCGTCTTCACCGAGAACCCCGACCATCATCGTTTGCGAAAGATGATGAACATCGCTTTCTCGGCCGTGGCCATCGACGGCTTGCAAGACTCGATTGAAGTGATAACTCAAGCGCTGCTGCAAGACGCTTACCAGCACGGCGGCATGGACATCATCGCGGGCTTGGCGCAGCCCTTGCCGCTTCGCGTGATGTGCGAATGGATCGGCTTACCGGCTGAAATGCACGCGACCATCGATACCTGGACCCATGCCATCCGCTTCCTTCTGGAACCGGGATTGATGGTCAAAGACGACTTCGAAAAAGTCAGCCAGGTGCTCGATGAATACATGGCCTATCTGTCCGGCGTGATCGCCGAACGCAAGCGCAACCCGAAACAGGATCTGATCAGTCAACTGCTGGCCCTGGAAATCGACGGCGACCGCCTGACCGACGAAGAGCTGATCTTCGTCTGCATCATGTGTTTCGTTGCCGGCAATGAAACCACTAAAAGTCTGATCGGCAACGGCATTCATGCCTTGCTTGAACAGCCTGATCAATTGCAGTTGCTGCAAGACCGACCGGCGCTGATTGCCGGTTGTGTGCAAGAGGTGCTGCGCTTCGAAACGCCGCTGCAACACACCAAACGCTTCGCCACCAAGGATCTGCTCCTGGATGGCCAGACCATCAAGGCCGGTGATCAGATTCTGCTGTGCCTGGGTTCCGCCAACCGGGATGAACAGGTCTTTGCCGGGGCCGAGCGCTTCGACATCGAGCGCAAGACCAAAGGCCATCTGGCCTTCGGCTACGGCATGCACGGTTGCCTCGGCGCGTTATTGGCCGAGCGGCAGATGCAGACCGTGCTGCAACGATTACTGGACGGGCCGCGCTGGGTGCGTCGTGACGAAAAGCCGTCGTGGCAGGCAGGCAGTTTCATCGTTCGCAGCCTGTCCTCCCTCGATGTCCAGTTTGTATGACGCGCTCAGGCAGGTTGAAATGCACACACCGACACGCTCGCTGATCTGTTTCCCTCATGCCGGCGGCAGTAACGCCACGTACAACGGATGGGGATCGCGTCTCGCCGATTCCGTTCGAAGAATCAAACTCGCCTGCTTCGACAGCCCTGCGCATCGCGCCCGGTTTACCGATGTCGACAGCCTGTCAGCGCAAATCGCTGAACAGCTGTGCCACGAACGTCAACCACTGGCGTTTTATGGTCATAGCATGGGGGCGATATTGGCTTATGAGGTGGCCTGCAAGCTTTCACTGGTTAATCCGCACCAGGTTGCGCACCTGTTTGTTTCGGGCCGACGCGCGCCGCAGTTGGCCGCTCGACTCGCGCCGATCCACACCTTGTCCGACCCGGCGTTTCTTGGCGAGCTGATCGCCTACGGCGGCGTTCCGGCCGCGATCGGCAACAACAACCGAATGTTGAATGCACTGTTGCCGGTCATCCGCAGCGACCTCGCCCTGGTAGAGCGTTATGACTTTGAGCCGGCGCGCAGACTGAATTGCCCGATCACGGCCATCTACGCCACCCACGACCCGGTGGTTGAAAGTGCTGAGCTGATGGCCTGGCGCGAACGCACCACGGGCGCCTTCCATTTCCATGAATTGAGTGGCGACCACTTCTTCCATTCCTCGCAACCCCAAGCGTTGGTCGACATCATTCATCACGCGCTGAACGCTGACGGCACCCGGAGGGCTGAATGCAAAAGTTTCGCGTGATGACCGACTGCCTCGACCGCCATAACGAGCTATGCCCGGATAAACCGGCGTATATTTTTCTGTCAGAAAAACTCGCGCCGGAAACACAGCTGACCTTCGCCGAGCTGAGAAACCAGGCGAGGCAATTTGCCGGGCGGCTGTTACAAACCACGCAAAAAGGTGACCGGGCGTTATTGATCTTCCCCGCCGGGCTGGATTTCATCGTCGCGTTTCTCGGCTGCCTGTACGCGGGTGTCGTCGCCGTTCCCCTGTGCCCGCCCAACAAGAAGCGCTCGCAACGCACCCTGCAAGGCATCATCGATGACTGCTCGCCGCGCCTGATCATTACCCTCAAGGCCTTGAGCAGTGCGCTCAAGGATCCCGAGCAGCAACCATCGCCGTTGTGGCTCGAAACGGACCACTGGCCAGACGCGCAACCGCTGGACCTGACGGCGCCATGGCCGAGCGTGGAGGCGCAGGACCTGGCGTTTATTCAATACACCTCAGGCTCAACGTCCGCGCCTAAAGGCGTGATGGTCACGCACGCCAATATCGTTGCCAATCAGGCGATGATTCGCCAGGCGTTCGGCCACGACCCCGACTCTACCGTCGTCGGTTGGGTGCCGCATTACCACGACCAGGGCCTGATCGGAAATATCTTGCAGCCGCTGTACGTTGGCGCCACCAGTGTGCTGATGTCGCCCGTCACCTTCATGCGCTGGCCACTGCGTTGGCTTCAGGCGATTTCCCTGTATCAGGCGCGCACCAGCGGCGGGCCCAACTTTGCTTTTGGTGCCTGTGTCAAAGCGCTGGAACGTGAGCCGGACATCGAACTGGATCTGTGCAGCTGGCAACTGGCGTTCAACGGCGCCGAGCCCATTCGCATCGAGACGCTGCAAGCGTTCGCAACGGCCTTCCAGCGATTTGGCTTTGATCCGGCAGCCATGTATCCGTGTTATGGCCTGGCCGAATGCACGTTACAAGCGGCGGGCGGCATCAAGGGAACCGGCGTGAAGACCCTCAATGTCGACAGGCCGGCGCTGCGCGAGGGCAAGGTTGTGCCCAGCGATTCGCCCTTCAGCCAAACGCTGGTGAGCTCAGGCGCAGCGTTGCCGGGCACACATATCGCGATCGTTGACCCCGTCAGCGGAGGCGCCTGTGCACCGCTGGCCATCGGCGAGATCTGGATAGCCGGCGCGCATGTTGCGCGGGGCTACTGGCAGCGTGAATCGCTCACCGCTGAAACCTTCTCCAACCGGTTATCAGACGGTATTCAACCGACCTATTTACGTACCGCCGACCTTGGTTTTATTCACCAGGGGGAGCTATATGTAACGGGGCGAATAAAAGACATGGTCATTATTCGCGGCAAGAACTATTACCCCCAGGACATCGAGCACAACGTGTGGTCCGCACACCAAGGCCTGGAGCATTCTGCTTGCGCGGTATTTTCGCTGCCCGACGCTGAGGACAAGTTGATCATTGTTCAAGAAGTACGCCGGGAGTGGCGCAAGAAAATGCTTGCCGACGACGTTATCCCGCTGATCCGTCAGGCCGTGGTGGTGAACAATGAAATAACGCCCTACGACATCGTTTTACTGATGCCGGGGAAACTGCTGAAAACCAGCAGCGGCAAAATCATGCGCAACGCAATACGCGCTCAGTACATGGATAAAACACTCGAGCGATGGCTCGGTTAGTGTCGTTCATCAATGCAGACGTTAAGGATAAAGACCATGGAAGATTTCACTGCAAGCAACCCTGATTTCGACAAACATGTTCAATTCGCCGTACTCAGTATGCCGGCGGCAAAACTGCTGGGTTTCCATTACAACTTCCTCAAACCCGGCCACTGTGAAATCGAGCAGCCCACGCGCAAGGAACTCACCCAGCACAACGGCTACTTCCAGGGCGGCATCATCGGCGCCCTGGCTGACTTCGCCGGTGGTTCGGCCGCAGGCACCCTGCTGCCCCCCGGCTGGATCAACATGACCACCGATTTCACCGTCAAACTGATCGCCCCCGCCGACGGTGAAAAGCTGCTGGCACGAGGACGCGTGATCAACGCCTCGCACAACACCACGGTGGCGGCTGCCGATTTGTTTGCGGTGAAAGAAGGCAAGGAAACACTCTGCGCGACCGCGCTGGTCACGATGCGAAATATTCCGTTGAAGGCATGAGGACGAAATAAAAAAGGCGCGAGCCTGCTCGACTTCGCGGTATTTCAGAGCCCAATGGCTTGGCTGAAATAACGCGATCGCGAGCAGGCTCACACCTTCAGGTTTGACGGTGGTCCTTTAGCCTTTGTGGTCGATACCGGCCTGCAGGGTCTGGCTGTCCAGGTGCCCGCTGAGGGTGACCGGACCGACTTTCAGGTTGCCGTTTTCAAGGGAAACCCTCGGCACGTTTTCCTCGGTTTTTTGTGGCAGGTCCAGTTCGGCTTTGACCCCGAAATCACGGTTGCTCAGCTCGGTGTTGCTGACCTTGGATCCGCCCAGATCAACCTTGCCCTCAGCCGACAAAATCCGCGCGCCGGTCAACTGCGTGGCGCCGCCCACTGCCAGGTTCACACCTTGGCTGCCACTGAGGCCGGACGCCTGCGTGACGCTGTCCTTGTGCGCGTATTCACCCTGCGCTTTCAGTGTCGGTTTGTAATCGGTGCCGGCAAGTTTTTCCTTGTCGCCCGGTGGATTTTTCTTCGCGGTCAGGCCCAGGTCGACCTCGACTTTGGCCTGGTTGCGGCTGTCCTGACGGCTCTCGACAGTCAGATCGCCAGCGACGTGGCCGCTGACGTTTTTCGCCTCGATGCGCGCGCCCGCCAGTTGTGCATCACCGCCACTGTTGAGCACCACGGTGTCAGCCTTGATCTGGCTGTTCTGCTGGGTGGTGCCTTGCGAGTAATCGACACCAACCTTGGCCCCGGCATTGAAGCCGTGATCGCTGCTCGCTTGCTCATCAGCAGCGGTCGGTTTCTTGCTGCTGAGGTTACCGCCGGCATTCAGCGCGACATTCCAGTTATTGCGGCTGTCGGTCGACTGCGCCGACTCCTGCACGTAACCGCCCTTCTGCGCATCGATGCTGACGTTCGGCGCGCCGACCTGGGTGCCTTGCAGGTGCACCGCATCGCCACTCAACGCGATACCGCCCGAAGCATTGAGCTGCCCACCGCTGAGGGTTTGCGAATGCTCATTGATTTGGCCGATGTTGAAGTTGCCACTGAGATTGCCGCCCTGATCGCGGCTCTTCTCGCTGCTGGTTTTGCTGCCGCCGCCCTTCAGGCCAGCGCCCAGATTGCTGCCGGTAGCGTTGTGCGTGGCGGTGGCCGCTTGCAGATCGAGCTTGCCGTCAGCATGCAAGTCAATAGCACCCGCGCTGTCGATCTGCGTGCCTTGCTGGACCTGATTGCCGCCGCTGCGCAACTGCACGCCATTGCCGCTGATACTTGCCACATGGGCCTGCGTGTCAGTGGTTTGCTTGCCGCTGTGATCGAGCTGGAACCCGGCGCCAAGGTCGACGTTGGTACCGTCGGTGCCCGGCAAGGTGCCGACCGTCAGCGAGCCATTGCCGCGCAGGCTGGCATCGCTGCTGCGCTGCTGGTCGTTGGCCTGATTCAGCGCCAGATCGCCAGCGGTCTTGATGCTTACACCGCCCTGCCCGCCGTCGAAACGGCTGCCTTCGAATTGGCCGTCGCCACCGACTTTGATGTTCACCCCCTGGCTGCCGGCATAAGCGCCGACCACGGCGGTGGACGTGTCTTTACTGGACGCACTGCTGCCACCCGCGCCGCTGCCGGCAACGTTCACGTCTTCGCCGGTTTTGGTGTAGACGCGCACGTCGACCTTGGCGTCGACCTTGTTGTCGGTGCTGCTGTGAGTGTTGCTCGCGGCATTGGCGACCAGGGTGTCGGCGCTGATGTTCACCTTGCCGGCGCCAGCGTTGTACTGCGTGCCTTGGTCGTGCAGCGTGCCGGCGACCTTCACGTCGACAGTGCCGCCGTCAAAACGGCTGACCACGGCGTTGCTGTTTTGCTCGGTGTTGCTGGCGCTGCCATGGCCCACAGCAACATCGATACCGACGTTCGGTTGACCGAGATTGGCCAACGCGTCTTTGTCCGGCACCTTGCCGGCGAGCACGTCCTTGACTGCACCGGCGATCGGCCGGGCGATGTCCTTGTACTCGACATTCGCGCCAACGTCCGCCGACCAATTGCTCTCGCTATGGTGGCTGCTTTCAGTGTTGCTGGCGGCGCGATTGTCGACTTCGTTGGCGGCGACATTCAAGCCATTACCGGCCTTGAGTTGCGCCCCCTCGGTCGTGACTTTGTCGGCATTGATGTGCAGGCTACCGCTGCTCTGCACCTGGGTGGTTTGCGCGGTGGTTTTGTCGGTGCTGTCCTGCGCCGTGCTGTGGGCAAAATCGACGCCACTGCCGGCACGGTCAAGGCCGCCGGTGTAGTAGAAACCGCCGCCGGTGCTGCTGTTCTCGGTGGAGGTTTTATGGCTGTCTTGCTCAGCCAGCAACGAGACATTTTTGCCGGTCAGCGTGGTATCGCCTGCGCTGGAGTTGACCTCTGCGCCCTTGATCGTCACATCACCGCCGGCCTTCACCTGCACGCTGCCGCCAGTGAGGCTTGAGCCTTGCTGGGTGACGTCGTTGCGGGTCACGGTTTGCTGCTTGTCTTCGTAATGCACACCGGCGCGATATTGCTCCGGGCTCTGCTCTTTGGCGTAAGCGTCGAAGCCACGGGTTTGCGTGGTGGCGCTGCTGTCAGCGGTGTTCTGCGTGGAGTGCACATTGACATCCCCTGCCGCGTCAGCTGTCAGCGCACCGCCAGCCTTGACCGTCGAGCCGGCCACTTCAATGTCCTTGGCGCTCTTGAGCTTGAGGTTGCTGTCAGACACCAGTTCGCTGCGCACCGTGGTGCTGTCCTGGCGGTTCTGCCGCGACTCGTCCTTGGTGATGCCGAAGAACTTGCTGTCCTTGTCGTGGTTGTTGCTGTGCGAGGTGTCCTGCACGCCGTCGATGATCAGCGAGCCCTTGTCGCTGATCACGCTCGCCTCCGTGCCACCGCGCACCTGGCTGCCGCTGATGCGCACGTCGTCAGCCTTGACGATCAGTTTGCCGGCGGCGTTGATCTTGCTGCCCTGATGCTGGGTCTGGCCTTTGTCGGCATCGCCGGTCTTGCCGAAGAAACCACCGCCGACCAGGTCACCGGAATAACGGTTGTCGCTGCTGCGGTTGGTTCGTGTCGCCGTGGTGATTTCTACCTGTTTGCCGGCCAGTTGCACGTCGCCCGAGCTGTTCAGCTCAGCGCCTTCGGAGCGCAGCAGTCCAGCGGTTTGCAGGGCGATGTTGCCGCCCTTCAACTGGCTGGTGACGCTGCGCTGTTCTTCGCTAGTGGTGTTCCAGTCGGCTTTCCACAGGTGTTTGCGATGATTGCCCTGATCGGTCTGCGTATGACTTTCAGTGGCGGCGGTCAGGCGCAGATCGCCGTCGCTTTTGACGTCGAGCGTCTTCGCCGCTTCGACTTTGGCCGCTTTCAGTTCAGTGTCTTGGCCGGACGACAGCTTGACGTCGCGGCTGGCGACGATCTGGCTGCCGTGCTGGCGCGATTCGCTGTCGGTCTGGGTGCGATCGTAGGTTTCCCAGGTGATGCCGATGGTGCTGTTGTTCCAGTTTTCACGCTTTTCCTGAAGCTTGCGGCTTTCGACCGTGCTCAGGGTCAGGTTGCGCTTGGCGTCGACCGCAACGTCGCGGCCGCTGACATCGGTGGCCGCCAGGGTCAGGTCTTTGCCGCTGTGCAAGCCGACATCGCCCTGACTGCTGCGAATCCCGGCGCGGGTGACGTCGAGGCTGTTGGCTACGGCTTCACCGCTGACCGTGAGGTCACCGGCAGAGCGAATCTGCACGCCGTCACGACCGGCGACTTGCACCGCCCCCACGCGCACACCGGCACCTTCGGCGGTGCTGACAATGTTGATGCGCCCGGCTTGCATCGCACCGAACAGGCTGGCGTCGATGCGTTGATCAGTGGTGTTGCCAGCAGGGTCGACGGTTTTCACCTGACCGCTGGCGTAATCGACCTGATTGCGGCCGACCGTGAGGTTCAGTTGATCGCGCGCGCTGATTGCGCCTTGGCTGTCGATACGCGGGGCGATCAGGTTGATCGAGCCCTCTGCGTTGCGCAGACCACCGCCCTGAATCTGCAACTGACCGCTGGCGTCGCGGGTGTTCAGGCTTTGCAGTTTGCCGTCGACCAACTCCGGACGACCGACCAGCAGATTGGCGTTCGGCGTGTTGATGAAACTGCCGCCATTGACCGAGATGCCGTTAGGGTTGGCCAACACGTAATCGGCCGCACGGCCGAAAATTTCCTGCGCGCCATTAATGGCCGACGGGTTGCGGCTGATCACTTCGTTGAGGATCACGCTCGCCGCTTGCCCCTGCAGTTGCGGGTTGGCCGCCAGTTGCCCGGCGAGCTGTGATTGCCCGGCCTGCAAGGCGTTGTTCAGCACCAGGCCCTGCCGGTCGACGTTGTAGTCGAGGAACTGGTTATGCGACAGGCCCGAGCCGTTGGGCGCGACGATGTTGACGATGGGCACACCGCCCTGGGTTTGCAATTGCGCGGTGCCGCCGGGGCCCGGTGCGACCACGACGCCGCCGGCCATCGCGCTCGGCAGGTGCACGGCGAAGAACAGGCTGGCAATCGCCCAGCGCAATTTGCCCCGTGGCGAAAGATGAAATGCAAAGGTGTGGGCTGGCATAAAAACGTCTCCATGTGAGTACGGCATCACGTCGCGCGTTTTAATTTTTGGCCGTGGCTGACGCGCTCAGATCCGACGGCTATTGGTTCACTGCGTTAGCGGTTCATGTGGCGGTCATATCTGCACCCCGACACGCATCAGCCAGGTTTCTGGCTCGTGCTGCAAGCCGTTCGGGGTGTTGAGGGCGCGTTGGTAATCGACGTCCACTTGCAGATTTTTCCAGCCCAGGTTGAGGCCGACATTGGCGCCGCTCAGACGTTGGCCCTGAGCGCCGTGATCGGCCTTGATCCAGCCATTGTCGAGGCCCACGCGCGGGGTGATCTGCACCGGCCATTCGCTACGCAGCGGCAGGCGCAAGGTGTTGCGCCAGATCGCGCCACTGGCGCCCGACGCACTGCTGACGCGATAGCCGCGCACGGCCGAATCGTCGGTGCCGAGCAGTTGTTCGATGGCCGGCAATGGGTCCGGGCTGTATTGCACGTTGAGCTGGCTCTGCCATTGCCAGGTTTGCCCGCCGAACTGGCCGTTGCGCCACTGGCTGAGGCCGGCGCGGTATTTGCGAAACTGCGCCTTGGGCAGGTTGTTGATCGGATGCTGCGAATCGTTGTCGGCACCGAACCAGCGCAGGCCTTGGGCGTAATTGAGGTCGAGGTTCCACACCGCGCGGTCGAGCCAGAACAGGTTGAGCCCGGCCTCGGCCACGGTCAGCGTCGGGCTCTGAATGCCCAGGCGCACGTCTTCCAGATAACTGTCGACGTCCTTGTGCGCCAGTTGCAGGTTGGCGCTGAGCTGACGGCTCTGGTCGCGCCACAACACGCGGTCGGCGCGCAGGCTGACCTGGTCGGTGATGCCGGTGCTGTGAAAGGTCACGCTCGGCAGTTTGAACGGCGCGCGGTATTCGGCATGGCTGGCGAATACGCTGTACGTCCAGTAGCCGTAGGGAATCGCGTAATAAAGACTGGCATTGCGGTTGTAACGATCGCCCTGATTAAGCGTGTCGCTGGCACTGACGCTCAGCAGATCGTTGAGTTGCAGCGGGCTGTCGAGGCTCAGGCTGACGGTGTCGCGGTCGCGCCCGGTGCTGGCGCTGCCGAGGTTGTCGACACCCGCGCTCAAGGCCCAGCGTGAAGGCGTGGCGCCGCGCGAACGCAAAATGATCCGCGACGCACCGGGCTGGCTGCCGGGGGCGATGTCGGCGGTGAGATCGAGTGAGCGCAGGCGATTCAACTGATCGAGGCCCTGCTCCAGATCGCGCAGGTTCAACGGCTCGCCGAGCATGTTGGGGAACGCGCCACCGAGGGACACCGGCAGGCTCTGATCAGCCAGTTCGATCGACTCGATGTAGCCTTCGTCAACGCGAATATCCAGCGACTGTCCCGCCGCCGGGGCGCTGACCAGGTACGGGCGACTGGCGATGTAGCCTTTGTCGACGTAGCTCGCCGTGATGGTCGCCAGCAGATGATTGATCTGGCCGACGCCCATGCACGGTGCCAGCAGCGGTTTGATGCGCGCATTGAGCGTAGCGCTGTCGATCAACGTGACGCCGCCGATGCGCGTGCCGCTCAACGGCCAGCAGCGCTCATCGGCGGTGACGGTTGGCGAGACGGCCGGCGTGACCGGCGCCGGGCCGAACGCGCCGCGCTCCAGTTGACGACGACGCTGTTCGATTTGCAGTTGTTGCAGATCGCGCTGCTGCTGTTGTTGCTGGCGCAGCACTTCCTGGCCCGGCGCGACAGGTTCGGCCGCTTCAATCGAGGAGGCACAGACACTCAACACAAAGGCCGACAACAGCGGGCAACGCGTGGCACGACGACGAAAAACAGCGCGAAACGGATACGGCACGCAACTTCCTTGCGATCATCAAATGGCGTAATGCCATGTCATCAATGATCGTGATAGTCGGAGCCCTCCTACACAAATGCAAGACGCTTCCTACAGCGCTTACATTTCTTAAACAATTGCTTTGATTGGCTTTATCGCTAGCAGCAGGGCCACGGCGCTGCACGCTATCAGGGTTTCCCCGAGGGCCTGAGACCAGCCGGCAAGCATCAACCCAGCGCCAATCAACAGGTAATACATCAACCCCAACAAGGCCCCGGCGGTGCCCAAACGATCGGCGTAATCAACCAGCGCCATGCCGAGAATATTCGGAATCGCCATGCCGAACGCCAACACGATCAGCAACATCGGCAACACAAACGCGACGCTGTCCTGCAACCACCAAACGCCGAATCCACCGAGCAGACCGCTGACGGCGGCGAGGCGAATCAACTGCAGAGCGTTGCCACCCGCCTTGAGTAACCGTCGGTTGAACCATGCTCCAAAACCTGAGCCCAGCGCGAGGATCACGCCGCTGTAGCCGAACCAGGCATCACTCAGGCCCAGACGCAGAAACTGGAACGGCGCGAGGCTGTAATAACTGAACAAGGCGACGTTGAACGCAGCGACCCACAAGGCCGAACGCCAGATGCCGAGGTCACGCAACATGCGCCCGAGGGTTTCCCACAGGCAGACGTGTGGCAGTTGTTCCGGTCGGGTTTCCGGCAAGCTGTAAACGCTCCATACCCAGAGCAGCGAAGCCAGCAACAACAACGCGCCCAACACACCGCGATAGCCGAAAGCCTGAACCAGACTGGCACCGCTGAACAAACCGATCGCGGGGCTGGCCGCCAGCGCGATGCCCACCAGCGAAAACACCTGCGCCAATTCCGCGCCCTTGAAGCGATCGCGCAGCACGGTTTGCGTGACCACCGAGCCGACCGCCGCCCCGAATGCTGCCACCGCCTGAACCATCAATAGTCCGGTAAAACTGTCGACCCCCAACCCCACCACCGTGGCCAGCGCGTAAATCGCCAGCCCCGCGAGCATCGTCGGCCGCCGGCCCATGCGGTCGCACAACCGCCCCCAGACCACCACGCCCACGGCAAAGGCGAGGAAATACACCGACAAGGTTTGTGCCGCCGCTTCCGGACCAACGTTGAACACCCGGCTGATATCGCCCAACGCCGGGCTGTACAGGGTTTGCGCAATCTGCGGAAACATCAGCAGCGCAATCGCCAGCAGCAACAGATTTCTGTTGTTCATCCTTTATGACTCCTCAAGTAAAAGCGCTGAGGAGTTTAAGAAGCGTCAGCTGGCGTATTATCCGAATCCTGCCAACTTATCGTTGAAATCGGACAACCCATGGCCTGGCTTGATGCCCACGCAACGTTTGACGCCGACAGTTATCCCGCGCCCGTCATCGGCATCGCGGCGACGCTGGGCGACCACGATTCCGGCTTGCATCTGCACCAGCGTGGGCAACTGCTATTCACTCGTCAGGGCTGCACGCGCATCACCCTCGCCCAGCAACTGTGCCTGCTGCCACCGTCGCGGGCGGCGTGGATTCCGCCGGGCGTCAGTCATCGTGCGGTGATGCAGCAAAGCGTCGATTATCGTTCGATCTATCTGAGCGCCGAACTCTGTCGCGAGTTGCCGCAGCAGGTGTGTGTGATAGAGGTCAGTGCGCTGCTGCGCGCGGTGCTGGAGCCAATGGCCACGGCGGATTTCGACACCGATTGGCAGCAAGGCAAATTCGCTCATCTGCTGGGCCTGTGCCTGAGCGAAATGGCAGAAGCAGCGCAGCAACCGATGCTGTTGCCACTGCCTCGCGACAAGCGCCTGGCGCCGCTATTGGCCCAGCCCGAGCAGTTGCCCCCGGAGCTGCAAGTGCTGGAACGGCAGATCGGTGCCAGCAGCCGCACCATCGGCCGGATCTTCCAGCGCGACACCGGCATGAGCTATCAACAATGGCGCCAGCAATGGCGGCTGATGCGCGCGATGGAATTGCTCGCCACCGGGCGCAGCCTCAGCTACTGCGGTTTCGAGCTGGGGTTTGCCAGCGACAGCGCGTTTATCGCGTTCTTCAAGGCTATGACCGGCAGCACACCGGGGCACTGGCTCAAGTAAGCACCTGACGACCGGCTGCAAAAATCAATTGCGACTAAATATTACCTGCGTCATATTACAGCCGTAATAACGATCCGTTTCCTCAGGTATTCCGCCATGACCAGCATGCCCACCCTCGAACCTGTTGTGGTGAAGACCCGGCCTCCCCTGCTTAAACGCCTGTTGCTTCCCGGTGCCGGCCTGCTCGCACTGATCTTCGCCGGCGTGTACGCCGTGCATTGGTGGGGCGCCGGGCGTTTTCTCGAGGAAACCGACGACGCCTACATCGGTGGCGACGTAACGGTGATCGGGCCGAAAGTAGCCGGTTACATCGACGAAGTACTGGTCAGCGACAACCAGCACGTCAAGGCCGGCGACGTGTTGATTCGCCTCGACGCCCGCGACTACCGCGCCAATCTGGCCAAGGCCGAAGGCGCCGTGGCCGCTGAAGAAGCGTTGCTGGCCAACCTCGACGCCACCGAACAGCTGCAACAAGCGGTGATCGGCCAGGCCCGCGCCGGCATCGATGCGGCCGGCGCGGAAACCGCGCGTTCGCGGGATGACAACGCGCGCTACAAACGGCTGGTGACCACCAATGCGGTGTCGGTGGAAAGCGCGCAGCGCGCCGACGCCACCTTCAAAACCGCACAGGCCCTGAGTGCCCGCGCCCAGGCCGAACTGCTTGCCGCGCAACGCCAACTCGCCGTCATCGAAACGCAAAAACAGCAAGCCCGCGCCGCCCTCCAGCAAGCCCGCGCCGAACGCGATCTGGCGCAATTGAACCTCGGTTACACCGAGCTTCGCGCGCCGATGGATGGGGTCATCGGCAATCGCCGTGCGCGGGTCGGCGCTTATGCGCAGGCCGGTTCGCAGCAACTGTCGGTGGTGCCGGCGAGCGGCTTGTGGGTCGACGCCAACTTCAAGGAAGACCAACTGGCGCGGATGAAGCCGGGCCAGCGTGTGAGCATTCGCGCCGATGTGCTTTCGGGTCAGGAATTCCACGGTCGTCTCGACAGCCTCGCACCGGCCACCGGTTCGCAGTTCAGTGTCTTGCCGCCGGAAAACGCCACCGGCAACTTCACCAAAATCGTCCAGCGTGTGCCGGTGCGCATCCTCCTCGATCCGGCCGACGGAGTGCTCGGTCATCTGCGTCCGGGGTTATCGGTGACCGCCGAAGTCGACACCCGCGCCCAACCTGAAACCAGCGCCGTGGCTGTTGCGCCATGAGCGCCACCCTCGCCGCCCCCGCGCAACCGTTCAACGCGGCGGACATGGCCACGGCGACCAAGGTGTTCGCCTTCGCAACCATGTGCATCGGCATGTTCATTGCGCTGCTCGACATCCAGATCGTCTCGGCATCGTTGCGTGATATCGGCGGTGGCTTGTCCGCTGGCACCGACGAAACCGCGTGGGTGCAGACCAGCTACCTGATTGCCGAAATCATCGTGATTCCGCTGTCGGGCTGGCTGTCGCGGGTGTTCTCGACGCGTTGGTTGTTCTGCGCGTCGGCGGTCGGTTTCACTCTCGCCAGCCTGCTCTGCGGCATCGCCTGGAATATCCAGAGCATGATCGCCTTTCGTGCACTGCAAGGTTTTCTTGGCGGCTCGATGATTCCGCTGGTATTCACCACGGCGTTCTTTTTCTTCACCGGTAAACAACGAGTGATTGCCGCGGCGACCATTGGTGCAGTGGCTTCACTGGCGCCGACCATGGGCCCGGTGATTGGTGGCTGGATCACCGATGTTTCCTCGTGGCACTGGCTGTTCTACATCAACTTGATCCCGGGGATTTTCGTCGCGGTGGCGGTGCCGATGCTGGTGAAGATCGACCAGCCGGAACTGTCGCTGCTCAAGGGCGCGGACTACCTGAGCATGGTCTTTCTCGCGCTGTTTCTCGGTTGTCTTGAGTACACCCTCGAAGAAGGGCCGCGCTGGAACTGGTTCAGCGACCAGACCATTCTGACCACCGCGTGGATCAGCGGCCTCGCTGGATTGGCGTTCATTGGCCGGACATTGCATGTGGCCAATCCGATCGTCGATCTGCGCGCATTGAAGGATCGCAATTTCGCCCTCGGCTGCTTCTTTTCGTTCGTGACCGGCATTGGTCTGTTCGCGACGATTTACCTGACGCCGCTGTTTCTCGGGCGGGTGCGCGGCTACAGCGCACTGGACATTGGTCTGGCGGTTTTCTCCACGGGCGTGTTCCAGATCATGGCGATTCCGCTGTATGCCTTTCTGGCCAATCGCGTGGATCTGCGCTGGATCATGATGGTCGGGTTGGGCTTGTTCGCGGTATCGATGTGGGAGTTCAGCCCGATCACCCACGACTGGGGCGCGGGGCAACTGATGCTGCCGCAGGCGCTGCGCGGGATTGCCCAGCAATTGGCGGTGCCACCGGCCGTAACGCTGACCTTGGGCGGGTTGGCGCCTGCGCGGTTGAAGCATGCGTCGGGGCTGTTCAACCTGATGCGTAATCTGGGCGGGGCGATTGGCATTGCCGCGTGCGCAACCATTCTCAATGACCGCACCAACCTGCACTTCACGCGGCTGGCCGAACATCTGAACAGCAGCAACGAAGCGATGAATCAGTGGCTGTCGCAGGTCGGCGGCAACCTCGCCACCCTGGGCCAGAACGGCGACATCGGCGTCACCGCCAGCCTGCGGCAGTTATGGCTGCTGACTTACCGTGAGGCGCAGACGCAAACCTACGGCGACACCTTCCTGATGATCGGCGTGTGCTTCGTCATCGCCACGGCGATGGTGCCCTTGATGCGCAAGGTCCAACCCCCCGCCGCGCCGAGTGCCGACGCCCATTGATAAACCCCTGCGATCTTTTGATCTGGCCTTGAACATCAAAATCAAAAGATCGCCCGGGGGCGCCTGGGTTCTGTAGGAGCTGACGAGTGCAACGAGGCTGCGATCTTTTGATCTGGCGTTGAAAGTCAAAATCAAAAGATCGCAGCCTGCGGCAGCTCCTACAGCTTGGGATTCAGGCTTGTGGGGTTTTGCGGAAGCCGACGGCCAGGCGGTTCCAGCTGTTGATGGTGCTGATGGCCACGGTCAGGTCGACCATTTCCTTGGGCGTGAATTGCGCGGCGACGACGTCGTAATCTTCGTCCGGGGCGTGAGTCAGGCTCAACTGGGTCAGCGACTCAGTCCACAGCAGCGCGGCGCGTTCGCGGTCGCTGAAGAACGGAGCTTCACGCCAGGCCGTCACGGCGAACAGGCGGCGCGGGGTTTCGCCGCCCTTGATCGCGTCAGCGGTGTGCATGTCGATGCAGAACGCGCAGCCGTTGATTTGCGAAGCGCGCAGTTTGACCAGTTCGATCAGGGTCTTTTCCAGCGGCAGTTTGGAGACTGCGGTTTCCAGCGCGATCATGGCTTTCAGGGCGTCAGGCGAAGCGGTGTAGAAATCGGTACGAGGTTTCATGCTGGCTTTCCGGGGCGAGTGAATGTGTGCCTACGGTAGTCCTGGGGGGCGGTTCGGCAAATAGCCAATATTCCAGAAGATCAGGAGGCCACTTGCTCACACCGTTGACCGCTCGTCAGCCAATCGGCACCAAGGCTTCAGCGTGCCAGACCAATATCAGGTAAATCCCCTTTTTGGAGACGTACCATGATAACGCGCAAACTCACCTCATTATTGCTTGCCGGTCTGCTGGCCACGGCCTCGGCTGCCAGCTTCGCCGCCAACGACGGCGCTGATGCGACCGGCACCAAATCCGGCGCCACCAGCGGCTCGACCATGCCACCGGACAACACCCCGGGCGCGCCATCAGGCGGTAACAGCTCCGGCGGTGCAGGTTCCGGCACCGGCACCAATGGCGGCGCCAGCGGCTCAGGTTCAGGGGCTGGCGGCGGCACTGGTTCGGCCGGCGGCGGGACGGGCGGTGCAGGCGGTGGCACTGGCGGCTGAACGAACAAGAGCCACCCGTGGTAAACGCAAAACCCCCTGTAGGAGCGAGCCTGCTCGCGATGGCGCAGTGTCAGTCACTGAGAATTTGGACGTGCTGACGCCATCGCGAGCAGGCTCGCTCCTACAGGAGTTGTGTTGGATGAGGGGTTAGCGGTCGGAGCGCATCAGCTCGGCGATGCCGCCATCCAGCGACAACACCGCCGCGCGGTTACGCCCGGCATTCTTCGCCTGATACAACGCCGCATCCGCACGCTGGATAAACACTTCCAGACTGTCGTTGCCATTCGGAATAAACGAATAACAGCCAAGGCTCACCGTCAAATAGCCGGTCGGCGAACCGCTATGAGTGATGTGTTTGTCGATCACGCTGCGCCGAATCTGCCCGGCAATCGCCAGCGCGCCGTTGATGTCGGTGTCCGGCAAGAGCACCGCAAATTCTTCACCACCATAACGCACCGCCAGATCAGCCTTGCGCTGGCAGCACGTCTTGACCACCTGCGCCACCTGCGTCAGGCAGTGATCGCCGGCGACATGCCCGTAGGCATCGTTGTAGCGCTTGAAGAAATCAATATCGAGCATGATCAGGCTGACCGGGCTGACCTGCCGCGCACCACGGGCAAATTCGATCTCCAGCGAACGTTCGAACAAACGCCGATTGGCCAGCCCGGTGAGGCTGTCATGCGTCGCAATCTGCTCCAGCGTCAATTGCGCCTTGCGCAGGTTCTTCTCGATCCGCTCACCGTCACGCACCTGATGAATGAACACCCAGCCGAACAGGCCGACACCGAGGATCAGCAGCGCGACGATCACGCTCGATTGAACCGCCCGCTCGTACCACCCCTTGAGAATCGTGTCACGCGAGGTCGCGGCGGCCACCACCAGCGGATACGCAGCCAGTTGCCGATAGCCATACAAGCGCGTGACGCCATCGACCACCGAATTGATCATCGCTGTGCCGGCGGGCGCGTCGGGCAGCAACTTGCGATAAATCCTGCCTTGGGCCAACGAGCTGCCGACCAGGCTTTCATCGAACGGCCGACGCGCCAGCAGCGTGCCGTCGGTCAAGCCGAGGAACATGATGCCGTTGTTATCGAGGCTGAAACTTTCGAAGAACCGGTCGAAATACGACATCTTGATCCCGGCCATCAGTACGCCCTGAAAGTTGCCCGCGCGGTCGTTGATGCGTTTGGAGATCGGGATGATCCACTCGCCGTTTTCGCGGCTGCGAATCGCCGGGCCGATGTGCGCCACGGTCGATACGTTCTGCTGATGGAATTTGAAGTACTCGCGATCGGCCACGCCGCTGCCATGGGGCAAGTCCGGGTAGGAGGTAATCACCCACTGGCCCTTGTTGTCGAACAGGAACATGCCGTGCAATTGCTCAAGTTGCTGCACACGCCGGGCGAAGGTTTTCTGCAATCGGGTCTTCTGCGCCGCGCCGTAACCATCGTCCTCGACCCAATCGACCAGGCTGGTCAACACCAGATCCGCCGCCAGGAACGTGTCCTCGGCCTGCTGCGCCATGGCCCGGGTCAGGTTGGCCGAGGCCATTTGCGCCACCGCCAGGTCCTGGCGCCGTGACTGCTCCAGTTGCAGATACAACAACCCGAACAGGCACAGACACACCGCCACGGTAAACAACACAGCCGCTTTGCGCAGCGGCAGCCGTTTAAGGGAGCCTCCGGGGGCCTGGTGCGGATCGTGAATGGGGATTGGCAAACGCATGTCCTGAGCAGGTACGACAAGGGCAAAGGCCCGAAACCCTTATGTTTTGTGAGCGTAGCCCACCAAGATGCACCGGGCAAACGCCAGCCGCCCGCGCCGTTGTATCGGCGCGCAGTGAATTAGGATGATTGTTTGACGAAAATATTTTCCAGCGCCGTATCAGCAGTCATAAACCGTATGAACGCAGACGCGAAGAAAAGCAGGCTTGTGGAGGAACATCTGCCCCGGCAACATTCTTGAAGAACGCAGGAAACCCTCCGAATCAAAAAGGCCGCCCTCTGCATGAAGTCACTGCTGTTGTTTGCCGCCATCGCGCTGTCGGGGGCGATGTTCGTGGGTTACTACGAAAAGATGGAAGACGCTGATCCCGAGAAGGTGTTCTTCATCAAAAAGCACCCGACCTTGCAGATAAAGTTCGTCAATATCTTCGCCAACGAAGCGGACGATAAAAAGCTCACCCGGCTCAGTGACGTGGAAAGACAGTACGTTATTGATTACTGCAACTATCGGCTGGGCATTTCGACCGAACTCAAGACTCAGCAAGATCTGGAACACTGCAAGCAACGCTAGCCTCATCGGGGCCGAAAAATCCTGTGGCGAGGGAGCTTGCTCCCGCTTGAGTGCGCAGCGCTCACAAAATCCTTGGGGCCGCTGCGCAGCCCAGCGGGAGCAAGCTCCCTCGCCTCAGGTTCAGTCCTCAGTCTTCAGCCGATCGACTATGGATCATCAGCGCGACGGCGGCACACGGATGTCGCCTGCCCGGCACTGGGTTTTCACGCCCTTGCCGCACGCGCCCAATTGCAGATCCTTGCCCATGCACACGCGCACTTCCGACAACTCGGGGCCGCTGCAGATCACCGCGATGCCATCTGCCGGAATCCCCGGGTTGGCTTTGCGGAACAGGTCGGCGATCTCCTGCGCTTCGAAGTAATACGAGCTGTTCAACGGTTGTAGCTCATCAGGGATTTTCACCGCTGCGACCGCTTTGTCCGCCTCATCCAGATAGCCCATCACGCCGAGGCCGCTGCACGTGCCGTGCTTGGACCATTCGTGATCGAGCAGTTTTTTGGTCGGGAACAGCGTCAGGCCCTTCGCGGTTTCCGCCGCCGACAGCGTGGTCAGCGGTGGGCATGATTCCGGCCAGCCGCCCTTGGCGTATTGCGGCCACAAGCCATGCAGCACGAAGCCGTAACCCTTGCCGGTGCACTGCGAATCGTCCTTGTGGGTCAAACAGAAGGTCGGCGACCAGGACAGCGCCAGCAGGTAGTAATCGAACACCCCCGCCACTGCTTCCGCCTGCACCTGGCTGGATTGCGACTGACGCGCCGAACTCATGCCGATGCTACCGGCCGTCAGCGCAATCACTGCCAAAATTGTAAACAGCTTTTTCATCTACCCGCTCCTTGGGACGCCTGCGTCCGTGGTTTTCCATCCTGGCCGGACTGGCCAGCGTTGATTTCGACACGCTTGTGTTGCAAGCGCATGACGCAAGGCAACGCCGTACGTCGTTGAAGGGTCTACGATTAACAGGCAGACATCAAACCAAGGGATCCGAAATGAGTAAAGCAGACGAACTCGCCGCCAAACTCAAACAAACCCGGCACATCCACGCGGATGCGGCGCTGGAGATCGATTGCTGGCCGGCGCAGGTCTACGACCTGTATCACCGCATCGAGGCGTGGCTGCAACCGGTGACTGAAGTCGGCCTGAAGATTCGGCGCAACCCGACCCACGTTTGCGAAACCTCGCCCGATGGCGAAAGCCACGATTACGCCATCGACCAACTGGTGATTGAAGCCAATCACCAAAGCCTGACATTTGATCCCATTGCCCGGTTTACCGAGGACGGCGCTGGACGTGTGCAAATCAGCCCGTCAGCCACAGACACCTACTTGCTGCGCACCGTGGATGAACACGGCGAAAGCCACTGGTGGATGCAGTCGATTGAAACCGGACAACAACTGGATGCGATCGCACTGACCGAGAACAACCTGTTGCTTGCTGTGCAGGAAGGTCTCGGGCTGTAAGCGCAATTACTGCCGTCGTGTGGAGCAAAAATCAACGATCACCGGCGATAGCAGGTCGATCATCTGCGGGTCGGCATGCTGGGCGGTAAACAGGCGAAATTGCGCATCCGGCAGCGCCGGTAAACCGTGTTCTGCGCCGAGTGCTGTCAAGCCTTGGCCAAGCTGACTCAACGGCATCGGTGCCACGGCGAATCCGGAAAATGCCGCCGCGCGCAATCCGCCAGTGCTTGAGCACAGCATGGCGGTACGCTGTGTGATACCGGCCTGGGCCAACCGGGTCAGCGCGGCTTCGCGATACGGACACGGCTCTGGAAACAGCGCCAACGGCAACGGTGTCGGCAGTTGCGTGAGCGGTTGTGCTGCCCACGCCCACACCAACGGCTCTTGCCAGAGCAAGCGTCCCGATTCGCCGGTTTCACATTGCGAACCAATGACCATTTCCAGATTCCCCAGGCTCATCTGGTTGAGCAGTGTCCCGGGAATGTTCACCTGCACATCGATCTCCATGCCGGGGTGCTGCGCCACGCAATCCTGCAACGCCCGCAACAATCGCGCCTCGATAAAATCCTCGGAAACGCCAATCCGCACCTTGGCCTGCAACGGCACGCGTGTGAGCTGCGCCCAGGCATCGCGATTCAGCGCCAGAATCGTCCGCGCGTAGGCCATCAGACGCTCGCCATCCGGTGTCAGCTGTTGCGATCGCGTGGTGCGCTTGAGCAGCGGCTTGCCCACCTGATCCTCCAGCCGACGCAAATGCCCGCTGACTGCCGATTGCGTCAGATGCAATTTTTCGGCGGCACGGCTGAAACCGTCTTCGTCGACGACGGTGACAAAAGTCTTGAGTAGCACAGCGTCAAACATAGTGAGATACGTGATCAATAGCTGATTTATTTATGATTTATAGTTAGAAGCGCTCTATGTTGCAATGCCTCGCATTCATCCCGCACATGCCGAGGCTCACGTGACCACCCTCCTTCACATCGAATGCTCACCGCGCAAACAACGTTCCGCTTCGCTGGAAGTGGCCCACAGCTTTATCGAGCGCCATCAGCAACATCACCCGCAAACGCACATCGAAACGCTGGACCTGTGGAGCGTGCCACTACCGGAGTTTGGCGAAGAAGCCATGAGCGCCAAATACGCCGGCCTCGCCGGCATACCCCGGACGCCGACCCAGCAATCAGCCTGGGAGGAACTCGAAGCGCTCGCCGCCTGCCTACACCGCGCCGACATTCTGGTGTTGTCGGTGCCGCTGTGGAATTACAGCATTCCGTACAAGCTCAAGCACTTCATCGACCTGGTGTCGCAGAAAGACATCCTCTTCAGCTTCGATCCCGAGCGGGGTCCGCAAGGTTTGCTGCAAGGCAAAACAGCCGTGGTCGCCTATGCCCGCGGCCTGGATTTTTCCGCGCAATCGACGACGCCGGCCGAACGTTTCGACTTTCAGAAACCTTACGTGGAAGCCTGGCTGGACTTTATCGGCATCACCGACATCCACGAAGTGATCGTCGAGAAGACCATTCTCGGCGACGACATGGACCGCGACTCGCGGCTTGTCGCCTCACAACAGGCGCGGGATCTGGCAGATCGCCTTGTGCGGGCTGGATGACACTGACGAAAGCCTTTCACTACACTGGGCCACCGTCCTTCCCGGAAGCCCGATCTCAATGACAACTCGAAAAAACACGATGATCTTCTGCGCGGCGCTGACATTGGCCACCGGCGCTCACGCCGAGCCGAGCCCTTCGCACCTCGACAGCATCCAGCAACAAGGCCAGCTGCGCGTCTGCACCACCGGCGACTACAAGCCCTACACCTTCAAACGCGACGACGGCGATTTCGAAGGTATCGACATCGCCATGGCGCGCTCACTGGCCGACAGCCTCGGCGTCAAGGTGCAATGGGTGCAAACCACCTGGAAATCCCTGATGCCGGACATGCAGGCCGGTCAATGCGACATCGGCATGGGTGGTATTTCGGTGACCCTGGAACGGCAGAAAAAAGCCTACTTCAGCAACACCCTCGACACCGACGGCAAGATCCCGCTGGTGCGCTGCGCCGATCAATCCAAGTACCAGACGGTCGAGCAGATCAACCAGCCAAACGTGCGCCTGGTCGAACCCGCCGGCGGCACCAACGAAGCCTTCGTCCACGCCTTCCTGCCCAAGGCGCAACTGGCCCTGCACGACAACGTGACGATCTTCCAGCAACTGCTCGACAACAAGGCCGACGTGATGATCACCGACGCCTCGGAAGCGCTGTATCAGCAGAAATTGAAACCGGGGTTGTGCGCGGTGAATCCGCATCAGTACATGCAGTATGGGGAGAAGGCTTACCTGCTGCCGCGCGATGACATTAGCTGGAAACTATACGTCGACCAGTGGCTGCACTTGAGCAAAGCCACCGGCAAATACCAGCAAACCCTGGGCGAATGGATTGCCGTACCTGCCGCCCAATAACCCTGTAGCTCCCCACGAAACCTGTGGTGAGGGGATTCATCCCCGATGGACTGCGCAGCAGTCCCGACTTTTTGACATTAGAAGCGGGGGCCGCTGCGCGACCCATCGGGGATAAATCCCCTCACCACAAGTTACGCGTCGCTAATCAATCGTCATGCAACATCCCGGAACTGTATTGGTTGAGGCTACTGCCAATACTGTTCCCGCCAAACTTCAACGTCGTCGCATTACTGCGCCCCTCTGGCGACTGACAATCCGCCGAAATACAACTCGTGGTCGTCAACCCGCCCGTCCCCGAACATGCACTCAATACCGACACAGCAGCAGCAATCAACAGCACTTTGACGACATTGGCGCTCATGGCACGGCTCCCCTCGGGATGAAAAAGCAAGACAACTCGACGTGATGCCAGCATCCTAGGCCCCCGCCACAAACGGCAACATGAAACTTCACCGATCGACAGCGCGGGTTCAGCTGCAAACGCTCGCGAGACAAGGACAGCCCCATGCATTTCCTTCCGCTCACCGACGCCAGCCCCACTGTCCAGGCACACGTCCGTACCTTGCGCAATCAGCCGGACGTGCGCAAATACATGTACACGTCGCATGAAATCAGTGAGCAGGAACATGCCAAATGGCTGACCTCTTTGCAGGGCAACCCACGTCAGCAAGTGTTTGTGGTGGTCAAGGATGAGCAAGCGCTTGGCGTGGTTTCTCTAAACGCGATCAACGCTTTGCAGAAGACGGCGGACTGGGCGTTTTATCTGGATATTGCGTTGCAGGGTAAGGGGCTGGGCAGTCTGGTCGAGTTCTGGATGCTCGATTACGCGTTCAATGTCGCCGGGCTGGACAAGCTGAACTGCGAAGTGCTGGCGATGAACTCGGCGGTGGTAAAGATGCACCAGAAGTTCGGGTTTGAGATTGAAGGCGTTCGTCGGCAGAACGTTGTGAAGGATGGGGTGCGGGTTGATGTGGTTTTGTTGGGCATCACTAAAGAAGAATGGCAGAACAAGCGCCCTGCCCTGGCGCCTGTAATCGAAAGGTTAAATGCCGTTTGAAGCCGGGAGGCCTGCACTATTGAAACGTGAACTGAGTCCTGCCGAACTTTACGAACTCAGAGCAACCTTGTCCTGGATCTTTGTCCACACCGGCGTGGACTTCCCCTACATCGCCAGCAAAGTCGAGGGCTACGACCCGGAGCAGATCAAAGACATTTTGTACGCGGAAGTCGCCGTCATCTGCGCCGGGAATCTAGAATGCGTACTGCCACCAAACTGGACAGGTTTCGACCCTGACGCGTTGAACCAAGACATCGAGCAAATGTTGCGCGCAAACCAGAACAGCTGGATTCGGCGACAACTTCACAAGATGCACGCCGCCTGGCTGCGGTATAGCTATCGGGAAGTCTGGGACGACATCACCGCTCACTGCGAAGGCTGGCGTTAATACAGCCCTCCGTGGCAACGGGGCATCAGCGCAGCGACATACAACGCTTTGAAACGAGAGAGATGATTGCCTCCCTGCCCGCTCATTCCTTTCCCGGTTTGGGTATCGCAAAACGGCTACCGGTCTTGACCTCGCGCAATGCCAGGCTGGACTGAATGGAGGCAATCCCCACCTGACGCCTGAGCACCTGCTCGATGAAGTCGCTGTAGCTATCGAGATCCTCCGCCAACACCTGCAACACATAATCGGCATCGCCAGTGATCTTGTGACAGGCCAACACTTGGGGCAATTGCGCAATCACCGCCTCGAAAGCGTCCGGTGCGTGGTCGGCATGGGTGGAAAAACGAATGTGCACGAACGCCATGATATCCAGCCCGAGCATCCGCCGATCAAGATTGGCCTGATAGCCCTTGATGACCCCGGCCTCCTCCATGCGCTTGCGCCGCCGCCAGCAGGGCGTAAGGCTCAACGACAGCCGCTCGCTGAGTTCAGCGTTGGAAATACTGGCGTCCTCCTGCAACAACTCGAGAATCGCCAGGTCGGTCTCATCGAGGCTGATGCGCTTGGATATTTTTTTCTGCATGACGCCATTCCTGATTAAAAACGCCCGATTAATCCACTAAACCACGAACACAAAGCAAAGAAAGCGCAGCCCAGCCGGAACAGAATATTTGCACTGGCTAACAATAACGGATGCGCAGAATGTTTACAGTTTTCAGTGATTCCCACCGTTTGCACCACGGCACCGAATTGAAAGACGGCGTGCTCAAACCGTCGTTCGAACAACCGAGTCGCGCCGACACCGTGCACAACCGCGTCAAACAGGTCGGCCTCGGACAGATCGTCGAGCCCCGCGCATTTGACCGCTCGTGCTACGTCAACGCGCACAGCGAGCGCTACGTCAGTTTTCTCGAAAATGCCTGGAGCGAATGGAGCGCAACCGGTCGCACACACGACGCCTTGCCACTGGTGTGGCCGGTGCGCGATCTGGCCGGCGAAGAGGTGCCGACGTTCATTGACGGCAAGCTGGGCTTCTACGCGATGGATGCCGGTTCGCCGATCACCGCGACGACCTGGCAGGCGGTGAAAACCAGCGCCGACATCGCTCTCACCGGCCTGGCCCTGCTCGATGAAGGCCACGACAGCGCCTTCGCCCTGTGCCGTCCGCCCGGCCATCACGCCGCGCGCGAATACATGGGCGGTTATTGCTACCTCAACAACGCCGCCATTGCCGCACAACAAGCCATCACCCAAGGCGCCAAACGTGTCGCGGTGCTCGACGTCGACTTCCACCACGGCAACGGCACGCAGAACATTTTTTACCAGCGCAGCGACGTCATGTTCGTCTCGTTGCACGGCGAACCGGCGGTGTCCTATCCGTACTTCTCGGGCTACAGCCACGAAGTCGGCGCGGGTGTCGGCGAGGGGTACAACCTCAACTATCCACTGCCGAAAAACACTACCTGGGAGAGCTACCGCAACGCCCTGCTCCACGCCTGCAAAAAGCTCCAGCAATTCGCGCCTGAAGTGCTGGTGATTTCCCTCGGTGTCGACACGTTCAAGGACGACCCCATCAGTCACTTCCTGCTGGAAAGCGATGACTTCATCGGCATTGGTGAACTGATCGCCAGCGTCGGCTGCCCGACCCTGTTCGTCATGGAGGGCGGCTACATGGTCGATGAAATCGGCATCAATGCCGTCAACGTGCTGCACGGTTTCGAGAGCAAACGCAGCTGAGCCAGCCCGCGCTCTACAACCTTTCAATGACTGGATCGGAGAATAAGAACATGACGCTTTTTATTGATGTCGATGACGCTGCACGCCTGTTCACCCAAGTCGGTATCCGCCGCGCCATCCGCGAAATGGCCGGCTACATCGAAGCGGATTACGCACGCTGGGCGCAGTTTGATAAATCGCCGCGCACGGCCAATCACTCGGCAGAAGGCGTGATCGAGCTGATGCCCACCGACGACGGCCAGCAGTACTCATTCAAATACGTCAACGGCCACCCGAACAACGGCCAGCAGAATTTGCTCACGGTCATGGCTTTCGGTCTGCTGGCCGATGTGCAGAGTGGCTATCCGACCCTGCTCAGCGAACTGACCTTGACTACCGCCGTACGCACCGCCGCAACCTCCGCGCTGGTGGCGCAATCGCTGGCTCGCCCGGGTGCGACCTCGATGGCCCTGATCGGCAACGGCGCCCAAAGTGAATTCCAGGCACTGGCCTTTCATGAAATGTTGGGTATCAGCGAAATCCGTATCTTCGATATTGATCGCGACGCTTGCCTGAAGTTGAAGCACAACCTCGCGGCGTTCCCGGACATCGAAGTGATTCTGGCCAGCTCGGTGAAGGACGCTGTCAAAGGCGCGGACATCGTCACCACGGTCACTGCTGACAAAGCCTACGCAACGATTCTGACGCCGGAGATGATCGAGCCCGGCATGCACATCAACGCGGTCGGCGGTGACTGCCCGGGTAAAACCGAGCTGCACGCCGAGATCCTGCGCAACGCCCGGGTCATCGTCGAGTTCGAGCCGCAAACGCGCATTGAAGGCGACATTCAGCAACTGGAAGCCGATTCCCCGGTGATCGAGTTTTTCCGGATTGTGCTGGGCGAAGTGGCCGGACGCGAAAACGATGCGCAGGTGACCGTGTTCGATTCGGTGGGCTTTGCCCTCGAGGACTTTTCCTCACTGCGCTATCTGAAAGACCTGGCTCATGCACAGCAAATCGGTCAGCGCATCCACCTGGTGCCGACGCCAGCGAACATCAAAAACCTCTTCCAATTGCTCGATCCGCAACCGGCCAAAACCTCGCGTCTGCGCACCGTCAATTGATCGCTAATCGCCGCCCTTTTTACGAGGCGGCCATTCATCTTCCAGGCATCGCTGTGATTAGCCGCTGCCTTTCTAACAAGAACGCTCGACACCTACTTTCTGCCAAAACTCAAAAACATAAAATCAAGAGGTTTTGCAATGAAATCGACCCCTTCCGGGCTGCTTGAACAGCCCGCGCTGCAGCGTACGCTCAGCAATCGTCACATCCAGTTAATGGCCATGGGCGGTGCCATCGGTACCGGCCTGTTCATGGGCTCCGGGAAGATCATCGCCCTCTCCGGGACGTCGATCATCCTCATCTACATGATCATCGGCCTGTTCGTGTTTTTCGTCATGCGCGCCATGGGCGAAATGCTCCTGTCCAACCTCAACTTCAAAACCTTTGCCGACTTCGCCGGTGCCTACCTCGGCCCGCGCGCAGCATTCTTCCTCGGCTGGTCGTACTGGCTGAGCTGGAGCGTCGCGGTGATCGGCGACGCCGTCGTGGTCGGCGGATTCTTCCAGTACTGGTTCCCCGACGTACCGGCGTGGATACCCGCCGTCGGCATGCTGGCGACGCTGTTCGCCCTCAACGTGCTGACAGTCAGGTTGTTCGGTGAAGTGGAATTCTGGTTCGCGATCATCAAGATCATTGCCGTCGTAACCCTGATCGGCGTCAGCACCGTGCTGATCGCCAGCTCCTTCGTCTCGCCCAGTGGCGTCACCGCGTCCCTGAGTCACCTGGTGGACAAACAGGCGGCGTTCCCCAACGGCTTGTTCGGCTTCTTCGCCGGATTTCAAATGGCGATTTTCTCCTTCGCCGGCACCGAACTGATCGGCACCGCCGCCGCCGAAACCCGCTCGCCGGAGAAGACCCTGCCCAAAGCGATCAACTCGATTCCGCTGCGGATCATCCTGTTCTACGTCCTGGCGCTGACCTGCATTATTGCAGTGACCTCGTGGCAACAGGTCTCCCCCGTCAAGAGCCCGTTTGTCGAACTGTTCCTTGTTGCCGGTTTCCCAGCAGCAGCCGGCATCGTCAACTTCGTCGTCCTGACCTCAGCGGCCTCATCGGCCAACAGCGGCGTGTTCTCATCGAGCCGCATGCTGTTCGGACTGGCCAACCAAGACAACGCGCCCGGCATATTCCGCCGACTGTCGAACAACAGCGTGCCGCTACTGAGCCTGGCGTTCACCACGCTGTTGATGCTGGTCGGTGTGCTGGTGCTGTTCATCGTGCCGGAAGTCATGACCGCGTTCACCATCGTCTCCACCGTGTCGGCGATTCTGGTGATCTTCACCTGGTCGACCATCCTTGCGTCTTACATCGCCTACCGGAAAAAACGTCCGGATCTGCATGCGAAGTCCGCTTACAAGATGCCGGGCGGTGTACCAATGGCTTGGTTCTCGTTGGCGTTTTTGGGGTTTGTGCTGGGGTTGCTGGCGTTGCGGCCTGATACGCGGATTGCGTTGATGGTGATGCCGGGGTGGTTTGTTTGGTTGGCGATTGCTTATCAGTTGACGCGGTTGAGGAAGCCTAAATCTGCGGTTGAGTCGGCGGGGCAGTTTGGCTAGAGCTGCAAGTGAAAGCCGTCACTTTTGGGTGACGGCTTTTGAGTCTTTTAACGAGCCTGATCAGAGGGAGGAGTCAGCTCCAACACCCGATTTCGCCCGCCCTCGGCCAACAGATAAGTCCCTCGGCCACTGGCGACGATCGACTGCGGCGCTTTGAGAAAGGACAGTATGGTTCGCTGAACCCCGTCATTGCCGATCAGCAGCAGGCGCGCACGATGGGTCGAATCTTCCGAGATCCAGAGCCCGCGCTGATCGCACATCAGGAAAGTCGGCTGATTCAGATTGGCGAAAACGATGGGATCGCTGCCGTCCTCGCTCAAATGGCGCACCACGCCTTTGTCTTTTTCCGTGTAGAGCATGCGACCGTCTGTGCAGCGGATGATCGACTCGGCCTCATCAAGCCCGTCACGCAGAACGACTAGGGATTGGTCGCTCCACGTATAGCGAAACAAACGTCCATTGGCATGACGATCTTCAATCGCATAGAGGTGATCGCCTTCGTTCCACAGACCCTGAACGTTGGAGCCGTGAAACAACTCGGTGACCTTACCCTGCAGTAGGAAATTAACGGCAGCAGCGCCCTCCTCCTGACTGAAGACCCAGCCACCCCGAGCAGAAATCATCCCGTCCGGTTTGGATAAACCGCTGACGACACTCTCGCGCTGACCGTCGCCGGCAATCCGCACAATACTGCCGCGACCGTCGCGAAGCTCCTGACTGACCATCAGCCCGCCGCCGTCCATCACCACCAGAGCGGCTGCTTTCGGCACATCACCGTGGATAACGCGATAGCTCCATTGGCCGGCAGCCTGTACCGGGTAGAAACTTTGCCACGCGAAGAAAGCCAAGGTTGCCACAAGCAACAGTATTAAAAGCCACAGAACTAGACGCAGTGTTTTGGAGAATTGACCACGACTTGCCGGAATAGCGGTTACGTTCGACATTAGTCCTCGCTGGTACGTCATCCTGACGGTTGGTTTTCATCGCCCGAGTATAGGATTGTTTTTTTGGGGTGTGGCTCGATCAGGCTTGATACGCTCGCGCTCATTGAGACAGGGAGTCAAACATGGAAAATCCAGCCCTCACGTCCACCACCCGCGCCAAGCGCGACTGGGCTTCAGCAACAGACAAAGAGCGCGCCGATGTCCACTGGTCGCTGTCTGACGCGTTTGTCGACAATGAGGTCAACTACGCATTCATCGCACGCCAAACCCAGGATTACGATCCGCAAGAGATCAGGCGAATCCTCTATGAAGAAGTCGCACCGGTGTGTCACACCAATCTTGAAACCGTCATTCCGATGATCTGGTCCGCGTTCAATCTGCAGCAATTGCAGGCTGACATAGCAGAAACATTGAAAGCCCGAGAAAGTAGCCGCTTCAGACGTCAGCTAGACAAACTGCTGATTCGCTGGCTGGAATTTCGATACAAATACATATGGCAAGAAATCTCCAGGCACTACCCAAAATAACCAGCCCCACCGAGGCGGCAGTCGAACCGCTTGCCAGGGTGGGACAGGATTTACGCCTTCACCTCAACGTTATCCAACGCCTGATTCACCGCCAACTCCCCCAACATCACCACCTGCGCAATGCCCAGCGCGGTTTTGCGCTGCGAGGAATCTAGCGCTGCGGCGAAGTTGATGAGCATTTCCGAGGCTGAACCGAGGGTTTCACTGGCGTTGGCCAAGAGGGATTCGGTGTCGTACTTCGGATTGGCGAGGTACATGCGCTCGGGTTCGTTGGTGCTGGCCATGATGTGGCCGGGCGGGAGGAGATAGTGATCGAGGGCGCGCTCGGCGGCTTCGTGGAGTTTTCTGGAGTCGAGGGATTCGTAGGGGGATGTGGGGTCGGTTTCTGGTGGGTTTGGCGTTACTTTGAACATAAATGGAGCCTCTAGCGCGATTACTAAAAGGAGCCATCACCCACGCTACCAAACGATGGGTGGCGGCCATACGCGGGTTGGTAGACCGGTCGCACTAGAACCCGGCGCCCACGAATGAGCCCCACGCATGACCACCATGAATTTCGAGTCGCGGGAAAGCGACTGAATCAGGTGATGCAATGCATCTAGACACGAATCGGGCTACCAAACCCGACCACTGGTTTTCAGTGATGTGGGGACGATAGAACCTGCGGGCTAGACGCACAAGCCGGCAGATTCTGTCTTACGTGTAGGGAGTGGCGCAAGGTGTTGTAGGGCTAAGCGCCCTCAAATAGTCCACATTAAACACCAGCGATTTAGTCGTTTAAATGAAAAAGGATACCCGACGTTGAAAACTATATTGTCGATACAAAGGCTAAAAAATTGACGCAAGGCCAATAAAAAGGTAAGCCCACCCATTACAGTAGGAGAGCTTTTGCAAGTTAGTTTGGGTTGCTAGTTTCGTAGCGATGCTTTTGGGATTGCGCAAATTCGTGTTGGTATTTGTCATGTTTTTCATAAAGTGAAAACAAATCATCAGCCAGCGCCCTCTCTACCTTTCTACCTCCAGTCGCGTGCTCTAACGCACGCCAACAAAGAAAAAGCAGAGTAGTTTGCTGAACGGCAAGCCGAGCGAAGTGAGCTCGCTCCATCAAACACCTTTCTTCTGGCTCCCGAGTGACTCTATCGTACATGAAATCCATGGCAGTTTGATCCGCATGAATTAGATGACTACTGATACCATAACTGTGTAACAATGAATCATAACTGGTCAGGTCAAGTGTTGGTTCCTTTACCTTCTCGAGAACCCTAACCATCTGGGAAAATGACCATTTCTGATTCAGTAGTTGTCGCTTTGATTTTGGCCATCTAGAGCGAAGTTCTGCCTCCCTATCTGCATCCAAAACCGCTCCATTGAATAACATCGCCGAATCAGCATCAATAGAGTTTCTACCAGCAGCCCTAGCTTTTTCGGCGCGCTGAATATCCTCAATTTCCTTTAAAAACACCGTGCACTCCGTAATTCTTTCACCACGCTCCGGCTGCAAAGCAATACTAACAAACAAGAAGCGTGTGGCACACTCGAGAGCCGATCGCATCACAATATCGCTATCCCAAAGCATATATCGTTGAAGCAGTATATTTACTGACTGGCATCTAGATGCATAATAGTGCATTTGAGCTCCAGTAAATCTGGCGTATTCTGGGTCGATCTCCCGGCAGTTTTCAATAGAACGTGCGAATTCATCTCGAATTTTTGAGTAGACCGAAATGGAGTCGTGGAGAAGATGCTGCATGTGCAGATACCTTTTATTGTGGAGAATGGACAGTCATGAGAAATGGAGACACACAGAACAATAGGGGATTTATCTTTTCACGCTCTAGGTCAAAAAATAAAAAAAGGCCCGCTTATCGGGCCTTTCAAATAAACAACCGTTAGAAACGCTTGGCTATTGTCGCAACTTGCTTTGCATCCTCTGCCTTTTTAGTTTCGTCACCATCGCGCCAATAAACCTCCCCACCAAAATAAGAAATATCTTGCTGAGGTTTTATGGTGATCACAATTACGCCAAGCCCAAAGTATGAATTATAGTCCATACTAGATAAAACCGACATTTTTAGCGAATCAGAAAGCTTTGACTCAGCAATTGAACGTTTCCACCGCGAATAATATTCCTCAACGCTAATTTCGAGTTGTTTGGCTTCTCGGGCTATCCCTACGACGAAACGATGCCCTACTTTAGTTGGAACAATGCTATCCAAACGCGCAACCTTGTCCGCATCAGCCTTCTTGTCAGTGACACCAAGAATTAGTTTCCCCATTTGCTTCGGGCCATTATTTGCGATAGCACAGATTGTTTTTAGAACTTTGGCAATCAGATTCTTATCAACCTTCCGTTCTGTACCGAGCGAGAGCATCCCTTGTTTCAACTCATAATTTGGAAGCTCAATTTCCGAGCGCTTGATAAGAGCGTCAATATCAGCAGTAGCATGATCGCCATAAATCGGCTCAAACTCGCCAGCAGCCACAAAGAAATTATCAATCAACATTTTAATAGTATTAACGTTAATTCTTCGCTCTTGAGGCGACGTTGATTTTTTACTAGTCTCAACGCGCTCGTTCAAATTGGTTATGATCTTCCTTATTCCGGCGTAGTCAGAAATCCTTTTTTTCTCTTTAAAAATCAACTCATGAAAAGCTATCATAATTACGGCAAAAAATGACGGAAACGCGTTAGTCGTCTTTGTTTTAAATACAATATTTCTCAACTTGTTAGCCGGGGCAACGTGACACACTTTCAATATTTCGTCCGCGCAATGTTTGAATTCTTTCGCAAAACGGTCTGCCCCATAAACTTCCATCGCATTCATTATTTGATTGCTTTCAGCAGTCTCAAAATTATATATTTTATCTAGAGAATCTTTGGATCTTTCGATCAGATCAGGCCCGACTATGCAAGCAGCAATGTCTGCGATACATTGTTCATCCATGCTATCTCGAAGATCTGTCGACTTCAAAATCCCTTGATTCACCCAAAACACTTCATCAGCCTGAATTTCATAACCATGCTTAGTTTTCGGTAAGTCAATACTAATAGCCGGCATTGCACGTAACACTAACGTATCAGAAGACTCATCCCCTCTTAAAGTACATGCAATCAAACGTACCATGTTCGAAAAATCGTTTTGCACCCCTGCTTGTCTTCGCTCTTGGTCACTTAGTCGGTGTCCATAAGTGTTGATACGATCAAAAACATCATTAATTTCAGCATCTGTAGCTTGACGCATTACCGATAAAGCCAAGGGGTAATCGAGTAGTGTGCTGACCTGTTTCTGCGTAATATATTCATCAGCAGTTTCGGCAGAAAAATTACCATCTACTGAATATGCAAGAGCGGTAGGAAAGAAGTTTAGATCAAAAAGTTCTCCCTCAAGCGTGGGAAATGAGGTCTCAATAAACGAAACGATAGCGTGCAGGCGCTGCAATCCGTCAATGATCTCGTAAGTTCCTGCTTCTTCTTCCCTTTCTGCTATCAAAATTGCTGGGATTGGATATTTTTTCAGAATGGATTCTACAAGCTTCTGTTTTTCCTCTAACGTCCATACTAATTTTCGTTGATAGCGTCTATTCACGTACAACTTATCTTCTCGATACCATGTATAAACAGATTGGATCGGAGTCTGTTGCGAAGCTAATTCTGCCATTGCCATCCATGCCTTTTTTGTATTCGAACAAAGGTAATATCAATATCCGATGCCGAGCATAGTGAAAAAAACAATCTTCGCCAAGCAAAAACCATCTTCGCCAAGCCGTGAATGCTAAACAGCATGCACTCAAGATTTGCAAAACCTATAGGATTTTTGCTTTCACTTCGGCCCCTTACTTTTTCGCAATGACGGCGCAAGGCGCAATAGAACAGGGAGCTAATGTATATCCCACCATTCATCCATTCGTGGTCATCAGAAGTACTCCTATCTCGAGTCACTCAAGCCTCTCCCTACCGATCCTGATAAACTCCCCCACCTTCGCCCCTCTGATCCAGATTCTCCTAATGCCTCTACAACCCGCCCCACTATCCCGCCGCTTCTCCGTCGCCCCGATGATGGATTGGACTGACCGCCATTGCCGCTTCTTCCTACGCCTCCTGTCGAAGAACGCCCTGCTCTACACCGAAATGGTCACCACCGGCGCGCTGCTCAACGGCGATCACGAACGCTTCCTCCGTCACAACGAAGCCGAGCACCCTCTCGCGCTGCAGTTGGGCGGTAGCGTTCCGTTGGATCTGGCCGCCTGCGCGCGCATGGCTCAGGAACACGGCTACGACGAGGTAAACCTGAACGTCGGCTGCCCAAGTGATCGTGTGCAAAACAACATGATCGGCGCGTGCCTGATGGGGCACCCGCAACTGGTGGCGGATTGTGTCAAGGCGATGCAAGACGCGGTGTCGATTCCGGTGACGGTGAAGCATCGCATCGGCATCAACGGCCGGGACAGTTACGCGGAGCTGTGTGATTTCGTCGGCACAGTCCGCGATGCCGGGTGCACCAGTTTCACCGTGCATGCGCGGATTGCGATTCTGGAGGGGTTGTCGCCGAAGGAGAATCGTGACATTCCGCCGTTGCGCTATGACGTGGCGGCGCAGCTGAAGGTGGATTTTCCGGCGTTGGAGATTGTGCTGAATGGCGGGATCAAGACGATGGAAGCCTGCCATGAGCATTTGCAGACTTTCGACGGGGTGATGTTGGGGCGTGAGGCTTATCACAATCCGTATGTGCTGGCGGAGGTGGATCAGCAGTTGTTCGGCAGTTCGGCGCCGGTGATCAGCCGGGCTGAGGCGTTGGCGCAGTTGCGTCCTTATATAGCCGAGCATTTGCAGGCCGGTGGCGCGATGCATCACATCACCCGGCATGTGCTGGGCCTGGGCACGGGGTTCCCGGGGGCGCGGAAATTTCGTCAGTTGTTGTCGGTGGATATTCACAAGGCCAAGGATCCGCTGGCGTTGCTGGATCAGGCGGCGGCGTTGCTTGAAGGCCGTTGATTGAAGTTTTGAGTGTGCGGGTGACGCATGAGCGTTGCCCGGAGTTTTGTTTTGCAGACAGGATGTCTTTTGGGTATGCCCGCGTTTAACTTTTCCGGTTTCAAGCGTTACACCTTTCTCGCTTTGTTTAGTGTTACCTCCAATGCTTATGCGCACTGCGATGGCTTTTGTATGGGCCGCACCGAGACGCCGTGGGAGGTGACGCAGTTTTCCGGCCTGTCGATCATGGTGCTGTTGCTGACGCCCTTCTCTGCCACCAACAACACCACTGAAAGCTTTAAACGTGTTTACTCCGCCGAGGAGCAGGAAGACGCGCGGCTTTATCTGGCCAGCGACGGCATGCTGCAGGCCGCGTATTTCACGTCGGCCTTGCAGCGCTATCGCCAGGAGTCGCCGGATTCGGCGTTAAACGATCTCGCCGTTGCGGCGTTGATCAGCGCTCAGTGATCAGGCGGCCGCCGCTGCTGTCCAGTTGACCCAACCAAACACCCACGTCGCCAGAATCAGCAAGCCGAACGCGATCCGATACCAGGCGAACGCGGCGTAGCTGTGGTTGGCAATAAACTTGAGCAAACCGCGCACGGCAATCATCGCGAAGATGAACGCCGTAACGAAGCCGAGGGCGAAGACTGGCAGGTCGTTCGGCTGGAACAGGTCGCGGTATTTGTAGCCGGAATACACTGCGGCGCCGACCATGGTTGGCATGGCGAGAAAGAACGAGAACTCGGTGGCGGCCTTGCGCGACAGACCGAAGAGCAAGCCGCCAATGATGGTCGAACCGGAGCGCGAGGTGCCAGGAATCATCGCCAGGCATTGTACGAAACCGATCTTCAGCGCGTCAGACCAGCGCATGTCGTCGACGTGATCGACGCTGATCACATGATTGCGCTGTTCGGCCCACAGCATGATGATGCCGCCAACCACCAAGGCTACGGCGACGGTGATCGGGTTAAACAGGTATTCGTGGATGGCGTCCGCGAACAGCACGCCCAAGACTACGGCGGGCAGAAAGGCGATCAGCAAGTTGAGGGTGAAGCGCTGCGCATTGCGCTCGGTGGGCAGGCCTTTGACGATGTTGATGATCTTCGGGCGGAACTCCCAGACGACGGCAAGAATGGCACCCAGTTGAATAATGATGTTGAACGCCATGGCGCGTTCGCCGCCGAATTCGAGCAAGTCGGCGACGATGATCTGGTGGCCAGTACTGGAGATCGGCAGGAACTCGGTCAGGCCTTCTACTGCGCCTAATATCAACACCTGGAAAAGGGTCCAGAAATCCATTAATCCTCCGTCAGAGCGCTCTGGATGAGCGACCGGCTAATAACACTCAGGGGTTGAGTATCTGAAGTTACACAATTGGTTTAGTTGGAGATCAACAGATCGCAGCCTTCGCCAGCTCCTACAGGGGAACGTATTGCAAATGTAGGAGCTGCCGCAGGCTGCGATCTGTTGATCTTGAAGAATAGTTCTTATGAATTGCCACACTCAAGCCATGTTAGTAATCGTCGGCCGACGAACTAAACGGAAAATATTTAGGCTTCAGATAGAAAAAAACTTGCCCCGCCGACAAAGTGTGATCAATATCACATTATTCAGAGATGGCCATACAATGGCAAAAGGACATAGACAAAGCCATCGCAATAGACTCAAAATAGTGGCACCATTGCATATCGCCACCATCTAAGCACTAGTTCACCACCCCGAGAAAATCAACTAAAAGCTTGAAAAGCTTATTTATTGTTAGAAAACTCGGGAGACACGTCTAAAATCCGCGTAAATGTTACCAATTGTCAGTCACAGATGAGAACCGGTGCTTTAACATCCCGATGTCAGCACTAATTCGAGTCAATGCATGATGCTCTCAGGGAACTTAGCGCCTAGAAGCCCGCGCCCCACAAATGCCGAACCCGGAGTTCTCACTCTGGGTCGCACCCGTGGCGTGGCTGAACATTTTAGAGCGCTGGTAGCCCAGCATGTGCGCACCGATATGCCACTAGAGGTCAACGACTACCTTAGTTCATATCAGCAAAATGAATATTGCAGATCATATCGTGCCATCTTCCTCGTCATCGATAGCCCGCAGGCTCTTGAGGAAAACCTCGCGTTGGTGGAAAACCTGCGAGCCAATAATTTGAAACCGATCATTTGCGCGGTCATCACCGGTCGCGGCGCCGTCAACAAGATCAAATACTATCTGGCCGGCGCGGATGTTTGTATCAAGCTCAATACCCTTTCCGATGATGGCGCTGACTTGCTGGCCGAATTCTTCAGCAGTGAAGAATGGCAGCGCGAGATCAATCTCACGCTGGACCCGACACGCATCTGTTTGATGGACAACGGCCAGAAACTCGACATCTCGTTTGCCGAGATGAAGATCCTGGAAGCGTTTGCGCAGACCCGTAATCACATTCTGAGCCATGATGAAATCGCTGGCATCATGGGCCTCAACACCCATTTCTACGACCCTCGCGCGCTGGAGAAATCGATCAGCCGCTTGCGTGGAAAAATCAAGGACATGTATGGTACAAACGCGATTCAGAGCATTCGCGGCTATGGCTATCGCCTGCTGCGGGGTCTGATATCGACTGCCTGACTCAAGGGCAGCCCCCTTTTGCATACGAACGAAGGATCGTCTGATGCAACCATATAGCTCTCGTTGTACTTCAAGCCTGTCTATAAAAAAGCGATTGAATGAGCGCGACACCATAACAATAAACTTAACAACATAGCAGCAGATCGAGTGGAACTTATCGAGGGCCATTTTCGGGCCCAGACCCTGCCTGTCGATTACTTCCAAGGAAGTCATTGCTCGCCTGCCGATTTACCTTTTAGCCAATTTTGGTACGCAGTTAAGGAGAGAGACATGGAAACTAGTACAACCCTCCCCAGAAAATATTTTGTCGTCGTGACTCACAGTACAACTTCTCAACGCGAACTGGAGAGCATCTTGTCCAGTGAGCGTTTCAATTCGTTTGGCACGTCCCAGGCGCAGATGTTTGTTGAAGGCGTTGCTTCGCAGTCTTCGGCGCCAATGGTGATGGAGTTCACCTATCCAAGCGTCAGTCGAAAGAACGTCGCGCGCAGTATCGAACATGATACTCAGCGAATATTGGCCACGCTTGAATCCGAATGGCTGGCCGCACAATCAGCCAACCCGTTCCAGAGCATTCCGGTCAGTACCAGCGATAGCAGCAACAGGCCACCCGTTGTTGAAGGTGATATGCCTTGCAGCGAGACGTGGCACCTCGACAATGTTCAAGGCGCATTGGTTAAAGACGACGTCGAGATCAGTCTTACCGGCCTGGAAACAGCATTGGTCAGGAAAATGCTCAACCATGAAGAGCGAGTTGTCAGCCGCGATGAACTGATCCTGAGCATCGGGCGAGAGCCGGAACAATATCGCGGCCTGGAAATGTGCCTGAGTCGCCTGCAGGACAAATTCAAGAGCGCCAGTAAGGGTGAGCGGCTGTTTCGTGCCGTGCGCAATCGCGGTTATTGCCTGATCCAGGAAATCGTCGCGTAACCCCGGTCGATACCTGCGAACACCAAAAACAGAAAAAGTGCGATTACAAAAACAACAAGAGCACTCTGTTTGGTTACACCCTCCCTGATCAGATTCAAACTCCCTGCCTCGACCCTTTCAACAGTAACAAAATCAACATCATTTATTCACCCCCTGCTCTACGACCTTTTCTAACACTGTTCTATTTAATTATTAGAAAGTTGGCATTGTGCCATCTTGTTAGAACTCGTCAGACACCATTTCAGGCAATAACTTAGTCTATTGACTGACGACAGTTCGACCTCTCGACGTTGTTACCTCCGGACACTTACAACAACAAAAACAATCCGTCTGCCTGACAACTCGGCTTTCAACTGTTGAAACCTGAATGGACGTCTTTTGGGGATATCGTATGGAACTTTCTCTTAGTATCAATCGAAACACGGGCCTCAAGGGACTGACCTTTTGGGGCCAATGGGCGCTGGCACAGGGCTTTGTTGTAACGCTGCTGTTCATCCTCGCGGAACAGCACACCGGGACCGTCGCGTTCTACTACCGTATGTGCGCAACACTGGCAGTATTGGCCTCGGTGCCGGCTTATACGTTTAGCGGTGTTTACCGCAAACGCGATAACTATCTGACCGGTCTCGGTCGGCTGTTCATGGGTTGGTCGATGACCATGGCGGCGCTGGCTTGCATTGCGTTTGTCTGCCAGGCCGATGAGCTGTTTTCGCGGCAGGTGATTCTCAGCTGGGCGGTGTACGGCTTCCTCGGTCAGGCGCTGCTGTATGCGCCGCTGCATGCGTTTTCGAAGTTCTATCAGCGTTCGCGTAAAAGTGAGCACAAGACCCTGATTGTCGGGACAGGCGAGCTGGCGCTGGGCTTGGCGAAGAAGCTCAGTCAACTGGAGAATCTGCCCCTGGTCGGTTTGGTCAGCAATGGCGATGTGTCTTCGCTGGACGCCGATGCACCGCGTGTTATTGGTGCTCAGGAACAGTTGCTGGAACTGATCGAGGCCCATGACATCCGCCGTTTGTATATCACTCTGCCGCTGTGCGAAGCAGCGAAGATCGAAGCGATGTACGTCGATTTGCTGGGTGCCAATGTCGATGTGGTCTGGGTGCCGGATTTGAACAGCCTGACCCTGCTCAATCACTCGGTGAAAGTCGTGGACGGCCTGCCGGCGATCTACTTGAACGAGAGCCCGCTGACCAGTCGCCCGACGGCGGCTTTGAGCAAAAGCCTGGTGGAGAAAACCGTAGCCTTGCTGGCGATCATCGCGTTGAGCCCGATCCTGTTGATCATCGCTCTGGCGGTGAAACTCAATTCGCCGGGCCCGGTGCTGTTCAAGCAGGATCGCCATGGCTGGAACGGCAAGGTGATCAAGGTCTGGAAATTCCGCTCGATGAGCATGCACGACGACCGCGATGTGAAGCAGGCGAGCCGCAACGACTCGCGCATTACTGCCGTTGGACGCTTCATTCGCCGCACGTCGCTGGACGAATTGCCGCAACTGTTCAACGTGCTGCAAGGGCATATGGCCCTGGTGGGGCCACGTCCGCACGCGGTCGCGCACAACCATTTCTACTCGGGAAAAATCCTTGCCTACATGGCGCGTCACCGGATTAAACCGGGGATCACCGGGCTGGCGCAGATCAGCGGTTGCCGTGGTGAAACGGACACGATCGACAAGATGCAAAAGCGTGTGGAGATTGACCTGCAGTACATCAACAGCTGGTCGTTGTGGCTGGATCTGAAGATCCTGGTGAAGACGCCGTTTACGTTGTTGTCGAAGGACATTTACTAAGGTTCAACGCTGCACACCGCATGGGGACGAAAGTCCCCTTTTTTGTGCCTGGGATTTGGGCTCGACGTACAAACCGGTGGGAGCTGGGCTTGCCAGCGATGGCGGTGGGTCAGGCGACATTGATGCTGGATGCGCCGGCCTCATCGCTGGCAAGCCAGCTCCCACAGGGATTTTGGCGTGGTGTGGATTTTGGTTCCTCCGCATAACTACTGTAGGAGTGAGCCTGCTCGCGATGGCGGTGGGTCAGGCCACATCAATGTTGGATGTGCCGGCCTCATCGCTGGCAAGCCAGCTCTCACAGGGATTTGGGCGTGGTGTGGATTCTGGCTTCACCGCATAACTACTGTAGGAGTGAGCCTGCTCGCGATGGCAGTGGGTCAGGCCACATCAATGTTGGATGTGCCGGCGCCTTCGCGAGCAAGCTCTGCTCCTACAAGGGGCTGGGGCTGGTCAGTGGGATGACCCACTGGACATTGTGGGAGCTGGCTTGCCAGCGATGGCGGTGGGTCAGGCAACAGGGATGTCGACTGTACGGACGCTATCGCGAGCAGGCTCACTCCTACAGGGGATTTGGGGTGGGTTCTGGATTTTTGGCGTGACAAATAGCCAATGTGTGAGCTGGCTTGCCAGCGATGGCGGTGGGTCAGGCGACATTGATGTTGGATGTGCCGGCGCCTTCGCGAGCAAGCTTTGCTCCTACAGGTTTGGGTGATGGTGGTTACTCGGTGATCTTGTCGAAATTACGGTAGAACATGTCCCCTTCCCGGCTGTCGGTCATCGAGTGCAGCTGGAAGCTGCGGCTGAGTCGGGCGCCGCCGTCACGGGTCAGCGGTGCCCAGACCAGGTTGGCGCGGCGCATGGTCGACATGCTCATCATTTCGTCGAACGGAATCGACAGGTAGAGACCCTTGTCGAAACTACCCTCGCCATACTCGGCACTGCTCGCCGTAGTGATCGTTGCCCACGCGCCAAAGCGCACACCGTTGAAAAACTCTCGCGAGATATCCAGCGTGCCGCCCCAATCCCCGGCCAGATACCGGCCCACGCTGACAGCCGCCAATGTGTCGAACGGCAGGTCCGTATACCCGGTGATATGCCCGGTCACCACCGAGTAATCGCGCAGCGCAAACCCTTGATCGAAATCACGCTGACGCACCCAGTTGATGTCCGCGCCCACCGACCAGCGTTCACCGGTCGGACGGAACAACACCTCCCCGCCCACACCGGCAAACATCGATTCCAGATACCCGCCATACACCATGCCATACAAGTCTTTATCCAACTGCTCGGCGTGGCTCACCTGAAACAACGGCATGGTCGTATTGGAGGTGGTCAGGTACTGACGCAAATCCGTGCGCACACGCGGCAAACCGCTCGGCGCGTCGTAGCTGAATTTGTCGAAGTTGTTCACCAGGTTGGCACTGAGCAAACCGTTCCACCAGGTGTTGCGATTGAAACGGTACTCGGCATCGGCATCGGCAGTGAACTGATAGAGCAAACCATCCGGGCCGCCAACGTTCTGCTTGAAGCCCAGCCCCACGCCATAACTGAAATGCTGCGGCGCTTCGGTGTAGAGGGTTTTCTCGTTGTGCGGCATCGCCGGGTTGATCTCGGTGGTGCGGTGCAGCGACTGCAACGGCTCCTCGTTATTGATCACTTCACGGAAGGTCTGACGCGGCACGCTGGTTTCTTCCAGAGGCAAGTCGTAGCGCTTATTGACCACGGTGAACCAGTCGATGTCATCGCTGACACTGTTGTCGAGAATCCGGCTCGCGCGGCCTACAGCCTTGGGCGAGTGGAAGTAACGCTGCTGTTCGCCATAGACGATCAGTTCGGAATCACGCTGAGTAATGCGCTCGACTTTGTAGCCGGCATTCTGCTGCAAGCGCTGCGACACATTGGCCCAATCGACCTGCGCCATCGAGGTGGTCGGCATCTTCGCCGGCAGCGGTTCGGGTGTCGGGTCGTAGGTCTTGGCCGGGGCCTTGCGGGTGGCGAAATTGGTGTGGAAGGTAATGCCGAACATCGCCGTATTTCCACGCTCCCACGCAGCGCTGACGTCGACCGAATCCGCCACTTTGAACACCGCACCGAGGTTGATCGGCGAGTCCTGCTTGATGATGTTGTCCTTCGGCTCGTGCTTGTAATCGTTGCCTTCGTATTCGAGTTTCAGGCTGAGACGATCCCAAGGCGTCTGGTAACTCACGCCGCCGAAGAACGAAGGCCGGCCACGAAAGTACGAACCCGAGTTGACGTCACCGGTGCCTTCGAGCGCGGGCCGGGTATCGAAGCGATCACTGACATAGCCCAACGGGTTGTCGATGTCGCCGCGATTACCCAGATAACCCCAGGCAATCCCGGCACTGAAGTCGAGATTGTCGTAGCGCTTGTTGGCGACGAAAAACTCACTGGAGAACAAACCGGTACCACCGATATCTCGGAAGCCCAGCGCCACGTCGGGCAGCCAGTGGCTTTCCTGCCACAGCCGGACTTTGACGTCGACCGCCTTATCCTTATAGCTTTGACTACCGCTCAGGGCCTCCGAGCCGTACGGCCGGTTGGTGATCGCGGTGTAGCGAAACGAGCCTTCGAGCCAGTCCAGCGGCTGCAACGACACGCTGTAGCGACTATACGGTTCGGTGCGGTTGGCATTGACACTCAACTCGCCGGCCGGGGCCATGCGCGCCGTTGGCGTCTGCAACAGCCCGGTGCCACCGAAGTCATTCTGGGTAATGCGCGGTTCGGCGTGAACCAGTCCACAAGGCAATAACAACACAGCTGCAAAACGTAACTTCAACGAACCACCTCGGCCAGCTGCGTGGCAATAAATTCGGCCAACTGCTGATTCAGTTCAGGTAGAGGCGGATCAAGATCATCATTTTTCACCGGCACCAGAATCTTGCTGCCGGCCACGGGAAAGTGCCCGCTCTCGCGATTCCAGTGGGCAATGCCGACACGCTGCGAGGCGCCGTTGGGCTGGATCAGCCACAGGTAATCGGCCTCGGCATCGCTCAGGATCGAACAGCCTTGCAGGTAGTCGCGGGCCTCTTGTAACGGCTGATACGGCAAGTGGCACGGCTCGGCGACGGCACCGAGAACTTGCACCTCATCAACCCGCGTCGGGTAGATCAGACGATCGCCATCGTCGAGACGAATGTTGCGCGCGAAACCCACTTCCAGCGCCACCGGATCAAGGTCGGCAACCTGCCGTCCGGTGACCGGCATCTGCCGCACTTCTGCGGCAAGACGCTGCGCCAACGCCGCACGACTCGGCCGGTCGAACAGCATCGCCATGCGCTGCAACACGTCGAGATCAAACAGCACGCCGACCTTGAGTCGCGTCTGCTCCTCGATCAGCGACTGGCGCAACAGAGCGCCCGCCAGCCAGTAACCTTCGGCATTCGGTACTGCTTCGCTGATCACATCGAGCAAGCGCCCGCCGGGTGGCAAGGTGACCGGCCCGGGATTGGCGACATCGCCCGACACGGTGACGGCCGCCTGGCTGACACTCGCGACCAGCATCAGGCCCGCCGATAACATTTTCAGGCGCATCACGGCAGGTGCCTGCGATCTGGGGTCAGTTGCACAACCTTGACGCGCAACTGCGAGGTCAGCTGCTGCTCGCTCTGCAAAATGAAACCGTCACGCGGGTCGACCCAGTAACGATTGGTTGCGCTCAGGCCAATGGCCGGGGCGTCAATCTGCTCATCGACACGCAGCACGGTGTATTCCTTGTCGAGAATCTGCAGGGTCTGTTCCGAGCGGCGAGAGAAGCGGCTGTTGACGATCACCCCGACTTCCTGGCCCTTGTAGAGGTCGATCCAGCGTCGCGTGGTGAAGCCGTCCGCGACGTGCTGCAGACCCTGTTTGAACGGCGAGTCATCGGCCAGGCGCGTGCCGTCGAGATCGCCCTCCAGGCCCAGGCCGATACTGCGTACAGCCAGACCATTGCGCAGCAACAGCACTTGTTTGCCGGACGCGACCCAGAACTGCAGGTCTTCGCGCTCACGCACCAGCGCCAGCACCCCGGAGCCGGACGGCGTGGTCAGTTTCAGTTGCGGGTAATTGACTCCGGCCACTTCGGCTGCACTTACGTCCACTTCATCCGGGCCGACGACTGCGGCCTTGAGGTTGTTCAAGGACGCGCTCATCAACGGGTTGCAACCACACAGCAACGAGGCCGCCATCAGGCACAGGCCAACTTTCAGAATGTTCAAAGTCGGCGACCTTATTTGCTGTTGTTACTGTATTCGCTCCAGTTCTTCGCAGCGGAAGCGCCCGTGCCGACAATCGATGCCGACGGCACCAATTGACTGATCAGGCGGTTCCAGCGAGTCACGTTGGCAGGCCCGACATACACCACGTCCTGCGGGCGGACTTCAAAGTGCGAGGCCAGCGCCATGGCGGTCGGCGATTCGGCTTCCAGCTGATAAATCTTGGCCGGCTCGACATCGAGGTTTTCCACGCCACGAATGACGTACACCGCATTGCCGTTGGAGGTGGTCTGGCTCAAGCCACCAACCGATCCGAGAACATCGGTGAGGTTCATGGTCGCGGTCTTGAAACTCAGCGCGCGCGGCTGGTTGACCTCGCCCATTACGTAGATGCGCTTGTTGTCGTTGTACGGCAGATAGAGTTGGTCGCCACCCTTGAGGTAGACGCCCTGCAACTCGGAATCCTGTTGATTGAGCGAATCAAGATTCAGCGGATAAGTGCGCCCGTTGCGCGTCAGCAACAGCCCGGACAAATCGGCGTTGTTGGTATCGATACCAGCCGAACCGAGCGCTTCGACCACGCTCAGCGGATTGGTGGAAATCGCTTGCGGGCCGGCCTTGGCCACGGCGCCGGTGACCACCACTTTCTGGCTGGCGAAACGCAACACGGCGACGTCCACTTGTGGCTCGGCGATGAATGCCGACAGTCGCTGTTCGATGTCCGAACGCAGTTGCTGGATCGTCCGGCCGGCGGCCTGGACTTCCTTGATGAACGGGTAGTACAGCGTGCCATCGGAGCGCACCAGTCGGCCGTTGGCATCGATCTGTTGTTGCGCGCCCGATGGCGCGGTCAGCTCGGGGTGATCCCACACCGTGATGTACAGGACATCGTTGTTGCCGATGCGGTACTCGGCAGGTGTCACCAACAGCTCCGCCGGTAACGACTCACGCTTTTGTGTGGCGCGGTTCATGGCGATCAGCTTGGGGGTGATCGGGATCAGTTCGACGCGGCTGCTTTCACTGGCGCCCTGGCGCGTGATGCTGCCGGTGCTGAGGTATTGACCGGGGGAAAACATGCAACCTTGCAAAGCGAGACTTGCCAACATTAAAAGATAAACACTACGAGTCATAATGGCACTACGCTATTCAAGGGCGAATCCAAAAACAAAGTCACCCGACTTGCGTCGGGCGACCCTGTACTGCACTAACAGAACTTCCTGTTAGTTATGCGTGCCGGTTGTACCGGTGGTACCCGTTGTACCGGTGGTACCGCCGTTGGCACTGCCACCGCTGTTAGACGCCGCGACTGCACTGGCGACCATTGCAGTACTGGCTGCCGGCGCTTGAGAAGCCGCCACATTGCCACCTACATTGGTCACCGCAGTAAGCGGTGCTTCAGCGGCGGCAGCCCAGTTGCTCAACATCGTCAACAGGGCAACTGCCATCACTTTTTTCATAACAACTCCTTTCTAACATTCAATCTGTTAAAAAACCGATCTGTGTTAGCGGTGGTAGCGTTCAAGTCCGCAAAAAGCGCGAACATGATCCGTTGTTCTTTCACAGTCTTACCCAACTGATAAAAGTCGAACGGCAGGTTTATATCTACGGACTTGCAAAAGGCATTGCCAGTGTAATTTCCCGACGTTATCTAACAACCTGACTGAAAATAACATTGGACTAAATGGCCATCATCGCAAGTAACCATTGGGATGGCTGGATTGCCAGCGCCAGGTGTCGGTGACCATATCCTGCAAACTGCGCGTGGCCTTCCAGCCCAGCTCTTTGGCAGCCTTGGAGGCATCGGCCCAGCTCTCGGCGATATCACCGGAGCGGCGCGGCATCATGCGATACGGCACCGGTTGGCCACACGCCTGCTCGAAGGCGTGCAGCACTTGCAACACGCTGTAGCCATCGCCAGTGCCGAGGTTCCAGGTGTGAATGCCGGTGCGTCCGGCGATCGACTGCAAGGCCTTCAAATGGCCGTCCGCCAGATCGACCACGTGGATGTAATCGCGCACACCGGTGCCATCGACCGTGGGGTAATCGTTGCCGAAGATCGACAGCTCTTGCAGGCTGCCCACGGCCACCTGGCTGATGTAAGGCACCAGATTGTTGGGGATACCGTTGGGGTCTTCGCCCATGTGGCCGCTGTCGTGGGCGCCGATCGGGTTGAAATAACGCAACAAGGCGATGCTCCAGCGCGGCTCGGCCTGACTCAGATCGCGCAAGACGTTTTCGACAATCAGCTTGGACTGGCCGTAAGGGTTGGTCGGCGTGCCCGTGGGGAAATCCTCGCGGATCGGCATTTGCTCAGGCTCGCCATAGACGGTGGCCGATGAACTGAATACCAGGCGAAACACCCCCGCCGCTGCCATTGCCTGGCACAGCGTGATGCTGCCGCTGACGTTGGTCTCGTAGTACTCAAGCGGCTTGCGCACGCTTTCGCCCACCGCCTTCAGGCCGGCAAAATGCAGCACCGCCTCGATGCTGTGCTCGCGAAAAATCCGGTCGAGCAGTGCCCGGTCGCAGACATCGCCGCGGATCATCCAGGCACTCTTGCCGCAGATGGTTTCAACGGCATGCAATGCCGCTTCGCTGCTGTTGCAAAGATTATCCAGTACGACAACTTCATAACCTGCTTCAAGCAGTGCAAGTGTGGTGTGCGAGCCGATATAGCCGGCGCCACCCGTTACCAGAATCTTCATGGCGAGGTCCGTCTTTGGATGAGTGACAAATAGCGTGTCAAGCCTCAATTGCTGAAGGTGTGTTGCACTCCACACAAACAAGGCGACAACAACAGAAAACAAATTCAGTTCAATGACTGGCGAAAAATATTTTTGCAAGTCACACTGTATTCGCCGCTACTTATTAGCACCGCTAGTGCACTCATCACTATCAACAGATACCGACTAAAAATAACTAATAACGCACTTGCCGACATCTCATAACATTGTCAGGTTTAACCACCACTGTTCATTGCCATTAACAACCTGAGTCAGGTATTAAAGCAGTCGTTCAATACCCATTGAAACTTGCACGCACTTAATGAGTGCGCGCATTCGTTGCCTGTGTTCCATGACTGTCCAGGATACTTTTATGATTCGTAAATGTTTGTTCCCCGCTGCCGGCTATGGCACGCGTTTCTTGCCGGCGACCAAAGCCATGCCCAAAGAAATGTTGCCGATCGTCAACAAGCCGTTGATCGAATACGCCGTTGAAGAAGCGCGGGACGCCGGCCTGCAACACATGGCCATCGTCACTGGCCGCGGCAAGCGCGCGCTGGAAGACCATTTCGACATCAGCTACGAACTCGAACACCAGATCCGAGGCACCGAGAAAGAGAAATTCCTCGCCGGCACCCGCGAGCTGATCGACACCTGCACCTTCTCCTACACCCGCCAGGTGGAAATGAAGGGCTTGGGCCACGCGATTCTCAGCGGCCGCCCGTTGATCGGCGATGAGCCGTTTGCCGTGGTGCTGGCCGATGACCTGTGCCTGAACCTGGAAGGTGACGGCGTCCTGACGCAGATGATCCAGCTGTACAAGAAATTCCGCTGCTCGATCGTCGCCATCCAGGAAGTCCCGGCCGACCAGACTCACAAGTACGGCGTCATCGCTGGCGAGCTGATCTCCGACGGTATCTACCGGGTCAACAACATGGTGGAAAAACCGGCCCCACAAGATGCGCCATCGAACCTGGCGATCATCGGTCGCTACATCCTCACGCCGGACATTTTCGACCTGATCGCCGACACCCAACCGGGCAAGGGCGGCGAAATCCAGATCACCGACGCGCTGATGAAACAGGCGCAGAACGGTTGCGTGCTGGCTTACAAGTTCAAAGGCATGCGCTTCGATTGCGGAGACGCCGAGGGTTACTTGCAGGCGACCAACTTCTGCTACGAAAACGTCTATCTCAAGGGCCGCTGAGACGGCTCCGCTCCTTACTCCACGAGGCCACCATGAACATTGCACAACATTCCGTAGAGATTGAACGCGAGGTGGGCAACCTCGGGGTGATCAGTTGGTTGTCGCGCCACCAGCCGTTGCCCAGCGCCAACGAATCCTGGTTGGGCACGATTTTGCTGGTGGAGCGCATCGGTGTGTTTCCCGCATCGGGAGATATCCGCCGGCCGATGCGCGACCCCTACCCCCTGCTCGCGCATTTGAAGGCAATTTACGCAGAGCAAGCCCTGGAAATCGATGACGGCGATGGGCTGAAAGTGATCTTCGGCGACTGGCGCTTTCGCGTGCGGATTTGCTGCAACGACCCGGCGATCATCATCAACGTGGAAACCCGTTGCGATACGCGCTTGATGCCAAAGAAGCTCACGGAATTGCTCGATCAGATCGACACGTTCACCGACGCCTGAACTGTCCCCTGTAGGAGCTGCCGAAGGCTGCGATCTTTTGATCTTGTTTTTAAAAGACAAGATCAAAAGATCGCAGCCTTCGGCAGCTCCTGCAGAGGCTAGTTATTGCAGCGTATGTGGGTGCCGGTGATCCAGGCGTAGAAGTAATCGGCAATGACCTTGCCGCCCGTGGCCGGCACGGGATGAATCTTGTCCGGGCCGATCATTGCAGCGGCATACCGCTTCACATCGGGACCGAAGGCGCATTGCAGATTGGTGTACCCCAGACGCTGCTCACGCGCCCAAGGCGCCAGCACCTGCGCATACGCCGACATCGGGTAAGCGCTGGAGCGCGTGGTGTCCTGACGCATGATCAGGTTGATGCTCGCCTGCGGTTGAATCTCGCGCAGCATGCCCACCAACCCCTGAACATTCTGCAAGTACTGCGCAGGTTTCACGCCGAAGCCCTGATCGTTGCCACCGAGCATGATCAGGTACACATCGGCCGGGATCTTCGACACGGCGGCTTTCCACTGAGTCTGCCACTGCGGATCCTTGTGATAAAAGTCTGCCGAGGCCGCACCGGAGGCTGCCAGTTTCGACACGCGCACGCCGTTCTGATCGTTGCTCATCCATAGGCCGAACAACGTGGGCGCGCCCTTCACCACTTCCAGTTTGAAGGACCAGTCTTTCGCAGCGGAGAGCCCCGTGAGCGCTACTTCCTGAACGCCTGAACCTTCAATTTTAAGGGGCTGCCAGTCTTGTGCGGGTGACCAGCGATAGCGGATTTCGCTGGGTTCGCCATTGCCCAGGTAAAGCAATTTCGCCTGGGTAACCGCTGTATCGATGCGCGGCGAAGGACTGGCATCCACCTGCAACCAAGCGCCGGGACGGCCTGTCACCGTGCGACTGTCCGGGCTCGCCTGCCCCAGATCGGAAACTTTCCAGCCACCGGCAAAATACTTCTCACTGCTGCGGGTGTATTTGAAGTGCGTACCGCCCAGCGCTGCGCCGTGATTGAACCCGACATACCCGGGCCCGGCAAAACCGACCTCCCCGGCCACGCGCTGCACCAGTTTGTTCAGATAGAAATCCTGCCCGGCGCTGTAGCTGTCGCCAATCACCGAGACCGACAACACCTTACCCGCCTTACCTTCACGCCACTGCGCAAAACGCTCACGCGCATCGCCCACCTCAACTACCGACGCTGCAACGGGTTGCGCGTCATCCACTGCCAACATGCAAAATCTCCTTCAGCCCGTAAGGGCCACTTCGCGAGCAGGCTCGCTCCCACAGGGATTGTGGTCATCCGCTGAATTCATTCACACCTGATAAACCTGTGGGAGCTGGCTTGCCAGCGATGGGGTCCGGTCAGACACAGATGCATTGCCTGACAAAACGCCATCGCTGGCAAGCCAGCTCCCACAGGGATTGTTTGACTACAGAGATGATTGGGTCTGCACCACCGGGACGATAGGCACCACCGGTTTCTTCTTCGGCGCGCGTTCGCCAAGGAACAGCACCGAGGTGAAATTGAACCGGCTGAAAATCATCGACAACACCACCGGCCCCAACAACCCGAAGCTCAACCCGCCCAACACCAGCAGGCTCTCATCCTTCACCCCCAAACGTCCCAGCACAAAGCGCGAGGTCGCCGCGAACAGCACGTGGAACAGGAAAATCGCATAGGAATACCCGCCCAGCCAAGTCAGCGCTTTCGAGCGCATATCACTCGACAGCAATGCGATGCACGACACACAGCCCACGGTCAGCCCAATCAGACTACGACGATCAACAATCAACTCGCGATCAATCGCCGCCACGTACAGCAACGTCAACGAGATCAGCACAAACACCAACGGCCCGATCACCTTGAACGTCTGCTTCAACCGGTCGACGTTTTCCTGGCCAATCATTCCCGCGACAAAAAACGGCAGCAGGTAAATCGCGCCATTGATCCCGAACGCATCGAACTTGAACGGCGGCAGCAGAAACAACAGCGCCGCAAACACGAACAAGCCATACAAGCGCGTCGCCGAACGCAGCATCCCGCGCCACTCCAGCAGCCCGACGAACATGAAAATGATGAACACCGCCTGCAGGAACCAGAAGTGGTTGATCGGCACCCAGAACGATAACAACGCGTCGATCACGCCGACGTCCTTGTTGACCCCCGGCCCCACCGCCTGCAGCACCGAAAACGGCACACCGACGCAAAACAGCGGCACGATCAAGCGTCGTACCTTGCCGCTGAAGAACGCGGAAAAGTCATTGCCGCGAATTTTGTAGATCGAATAGATGTACCCGGAGATGAAGGTGAACAGCGGCATGCGCACGTACACCATCGAATCGGCAATCACCCGGAACGGCGAACCGATGTCGATCTTCAACCCGCCGCCCAACGGCCCGATGACGTGATAGAGCACCAGCAGCAGGCACGCCAGGCCGCGCAGGGTTTCGATCTCCAGGGACTTTTTCTTGCTCGACATAAAGCACCTGCCTCAATTCAGAATTCTTGATTCAACCTGCACCGGTTTGTTCGCCCGCAGCATCAAACCGAGGCCGACGAACAACACCGGCACCACCATCGAAAAGTGCCGGGCGAAAGAGCCGAAGTCCGGTTCGAACAAACCCTGCACCAGCAGAAACGCCATCGGTATCGCGATCAGTTCCTTGGGTTTGGTCTGGATCGGCGCGCCTTTGTAATCGGTCGAGGTAATGACCTTGAACAGCAGCAGCGCGGTCATGATCATCAACGACACGAAGATCACCTGGCCCGGACCGGACAACAGAATCAGCTCCACCGGGAACGACAGCCGGAAGAAAATGATCATCGAATCCAGCGCCTGCGAGACGAAGTCGCTGCCGCTGAGCCACGACACAATCAACGATTTCGAGCCTTCCTCGCCCGCCGTGCGCAGTTCGTTGTTACTGGCGCGAATCGACGACACCGGGAAGCCCAGCGCCAGCTGGATCGCCGTGGCCACCGCCAGATAGAACAGGAACAGCATGAGGAAAAAGGTCGTGCGCGAGACGTACTTCTTCATCACGCAGACGCCCACCCACGACAGCGAAAACAGAATCCAGTACGGCCGGATCAGCACGCCGTAGATCACTGCCGATAAGAAGAACCCGCCGCGATATTTGCGCGTCAGCGAGCTGAGCAAAATGCTCAGCACCGCGACCGACACGATGATTTCCTTGGTCAGGTTCTCAAGAAAGAACGAGCGCACGATGCCCCACAGACACAGCGTGCCGAAGATCGCCAGCGGCATGCGCCGGAACACCACCACTGGAATCGCCGTGAGGAAAAAATTGCAGAACATGCCGTAAGCCCAGGCATTGGTCAGATTGATCCCGGTGGGCCGCAGCAGGAACGCCGAACACTCGTAGGACGAGCGATCCGGCGAGAACGGGTTCCAGAAGTTGCAGTTGTCGGCCCGCGCGTAGGACGACCACAAGGTCATCGCATCCGGGCCTGGATCGCGGGGGATCAGCAGCGGCATGGCCACCGACAGAAACAGCCCGGTGAAGAGGATCAGGAACGACAGCGAAGAGTCGAGTTTCTTGCCGCGAAACTCGATGCGCGGCAATTTCAGGCCCATGACAACGCAGCCTTTTTCGCTGTCGTCACACGGGTCAGCAAAGCAATCACACTGAGCTGCACAACGATTGCGAAGACGTTGCCCCACGCCGCGCCGTAGATCGAATAGTGTTTGATCAGCACATAGCTGACCGGCACCGACACCAACAGACAGATCGCCGCGCTGGCAAGCGATACACGGCTGCTTTTCGAGGCAATCAAACCGCCCCAGACGATGTCGCCAATCGCCCGCAAAGCGAAGGAAAAGATCAGCACGCCAAGAATCGCATTGTCCGGACGCGGAACGCTGGTGGCGACGTAATCGAGCACCACGTTGAAGAAAAGATAAATCGCCACTGCCACGGCTGCCGACACCACCAGCGAGCGCATGACCCACTTGTTGACGAACAACTGCTTGACCGTGAATGACTGTTGATCCGCCTGGAAACGCTTGGCCAGCACCGGAATGCCGACCACGGCTACTACCGCGTACGACAACGCTTGCAAGGTATTGGCCGCCGACCACGCGTAGACGTATTTACCGAGGCTGGCGTAGGGTTCCAGGTCGATGATCAGAAACCGTTCGGCATATTGACTCAGCGCGATCAGCCCGGTGCCGAGATAAAACGGCAAACCGGCCTTCCACACCGTGCCGGCGGCCAGTGTGCCCGTCGTCCGCCCCTTATGCACCCTCACCACGATCAGGTAACCGGCGACGATCACCAGCACATTGGCAATCACCCAGAGCCAAAGCACGCTGGCCACACCGGAAATCCAGCCGAGCATCATCCCGCCCACGGCCAACAGCGCCCAGAGACCGGTCTTGATGAAAAACAACACGGCGCCGGCTGTAGCTTTCTGTGCCGAAAACACAAACGAATTGATTTCGAACGACAGGTGTTCGGTGAGCAATACCAGCGTCACGCAAAGCACCACCGCCGCTGTCGCCTCGACCTGCTGGAACAGCGAGTAGATCAACACCGTCACCAGCGACAACGCCAGCCCCACGGACACATACAACAGCAGCACCTTATCGACAACCTTTCGCGAACTGCCGCCGACACTGATCAGCCGATTGATTTCAGAGCTGAAGCCCACGCTGTAGAACTTTGAGGCAATGAACGAAGCCGCCATCACCACGCCGTAAAAACCCAGGGCGTCGTAGCCCAGATAGCGGGTGATCGCCAACACCAGCAAAAACTTCGCGCCCAAGGCTCCGCCGCGAAGCAACAGCCTGAATATCATCGAACGATACCTTTGATGATGTCGTCCATGGCCACGGTTTTCGCTTCGATTTCACGGCAGGTATCGGTCAGGCGCTTGCCGAAATTCGACAGCGCATTCGGCGCGTAGACCGTGTCGATAATGGTGTCGACATTGATGTCGCCGCCATTGATCACCCAGTCCTCGACGCCCATGTCCTGATAGGCGCCAAAGCCTTTGCGCTCGTAGCTGATGTGGTAAGCGGGCACGCCGGACAGCAACGATTCGATGGCGCCGTGCAAGCGCACGGAAATCACCAGGTCCGGTTGATACTTGGCGATCGTGGCTTTCAACGACAGCAAGTCTTCGGTAATGCCCAGTTCGCGATAGAACGCGCCGTCATCATTTCCGCGCACAGCGCTCTGCACCGCGCAGACCACTTTGCTTTTTTGCTTCAAGCGCTGCAGCAGCAACTTCAAGTTGGCGACGTAGGCGACTTTCTTGTCTTTGCTCCACTCCGGTGGCTTGCGCAGCACCACGCAGACCGTGGCCGGCGATGCCGCGCAGCGAGTGAACTTCGGCTGCTGAAGGATTTTGCTCGCCAGCGATTGCACCGCCAGATCGGGCGCGCGGTAGACGTTTTCGCAAGCATCGAAAATCGCCGAGGAACGGTTGTCACGCACGAACACCGCATCGGCATTGGCGTAGTGCTCGACGATTTTGCTGCTCTCGCCGTGGAATGGCCCGATGCTTTGCGGCAGGTATACCGACGGCACCTTGCTGAGGATCGCGGTTTCCAGTTGCTTGGCGTGGCCGAGCTTGAGTTTGATGTGCTCGAAAGCGCTTTTCGAACGCATGTAGCCGCCACCGACGCCGACAATCAGGTCAGTTTTCTTCAACAGATCCGCCAGCCCGGCATAGGACTGGTTAAGAAACACTGCCTGCTTGACCCGGCCCAAACCCTTGGCCGCCATCACCGGCGCGTCGAAGCGCGGGTGCGGCAAGTAGCTGAAAGAATCCGGATCGGAGGCGACCACGCTGATCGCGGTGTCGTCACCAAAGTTGCGCTGCACCAGGGCAATGGCCAGATCGACGAGCAAGCCGTCACCGGAGTTGGACGCACTGTAGCCATGCAAAATCGTTACGTTCATATGCTTGAGTTCTACTTAAAAAGTGGGAGCGCTATACAGGTCGTAGGTCTGGCGAATCATCAACGCGGCGCTGAAGCGCTCGCGGACGATGCTGCGCCCTTCGCTGCCGAGGTCGAGCAACCGCGGCTTCTGGATTTGCGCCAGCACATCGGCCAGCGCCTGGTGATCACCGGACGGAAACACGTAGCCAGACACACCGTGTGTGACCAGCTCCGGCAGCGAGGTGCAATTGCTCGCGATCACCGGCAAGCCCATCGCCATGCCTTCCAGCGGCACCATGGCAAACCCTTCCCAGCGACTCGGCACGATCAGCGCATCGGCTTTTTGATACAGCGCCTGCACTTCGCCCGGGGTGACCCAAGGCAAATATTCGACGGCGTCCATCGGCGGGCACTCGACCGAGTCCTCGTTCACCGCGCTGCCGACCACCGTCAGTTTCAGATCATTGCGCTGCACCTTGGCGAAGGCCTTGAGCAACACGTCGAAGCCTTTCTGGTAATCGAGACGACCGACAAACAACAGATGAATCGGCTCGGGACTCGCGGCTTTCGGCGCGTCATCCTTGTGATGAATGCCGTTGTAGATCAGCTTCATCCGTTTGCGCTCGATGCCAAACCGCGCGGCTTTGTCGAGTTCGTACTGGCTGACGCAAATGATCACGTCGGTGACTTTCTGCAGCACTCGCTCGATCCACGCATAGACTTTCTGCTTGATCGGCGAGCTTTCCATCAGGAACGAAAACGCGTGCGGACAGTAGACGATTTTCGGCTTGCGCCACGGTCGCAACAGCACACACACGCAACGGCCGATCACCCCGGAAAAGGTGCTGTGCAAATGCACCACATCGGGTTTTTCCTTGAACAGCACTTGCCCCAGACGCCAGGCGAAACGCAGCAACGACGACACATTGCGCCCGGTGCGCGGGAACGTGCGGATCTGTTGCACTTGAATGCCATGCAGTTCTTTTGCCTGATCTTCCGGCACCAGATACACCAGCTCGTAGTTCGCCGCATCGCCTTCGGGGGAATCCGAGATCGTGCGGATCACGGTCGCGACACCACCTTTGATCGTCTCTGCCACGTGCAGTATTTTTTTCACAAATCACCCACTTCAAACAGGAAAAAACAGTCGCTGACAGTCAGGATTTGTCGGACGCGTATTCGTAGCTGTAGCCGTAGCCACCGTTGCCGTAGTAGCTCGCGGCACGCTTCTCGACGCCGTTGAACACCGCGCCTTTCAACTCGATTCCGTTCTGCGCGAAGCGGCGGATGGTCAGTTCGATCTCCTTGGCCGGGTTCACCCCGAAGCGCGTGACGATCAAGCTGATGCCCGCTTCACGGCCGACAATCGCTGCGTCGGTCACCGCCAGCAGCGGCGGCGTATCGATGATCACCAGGTCGTAGCGTTCGCTCAGCTCGGCGAGCAAGTCGCGGAAGTTGGCGTGCATCAACAGCTCGGAAGGATTGGGCGGCACCTGCCCGCGACTGATGAAGTGCAGGTTGTCGACTTCGACTTTGTTGATCGCCTGGTCGATGCTGCAGCGCTTGACCAGCAGGTCGGACAAACCGTTGGTGATCGGCGTGTTGAGGGTTTTGTGCAGATGCCCTTTACGCATGTCGGCGTCGATAAGCACCACGCGCTGGCCGCTCAGCGCCATGACCGCCGCGAGGTTGGACGAAACAAAAGTCTTGCCGACCTGCGGGCTTGGCCCGGAAATCATGATGCGGTTGTTGGTCGAATCCAGCCCGGCGAAATGCAGGCAGGTGCGCAGGCTACGGATCGATTCGATCGACAGATCGGTCGGGTTGCGCAGCGCCAGCAGGTAAGCCGGCTTATCCACGCCGTCGCGGGCACGCCCCTTTTTGTTGTCCTCTTCCTGCTGCAACGCGCTGTAAGGAATCGACGCGTAGACCGGCAAACCGAGTTGCTCGATGGCCTCCGGGCCTTCCAGGCCTCGGCTCAGCGATTTGCGCAGCAGCACCAGGGCCACGCCGACAAAGGCACCGAGGAACGTCGCGATCAGCACGATCAGAGCTTTTTTCGGTTTGACCGGGCTGGTCAGGTCGACGTCCGCGGTGTCGATCAGGCGCACGTTGCCGACCGCACCGGCGCGGATGATGTCCAGCTCCTGGGATTTGTTCAGCAGTTGCGTGTAGATCTGCGAAGCGACTTCGACATCGCGGGTCAGGTTAAGCAACTCCTGCTGCGTGGCCGGTAAATCACCGACCTTGCCTTCCAACGACTTCTGCTGTTGCACCAGTTCACCGAGTTGGCTCATCAATGCGCGATAGGCCGGGTGCTGTTTGGTGAACTTGCGATCCATCTCCGCCTGCTGCATTTTCAGCTCGGAGATCCGCGTTTCCAGCGCCACCGACTGACCGAGCACCGATTGCGTTTCCAGCGAGATGTTCACGGTCTTGCCGTGGGTCTGGTAGGCATTGAGCGCGTCGCTGGCCTTGGCCAGATCACGCTTGACCTGCGGCAACTGGCTTTGCAGGAAGGCCAGGCTCTGCGCGGCTTCGGCCGAAGTGCGGCGCACGTTCTGATCGACGTACAGCGACGCGATCTTGTTGAGAATCTTCACCGCTTCTGCGGCGTCGCTGCTGGCGAGCGCCAGCTTGATAATCCCCGATTCCTTGCCCTGCTCGGAAATATCCAGCGCGTCCTGATAGCCCTGAATGGTCACGATCCGTGGGTTGCGCACCACTTCGAAACGCGTGCCGGGGTTGGCCAACAACTGGCTGATTTGCCCTTCTACGCCGTCCTGCGCGAAAGCTTCACCGGCGACGCCGTCGGCCAGCAAATTGTCGTTGTCATCGAACAACTGAAAGCGGTGTTGCTCGCCAGCGACCAAGGTGAGTTTCTTGCCGAGCAGTTCTTTGGGCAGATTGAGCCGGGCGAACTCCAGACGCTCACCGCCCCAGGCATAGCTGCTCAGGCCGAAACGCGGCGCGGCGACGCTGGTGTCGGTTTCACCGCGATAACGCCGGGCGAGAAAGCCACCGATGACCGGGAAGGTGTTGGGCGTAACGTCGATGTCCAGGCGCAGGTCGTCGACGGTTTTACCGATGACGGCGCGGGACTTGATGATGCCGATTTCGGTCACCGACGGCGACTGCCCGCCGAGCATGCTGTTGAGGTCGGAGAAACCGAGCATGTCGTTCTTTTTCGGCTCCACCTGCACCAGCGCGTTTGCCAGATACACCGGCGTTGCCAAAACCGCATAGGCCACGCCGGTGACCATGAAGGCGCCGGTCAGGGCACCGATCAACCACTTCTGGTCGATCAGGCTGCCGAAGATGCCGAGCAGATCAATACTGTCTTGATCATTGTCGCGGGTGCCGATTACTGACGGTAACTGCATAAGTCTGTTCTTACCATTCATTGTTCTGAAGAATATTGATCAATGCCCGAGGCGCTGCGCCCATGAACTAACAGCATCTTCAATCAATGCATGAGCATGAATAAAAGCGGCCTTGCCTTGACGATACGGGTCTTGTATTTCGCGCTCGCTCTGCCACTTGCCGAGCAGAAACACTTTGCCTCGCGCATGAGAGGCAATCTTCAGTACTTGATTTACATGCTGTTTTTCCATGACCAGAATCAGGTCTGAGTCATTGACGATGTCCGATGTCAGTTGCCGTGCCTTGAAGGCTTCGGCACAGTGCCCATGGTCTTCGAGCACCTGCCGGGCCGAAGGCTCGACGCCCTCACCCACGCGTGCGGCAAGGCCTGCGGAGGTCACCGTGATCGCCGAGGAGCCCAGCGCGTTGCGCAGCAACAGTTCGGCCGTAGGACTTCGGCAAATATTGCCCACGCAAACAACGAGGATCTTTCTGAACAAGGTTTTACTTTCCTGTGTAATGTCAAACGGCCAACATCCCGAGGGCATTTGAATGAACCCTCAAGATCTTCCTGCACTCAGAAATAGATTCGCCCTGTTAGTACTGGAGCATTAAGTACCACAGCGTTTAAAAGCGCCCCAACCACAATTAGCGGACTAAAAATAACTGTGATTTTCAGATCTTTGTTTTCCGACAAAAAATAACATTCGTGCACTAAGTGCCATCACCTCACTCGAAAATTGAGCAACGAGATCATTCTTCGTAGTTGTCACTTCTCTTCGGGAGAGCAGACATGAAAATCAAACATCTCAAAAAAATCGGCGCGCTGGCGCTGATGATCGCGGGCGCTACCACTCAGGTTCATGCGAGCGAAACGTTTCCCAACCTTCCGGCCAAGAACATCGGCGTTCAGGTGAAGATTCAAAACTTCTCTGCCGCCGACGCCGCGCAAATCAAATCGGCAGGTTTTGGTTTTGTACGCTTCGGCGTGTGGAGCGACAGCCTGACGGCCAAGGCTTATCAGAAACAGGTCAGTGATGCGTTTGCGGCGGCTGGATCGGCTGGTCTGCCGGTGCTGTTAACCGTGCGCGCGATCAAGCCGTTGACGGCCTCACCGGACAACACCGCTGAGCTGGCGGGCGCTGGCGAGGCATTTGCCAAAGCCGTAACAGGACTGGAAACCTCCTACGGTTCGCAATTGGTGGCGATTGAACTGTGGAACGAACCGGATCTTGAGACCTACTGGCCGACACGAAATTTCGACACGACCTTCGTGCCGTTCATGAGCGCCGTGTGCAAGTCGTTGCAAGGCAAACCGCCAGCAACACCGGTGGTCGGTTACGGTTTCGCCCGGCCCCCGACCGCAGGCTCGGCCTCAACCGTGGCGCTAAACCGCATCGTCAGTGAATACCCGAAATGCCTGAGCGCCGTGTCCTATCACCCTTATGGCATGACCGCCACGCAGATCAGCAACGCGCAGGCGTTTATCCAGCAAAACTTTCATTTACCGGGCGTGATCAGTGAATGGGGGATCTCGGCGCTACCTTCCAACGGCGGTGCCGAAGGACAGGCGAGCAAGATCAACGCATTCATCGGCGACGTTAAAAAACTCAAGATCCCGCTGACCTCCATCTACGAATGGAAGAACAGCGACTCCGGCAGTAACGAGCGAGAGAAAAACTTTGGCTTGCTGACCTCGGACGGTCAGCCGAAACCGGCGCGAATGTCGATCGAAGCCTTGTTGAAGGCCGAGTAGGCCTGTGCGACCGACCTGTTCACAGGTCGGTTGCTTTGAACCTGTTGGCTGTTTTGGCATCGTATTCATCGATAGCGCGCCCCACCTTTCAAACAATCGTCCTCAGGTTGTTGCCACAGGGGCCATCGATACACATAAGTACCCTTGAGTGGCTGTCAGCGCTCGGGTAATGTCATCAGACCCATAGGACAGAGCACGCCCATGACTTCCAAGCTGGAACAACTCAAACAGTTCACCACCGTTGTTGCCGATACTGGCGACTTCGAAGCGATCGCCCGGGTCAAGCCGGTCGACGCCACCACCAACCCTTCCCTGCTGCTCAAGGCGGCGGCCATTCCGGCGTACGCCGAGCTGCTGAATGCCTGCGTCAGCGACTGCAAGGGCGATGTCGGCCTGGCCAGCGACCGTTTTGGCGTCGCCGTCGGCCAGGAAATCCTCAAGGTGATCCCGGGCCGCATCTCCACCGAAGTGGATGCGCGCCTGTCGTTTGATAAAGATGCCGTGCTCAAACGCGCGCATCGCCTGATCGAGCTGTACGACAAGGCCGGCATTGGCCGCGACCGCGTACTGATCAAGATCGCCTCGACCTGGGAAGGCATCCGCGCCGCCGAAGTGCTGGAGAAGGAAGGCATCCAGACCAACCTGACCCTGCTGTTCTCCTTCGCCCAGGCCGCTGCCTGCGCCGACGCCGGCGTATTCCTGATTTCGCCGTTCGTGGGCCGCATCTACGACTGGTACAAAAAGGCCAACGGCAACGACTACACCGGCGCCGATGATCCGGGAGTGCAGTCGGTGACACGCATCTACAACTACTACAAGGCCAATGACTACAAAACCGTGGTCATGGGCGCCAGCTTCCGTAACCTCAACCAGATCGAGCAACTGGCCGGCTGCGACCGCCTGACCATCAGCCCGGACCTGATCGACAAGTTGGCAGCGGACACCGGCAAACTGGAGCGCAAACTGGCCCCAGGTCACGCCGGTGAAGCCCGTCAGAGCCTCAATGAAGCGCAATTCCGCTGGTTGTCCAACGAAGACGCGATGGCCACCGAGAAACTGGCCGAGGGCATCCGTCAGTTTGCTCGCGACCAAGAGAAGCTTGAGGCGTTGTTGCAGGCCAAGCTGTGATTTGAGTTATTGAAATGCAAAAAGGGCGAACCCGCACAGGTTCGCCCTTTTTCATTTTGCCTGCACTGATAAATGTATCGACCGACTCGACGCTATCGCGGGCAAGCCCGCTCCCACAGGGTATGTGGAGAACCTGAGTTTCAGATTTCACGCGATCATTGTGGGAGCGGGCTTGCCCGCGATGAGGCCGGCCGGGACAACACCTCATGAGATCAGTGTCTTTCGAGGGCATTGACCAGGTCATGGAACGCTTCACGATTGGAATCGTTCAGGCCCATGAGGATCTTGTGCGCTTCAAGCACCTTGATCCGCACCACTTCTTCCGACTGGTCCTGATCCGGCAGGTCGTCCAGGCACTCCGGGCACGGCACCGGGTGGTTGACGATGTTGAACACCTGCTCGAAACCCATCGATTGCAACAGACGGGTGATGTCTTCGTGGGTGGTGACGACAGTCGGCAGCAGGCCGACCTTCTGCCGCGACAGGATCGACAGCTTGGCCAACAGGCCCAACGTCGTGCTGTCGATGCTGCGGGTTTCGGTCAAATCGATCACGATCGCGTTGAAATTCAGCGCGGTGAAGATTTTCTCAATAGTCGCATCCAACGCCGAACACAGGGTCAGGCGAACTTCACCGACGAACTTCAGGACGAAGGTGCCGTCCTGCTCGGCGAACTGGATTCTACCGGTACTCATTAAAGATTCCTGCTCAACACCAACAGGGCGATATCATCCGGCATCTCCCCTAGCGTGGCCAATCCGAACACTTGCCGCAGACCATCCAGGCTGCCGCCCGCCGACTTCACCCGTTGAGGCAAAGCGGCTTCTTTTTCTTTGAGCGTAGGTTCTGGCAAAAGATCCAGAATGCCATCGGACATCAGCGTCAGGCTGAACGTCGGCGGCAGCTCAAGCACGTGGTCTTCGTAGGTGGCTTCATTGAAGAGGCCCACCGGCAGACCGCGTCCTTCCAGATAACGAACACTGTCAGGCGTGTACAACACAGGCAACGGCAGATGGCCGCCGATGCTATAGGTCAACAAACCGGTCTCCTCGTCGATGACTCCACCGACCATTGTGACGTGTTTACCCAGCTTACAACTGATCAGCCCCCGGTTGATATGACCAAGGACCTCCGAAGGCTTGAATTCCGGCAAGGTGCCGTTGCGCTTGGATTCGAACAGCAAGCGCGTGGTCATGAACTTCAACAGCACCGTGACGAAGGCTGAAGAGGCGCCATGACCGGATACATCTGCCAGGTAGAACGCAACCCGGCGCTCGTCGACCCGGAAATAGTCGACAAAATCACCCGACAGGTACAACGACGGGATGATCTGGTGGGCAAACTTGAACTCGTCGATGCTCCACGGGCTTTCCGGCAGCATGTTCATCTGCACCTGGCGACCGGCGTTCTGGTCTTCCTGGAGCAGGTTCAGGCTGGCCTCAAGCTCGCGGTTGGCCTTTTCCAGCTTCTCGCGGTAGCGCTGGTTTTCCAGCAGCAGGCGCGCACGATCCAGGGCCCGGCGCACGGAGTGCTCGAGCACGGCCAGATCTTCGAGGGGCTTGATCAGGTAATCCGCCGCGCCGAGGCGCAGGGCCTCGACCGCGTCGTTCATCACGCCGGCACCCGAAACCACGATCACCGGCGTTTGCGGTGACAGCTCGGTGACCTGACGGATGAGTTCGAGACCGCCCATCTGCGGCATGCGCAGATCGCAGATGACCAAGTCGGGCTGTTCTTGCTCGAATACCTGAAGACCCTGTTGGCCGTTGCTGGCCTGCAGGACGCTGAAACCACTGTCTTCCAAATAGGCCGCGAGGCTCGCGCGCACTACTTCGTCATCATCGATTATCAGCAGCGTGGCACTGGTTTTTGGCATGTGGGCAAACGGCGCCAGAATTAGGTTGGCGTAGTTGGCGAGGCATTTGGCCCTGCGCAGACTACTGGATTCGCTTTCTAGCCTCTCTGCTGCACCGCTTTCGAGCATTGGCCGTGAACGCGGTTGCACCAGAGGTGCCCTTCTAAGGCGCAGACGGTACTCCCATCCGCGGGGTGTTTCAAGCTTGCGCCGATGGTCGCTTGACGACTTTACTTGTCAAATCACCGAGAGTTATAAGAACAGCTCAAACCGTAACCCAATGGAAGGACGACGCCATGAGTCAAACCGGTCGGGACTACAGCGAAAAGCGCGATTTCATCCGCATGCGGGTCGATGCCGATGTCGTGTTGATTCATCAAGGGGATGAGGTTTCAGCGGTGTGCATCGATCTCTCCAGCAGCGGCATGCAGGTCGAAGCGCCACGCCAGTTCGCGGTCGGTGATCGCTTGAGTGTGCGGATCGACTCCGATCACGCGGCGCTCAGCGGGCTTGAAGCCGAGACCGAAGTGGTCTGGGTCCGGTCACAGGATGGCGGCGGCCAGAAGCTCGGCCTGACCATCCTGGAGATGAAATAGCTGCACACAAAAAAGGCGACCCTGAGGTCGCCTTCCTTTTACCGGTCGAGATTAAAAATCGTCTTCGACCTGGCCATCCTTCACTTTGAACTCGCGGTTCTGCAAGTAAGCGTTGCGGATGAAGGTGTATTTGTCGCCGCTGATCAGCTTCTCGCTCGACAGCAGGCTGGCGCGGGTGTCGACGATGTTCAGGCCGAAGATCGAGTTACGCACCGGCACATCGTTGATGTAGCGGTACATACCGGTGTAGCTGTCGACATACTTGGAAGGTGCGTCACGCAGGGTGCTTGGCCCCATCAGTGGCAGCATCACGTATGGACCGCTGCCGACGCCCCAGTAGCCGAGGGTCTGGCCAAAGTCTTCGTCGCTGCGGTTCAGGCCCATTTGGGTGCCGACGTCGAAGAAGCCGAGCAGGCCGAACGTGGTGTTGAAGATCAGGCGTGCAGTGTCGACGCCAGCCGCAGCCGGTTTGGCCTGCAGGATGTTGTTGGCCAGGTTGGTGACATCACCGACGTTGCGGAACATGTTGTGGATGCCGTCCTCGAGGAACTGCGGCGTCACGAACTCATAGCCCTGCGCCAGCGGTTTCAGGGCGTAGGTGTCGACGAAGTCGTTGAACTGGAAGATCGGACGGTTGACGCTTTCCCAAGGGTCTTCTTCCGTTGCGGCCTGAGTGGCGAACGGAGCCAGCAACAAGCCGGCACATACACTTAGCTGAGCGAGCGGATTGCTCCAGCGCATAGAAAAACTCCTTGGATTTGTACTGTCGCAGGCGACGGGGCCCACGGTTCAAGGGCGACAGTATAAGCGCAAACGGCGTTTTGGGCAGTCCACCTGAATTTCGTCTGTAGGACGTTTCCCGCAGGCCTGTCATCCAACTGTCACTGACCGTCCCTAGCCTTGACGCTATTTCAGGGACGTTTCCATGTCACAGGCCGAAATCTTGCCCCTCGCCGTGCCCAGCCTGACTGCCGTGTTGTTCGGACTCAGCGGTTGCCTGGTGGATTTCGGCGCCCGTACACGACAGCTCTCCAGCGTCTTGCCTGAACATGCCGAAGCCACTCCCGGTGCACTGGAGAGTCTGCACAGTCTGCAACGCCAGCGAATTCCGTGTGCCTGGATGGATGAATTGCCTTCGGCCCTCGCCCTGCCGCTGTCGGCTGCCTTGCCGACGTGGGTGAAGCCATCGCAACATTCCGCAACAAACAATCCATGGCCTGCTCCCAACGCTTGCTGGCAAGCATTGATGGGGCTGAACGTCGATCGTCTGGACGGCTGCGTGCTGGTCAGCGGCGAGCCGCGATTGCTCCAGGCTGGCCTGAATGCCGGGCTGTGGACCATCGGCCTGGCGTCCTGCGGTTCGCTGTGCGGCCTGGCGCCGAGTGAATGGCAGGCCCTGGCGCAAAAACAACGCGAGCAATTGCGCGGCAAAGCCACCGTGCAACTGTTCGGGCTCGGCGTGCACTCGGTGATCGATCATCTTGGCGAGCTCGACACCTGCCTGGCAGACATCAGCCTGCGCCGGTTCAAAGGCGAAAAGCCCTGATCGGGATCATGCAGGTTTGACGCGAGTGGATTAATCTAAAGGTCAGCCATAGACCTTTGGCGCGCGGCTGCGGTCAATGCCAGTGCCTCTCGATAAAAGGAAAACACCATGCCCGCCCAAGAACTGCAGAAACAGCTCGATACCCTGCGCGAGCAGCTGGAGCAGAATCCACCGCTGTCGGAAGCTGAACGCGAAGACTTACGCGTGTTGATGGCGCAGATTGAATCGGAAATTCAACTGGAAAATGCCACTCAAGACGCCAGCATCGCCGATGGCGTCAACCTCGCCGTCGAACGCTTCGAAGTCGAACACCCGGCGATTGCCGGCACCCTGCGCAACATCGTCAATGCGCTGGGCAGCATGGGGATCTGATTCCCAAAATCAAAAGATCGCAGCCTGCGGCAGCTCCTACAGATGTTCAATGTAGGAGCTGCCGCAGGCTGCGATCTTTTGATCTTACTGACGCACCAACCGATGGTTCGGCAGCTGCACGTTTTCGGTGCTGCGATACGGGTTGATGTCCAGACCACCGCGACGCACGTAGCGTGCAAACACCGTGAGCTTCTCAGGTTTCAGCAGCCGCTGCAGATCAAGGAAAATCCGCTCCACACACTGCTCATGGAAGTCCGAATGCTGGCGGAAGCTGACGATGTATTCCAGCAAGCTCGCATGATCCAGCGCTGAACCACGATACTCCACCACCACCGTGCCCCAGTCCGGCTGACTGGTCACCGGGCAGTTGGATTTGAGCAGATGGCTGTGTACCGTCTCTTCGACAATCCGCGAGTCATCGCAACGCAACAGTTCCGGGCGCGGATGCTCATAGTTGCTGACGCTGATATCCAGATCATCGATGCACACGCCCGGCAAGGCCACAACGCCTTCCGCCTCAACATCCTTCAGGCTACGCACGCGCACGCCAACCGGTTTGCCGGCAGCGGCTGACAGGTCCTTGACCAGCGTTGCTTCCAGCGTCGCAACGTCGGCAAACGGCGTCTGGTTCAACGAATTCAAATAGAGCTTGAACGACTTCGATTCGATGATGTTCGGCGAATCAGCCGGGATGCTGAATTCAGCGATCGCCACCACCGGCTTGCCGGATGGCAACAGCCACGACAACTCGAAGCAGTTCCAGAAATCCACACCTTTATACGGCAGGGTCTCGGCGGTCAGGCCCAGCTCGGCCCATTTCGCGGTGCGCGGAATCGGGAACAGCAGGGACGGCGTGTACGTGGCGATGTATTCGCTGGATTTGCCCAGCGGCGAGTGTTCGGCTGCGGGATGCATGGCGGAAACCTGACTGAAGAATCAGCGGATTCTACCAGCCTTTGCGCGTGCCTTTGAGTGCTTACTGACTGACAGTCAATTTGCCGACCATGCCCGCCTGGTAATGGCCGGGAATATTGCAGGCGAATTCCAGGCTCGTTGCCTTGCTGAAGGTCCAGGTCAGTTCGGCAGTCTTGCCCGGCTCGACCAGCACGCTGTTCGGATCGTCATGCTTCATGCCATGGCCCATCGCTGCGTGATCCATGCCGGCCATGTCGTGGGACATTTCTTTCATGCCGGTAGGCGTGAGCATGCCGCTTTGCTGCATCTGCAACATTTCCTGCTGATGTTTGGCATGCATCGCCGCGTCACCGAGGTTGAATTCGTGCAGTAACTGGCCTTTATTCACCAGCACAAAGCGAACGGTCTCACCGGCCTTGACCTCAATTGCCTTGGGATCGAAAGACATGTCATTCAGCACCACTTCAACACTGCGCGTGGCTTGGGCTGCGGGCGCCGGCTGGCCGAAATCATAGGTATGGGCTGGCGCGGCCCACACTGGCGAACTCAGCGCCAACAAACACAAGGCCAGGGATTGGCGTAAAAACATGGTCGTTCTCCAACAAGATAAGGTTCAGCCTGTGGGAAACTCTAGCGGGCCTGAGCTGGCATCTACCTGACCGGCAGATTACAACTTTGTCAGGTTGGCGTTTGTCGCGTGCCCGCAAGGTATAACGCTTTCATTTCTGCACCCCGAATCCACTGAGTCGCCCATGAAACTGCTGATCGTCGAAGACCAAGCGAAAACCGGCCAATACTTGCACCAGGGTCTGACCGAGGCCGGCTTCAACACCGAATGGGTGGCCGATGGCGACAGCGGTCAACAACTGGCATTGAGCGGTGATTATGCGCTGCTGATCCTCGACGTGATGCTGCCCGGGCGCAACGGCTGGCAGATTCTGCAAACAGTGCGCAGTGCCGGGCTGGATACGCCGGTACTTTTTCTGACGGCCAAAGACGCCGTGGAAGACAGGGTTCATGGCCTTGAGCTGGGTGCCGACGATTATCTGGTGAAACCTTTCGCCTTCTCTGAACTGCTGGCGCGAGTGCGCAGCCTGTTGCGTCGCGGCAGCGCCACACCGCAGGAAACCAGTCTGCAACTGGCGGATCTGCGCCTGGACCTGATCCGCCGTCGGGTCGAACGCAGTGGCCAGCGCATCGACCTGACCGCCAAGGAATTCGCCTTGCTGGAGATGCTTTTGCGTCGCCAGGGCGAAGTGCTGCCGAAATCGCTGATCGCTTCGCAGGTCTGGGACATGAATTTCGACAGCGACACCAATGTCATCGAAGTGGCGATCCGCCGCTTGCGCCTGAAGATCGACGACGAATTCCCCAACAAACTGATCCACACCGTGCGCGGCATGGGTTACGTGCTTGAAGAGCGTTGTGCCTGATGCGCCGCTTGTCCCTGAGTTCACGTCTGGCGTTATTGTTTGCTGCTTGCACCGCCGTGGTTTCGCTGTTCGCCGGCGTGTTGTTCAACCGCGCCAGCGAGGCGCACTTCATTGAGCTCGACCAGCAACAACTGGATGCCAAACTGATCGGCCTGCGCCGCGCCCTGCAAAATGTGCAGCCCGCGGAAAGTGCCGCACGGCTGGCCGATGAGCTCAGCCGTCAGGCCGACTTGTCGCTGAGGATCACCGGCGGTGACGGCCAACCCTGGTATGACAGCTCGACGCTGATCCCCAAGGATTTACCGCCACCACCCGGTCTGTCGACAATCAGCAGCGCCGGCACGGATTATCGGGTGCTCAACGCCCCGCTCTACCCGGACAAAACTGATTCGCCGCAACTGACCCTGTTGCTCGACATCACCCATCACCAGCACTTTCTGCAGCGCATGCAGCACTTGATCTGGCTGACCGTCGGTCTCTCGGCACTGGCTACGGCGCTGCTCGGCGCATGGGCCGCCCGCAGTGGTTTGCAGCCATTGCGGCGCATGAGCGCGGTGGCTCGCGGGATTTCCGCACACTCGCTCAACGCCCGACTGCCAGAAGCGCAAATTCCTCCCGAGCTTGCGGAAATGGCCCACAGTTTCAACGCCATGCTCGCCCGCCTCGACGACTCGTTTCAGCGGCTCTCGGCGTTCTCGGCCGACATCGCCCATGAGCTGCGCACACCGCTGTCGAACCTGCTGACCCACACGCAAGTCACCCTCACCCGCCCACGGCCGATCGAGGATTACCGCGAAGCGCTGCACAGCAATCTCGAAGAGCTGCAATGGATGGCGCAACTGGTCAATGACATGCTGTATCTGGCCAAGGCTGACCACGGTTTGCTGATGCCCAAACGCGACGCGCTGGAACTGGCGGATGAGGCAGATGTGTTGCTGGAGTTTTTCGCACCGCTGGCGGAGGACGCCGGGGTCAGTCTGACGCGCGAAGGTCATGCGCGGATCGACGGTGACCGCAGTATGTTGCGGCGAGCCTTGTCGAACTTACTGGATAACGCGTTGCGGTTTACCCCGGCTGACGGCGGAGTGAATGTGCGGATCGTTGATCAATCGAGCGCTGTGCGGGTTTACGTGGAGAACAGCGGCGACGGGATTGCAGCTGAGTTGTTGCCACGACTGTTTGACCGGTTTTATCGGGCCGATCCGGCGCGGCAGGAAGGCAGCAGTGAGCATGCCGGATTGGGGTTGGCGATTACGCAGTCGATTGTCCGCGCGCATGGGGGGCAGATTCATTGCGAATCCGAGGCGGGTTGGACGCGGCTTGTGATTGAGTTGCCTCGAACCTGATCATTCCCACGCTCTGCGTGGGAATGCAGCCCGGGACGCTCCGCGTCCCTTCCAAAGCCGAACGCGGAGCGTTCGTTGAGGCATTCCCACGCAGAGCGTGGGAACGAGCATGGAGTGGCTTACGAATATCTCAGGGCGTGAGCCGGTTCGATCTTCGCCGCTCGCCACGCCGGATACACCGTCGCCAGAAAGCTCAGAATGAAACCCGCCGAGCAGATCAACAGCACATCCCCCGCCTGCAATTCCGACGGCAGATTGCTGACGAAATACACGTCTGAACTGAAGATGTGCTGGCCGCTGACTCGCTCGATCCAGCCGACGATCTGACTGACATTCAGCGCGGCAATCACACCCAGCACGCCGCCAATAATAGTGCCGACAATGCCGATGACCGTGCCCTGCACCATGAAGATCGCCATGATCTGCCGTGGCGTGGCGCCGATGGTACGCAGGATCGCGATGTCCGCGCCCTTGTCATTCACCACCATGATCAACGTCGCGATGATGTTGAACGCCGCCACCGCGACAATCATCAGCAACAGCAGGCCGATCATGGTTTTTTCCATCTTCATCGCACTGAACAGGCTGCCCTGGGTGTGCGTCCAGTCGTCAGCCTTGAAGTCGGCGCCCAGACTGGCGGCGATGTCCGCGGAGACTTTCGGTGCGGCGTAAAGGTCCTTGACCGCCAGACGCACGCTCTGCACCTGATTCGGTTCCCAGTGCTGCATGGTCGCGGCATCAGCCACGTGGATCAGGCCCATCGAGCCGTCCAGTTCAGCGCCAACCTTGAACACACCCACCACGTTCAGCCGCTGCATACGCGGGGTGATGCCACCCGGTGCAGTGCTGACTTCCGGGACGATCAGGGTGATCTTGTCGCCGACGTTGAGGCGGAAACGTCGTGCAGTGATTTCACCGATCACCACACCGAACTCACCCGGTTTCAACGCGTCGAGTCGGCCCTGCACAATGTGCTGGGCAACAATCGAGACCTTGCCTTCCTGAGCCGGATCGACACCGCTGATCTGAATCGGCTGCATCAAACCCTTGTAGGAAAGCATGCCTTCCATTTCGGTGAATGGCACAGCGGCAGTCACTTCAGGATTTTTCATCGCAGCGGCGGCGACGGGCTGCCAGTCATCGATCGGCTTGACGCCAACGATGGTCGCGTGCGGCACCATGCCGAGGATGCGCGAGCTCATTTCGCGCTGGAAGCCGTTCATCACCGACAACACCACGATCATTGCCAGCACGCCGAGGGCGAGGCCGATCATCGAGGTCATCGAAATGAACGAAACAAAGCGATTGCGGCGCTTGGCGCGGGTATAGCGCGTGCCGATAAAGATCGATAACGGTCTGAACATTCGCTGGGGCACCGTATAAAAATAAAAGACCCGACGCCGTTTCCGGCGTCGGGTTGCAGCCAATCAGATAGGCGTGAGGCGACCTTCTTGCAGGTGCAGTACGCGATCCATCTGGCGGGCCAGGTTCATGTCGTGAGTCACCACCAGAAACGCGGTACGCATTGAGGTGCTGAGTTCCAGCATCAAATCCTGAATGCCCTGGGCGGTGTGGGAGTCGAGGTTGCCGGTCGGCTCGTCGAGCATCACCAGGCCTGGCTTGTTCACCAAAGCTCGAGCGATGGCGACACGCTGACGCTCACCACCGGACAGTTCCGAGGGTTTGTGCTCCAGGCGATGGCCGAGGCCGACGCGCTCCAGCAAAGCGGTCGCACGCTGACGCGCTTCCGGGATCGGCGTCTTGCCGATCAGCAGCGGCATGCAGACGTTTTCCAGCGCGGTAAATTCCGGCAGCAAATGGTGGAACTGGTAAACGAAACCGAGCGCGCGGTTGCGCAGCAGGCCGCGCTTCTTCTCGCTCAGCGCCGACAGTTCTTCACCGTCGAGCCAGACGCTGCCCTTGGTCGGCGTATCCAGGCCACCGAGCAGGTTGAGCAAAGTACTTTTGCCCGAACCCGAGGTGCCGACAATCGCCACACGCTCGCCCGGGTGCAACTCCAGTTGCAGGCCGGCCAGCACTTCGACCGACTCCGGGCCTTCCTCGTAGGATTTGCCCAGGTTGCGGCAGCTCAAGATTGCTTGTTCACTCATGCCCGACTCACTCATAACGTAGCGCCTCCGCCGGCTGGGTGCGCGCGGCACGCCAGGCGGGATACAGGGTGGCGAGGAAACTCAGAACCAACGCCGCGGCGCAGACCATGACGACATCCTGGCTCTGCACCTGCGACGGAAGATAATCAATGAAATACACGTCAGCATTAAGGAATTTATGGCCGATCAGGCCTTCCAGTGCCGAGATCGCGGCGCTGACGTTAAGTGCAGCGAAAATACCGACCACCGCACCAATCGCTGTACCGACCACACCGATCACCGTGCCTTGCACCATGAACGTGCGCATGATCGTGCCCGGCGTCGCGCCCAACGTGCGCAGAATGGCGATGTCGCCCTTCTTGTCGTTGACCACCATCACCAGTGTGGAAATGATGTTGAACGCAGCGACGGCGACGATCAGCAGCAACAGCAGGCCGATCATGGCTTTTTCCATGCGGATCGCCTGATACAGATTGCCGTGGGTACGGGTCCAGTCGCGGGCGTAGTAATGGTCTTCGCCAAGCTGCTGGGCGATGTTCCATGCCACACGCGGCGCCTGGAACAGGTCGTCGAACTTCAGGCGGATGCCCTGTACCTGATCCGGTTTCCAGCGGTGCATCTTCGCCAGATCCTGCAGGTTAGTGACGCCCAGATAGCCGTCCAGCTCACCGGCGCCAACATGGAAAATGCCGACCACGGTAAAGCGTTTCATGCGCGGGAACATCCCGGCCGGGGTCACGCTGACCTCCGGCGCGACGAAGGTGATCTTGTCACCGATGCCCACGCCCAGCTTGGTCGCGGCCTTGTCGCCAATGACGATGCCAAAACTGCCCGGCGTCAAATCGTCGAGTTTGCCCTGCTTCATGAAGTTGTCGATGATCGACACGTTGCGCTCGAGCGCAGGGTCGATGGCATTGAGCAACACCTTGGAGACTTGGCCGTTATTGGTCAGCAGACCCTGCATCTGGGTGAACGGCGCAACGGCCGTCACCTGCGGGTTCTGCTTGACCTTGGTGGCCAGGCTTTGCCAATCGTTGATCGGCTCGGTGGATTCAATGGTCGCGTGGGGCACCATGCCCAGCACGCGGGTGCGCATCTCATGATCGAAGCCATTCATCACCGACAGCACGACGATCATCACGACCACGCCAAGGGCGAGCCCGATCATCGAAGTCAGGGAAATGAATGACACAAAATGATTGCGACGCTTTGCACGGGTATAACGCGTGCCGATAAATACGAAGAGAGGTCTGAACATGTCGGGGCTTGTTCGGAGGGAAAAGGAACGTCCTTGTGGCGGGGGTCGATAACCAGCTTTACACTCAGACCACCGCCGCTACCATGGGTTCGCCATGTCGACATTAGATGAAGAAGATCGCCGCGAATACTACCGTATCGAGGACACGATCGCACTGGAAATTCGGCCCCTGTCCGCTCCCGAAGCCGCAGGCCAGGAAGTGTTGCAGGATGCTTCCCCACTGTTCAACCTGCTCAGCGAACTGCACCTGAGCGAATTCGAGTCGCAGCACTTGTTGCGGCAGATCAGCGAGCGCGACCGGGCCATCGCCGCGTTCCTCAAATCGCAGAACAAACGCATCGACCTGCTCAGCCAGGTGGTCGCCCTGACCGTGCTCGGCCACATTGGCGAGCCGCAACCCGTGATCATTTCCGAAGGCGGGATCGACTTCCAGCACCCGACGCCGATTGCCGCCGGCGCCCACCTGTCGGTGAAACTGGTGCTGATGCCGCAAGCGCTCGGCCTGCTGCTGCGCGCCCGTGTCACCCATTGCGACCGCAAGGGCGACGGTTATGACGTCGGCACCGAGTTCGAACACTTGACCGACGCCCAGCGCCAGTTGCTCGCCCGCTATATCTTGCAGAAGCAGGCCCAGGAACGACGACTGGCCCGCGAACAGAACGAATCAGGCATTTAATTTAAGGAAGAACCGTGACCCTCATCTACGGCCACCGCGGCGCCAAGGGCGAAGCACCGGAAAACACCCTGAGCAGTTTTCAGGAATGTCTCAAGCACGGCGTGCGCCGTTGCGAACTCGATCTGCACCTGTCCAAGGACGGCGAGTTGATGGTCATCCACGACCCGACCCTCAAACGCACCACGGATCGGCGCGGCAAAGTCGTCGAGCACACCGCCGCCGAGCTGGTGACCTACGATGCGCGCACGGGTGGCCCGGGCTGGATCAAGCCGTGCCCGATTCCGACGCTGGAAGAGTTGTTCGAGCAATGCGATTTCGAGCACTGGCAATTGGAAGTCAAGAGCGCTTCACGCACCCGCGCCGCAACCACGGTGCTGGCGATTCGTGAAATGGCCCAACGCCACGGCCTGCTCGACAAGGTGACAATCACCTCGAGCTCGCGGGAAGTTTTGAAAGCAGCGCTGGATCTGGTGCCGGACGTGTCGCGCGGACTGGTCGCCGAATACGCCTGGCTCGACCCGTTGAAGGTCGCGGCCAGTTACGGCTGCGAGATTCTTGCGCTGAACTGGACGCTGTGTACGCCGGAACGCCTGCAGAAGGCGCAGCGTCAGGGGTTGCATGTGTCGGTGTGGACCGTCAACGAGCCTGCGCTGATGCGCAGACTCGCCGACTTCGGCGTTGACAGCCTGATTACAGACTTTCCCGGTTTGGCCACTGCCACGCTCGAGAATTGCTGAAATCGGTCTCCCCGGCCGGCTCAGGCCACCGGCCGGAGCCCGTCAAAAAAGCCGGTTGAGGCCGTCGTACGCCGCTACCCGATAGGCTTCGGCCATGGTCGGGTAGTTGAACGTGGTGTTGACGAAGTACTTCAGGGTGTTCAGTTCGCCCGGCTGGTTCATGATCGCCTGACCGATGTGAACGATCTCCGACGCCTGATAACCAAAGCAGTGAACACCCAGCACTTCCAGGGTTTCACGGTGGAACAGGATCTTCAGCATGCCTTGCGGCTCGCCGGCGATCTGTGCACGCGCCATGCTCTTGAAGAACGCCTTGCCGACTTCGTACGGCACTTTGGCCTGAGTCAGTTCCTGCTCGTTCTTGCCGATCGAGCTGATCTCCGGAATGGTGTAGATGCCGGTCGGCACGTCATTCACAAAGCGCCAGCTACCGTTATCAACGATGCTGCCAGCGGCCGAACGGCCTTGGTCATGGGCGGCACTGGCCAGGCTCGGCCAGCCGATCACGTCACCGGCACCGTAGATGTTCGGCACGCAGGTGCGGTAAGCCTCGTCGACTTCGATCTGGCCGCGGCTGTTGACCTTGACGCCGATGTTTTCCAGGCCCAACTGGTCGGTGTTACCGGTACGGCCGTTGCACCAGAGCAAGGCGTCGGCCTTGATCTTCTTGCCCGACTTCAGGTGCAGAATCACGCCGTTGTCGACGCCTTCAACGCGATCGTAATCTTCGTTGTGGCGCACGGTGATGTTGTTATTGCTGAAGTGGTAGCTCAACGCCTGGGAGATTTCCGAGTCGAGGAAGCTCAGCAACTGACCACGGTTGTCGACCAGCTCAACCAGTACACCCAGACCGCTGAAAATCGACGCGTATTCGCAACCGATCACGCCGGCGCCGTAAACGATCAGTTTGCGCGGGGTGTGGCCGAGGCTGAGGATGGTATCGCTATCGTAGATACGCGGGTGGTGGAAATCGATGTCCGCCGGGCGATAAGGACGCGAGCCGGTGGCGATGATGATGTGCTTGGCCACCAGTTTTTCGACCACGCCGTTGGCGCAGACCACTTCGATGGTTTGCTCGTCAGCGAAGCTGCCGGTACCGAAGAACACGTCGACGCGGTTACGGGCGTAGTAGCCGGTACGCGAAGCGACTTGTTTGGAAATGACTTTCTCGGCGCTTTTCAACACGTCCGGGAAGGAGAACCAGCGTGGCTCGCCGATCGCCCGGAACATAGGATTGGTGTTGAACTGCATGATCTGCCGCACCGAGTGACGCAGTGCCTTGGACGGGATGGTACCGAGGTGGGTGCAGTTGCCGCCGACCTGGCGACGGCTGTCGACCATCGCGACCTTGCGCCCTGCTTTGGCGGCGTTCATTGCCGCGCCTTCTCCCGCCGGGCCGGAACCCAGCACCACCACGTCGTAGTTGTAGACAGCCATGCGTACTCCTCAGAACAGGCCGCGGTGCCAGCAGCACCGGCGGCTAAATCACGCCGAACGGCGGCGCGAAGGAACAATTGGGGGTCAATCAAGAACCCGGACACAGTCTATAGAAGCGTCAACGCCGCGCACATTAACCCTTGGTCGCGTCGTAGGCTACTTTTGCCTGCACTACAACGCCAGCTTTCGTATTGTTCTCAGTCAGTTTTTTCGCCACTGAGGCGCTCGAAAGCCTTGTTGGTGCGGACGATAAAACCTGTATCGGCACGAATCACAAAGAATGCACCAATGTCATGTTTTTCGGCATAGTCCCACGCCCTTTCGGGGCCGAGAATAAGCAACAGCGTCGATAGTCCATCAGCCATCAACGCTGAAGGATGAATCACCGTGACTGACGCCAGGTCATGTAGGACGGGCGCACCGGTACGCGCATCGAAGGTGTGGGAATAGCGCCGACCGTCCTGCAGGAAATAGTTGCGGTAGTCGCCGGAGGTCGAGACGCCATAGCCATCGACATTGATGATGCGCTCGGCGATTTGTTGATCGTCGCGGGGTTCTTCCAAGGCAATGCGCCAAGCTGAGCCGTCGAGTTTTTTGCCTTTGGCCTTTAATTCGCCCGTGGCTTCAGCCAGGTAATCGTGAACGCCCAGCGCGTCGAGCCTGGCGGCGATGGTGTCGACGGCATAACCGGCGGCGATGCTGTTGAAGTCGACTTCGACAGCGGCGTCTTTACACAGCTGATTGCCACTGATGTGCAGATGCTGATGGCCAACCCGCGGCATCACCTTTGCCAGTACGGCGGCATCAGGGACTTTCTCTTCACGACCTTGCGGACCGAAACCCCAGAGATTCATCAGCGGCTCGACAGTGAGGTCGTAGGAACCTTCGCTTTGCACTGACAGTTTTTCGCCGACGCGGATCAATTCGAGTACCGATGCGGGCATCTTCTGACAGCTATTGGCGGGCAAAGCGTTGAAGCGTTCGATGTCCGAATCGTTGCGATAGGTGGACAGCTGCCGATCGACTTCGCCGAGGATGCCCTCCACTTCACTGCGAACCTGCGTTGATTCAGGCATGCCAGCGTGACGCACGTACTTGATCGAATACGTGCTGCCCATAGTTGGCCCGCCAAAGCTTTCCATGGAATCGCCATTGCCGCAGCCAGCCAATATGCCAGCCAGCATCACAAGCCCAAGCAACCGTCCAGTGAACAATTATTCATCTCTCCGTAAAACCACGGCGGCCATTATGAATTAAAGGATCTGCAACATCTTTATACAAAATCCAATAGTGAGTACCTGAACATGTCCTCCACCACGGGCAAAGGCAAAGCGATCTTCCGCGTTGTCAGCGGCAACTTCCTCGAAATGTTCGACTTCATGGTCTACGGCTTCTACGCCACGGCCATCGCCAAAACCTTCTTCCCGACTGACAGCGCCTTCGCTTCACTGATGCTTTCGCTGGCGACCTTTGGTGCCGGTTTCCTGATGCGACCGCTGGGGGCGATCTTCCTCGGCGCCTACATCGACCGTCACGGTCGTCGCCAGGGTCTGATCATCACGCTGGCGTTGATGGCGGCCGGCACTGTACTGATTGCCTGCGTGCCGGGGTACGCCACGCTTGGGGTCGCTGCGCCACTATTAGTGCTGTTCGGCCGTTTGCTGCAAGGTTTCTCGGCGGGCGTGGAGCTAGGCGGCGTGTCGGTGTATCTGGCAGAAATCGCCACGCCGGGCCGCAAGGGCTTCTTTGTCAGTTGGCAGTCCGCCAGCCAGCAAGCGGCGGTGGTATTCGCCGGTTTGCTCGGTGTCGGCCTCAACCACTGGCTGAGCCCCGAGCAAATGGGTGACTGGGGCTGGCGCGTGCCATTCCTGATCGGCTGCATGATTGTGCCGGTGATTTTCGTCATTCGTCGTTCGCTGGAAGAAACCCCGGAATTCCAGGCGCGGAAACATCGCCCTACCTTGCGGGAAATTGTCCGCTCGATCGGTCAGAATTTTGGCATCGTCATCGCTGGCATGGCGCTGGTGGTGATGACTACGGTTTCCTTCTATCTGATCACCGCGTACACCCCGACCTTCGGTAAGGCCGAGCTGCACTTGTCAGATTTCGATGCGTTGCTGGTGACGGTGTGTATCGGCCTGTCGAACTTCTTCTGGTTGCCGGTGATGGGCTCGGTGTCTGACAAGATCGGGCGCAAACCCCTACTGCTGGCGGCGACGATTCTGGCGATTCTTACCGCTTACCCTGCCCTGTCGTGGCTGGTGGCGAATCCGAGCTTCAGCCATTTGCTGATCGTCGAGTTGTGGCTGTCGTTCCTGTACGGCTCGTACAACGGCGCGATGGTGGTGGCGCTGACCGAGATTATGCCGGTGGAAGTGCGCACAACAGGGTTCTCTTTGGCCTACAGCCTGGCGACGGCGACGTTCGGCGGGTTTACGCCGGCGGCGTGCACGTACCTGATTCATGTGCTGGATAACAAGGCTGCGCCGGGGATCTGGCTGAGTGGTGCGGCGGTACTCGGGTTGATTGCAACGTTGGTGCTGTTTCGTGGCAACAAGCATGAACTGCGCACGGCGCAAGCAGCCATCCCTGGCGGCGCCCGATAGGACGCTATCGCTGGCAAGCCAGCTCCCACAGGGTTTCGGGTGTTAACGCAATTGTGCAATTCACCAAGAAACCTGTGGGAGCTGGCTTGCCAGCGATGAGGGCATAAAGCAAAGATCGCAGCCTTCGGCAGCTCCTACAGAATCAATGCGATCTTTTGATCTTCCCCCAAACAAAAACGCCCCGACCAAAGTCGGGGCGTTTTCATGTGCAGCTATCGCTTAGCGCGGGAACGCTGGCGGATTCACATCAGCCATGTCTTCCATCACGCGGATCACCTGGCAGCTGTAACCGAACTCGTTGTCGTACCAGACGTACAGAACAACGCGGTTGTCCTGAACGATGGTCGCTTCAGCGTCGACCACACCAGCGTGGCGCGAGCCAACGAAGTCGGTCGAAACCACTTCCTGCGAGTTAACGAAGTCGATTTGCTTGTGCAGATCGGAGTGCAGCGCCATGTAGCGCAGGTACTCGTTCATCTCTTCACGGGTGGCGGCTTTCTCAAGGTTGAGGTTGAGAATGGCCATCGACACGTTAGGCGTTGGAACACGGATCGCGTTACCGGTCAGCTTGCCGGCCAGCTCAGGCAGGGCCTTGGCAGCAGCGGTGGCAGCACCGGTCTCGGTGATCACCATGTTCAGCGCGGCGCTACGACCACGGCGATCGCCTTTGTGGAAGTTGTCGATCAGGTTCTGGTCGTTGGTGTACGAGTGAACGGTTTCGACGTGACCGTTGATGATGCCGAACTTGTCATTCACAGCTTTCAGCACCGGCACGATGGCGTTGGTGGTGCAGGAAGCAGCGGAGACGATCTTGTCATCAGCGGTGATTTCACCGTGGTTGATGCCGTGAACGATGTTCTTCAGTTTGCCTTTGCCAGGCGCGGTCAGAACAACGCGGTCGATACCCGGGCACTGCAAGTGCTGGCCCAGGCCATCAGCGTCACGCCATACACCGGTGTTGTCCACCAGCAGCGCGTCTTTGATGCCGTACTGGGTGTAATCCACCTCAGTCGGGTTCTTCGCGTAGATCACCTGGATCAGGTTACCGTTGGCGGTGATGGTGTTGTTTTCTTCGTCGATGGTGATGGTGCCGTTGAACGAACCGTGTACCGAATCGCGACGCAGCAGGCTGGCGCGTTTGGTCAGGTCGTTGTCGGCGCCTTTGCGCACGACGATGGCACGCAGACGCAGACCGTCGCCACCACCGGTTTTCTCGATCAGGATGCGCGCCAGCAGACGGCCGATACGACCGAAGCCGTACAGCACAACGTCGGTGCCTTTACGTGCGGAAGCGTTTTGCTGGCCAACCACATCAGCCATTTCTTCACGAACGAATTGCTCGGCGCTGCGGCCATTGCCTTCGTTGCGGAATTTGAACGCCAACTTGCCCAGATCTACCGAAGCCGCGCCGAGCTTGAGCTCGCTCATGGCTTTGAGCAGTGGGAATGTTTCGTGGACGGAGAGTTCGCTGTCGTCGGAAGAACGGTGGCGCGCAAAGCGGTGAGCTTTGAGAATCGCGATGACAGACTGGTTGATCAGGCTGCGGCCATAGATCGAGCTCACCACGTTGTTATTGCGGTAGAGCTGACCGATAAGCGGGATCATCGCTTCTGCGAGTGCTTCACGGTCGATCCATTCACCAAGACACTGGTCGGGCTTCTGAGTCACGGTAACCTTCCACATGTAGGGGCAGAAAAAAGGGGCTACATTATGCCGCCCACAACCTCATTCAGCAATGCGCGCTTGTCGCGAAATCGGTAACAAAATTCCTTTCAAAAAAATCACGCCTCGCGCCAGCCCAGTAAATACGCGGCTTCCAGCGCTGTCAATTTTTCGTCGACTGTTAGACGATGTCTGTAACCCTCCGTAACACGAGCCAATTTTGGCACTACATAATCGCTAAAAAACGCCTGCTTTTTATGGTTACCACTACATTTCGCTGAAACAGCGAAGATAGACACAGTCTGCAACTGACAGGCGACACCGGACGCCGCTACAATTACCGACTTTGTCGCAAAGCCTGGAGCTCAACCTTCCGTGCCCGTTCTGCGTCTACCGCAACTCCCTGCCGAGGCAGGTAAACAGCATTGGGGCAATTTGCCCGGCGCTGCCCTCAGTCTGGCGATTGCCGAGGCTGCCAGCGCTGCCAAGCGCTTCACCCTGCTACTGACCGCCGACAGCCAAAGCGCTGAACGACTGGAACAGGAGCTGAGTTTCTTCGCCCCGGATTTGCCCGTTCTGCATTTCCCCGACTGGGAAACCCTGCCCTACGACCTGTTCTCGCCGCATCAGGACATCATTTCCCAGCGCATCGCCAGCCTGTATAGGCTGCCGGAACTGGAACATGGCGTGCTGGTGGTGCCGATCACCACGGCCCTGCATCGTCTGGCGCCGACCAAATTCCTGCTCGGCAGCAGCCTGGTGCTGGATGTCGGGCAGAAGCTCGACGTTGAACAGATGCGCTCCCGCCTCGAAGCCAGCGGCTATCGCTACGTCGACACGGTTTATGAGCACGGCGAATTCACCGTACGCGGCGCGCTGATCGACCTGTTCCCGATGGGCAGCAAGTTGCCGTATCGCATCGACCTGTTCGATGACGAAATCGAAACCCTGCGCACCTTCGACCCGGAAAACCAGCGCTCCATCGACAAGGTCGACTCGGTCAAGCTGCTGCCGGCGCGTGAATTCCCGTTGCAGAAAGACGCAGTCACCCGCTTCAAGGCGCGCTTTCGCGAGCGTTTCGACGTCGACTTCCGGCGCTGCCCGATCTTTCAGGATCTGAGCAGCGGGATTACTCCGGCCGGTATCGAGTACTACCTGCCGCTGTTCTTCGACGAAACTTCGACCCTGTTCGATTACCTGCCGCAGGACACGCAAGTGTTCTCGCTGCCGGGCATCGAGCAAGCGGCGGAGAATTTCTGGAACGACGTGCGTAATCGTTATGAAGAGCGCCGCGTCGATCCATCGCGTCCTTTATTGCCACCCGCCGAATTGTTCCTGCCGGTGGAAGACTGCTTCGCCCGCCTGAAGAGCTGGCCGCGAGTGGTTGCCAGTCAGCAAGACGTCGAGACCGGCGCCGGTCGCGAGCGCTTCCCGGCGCAAGCCTTGCCGAATCTGGCAATCGAAGCAAAAGCCACGCAACCGCTGGCAGCGCTGGCTGGCTTCCTCGATGAATTCCCCGGGCGCGTGCTGTTCACTGCTGAATCCGCGGGCCGTCGCGAAGTGCTGCTGGAGTTACTCGAACGTCTGAAGCTGCGGCCGAAGACCGTCGACAGCTGGCCGGACTTCGTCGCGAGCAAGGATCGTCTGGCAATCACCATTGCCCCGCTCGACGAAGGCCTGATGCTCGACGATCCGGCGCTGGCGCTGGTCGCTGAAAGTCCGCTGTTCGGCCAACGCGTGATGCAGCGTCGTCGCCGCGAGAAACGTGCCGACGGCAACAACGATGCAGTGATCAAGAACCTTACCGAGTTGCGCGAAGGCGCGCCGGTGGTGCACATCGATCACGGCGTCGGTCGCTATCTCGGCCTGACCATTCTGGAAATCGACGATCAGGCCGCCGAATTTCTCACCCTCGAATACGCCGAGAACGCCAAGCTTTACGTGCCGGTGGCCAACCTGCATCTGATCGCGCGCTACACCGGCAGCGACGATTCGCTGGCCCCGCTGCACCGCCTCGGCTCCGAGACCTGGCAGAAAGCCAAGCGCAAAGCCGCCGAACAAGTGCGTGACGTCGCTGCTGAATTGCTCGACATCTACGCCCGCCGCGCCGCTCGCGAAGGTTATGCGTTCGCCGACCCGAAAGCCGATTACGCGACGTTCAGCGCCGGTTTCCCGTTCGAAGAAACCCCGGATCAACAAACCACCATCGAAGCCGTGCGCGCCGACATGCTCGCGCCGAAACCGATGGATCGCCTGGTCTGCGGCGACGTCGGTTTCGGCAAGACCGAAGTGGCCATGCGCGCGGCGTTCATCGCCGTCCACGGTGGCCGCCAGGTTGCGATTCTGGTGCCGACCACCCTGCTCGCCCAGCAACACTACAACAGCTTCCGCGACCGCTTCGCCGACTGGCCGGTGAGCGTGGAAGTGATGAGCCGCTTCAAATCGGCCAAAGAAGTGAACGCAGCGATCGCCGATCTGGCGGAAGGCAAGATCGACATCGTCATCGGCACGCACAAACTGCTGTCCGATGACGTGAAAATCAAAAATCTCGGGCTGGTGATCATCGACGAAGAACACCGCTTCGGTGTGCGCCAGAAAGAACAGCTCAAGGCCCTGCGCAGCGAAGTCGACATCCTCACACTGACCGCCACGCCGATTCCGCGCACGCTGAACATGGCAGTGTCGGGCATGCGCGATTTGTCGATCATCGCCACACCGCCGGCGCGACGCCTGTCGGTGCGCACCTTCGTCATGGAGCAGAACAAGAGCACGGTCAAAGAGGCCCTGCTCCGCGAACTGCTGCGCGGCGGTCAGGTTTACTACTTGCACAACGATGTGAAAACCATCGAGAAATGCGCCGCCGACCTCGCCGAACTGGTGCCGGAAGCACGTATCGGCATCGGTCACGGGCAGATGCGCGAGCGCGAACTCGAACAGGTGATGAGCGACTTTTATCACAAGCGTTTCAACGTGCTGATCGCTTCGACCATCATCGAGACCGGCATCGACGTACCGAGCGCCAACACCATTATCATCGAGCGCGCTGACAAATTCGGCCTGGCGCAACTGCACCAGTTGCGTGGTCGTGTCGGTCGCAGTCACCACCAGGCGTATGCCTACTTGCTGACGCCGCCGCGCCAGCAAATCACTTCGGACGCGGAAAAGCGTCTGGAAGCGATCGCCAATACTCAGGATCTCGGCGCCGGCTTCGTACTGGCCACCAACGACCTGGAAATCCGTGGTGCCGGCGAACTGCTTGGCGATGGCCAGAGCGGGCAGATTCAAGCCGTCGGTTTCACGCTGTACATGGAGATGCTCGAACGCGCGGTGAAGTCGATCCGCAAGGGCGAGCAACCGAACCTCGATCAACCGCTCGGCGGTGGCCCCGAAGTCAATCTGCGCGTGCCGGCGCTGATTCCGGAAGACTATCTGCCGGACGTTCACGCCCGCCTGATTCTGTACAAGCGCATTGCTTCGGCGACCGACGAGGAAGGCCTGAAGGATCTGCAAGTCGAGATGATCGACCGCTTTGGCTTGTTGCCGGAACCGACGAAAAATCTGGTGCGCATCACAGCCTTGAAGTTGCAGGCTGAGCAGTTGGGCATCAAAAAGGTCGATGGCGGCCCGCAAGGTGGGCGCATCGAGTTCGAAGCGCAGACGCCGGTCGATCCGATGACGTTGATCAAACTGATCCAGAGCCAGCCAAAACGCTACAAATTCGAAGGCGCCACAATGTTCAAGTTCCAGGTGCCGATGGAACGCCCGGAAGAGCGCTTTAATACTGTAGAGGCGCTGTTTGAGCGCCTCCTCCCGAAATCTGTTTAAAGGACGCCGCATGCGCCTGTTTCGTTCGCTGACTTTGCTACTCACCCTGGTAGCACCTTCGGCTTTTGCCGATGACCTGTATCAGGTCGAAATGATTCTGGTGCGCCAGAACGCCGTGCCGGCCATCGTCAGCCGTGCCGCGCCGGAAGACTGGGCCGCTGGCGCCCAGCGTTTGGGCGACGACAGCAAGCGCACGCCGGCGCTGAATGACGTAGTGACTAAACTCACCGCCAGTGGCGACTACACAGTGCTGATGCACAAGGCCTGGCAGCAAACCCTCGGTGAAGCACCAGCGAAAGTCGCGGTCAGCGACGGTCAAGAGCAGTACGGCCAGTTCCCGATCGAGGGCACGCTGGAGATGAAGCTCGGGCGTTTCACCGACGTCGCGGCCGATTTCTGGGTCAATCAGATCGACAGCAATGGCCTGGTCACCGCCAGTGAACGCCTGAAACAGGACAGCCACACCAAGAACGGCCAACTCAACTATCTCGACAACGGCCATCTGGCGCTGCTGATCAAGATCACTTCCCTGACCGCACCTGCGCCACGGGAAGCGCCTGAAGCGATTCCGGACTGATCGAAGTCCTTATGAACCCGCCGCTGAGTAAACCGTTGGCGCCCTCCTGGGTCAGCCGATTCAAGGAACAGAGCCTGGAGCGTGGCCGCCGCTACGCCCTGGAAAACCGGGTACGCATCGCCCAGGTCGGCGATGCAACGATCACCGCCAGTTGCGAAGGCTCTGGCGGTAACGTTTACCGTCAGACGATTCATCTTCGCGAGTCAGCCAAAGGCACTTTGCTGCTGGTCGATGCCGGCTGTACCTGCCCGGTGCGCAGCAACTGTAAACACTGCGCAGCGGTACTGCTGAAAGTGCAGGAAACCCTCGATTACCCCGCCGCCGCCCAAGACGCCGAACTGTTGGAAAAACTTCAAGCCGTGCTGGAAAACCGTGGCCCGAAAGCACCGCCGCAAGTGCTGGTCGATAATGTGCAACCAATGCCGCGGCTGTGGCTGGCCAGCGTCGAGTTCAGCGCTTTCGAACCGCGCAACGGCAAGATGCAGCGTTATATTCAGCACCGCGCGGCGCTGTCGTTCAGCTATCTGAATGAGTACGTCAGCGGGCAGAAAAACAGCGACATCCTGATCCGCCAGGAAACCCAGACCCTGCGGATAAAACGTCATCCGGACGTCGAACAGTCCTACCGCGAACAGTTAAGAATCCTCGGCTTTCGTATTGCCACGCGGCAGAGCAAAGCGCTGCCGGAAAGCGCGGGCGAGCTGTACGAGATGGTCAATGACAGCGCCTGGCTGACGTTCACCCTCAATGACCTGCCGAAGCTGCGCACACAAGGCTGGGAATTGCAGATCGACGAAGAGTTCGGCTTTGATCTGACAGCCGTGGATGACTGGTACGCCACGGTCGAGCAGGCGCCGGAGCGTGACTGGTTCGATCTGGAGCTGGGGATCATCGTCAATGGTGAACGTCTGAGCCTGCTGCCGATCCTGCTCAATCTGATGCGCTCGCACGCGGAAATCCTCAACCCGGAACGCCTTGCGCGCCGTCGCGATGACGAGCTGATTCTGGTCAACGTGCCGCAACGCAACCTTGAGCACGGGCCGCTGCAGGTTGCTTTACCGTTGGGCCGGCTGAAACCGGTATTGATGACGCTCGGCGAGTTTTATTTGCAGGAGCCGGGCGAAACCACCCTGCGCCTGAGCAAGGCCGACGCCACACGACTCAATTCTCTGGAAGGCCTGCCGCTGCTGTGGGAGGGCGGCGAGCAGATCCGCACGTTCGCTCAACGCCTGCGCGACATTCGTGACTTCAGTGTTGAAGCGCCACAAGGTCTGAATGCGACGCTGCGTCCGTATCAGCTCGAAGGCCTGAGCTGGATGCAATCGCTGCGGCAACTGGAAGTCGGCGGGATTCTTGCGGATGACATGGGTTTGGGTAAAACCCTACAGACCCTGGCGCATATTCTCAGCGAGAAAATCGCCGGACGTTTGGATCGCCCGTGCATGGTGGTGATGCCGACCAGTCTGATTCCAAACTGGCTGGATGAGGCGGCACATTTCACCCCGCAGCTGAAAGTGGTCGCGCTGTACGGCGCCACGCGCAAAAAGCATTTCGATAATCTGGCCGATTTCGACCTGATCCTCACCACCTACGCGCTGCTGCCCAAAGACGTCGAACGTCTGGCCAAGCAGCCGCTGCATGTATTGGTGCTGGATGAGGCGCAGTACATCAAGAATCCCAACAGCAAAGCTGCGCAAGCCGCGCGTGAGCTCAACGCACGTCAGCGTCTGTGCCTGAGTGGTACGCCACTGGAAAACCACCTCGGTGAGCTGTGGTCGCTGTTTCACTTCCTGCTGCCGGGCTGGCTCGGCGACGTGAAAAGCTTCAACGCCGATTACCGTGTGCCGATTGAAAAGCGCGGCAGTGAAGTCAGACTTCAGCACCTCAACGGTCGGATAAAACCGTTTTTGTTGCGCAGGACTAAAGAGCAGGTTGCCACCGAGTTGCCGCCGAAAACCGAGATCATCCATTGGGTCGATCTCAACGAAGCGCAACGCGATGTATACGAAACCATGCGTTTGGCGATGGACAAGAAAGTCCGCGACGAAATCACCCGCAAAGGCGTGGCGCGCAGTCAGATCATCATTCTTGAGGCGCTGTTGAAGCTGCGTCAGGTTTGCTGTGATTTGCGCTTGGTCAACGACGCCACCCTGCCCGCTCGCGGCAGCACGTCCGGCAAGCTCGACAGCCTGATGGAAATGCTTGAGGAGTTGTTTGAGGAAGGACGGCGGATTTTGCTGTTTTCGCAGTTCACCTCGATGCTGGCCTTGATCGAAGCAGAGCTTAAAAAACGTAACGTTTCCTACGCGTTGTTGACCGGCCAGACCCGCGATCGGCGTACACCGGTGAAGGAATTCCAGAGCGGCAAGCGTCAGATCTTTCTGATCAGCTTGAAGGCCGGCGGTGTTGGCTTGAACCTGACGGAAGCGGACACGGTGATTCACTACGACCCGTGGTGGAACCCGGCGACCGAGAATCAGGCGACGGATCGGGCGTACCGGATTGGTCAGGAGAAGCCGGTATTCGTTTACAAAATGATTGCCCGAGGCACGGTAGAAGAGAAGATTCAGCACCTGCAAAAGGAAAAATCCGACCTGGCGGCGGGCGTGCTGGATGGGCGCAAGGCTGGGGACTGGAAGTTGCAGAGTGATGATATTGAAGCGCTGTTTGCGCCGTTGCCGGACAAGCTCGACAAGCGTTGAGACCTTTTTTGTCTGTTAGATAGCCATCGCTGGCAAGCCAGCTCCCACATTATCGAGTTGGAACACAGTTTTGTGTACGACTCACAACGCTGTGGGAGCTGGCTTGCCAGCGATGGGGCCATCAGATATTGCTCTATTACTTAGGGCTCAGCCCTTGGCAACAGGCAACGGCGCAAACAGCGCTTCGATGTCACTCTGCTCCAGCTTCCAGCCACCCGTCGTCCCACCTTCAAGCACCGCACCGGCCAACGCTGCTTTCTCCTGCTGCAACGCCTGGATTTTCTCCTCTACCGTGCCGCGAGCGATCAGCTTGTAAACGAACACCGGATTGTTTTGCCCGATTCGATACGCACGATCCGTCGCCTGATTCTCCACTGCGGGGTTCCACCAAGGGTCGAAGTGGATCACCGTGTCCGCTGCGGTCAGATTCAAACCAGTACCCCCGGCCTTGAGACTGATCAGAAACAACGGCACCTTGCCGCCCTGAAAATCCTTCACCGGCGTGCGCCGATCCGTAGTTTCACCGGTCAGCAGCGAATAGGCAATGTCACGCTGCTGCAGTTCTTCCTCGATTAAGGCCAGCATTGAGGTGAACTGCGAGAACAGCAGGATCCTGCGACCTTCGCCGAGCAGCTCTTCGAGCATCTCCATCAAACTGACCAGTTTGCCACTGCCGGAGCGCAGTGCCTTCGCCGTCAGCGGCATCTTGATCAGGCGCAAGTCGCAACAGACCTGCCGCAGCTTGAGCAAGGCATCGAGAATGATGATCTGACTGCGCGCCACACCACTGCGGGCAATTTCGTCACGGACTTTTTTATCCATTGCGACGCGAACTGTTTCATAGACATCGCGCTGGCCGTCGCTGAGATCGACCCAATGGACTATTTCGGTTTTCGGCGGCAGTTCGGTGGCGACCTGATCCTTTTTGCGGCGCAGTAAAAAGGGTTTGATGCGCGCTGTCAGGTGCTGCATGCGCTGAACATTGCCGTGCTTTTCGATTGGCGTGCGGTAATCGCGATTGAAGGATTTGCTGTCGCCAAGCCAACCGGGCATGAGGAAATGAAACTGCGACCACAGCTCGCCCAAGTGGTTTTCCAATGGCGTGCCGCTCAGGCACAAGCGCTGGCGGGCTTGCAGATCACGCGCGGCTTGCGCCGCTTTGCTGATCGGATTTTTGATGTTCTGCGCTTCGTCGAGAATCAGCACGCTCCACAGCTGCGGCTGCAGAACCTCGAGATCCCTCGGCAGCAACGCGTAAGTGGTCAGCACCAGATCGTACTCGGCCAGATTAGCGAAATCCTTTTGCCGCCCAGTGCCGTGCAGCGCTAATACTCTCAACTGCGGGGTGAAACGCTCGGCCTCGTCGAGCCAGTTGGGAATCAGGCTGGTCGGCATCACCGCAAGAGCCGGGCAATCAAGGCGACCGGCGTGTTTTTCCGTAAGCAGATGCGCCAGGGTTTGCAGGGTTTTGCCCAGCCCCATGTCATCGCCCAGAATGCCGCCGACCTCAAGCTCACGCAGGGTCTGCATCCAGTTCAGGCCTTCGAGCTGATACGGGCGCAATTGCGCGTTAAGACCGGCCGGCGCAACGACGTAGGTGTGACTGGAATTCTGCAATCGCTTGGCGAAGGTGCGCAGCCGCTCGCCCCCCTGCCAATCCAGCGGCACGCCATCGAGCATACTCAAGCGCGCGGCGTCCGGGACACTCAAGCGCAGTGCATCGCCCTGATGACCGCCCAAGTACAACTCGCCCAGCGTGGCCATCAGCGGCTTGACCCGACTCAGCGGCAGCGCGACCTTGGCGCCCGAAGAGTCACCAAAACCGCTGGGTTTCAGTTCGATCAGGAGTTTTTCGTCATCGCTGCGTTGTGCCAGATTGACCGGGTCAAGCAAGCGCGGCTGGGTGCGCAACAAGTGCAGAAGGATTGGTAGCAAACTATATCGCTGGCCATTGACGACGATACCCAACTGCAAGTCAAACCACTGATGCCCAGCCTCTTCTTCGACCTCGGCGTACCAATGCTCAACCGGTTGCACATTGAAATGAAAGCCGGGACTCATCTCCACTTCCCAGTTCGAGGCGCGCAACGTGGCAAGCCCTTCGTGCATAAACCCGAGCCAGGCGGAATCATCCGGCAACGTGAACATCTCGCCGGGACGATCCAGCGAGCTCTTGCGCGTGGCTTTTTTGAAACCGAGCTTTTGCAGGATCTGGCGCAGTTTCTTTTCCACCGCAGGCTGGCGTTGAATGCGCTGGGTTTCGGTACCGTTGAGGATCATTACTTCCGGGTTGCGATCCACCGTCGGCCGGCCGTTGTAGGTAAACACCAGGGCAGCGCGGTGCTCCAGAACGTATTCCCAGCGCGAGCGCTCCCGACCGCTGACGAGAGTCAGTTGTGGCTGCGGTAGTACGTCGTCGATGATTCGTTCGGTCAGTTGGTGTGGCGGCGGGATTCTCGTCGCGGCGCTCATGCGATGGCTGAACTGCATGGCCTGACGCGCCGGAATGTCCGGCGCCAGAGTCAAATGGCTGGCCAGTTTTTCTTCCAGCTCATTGAACAGAGGGCCAATCTGCCGCTGTTCACGATCCAGGTAATAAAGCGGCTCCAGCGCCAGCACAGTTTCCTGCGCAGCCTCGGCACTGCTCCACTGCGCGCGGAAACCGCCGTCGGCCTGCTCGGCCCAGGCGAACTGACCGATGCGCTTCGCGCCCGGCACCAACGGTCGCAGATCCTCGAAATCGAGGAACAGCCGCGAGGTGCGCAGGAGCATTTCCAGCAGTTCGGCGCCGCTGCTGCCTTCCAGCGGATAGCCGCTGTAATAGGCGTGGTGAGAGTGCATGGCAACCAGCAGCCTGGCGACGCGCAGATCCAGCTCGGACAGGTAGCCGGGTTGACGCATGAGCATTTCCGCCAGCGAATACATCGGTTTGACTTCGCGTAACTCGCCGCTCTTGAGCTGGGAAACCTTGAAAATATCGAGCAGCCACTTACCGCTCACAGGCGTTGGCTTGAGCTTGTAAAACAGGCGCGTGCCTGCGGTTTGCGCGCCTTCTTCAGCAGGTTTGGCCGGCACGGGAATGGTCGAAAGCCAATGTTCCAGCGCCCGACCCAACGGGATCTGTGCATCACTTTCAGACGCACTATGATCACTGCCCTGCAGGTGATAAAGCACCGCAGCGCAATGCTTGCAGTCGATAGCGACAGGACAGGTGCACAGGCAACGCAAATAGACGGAACCTAGCCGATCTTCAGACAGGTAAATGATTTGTTCATACGCCTGATCTTGCGAACCGACGCAAAACGCCTCGATCTTTCTGTCATCGATCTCGATGATCTCTACCCGGTCCTCGGCGGCATAAGCCCGAGCCTTGGCCAGCGCGGTGCTAGTGAATTCCTGAGTCCAGGCCAATGACTTGAGCTGTTCGATGAAAATGCTCATTGGCGGCCCTTAGCTGGCCAACACCCGCGCCAACGTCGACTTCACCTTGCCCATGCCGTCATGCAGCGCCTGCTCGATCTCGGCCATGGTGATCACTTCGGTGGTCTTGCCCGCCGCAGGGTTCACCACCAGCGCCAGACAGGCATATTCCAGATCCAGCTCGCGGGCCAATGCCGCTTCCGGCATGCCGGTCATGCCGACGATGTCGCAGCCATCACGCTCCAGACGCACGATCTCGGCCACGGTTTCCAGACGCGGGCCTTGGGTGCAGGCGTAAACGCCCTGATCGCTGTAATCGCAGCCTTCAGCCGCCACCGCGGCGATCAATTGCTGACGCAGCGGTTCGCTGTAGGGGAAGCTGAAGTCGATGTGGGTGACGTGTTCCAGGTCATCAGCGAAAAAGCTGTGCTCGCGACCGCTGGTGTAGTCGACGATCTGATGCGGCACGCAAAAGTGCCCGGTGCCCATCGCAGGATGAATCCCGCCCACGGCATTCACTGCGATAATCGCTTCGGCACCCGCTTGCTTCAGCGCCCACAGGTTGGCGCGGTAGTTGACCTTGTGCGGCGGGAAGCGATGCGGATGGCCGTGACGGGCGAGGAACAGCACTTCCTTGCCGGCGTATTCGCCAATCTGCACGTCGGCCGAGGGCGCGCCGTAGGGCGTGTCCACCGCCAGCGATTGACGAATGGTCAAGCCTTCGAGCTGGGTCAGGCCGGTGCCACCGATGATTGCGTAAACGGTCATAGCGAAAAAATCCTTAATCGATCAGTTGAGCGTCTTTGAGCGCGCCGATAGCGGTGAGCCAGCGCGGATCCTGGCGATATTCGGTGCTGGCGATGGCCTCACCGCGCATGCGGGCGATTCGCGCGGAGGGCTTGACCTTCATCCGTTGCGCGGCGCTCAGGGCAAGTTCGGCAGCGGCGCGGTCGTTGCACACCAGGCCCATGTCGCAACCGGCAGTCAGTGCAGCTTCGATGCGACTGGCGGCGTCGCCGACCACATGGGCGCCGGCCATCGACAGGTCATCGCTGAAGATCACGCCATCGAACTGCAATTCGCCGCGCAGGATGTCCTGCAACCAGCGCCGGGAGAAACCGGCGGGCTGCGAATCAACCTGCGGATAGATGACGTGCGCCGGCATGATCGCGGCCAGTTGTTTACTGAGTTTGGCGAACGGCACGAGGTCGTTGGCACGGATCTCGTCGAGGCTGCGCTCGTCATTCGGGATCGCCACGTGCGAATCGGCTTCAGCCCAGCCGTGACCGGGGAAATGTTTGCCGGTGGCGGCCATGCCGGCGCTGTTCATGCCCCGGATAAAGGCTCCCGCGAGCAGTGCGGCACGCTCTGGATCACCTTCAAATGAACGGGTGCCCACCACGGCGCTGCGCTGGTAGTCCAGGTCAAGCACCGGGGCGAAACTCAGGTCGAGACCGACCGCCAGCACTTCAGTGGCCATGATCCAGCCGCACTGCTCGGCGAGGTATTCGGCATTCGGGTTATCGGCGATAGCGCGCATCGCCGGCAGGCGTACAAAGCCTTGGCGCAAGCGCTGCACGCGACCGCCCTCCTGATCCACCGCCAGCAGCAGGTCCGGGCGAATCGCGCGGATCGCCGCGCTGAGCTCACGCACCTGGCGCGGATGTTCGATATTGCGCGCGAAAATGATCAGGCCGCCCACCTCGGGCTGGCGCAATAATTGGCGATCTTCAGCCGTCAGCCAGGTACCGGCGACGTCCACCATCAACGAGCCTTGCAGGCCAGCAGTCATAGAGATTCCTTGAAAACGAAAAACCCGATCCGCAGCAAATCGCTACCGTGAGCAAGGCTCGGCAGGTCGGCAATTTCTATCGAGATCGGGTTCACAACGAGAGTCGGCATGGGCGGCTAGCTTAGCGGATACAAGCTGCCGCGCCCACCCGTGTACGGTTAAACCTTGGCGGCAACCGGTGTCGATTTGCTACGTGGGCGCAACTGCGCGGTCGCCATCGCCGCGTCAGTAACGCCGGTTTCGGCGCGCATTCCCGCAGCGAGAAACGGCACCATCAGGCGCATGACTTGTTCGATGGAAGTGTTGACGCCGAAATCAGTCTCGGCAATCGCACGCAAGGCTTTAATGCCGGACATGCTGAACGCGGCGGCACCAAGCATGAAATGCACGCGCCAGAACAACTCGATCGGCGGAATCCGTGGCGCGGCTTCGTTGACCAGCAGCATGTAACGACGGAACACCTTGCCGTACATGTCTTCCAGGTACCGGCGCAAGTGGCCCTGGCTCTGGCTGAACGCGAGGCCGAGCAGACGCATGAAGATCGACAGATCGTTGCCGCTGCGTGGCTGCACCACGAGCGCTTGCTCGACGAGGATTTCCAGCAGTTCTTCAAGGGTCGGCTTGTTTTCAGGCTTGGCCTGACGGCGCTCCAGCTCTTTATCGAGGCTGATGCAGAACGGCCCGAGGAAGCGTGAGAACACTGCCTGAATAAGGGCTTTCTTCGAGCCGAAGTGATAGTTCACTGCTGCCAGGTTGACGCCAGCCTTGCTGGTGATCAAACGCAATGAGGTTTCAGCGAAACCTTTCTCCGCGAACAACTGCTCGGCAGCATCAAGAATGCGTTCAACGGTTTCCGACTGGGCCATGGCTACTCCGCCTGACAAACACTTGTTTGAAACATACGTTTCAGCCTGTGCGTTGTCAAGCCTGCCGGTTCGTTTTGGGAATGGTCGGTCAGCTATTTAACCACACATGCCCGCCGCATTAATAAGCACACCTGCCGACCGTCTGGCGGCGTGCAAAAAAACGGGCATTGCCAAGACCGCTTCACTGTATATAATCCCAGTCACTGTATAAAAAGACAGAGCGATCAATATGCTAAAGCTGACGCCACGCCAAGCCGAGATTCTGGCCTTTATCAAACGTTGCCTCGAAGACAACGGCTACCCGCCGACCCGCGCGGAAATCGCTCAGGAACTGGGCTTCAAGTCGCCGAACGCGGCCGAAGAACACCTCAAGGCATTGGCTCGCAAGGGTGCCATCGAGATGACTCCCGGTGCCTCTCGCGGCATTCGCATCCCTGGCTTTGAAGCCAAGGCTGATGACTCCACCCTGCCGATCATCGGCCGTGTGGCTGCCGGTGCACCGATTCTCGCCCAGCAGCACATCGAAGAGTCCTGCAACATCAATCCAACCTTCTTCCACCCTCGTGCCGACTACCTGTTGCGCGTGCACGGCATGAGCATGAAGGACATCGGCATTTTCGATGGCGACCTTCTTGCCGTCCACACCACCCGCGAAGCGCGAAATGGTCAGGTTGTCGTTGCACGTATCGGCGACGAAGTGACCGTCAAACGCTTCAAGCGCGAAGGCAGCAAGGTCTGGCTGATGGCCGAAAACCCTGAGTTCGCCCCTATCGAAGTCGACCTGAAAGATCAGGAACTGGTGATCGAAGGCTTGAGTGTCGGCGTTATCCGCCGCTAAAGGAGGCTCTATGCAGTTCCCACACACACCTCAGCAAACACAACTGCCTTTATTCGAAGCGTTTCTGGCACAACCGATGGCGCCGACCCTCAAAGAAGTGGTCGAGCGCCCGTGGACTGCCGAACCTGAAGTATTCAGTGAGCTGTCACTGCGTGGTGCGGCGGGGAACTGCCTGAACCTGCTTGCCCCGATCCTTCGCGAACTGAGCGAGGACCAGGATGCTCGCTGGCTGACGCTGATTGCGCCACCGGCCAGCTTGACTCAAACCTGGTTGCGCGATGCTGGCCTGAACCGCGAGCGCATCTTGCTGTTGCAACCGCGCGGCACTCAAAGCGCTCAACAACTGGCGTGCGAGGCATTACGCCTGGGCCGCAGCCACACGGTGGTGACCTGGCTCAACCCGCTGAACGCAGGTTCACGGCAACAGCTGATCAGCGCTGCACGCACGGGCGACGCTCAGAGCCTGAACATTCGATTGGGTTGATTGACGAGTAGCGTGCGCTGTGTGAAGCGCAGGGCTTCTCCAGGGACAGAGAAGCCGATCTGAAGCGGTAACGATAAAAACGAAATGCAGGCGGGGATCAGTGAAGAACCCGCGGCCCCTCTTCCTTATCAAACTCACCTTCGATCATCCGGCCTGCCATCTGCACGCCGACGCTCAACATCGCCTTGGCGATTTCCACATGCTGACCTTGAAGGAAAGTCTTGGCATCCTCGGAGAAATCCAGAGTCACCAAAGAACCTTCGTCCTCAGCCCTGCGCAGTTCGATTCGGCCGTCTGGTAACTCGACAATTTCTAGAAAGGACGTTGGCATATAGGTCTGTTCTCCACGAAAGGCAGGGATTATATAGACATCATTCAGGCTTCGCTCGGGATCTTGACCAGCAGCATGTTTCAGATTGCCACCGTGTCAATCATCCTCAGCACTCGTTCAACCCCTCGCGAAAACGCAGCGCCAGGCCTTTGAGGTTCTGCCGCCAGCTCTCCAACTCCTCTCGGCTCAGCTCATCTGGCGCCTCTTCCTCGTCCAGATTAATCGCCTGAATCAGTGGCTGTGTCACATCGCCCTTGGCCTTGTGCGGCACCCGCGGTGGTTGAAACAGCGCTGAATGTGCAGCCAGCAGTTTTGCCAGCCAGGTTTCCGAGTTACCCGCCAGTTCAATCATTTCGGCCAGCTCGGGAATCGCAATCGACTCCAGCACTTCGCGCGTCAGCAACGCCTCAGCCCGGGGCGCGCTGGCTTGGGGCAGACGATAGAAGCCCGCGATCTCATGGCAAAGCCCCAACAGAGCGCCGTAGAGGTGAAACAACGCCGATTCACGACCGGCCTGAATCAGCGCCAGGGAATTCATCGCCCGCCCCTCTTCAGCACGAGCCAGGGCTTCCAGCGACAGGCCGGCGAAATAGATCTTCTGATTGGTACGGGTATAGAGTTCGTGAGCCATGACGGCGCTCTCCACAACGAAATAATTGCTTCACACAGGCCGGACAGTGTCGTGGATCAGCCGATCCCACCGCAAGCAGAAAACCAAAAGGCCGCATGAAAACCCGAGGGTTCGCATGCGGCCTTTTCAGTGCCGGACTAACGCTTACTCAGCCTTGGCTTTTGCGCGCTTGTCTTCAACGGTCCACTTGCCGCCGTCGTAGTAAGCTTTCCAACCGGTAGGCTTGCCGTCGACTTCGGTCTGCACGTATTGCTCCTTGGTCTTGCGGCTGTAGCGGATGACCGCTGGCAGACCATCAGGATCCTTCTTCGGCGCATCGCAGAGGAAGTGGTACTTCGGATCGATTTCGTCCTTGTGCGGCACAATCTCGATCACCAGCGGAGCACGAGTCTCGCGGTTTTTCGGGAACTGGCTCGCCGCCAGGAACAGACCCGAGGCACCGTCGCGCAGGATGTAGGTGTCGTTGACCTTTTCGCATTTCAGCTCAGGCATCTTCACCGGATCCATCTTCGGCGGCGCCGCGTCACCGCTCTTCAGCAGTTTGCGGGTGTTCTTGCACTCAGGGTTGGTGCAACCGAAGAACTTACCGAATCGGCCGGTCTTGAGTTGCATCTCGCTGCCGCACTTGTCGCATTCCAGGCTCGGACCTTCGTAGCCTTTGATGCGATAGCTGCCCTCTTCGATTTCGTAGCCGGCACAATCGGGGTTGTTACCGCAGATGTGCAGCTTGCGCTTCTCGTCGAGCAGGTAAGCGTCCATCGCCGTGCTGCAGATCGGGCAACGATGCTTGCCGCGCAGCACCAGCGATTCCGATTCGCCCTCGTCGTCCGCAGCGATCTCGTCGCCCGGCACCAGGTTGACGGTGGCCTTGCAGCGCTCTTTCGGCGGCAGGCTATAACCCGAGCAACCGAGGAATACGCCGGTCGATGCGGTGCGGATCTGCATCGGACGACCGCAGGTGGTGCACGGAATATCGGTCATTACCGGCTGGTTGGCGCGCATGCCGTTGTCCGGATTTTCGGCTACTTCGAGTTTCTTTTTGAAGTCGCCGTAGAATTCGTCCAGCACGCTTTTCCAGTCGCGCTCGCCCTGTGCGACGTCATCGAGGTTCTCTTCCATGCCGGCGGTAAAACCGTAGTCCATGAGGTTCGAGAAGCTCTCCGACAGACGCTCGGTAACGATGTCGCCCATCTTTTCCGAGTAGAAACGACGGTTGTGCAGGGTCACATAACCGCGATCCTGAATGGTCGAAATGATCGCTGCATAAGTCGAAGGACGACCGATGCCGCGTTTTTCCATTTCTTTCACCAGGCTCGCTTCGGAGTAACGCGCCGGCGGCTTGGTGAAGTGCTGGGACGGATCAAGCTTGATCAGCTTCATTACGTCGCCCTGCGCCATATCAGGCAGAACGTCGTCATCGCCAGGCTTGGCAATCTGCGGCATTACACGGGTGTAACCGTCGAACTTGAGGATGCGGCCCTTGGCACGCAGCTCGAAGTCGCCAGCACCGACGCTGACAGTGGTCGACAAGTATTGCGCCGGCAGCATCTGGCAAGCGAGGAATTGGCGCCAGATCAGCTCATAGAGACGCTCTGCATCACGCTCCATGCCTGCCAGCTTGCTTGGAATGGTGTTGGCGTCGGACGGACGAATCGCTTCGTGAGCCTCTTGTGCGCCTTCCTTGCTGCTGTAGACGTTTGGCGTTTCCGGCAGATACTTCTTGCCGAACTCGTCTTCGATATAAGCACGCGCCATCGTCACGGCATCGGCCGAGAGGTTGGTCGAGTCGGTACGCATATAAGTGATGTAGCCAGCTTCGTACAAACGCTGGGCCATCATCATGGTTTTCTTCACGCCAAAGCCCAGGCGGTTGCTCGCAGCCTGTTGCAAAGTGGACGTGATGAACGGCGCCGACGGTTTGCTGCTGGTTGGCTTGTCTTCGCGCTTGACGATGCTGTAGCTGGAAGACTTGAGTTTCTCCAGCGCGGCCATGGCCTGGGTTTCGTTCAGCGGCTTGAAGGCTTCGCCTTTCTCACGGGCCACTTCGAAACGCACGGTCGAGCCTTTGGTGGTGCCGAGATCGGCATGCACTTCCCAGTACTCTTCCGGGTTGAACGCTCGAATTTCGCGCTCACGCTCTACGACCAGTTTCACGGCAACCGATTGCACGCGACCGGCGGACAGGCCCCGGGCGATCTTCGCCCACAGCAGTGGCGAGACCATGTAACCGACAACGCGATCGAGGAAGCGCCGCGCCTGCTGAGCGTTGACACGATCGATGTCCAACTCGCCCGGCTGGGAGAACGCTTCCTGAATCGCCTTCTTGGTGATTTCGTTGAACACCACGCGCTTGTAGCGGCTGTCGTCACCACCGATGGCTTCGCGCAGGTGCCAGGCAATGGCTTCCCCCTCGCGATCCAAGTCGGTTGCGAGATAGATGGTGTCAGCATCTTTGGCGAGCCGGCGCAGCTCTTCGATGACCTTCTCTTTGCCCGGGAGGATCTCGTACTTGGCTTTCCAGCCATGATCGGGATCGACACCCATACGCGAGACCAGCTGCTTGCGCGCTTTCTCTTTCGGCGAGAGCACCGGACCTTCGCCCGCAGCTGCCTTGCCGCGCTTGGCGGCTGGCTCTTTGCTGGCGCTAGCCGAACCGCTGGTGGGCAGGTCTCGGATATGGCCGATACTCGACTTCACCACGTATTGGTTACCCAGATACTTGTTGATGGTCTTGGCCTTAGCCGGGGATTCCACAATGACCAGCGATTTGCCCATGGATCAGAAAATTCCTGAATTCTAGAAGTGAAAGGCGGTTGGCGCCTGACGCGGCACCGCTATATATAGTTGATACAAGGTGAGGTCAAGCACAGGGTTCTGTGCGCACTCGCCTTATGCCTTGGAAAAAAGGCTCGGTTCGGCTTGCACCAAAGCAAAGCGTGGCACCTGCTCGCCGTCAACCTCGACCGACTCGAGAAACATGCTCAAAGGGCGCACCCAAAAGCCGTAATCGCCATACAGGGCTTGGTAAAAGACCACTTCTTCTTCGGTTTCCGAATGCCGTGCGACACTGAAAACACGGTACTGCGGACCTTTGTAATGTTGGTAGAGCCCAGGTTGTATCGGCATGCTTTGGCCCTCACTCAAATTTTTTCAAAATAAAAACAAAAATAAATCCACAAAAACAAAAACCGGGGCACTTGGCCCCGGCTTCCATCAACGAGACGCTTAAACGCGTTCGAAGACGGTGGAGATGCCTTGGCCGAGACCAATGCACATAGTGGCCACCCCGAAGGTGCCGCTATTCTGCTTCATCACGTTCAGCAAGGTGCCGGAAATACGGGCACCGGAGCAACCGAACGGGTGACCCAGGGCGATCGCGCCGCCGTGCAGGTTAACCTTCTCGTTCATCTTGTCGAGCACTTTCAGATCTTTCAGCACTGGCAGGGCCTGTGCAGCGAAAGCTTCGTTGAGCTCGAAGAAGTCGATATCGTTGATGCCAAGGCCCGCACGTTTCAAGGCTTTTTGTGTCGCCGGAACTGGACCATAGCCCATGATTGCCGGATCCACACCCGCCACTGCCATCGAACGGATAACCGCCATTGGCTGGATACCCAGGTCCTGCGCACGCTGTGCCGACATCACGATCATGCACGAAGCACCGTCAGTGATCTGCGACGAAGTACCGGCAGTCACGGTGCCGCCCTTTGGATTGAAGGCAGGCTTGAGGGCCGCCAGACTTTCCAGGGTAGTTTCCGGACGAATGGTTTCGTCGTAGTCGAACAGTTTCAGGAAACCGTTCTCGTCGTAGCCCTGCATCGGGATGATTTCGTCTTTGAACTTGCCTTCCACGGTGGCCTTGTGAGCCAACTGGTGGGAACGCACGCCGAAAGCGTCTTGCTGCTCGCGAGTGATGCCGTGCATTTTGCCGAGCATTTCAGCGGTCAGACCCATCATGCCCGAGGCTTTTGCCGCGTACAGCGACATGTGCGGGTTCGGATCGACACCGTGCATCATGCTCACGTGGCCCATATGCTCGACGCCGCCAACCACGAACACGTCACCGTTACCGGTCATGATCGCTTGCGCAGCAGTGTGCAAAGCGCTCATCGAGGAGCCACACAGACGGCTGACGGTCTGACCGGCAGCAGTGTGCGGGATCTGCGTCATCAGCGACGCCATGCGCGCGATGTTCCAGCCCTGCTCCAGAGTCTGGTTGACGCAGCCCCAGATCACGTCTTCGACTTCGTTCGGATCAACCTTGACGTTGCGTTCCAGCAATTTGCTGATCAGGTGTGCCGACATGTCTTCGGCACGGGTGTTGCGGTGCATGCCGCCCTTGGAGCGGCCCATCGGAGTACGACCGAAGTCGACAATCACGACGTCTCTTGGATTCAAGCTCATAAAATTTCACTCTCGCTCAAAAGTTGGGACGCTTAACCGAAGAACCGTTGGCCGGTTTTGGCCATTTCACGCAGTTTCGCGGTCGGGTGGTACAGCGCGCCCAAATCAGCGTACTGGTCAGCCAGGGCAACGAACTCGGCAACACCGATCGAATCGATGTAGCGCAGTGCACCGCCACGGAATGGAGGGAAACCGATACCGTAGACCAGACCCATGTCGGCTTCAGCGGCGGTTTCAACGATGCCGTCTTCCAGGCAACGCACGGTTTCCAGGCACAGCGGGATCATCATCCAGTTGATGATGTCTTCGTCAGTGACTTCGCGCTGCTCGTAAACGATCGGCTTGAGCACTTCCAGCACCGACGGATCGGCGACTTTCTTCTGCTTGCCTTTCTTGTCGGCCTCGTAGGCGTAGAAGCCCTTGCCGTTCTTCTGACCCAGGCGCTTGGCTTCGTACAGCACGTCGATGGCCGAACGGCGGTCATCCTTCATGCGGTCCGGGAAGCCTTCAGCCATCACGTCACGACCGTGGTGACCGGTGTCGATACCGACCACGTCCATCAGGTACGCCGGGCCCATCGGCCAGCCGAATTTTTCCATGACCTTGTCGATACGGACAAAGTCCACACCGGCGCTGACCAGCTTGGCGAAACCGCCGAAGTAAGGGAACAGAACGCGGTTGACCAGGAAGCCTGGGCAGTCGTTGACGACGATCGGGTTCTTGCCCATTTTCTTGGCGTAGGCAACGGTGGTGGCAACGGCCAGCTCACTCGACTTCTCGCCACGGATCACTTCCACCAGCGGCATCATGTGCACCGGGTTGAAGAAGTGCATGCCGACGAAGTTTTCCGGACGCTTGAGGGCTTTTGCCAACAGGCTGATGGAAATGGTCGAGGTGTTGGACGCGAGGATGGTGTCCTCTTTGACCTGACCTTCGACTTCGGCCAACACAGCTTGCTTGACCTTCGGGTTTTCAACGACCGCTTCGACCACCAGATCGACGTGACCGAAGTCGCCGTAGGACAGGGTCGGACGAATGGCGTTGAGCACTTCGGCCATTTTCGCAGCGGTCATGCGACCTTTATCAACTCGGCCAACCAGCAGTTTGGCGGCTTCGGCCAGACCCTGCTCGATACCGTGCTCGTTGATGTCCTTCATCAGGATCGGCGTACCTTTGGAGGCCGACTGATAAGCGATACCGCCACCCATGATGCCGGCGCCGAGTACGGCAGCCTGCTTCACGTCTTTGGCGATTTCGTCGTAGGCCTTGGCCTTTTTCTTCAGCTCCTGATCGTTCAGGAACAGACCGATCAAGCTCTGCGCGGCAGAGGTCTTGGCCAGTTTGACGAAACCGGCGGCTTCGACTTCCAGCGCCTTGTCGCGACCGAAGTTCGCGGCTTTCTGGATGGTCTTGATCGCTTCAACCGGCGCCGGGTAGTTCGGGCCGGCCTGACCGGCAACGAAACCTTTCGCGGTTTCGAAAGCCATCATTTGTTCAATGGCGTTCAGTTTGAGCTTATCCAGCTTCGGCTGACGCTTGGCCTTGTAATCGAACTCGCCGGAGATGGCGCGTTTGATCAGCTCAAGTGCCGCTTCCTGCAGTTTTTCTGGTGCAACCACAGCGTCGACGGCACTGACTTTCAGCGCGTCTTCAGGACGGTTTTCCTTGCCGGAGGCAATCCACTCGATGGCGTTGTCGGCACCGATCAGGCGCGGCAGACGCACGGTGCCGCCGAAGCCTGGGTAGATGCCCAGTTTGACTTCCGGCAGACCGATCTTGGCCTTGGTGGACATGACGCGATAGTCAGCCGCCAGGCACATTTCCAGACCGCCGCCCAGGGCGATGCCATTGATGGCCGCTACGGTCGGAACGTTGAGGTCTTCGAAATCGCTGAAGATCTTGTTGGCTTCGAGATTGCCAGCAACCAGCTCGGCATCCGGCAGCTTGAAGTTGTCGACAAATTCGGTGATGTCGGCGCCGACGATAAACACGTCCTTGCCACTGCTGACGATCACGCCCTTGATCGAAGCATCTGCCTTGATGGTGTCTACGGCCTGACGCAGTTCGTTCAGGGTTAGACGGTTGAACTTGTTGACGGACTCACCCTTGAGGTCGAATTTCAATTCGACGATGCCACTTTCAAGAGCTTTAACCGTGATGGCTTTACCTTCGTAAATCATCAACTGATCTCCACGATATGGAAGCTGAACAGTACACGTCGGACGCAGGCGAATGGCTCGGCAGGACGCTTTTTCGTCGATGCTAACGCCAATCCACCCGGCACACCCGCCAACGCGATAGTCGGGATTCTGTAGGAGCGGTCAGTAAGACAAACGCTCAATTCATACGCCCGTTTGATTTGGGTACGTCACCTTCACGGAATTTCCGACAATTGTCAATCGCCCAAAATGCGGGTTGAAATGCGACTTTGCGGTCATTTCCGTACCACGAAGACCAGCAACACGCGTCTGCATGTGAAGCCATTCATAGAATCAATAGTTAGAAAATTCGCCCTAATTCGCGCCGAGCCCTGTTTAACGGGCTACGCTGGATGGACTACAGAGAAATGCACTTAATGCACCCGGCACATCAGCAAAGAATTACCGGCCTGCCTGGCCAACCCCGCCCGATGAATCATGTCGGGCTTTTTATTGCGCGTCTGCCGGACGTTCCCCACCGTTGCAGTGGGAAAAGTCCGCGCGTCACGCCAGCGCTTTCAGCGTGGCGTCGATATCTTGCAATACCGTGGCTTCGCCCTTTTCGCCCCAATACAAGGCAATCATCTGCGCATCCGCCTCAATTTTGAAAACGTTGCCCGGCAACTTTTCGAAATGATTGAGCAGCGCGCGGTCTTCGCAGACCTCCTGCCATTGATTGACCCACACACCCGGCGATTTCTGCCAGTAAGTCCAGCACGCGGGTTGCTTGCCACGGCGCGGCCGATGGTATTGCGCACACGGGCTCGGTGGCTCTTGCGACAGCCAGTGCGGCCATTCCTGAGGCGCCAGTTGCATGGCCAGGCCAATGCGCCGCGCCTCCATGCGCAGGGCAATACGGCCGCTTTGCGCGCGCGATGGGCGCAACCATGCCAGCGGACTTAAAACCACCAACAGGATTGACACCACCAACCAGACCGTCATATCTCTACTCCCCATTCTTGGTGAGCGCATTGTGTCACTTTGGAACCAATGCGCTTGAAACCAGCCATACTTAACAATATTGAAACCTCAGGAGGAGCACCTCATGCCCTACCACCACATCCTGGTCGCTGTAGATTTGACTGAAGAGTGCGACCCTGTGATTCACCGCGCCCGCGAGCTTTCCGTGAGCAATGGCGCCAAGCTGTCGCTGGTGCATATCGTCGAGCCAATGGCCATGGCGTTTGGCGGCGACGTGCCGATGGATCTGTCACAACTGCAACAACAGCAGTTCGATCAGGCCAAGGAGCGCCTGGAGCGCCTGAAGCTCAAGTATTCCGAACTCGAAGGCGCCAATTGCCACCTGACCTACGGCCAGCCACGCCAGGAAATCCATCATTTCGCCAAGGAACAAGCGTGCGATCTGATCGTGGTCGGCAGCCATGGTCGTCATGGTCTGGCGCTGTTGCTCGGCTCCACTGCGAATGACGTGCTGCACGGCGCGCCTTGCGATGTCCTTGCCGTGCACCTGGTCAAACGCTAACCCTTGTGTAGGAGCTGCCGAAGGCTGCGATCTTTTGACGTTGGTTTTAAAAACAAGATCAAACCATCGCAGCCTTCGGCAGCTCCTACAAAAAGCCCGGCCTCACGCAAATGAGGCCGGGCTTTTTTATTGCCGGATCAATCAGGCATCGAGCTCAGCCCAACGCTCCATCAAAGCATCCAGCTCAGCCTGCAACTGCTCAAGCGAGGCAATGACCTTGGCAGTCTCAGCCGCAGGACGCTGATAGAACCCGGCGTCAGCCATTTCAGCTTCCACGGCAGCGATCTGCTGTTCCTTGGCGTCGATGTCGCCCGGCAACGCTTCCAGCTCGCGCTGCAGCTTGTAGCTCAGCTTCTTTTTGGCCGCCGGGGCGGCAACGGCAGGTTCAGCCACCGCAGCCGGCTCAGCGGTCACTACAGCCGAATTCAGGTCAGCTTTACCGGATTTGCTTTCAGTCACGCCCAGCAGACGCGGCGAGCCGCCCTGACGGATCCAGTCCTGATAGCCGCCGACGTATTCACGCACTTTGCCTTCACCTTCGAACACCAGTGTGCTGGTGACCACGTTGTCGAGGAATGCCCGGTCGTGGCTGACCATCAGCACGGTGCCGTTGAAGGTCAGCAGCACTTCTTCGAGCAGCTCCAGCGTTTCCACGTCGAGGTCGTTGGTTGGTTCGTCGAGGACCAGCAGGTTAGCCGGTTTGCTGAACAGTTTGGCCAGCAACAGACGCGCACGCTCACCACCCGACAGCGCCTTGACCGGCGTGCGGGCACGCTGCGGGCTGAACAGGAAGTCGCCGAGGTAACTCAACACGTGACGGCTCTGACCATCGATATCGATGAAGTCGCGACCCTCAGCGACGTTGTCGATAACGGTTTTTTCCAGATCCAGCTGGTGGCGCAACTGGTCGAAGTAGGCCACGTCGATCCGCGTGCCCTCTTCCACTTTGCCACTGGTCGGTTGCAGACCGCTGAGCATCAGTTTCAGCAGGGTGGTCTTGCCGGTACCGTTGGCGCCAAGCAGACCAATACGGTCGCCGCGCGTCAGCACCATCGAGAAATCCTTGATCAGGAACGGGCCGCCCGGGTGAGCGAAACTCACGTTCTCGAGCACCATCACCTGCTTGCCGGACTTGTCGGCAGTGTCCAGCTGAATGTTGGCCTTGCCGGTGCGCTCACGACGCTCACTACGCTCGACACGCAAGGCTTTCAGGGCGCGGACGCGGCCTTCGTTACGGGTGCGGCGCGCCTTGATGCCCTGGCGGATCCAGACTTCTTCCTGGGCCAGTTTCTTGTCGAACAGCGCGTTGGCGGTTTCTTCAGCGGCCAGCGCGGCTTCTTTGTGCACGAGGAAACTGGCGTAGTCACCGTTCCAGTCAATCAGGCCGCCGCGATCCAGCTCGAGGATGCGCGTGGCGAGGTTTTGCAGGAAAGAACGGTCGTGCGTGATGAACAGCACAGCGCCCTGGAAATCTTTCAGCGCTTCTTCGAGCCAGGCAATCGCACCGATGTCCAGGTGGTTGGTCGGTTCGTCGAGCAGCAGCAGATCCGGCTCGGACACCAGCGCCTGCGCCAGCAACACGCGACGACGCCAGCCGCCGGACAACTGGGCGAGGGTCTTGTCGGCCGGCAGTTGCAGGCGGCTCAAGGTGCTGTCGACCAAAGTCTGCAAACGCCAGCCATCACGGGCTTCGAGGTCTTGCTGAACGTGCATCAGCTTGTTCAGGTCTTCTTCAGTGACGCAGTTCTGTGCAAGGTGATGGTATTCGGCGAGCAACGCGCCCACGCCATCAAGGCCTTCAGCGACCACGTCGAACACTGTCCGATCGTCGGCCACTGGCAATTCTTGCGGCAATTCGCCGATTTTCAGACCGGGTGCACGCCACACCGAGCCGTCATCAGGCTTCTGGTCGCCCTTGACCAGTTTCATCATGCTGGACTTGCCAGTGCCGTTGCGGCCGATGATGCACACCCGCTCACCACGGGCGATCTGCCAGGATACCTTGTCCAACAACGGCATAGCGCCGAACGCAAGGGACACATCGCTGAATTTGAGCAGGGTCATGAGCTTCTCCAAAAACCGGGCGCGCATTCTACCTGAGTTAGGGCTTCAACAGGCCGGCAATTTGTCTGTCGAAGCACTCTGCACAACATTTGTTGCGAACTTGTGCTGTGAGGCCGGCAAAGCTTTCGCCGCTTGCTGGCAAAAGGCTAAGCTACAGACAATTCAGTGCTGATTCGTGTCGGCACTTGTCATGATTTCTCTGCCCGGATGTCTCATGCGCAGTCGCCTTTTCAGTGTTTTGTCCTGTTTGCTACTTTCCGCCGCTGCCGTTCAATCCGCCCAGGCGGTGGACCTGTCCACCCAACGCCAGTATTACGATGAAGCCAAGCGCGCCCTGGCCAAGGGTGATACCGGCCCGTATTTCCGTTACAGCCAGGCGCTGGCCGATTACCCGCTGGAACCGTATCTGGCTTACGACGAATTGACCGCGCGCCTGAAAAGCGCAAGCAACGAGGAAATCGAAAAATTCCTCGCCGAGCACGGTGACCTGCCCCAGGCCAACTGGATGAAGCTGCGCTGGTTGCGCTGGCTGGCCGACCGTGGCGATTGGGCGACTTTCGTCAAGTATTACGACCCGAAACTCAACTTCACCGAACTGGACTGCCTGAATGCGCAGTACCAGATCACCCACAACAAGAAAGCCGAGGGCTATGCCAACGCCGACAAGCTCTGGCTGACCGGTAAATCGCAGCCCGCCGCGTGTGACGCGCTGTTCGGCATTTGGGCCGCTGACGGCCAACTGACTGAACAGAAACGCTGGGAGCGCACCAAACTCGCCGCCCAGGCGCGCAACTATCCGCTGGCCAACAGCCTCGTTAACGGCCTGACCACCCTCGCCCCGCGCGGTCGTTTGCTGGTCGATGTCGCACAGAAACCCGAGTTGCTCAACCAGCCGTCGCGCTTCACCCCGGCCGATGAGCCAATGTCTGACGTGGTCAGCCTCGGCCTGCGCCGCCTCGCCCGTCAGGATCCGGACAAGGCCATGGCCCTGCTCGACGGTTATGCCAGCAGCATGCATTTCTCCCGTGATGAGAAAGTTGCGATCGCCCGTGAAATCGGCCTGACCTTGGCCCGGCGTTTCGACAGCCGCGCGCTGGACGTGATGACCAAATACGACCCGGAGCTGCGTGACAACACCGTCTCCGAATGGCGTTTGCGCCTGCTGTTGCGTCTGGCGCGTTGGGACGATGCCTATCAACTGACCAAACGTCTGCCGCAGGATCTGGCCACCACCAACCGCTGGCGCTACTGGCAGGCACGCAGCCTGGAACTGGCGCAACCGCAGAACCCGGAAGCGCAGAACCTGTACAAAAATCTGGCGCGCGAACGTGATTTCTACGGCTTCCTCGCTGCCGACCGCTCGCAATCGCCGTACTCGTTGAACAACAAGCCACTGGTGCTCAGCCAGGCGCTGATCAACAAAGTGCGCAACACCCCTGGCGTTCGCCGCGCGCTGGAATTCCATGCCCGTGGGCAGATCGTTGACGGTCGCCGTGAGTGGTACCACGTCAGCCGTCACTTCAACCGCGACGAAATGGTTGCCCAGGCGAAACTGGCTTATGACCTGAAGTGGTACTTCCCGGCGATTCGCACCATCAGCCAGGCGCAATACTGGGACGATCTGGACATTCGTTTCCCGATGGCCCACCGCGACACCCTCGTGCGTGAAGCCAAGGTTCGCGGCCTGCATTCGAGCTGGGTGTTTGCCATTACCCGTCAGGAAAGCGCGTTCATGGACGACGCCCGTTCCGGCGTCGGCGCCAGCGGCCTGATGCAGCTGATGCCCGCCACTGCCAAGGAAACCGCGCGCAAATTCAGCATCCCGCTGGCCTCGCCGCAGCAGGTGCTCGATCCGGACAAGAACATCCAGCTCGGCGCCGCCTACCTGAGCCAGGTTCACAGCCAGTTCAACGGCAACCGCGTCCTCGCCTCCGCCGCCTACAACGCCGGCCCGGGTCGAGTGCGTCAATGGCTGCGTGGCGCTGACCACCTGAGTTTCGACGTCTGGGTGGAAAGCATCCCGTTCGACGAAACCCGCCAGTACGTGCAGAACGTACTGTCGTACTCGGTGATCTACGGCCAGAAACTCAACTCACCACAGCCGCTGGTGGATTGGCACGAACGCTACTTCGATGATCAATGACCTGTAGGAGCTGCCGCAGGCTGCGATCTTTTGATCCTGCTTAAAAAAATGCCCGCATTTTCATGCGGGCATTTTTAATTCAAAAGTTCGCAGCCTGCGGCAGCTCCTACAGGTGCCTATAGACTGATCATCCGCCGATGCAAGCAATGCCCATCAGAGTTGATCAGCCGTGACTTTTCCATCATTGAACTGCAACGCCGCCAACCGCGCGTACAGCGGATTGCTGGCAATCAGTTCCTTATGGGTGCCGATAGCGACAAGTTGTCCCTGATCCATCACCGCGATCCGGTCGGCGTTTTTCACGGTAGCCAGGCGATGGGCGATGACCAGCGTGGTGCGGTTCTGCATCAGGCTCGGCAGGGCTTCCTGAATCAGGTGTTCGCTCTGAGCATCGAGGGCGCTGGTGGCCTCGTCCAGCAGCAGGATCGGTGCGTCGACGAGCAACGCGCGGGCAATCGCCAGGCGTTGGCGCTGGCCACCCGAAAGGCCCAGCCCGCCGTCGCCCAGATGGGTCTGGTAACCATTGGGCATCTTTTCGATGAAGTCGTGGGCGTGAGCAATTTTTGCAGCGTCCTTGACCTGCTCCAGGGTCGCTCCGGGATTGCCGTAACGAATATTCTCTTCAACGCTGCCGAAAAACAGCGCCGGCGACTGAGACACCAACGCAAAGTGGCGGCGCAGATCCAGCGGGTCGAGACGGGTCAGCGGCACGCCATCGATGAGGATCTGCCCTTCCAGCGGGTCGTAAAAACGCAACAGCAGGTCGTACACCGTGGACTTGCCAGCACCGGACGGCCCTACCAATGCCAGTGTCTCACCGGCCCGGATCGTCAGATTCAAACCGTTGACCGCGTAACTTTCCGGACGCGACGGGTAGGAAAACCGTACATCCTGCAACTGCAGTTCACCCGTGACCCGCTCCGGCAAGGTTACCAGCCCCGCAGCAGGTGGCTGGATGATGTTTTGCGAACCGAGCAACTCTGCAATCCGTTCGGCTGCGCCCGCCGCGCGCTGCAGTTCGCCAATCACTTCACTCAGGGTGCCGATCGCACTGCCGACGATCAGGCTGTAAAAGACAAACGCGGCGAGTTCGCCACCGGTGATTCGCCCGGCAATCACGTCCATGCCGCCGACCCACAACATCACCGCCACCGCGCCCAGCACCAGCACGATGACCATGGTGATCATCCACGAGCGCTGGAAGATGCGTTTGCGCGCCGTGTCGAAAGCCTCCTCGACCGTAGACGCAAAACGCCGCTCGTCCTGCACCTGATGGTTGTAGGCCTGTACGGTTTTGATCTGGCCAAGGGTTTCGGACACATAGCTGCCGATATCGGCGACCCGGTCCTGGCTCAACCGCGACAGGTTGCGTACGCGGCGGCCGAAAATCAGGATCGGTGCAACCACGAACGGCAAGGCAATCACCACGATGCTGGTGAGTTTTGCATTGGTGACGAACAGCAGGATGACGCCGCCGATGACCATCAGCAGGTTGCGCAAGAACATCGACAGCGACGAACCGATCACCGATTGCAACAGTGTCGTGTCGGCTGTCAGCCGTGACTGAATCTCCGAACTGCGGTTGTTCTCGTAAAAGCCGGGGTGCAGATAAACCAGATGGTTGAACACCTCGCGGCGAATATCGGCCACGCAACGTTCGCCGATCCATGACACCCAGTAAAACCGCGCGAACGTGCCCACCGCCAGGCCCAGCACCATCAACATGAAGATGCCAATGCTCTGGTTGAGCTGATGCGGCGACTGGGTCATGAAGCCCCGATCGACCAGCAGTTTGATGCCCTGCCCCATCGACAACGTGACGGCAGCGGTGACGATCAACGCCAGCAGCGCACCAATGACTTGCCAGCGGTAAGGGGCCAGAAATCGACTGGTCAGGCGCAGGGCGCGACGGTGCCGTGAGGAAAACTTCGGGGTCATTCAGGTACACATCCGTGTTGATGAAAGGGCTAGCCTAAACCTTCTATGGGGTGGAACTCTGTAAATCACAATGAGTCAGGTTAAATATGCCCCCAAAGACTAGGCCATAGTTGTTATCGGTCTAAGGTCTCGGTTGAGACCAGCGGTCATTTCTGTTTGAGTGGAGATGCCGCTGTCGACAGACCGCAGGGAGTTGTCACAGCCCGGTCACGTGGCGGTTTTAACCTGAGTACACAACCTGATGAGGAGACAGGCCATGTCCTTGCAACACAGCAGCGATGACAAGATTGAAGTGATCCGCACCAAACCCGGCCAGACTCTGGGTTGCTCGATTATTGATGAACAGGGCCGCGAAGTACCGATCACTGAAGACATGATCCAGGACGCTTGCCGCGAACTGGACAAGCGATTGGTCAAGCCTGCCGAACAAGAGTGATATAGCCACCGTCTTCCTGACCCGGCCCTTTTTGGCCGGGTTTTTTCTGTCTGAACACTTGAGCTTTGCGTTGGAGCGATCGCTGGCAAGCCAGCTCCCACAGGATTTTCGTCGTGCTCAAAGTCCGAGTACACCCGCGAAACCTGTGGGAGCTGGCTTGCCAGCGATGAAGCCACCTCGGTCTTTAAACAGCCACCGCGCCGAGTGCCGCCACAATCTGCTGCAACGCCGGTGATTCGCCTTCGATGCGCACCTTCAGCCCCTCGATCTCGCGCCGCACCGGATACTGCTTGCGCAACACATCAAACGCCGCACGCTGCTCAGTCACATTGCCCACAAGGCTGCGGCGGAAATCCGCATCATCGCGGCGCGGGTCGTACACGCCACGGCACAACATCGCCAACGCCCAGGCCGGATCGCTCTCGCCGTGCAGGGAAACTTCCGACAACCACGGTGCTGGCAGCAAGTCACTGAGCTGGATGCTCGCGGGCTGACCGATAAATTCACAGTACGCCTGATAGATCTGCGCCGTGCCGCGCTGTTTGCCATCGAGGCTGTAACCGGCGATGTGCGGCGTAGCCAATACGCAGAGCTCTGCCAGCGCGACGTCGACTTCAGGTTCGGCTTCCCAGACATCGAGCACCGCTTGCAGGTCTTCACGCTCCAGCAGGACATTGCGCAGCGCAGCGTTATCGACCACCGGGCCACGCGCGGCGTTGATCAGCCAGGTGCCGGGCTTGAGTTGCTGCAAACGCTGCTGATCGAACAAATGCCAGGTCGCGCCATCACCGCTGCGGGTCAACGGCGTGTGCAGACTGATCACGTCGCACTGCTCGATGATCTGTTCGAGGCTGACGAAATCGCTGCCCTCGGCAGCCTGACGCGGCGGATCGCAGACCTTGACGTTCCAGCCCAGACCTTGCAGAACCTTGATCAGCCGACCGCCGACCTCGCCGGCACCGACAATGCCGTAGGTGCGTTGAGTCAGATCGACGCCCTCGATTTCGGCGAGCGTCATCAGGCTGCCCAGCACGTAATCGACCACGCCACGGGCGTTGCAGCCGGGGGCACTCGACCAGGTGATGCCGGCTTCATTAAAGTAATCGAGGTCCAGATGATCGGTACCGATGGTGCAGGTGCCGACGAATCGGACCTTGCTGCCCGCAAGCAGCGCCCGGTTGACCTGGGTCACCGAACGCACAAGCAGCACGTCGGCCTGCTCGACCGTCGCACGGTCGATGGAACGGCCCGGCACTCGGCGGATCTCGCCGAAACCGGCAAAAAAAGCGTCGAGCAGCGGAATATTTTCGTCGGCAACAATCAGCATAGGGGGCTCCTTGGGCGAATCGGCAGTCTAACTGTAGGAGCTGCCGCAGGCTGCGATCTTTTGATCCTGATCTTAAAAACAAGATCAAAAGATCGCAGCCTGCGGCAGCTCCTACCGATTACAAATGCGCAACAGAGGATTTTTCCTGACCAAGCCGTCAGCGGCGTAGAATGCGCCGCCCTGCGCATCAATCTCTGTGGACGCTTTGCCTGTGAATTCCGTAACTGACCAACCCCTCGCCGCCTCCCTCACCCGCCCCGCGCGGATTCGTCTGGAGTTCAAGAACCTGCTCGCCCTGGCGCTGCCGATCATCATCGCGCAGCTGGCGACCACGGCCATGGGCTTCGTCGATGCGGTGATGGCCGGGCGCGTCGGGCCGAAAGATCTGGCGGCCGTGGCGCTGGGCAACTCGATCTGGGTACCGGTGTTCCTGTTGATGACCGGCACCCTGCTGGCAACCACGCCGAAAGTTGCCCAGCGCTTCGGCGCCGGCACCCACAGTGAAATCGGCCCGATCGTGCGTCAGGCATTGTGGCTGGCGCTGGTGGTCGGCTTGATTGCTACCGCGATGCTGGTCGCCGCCGAGCCGGTACTGCACCTGATGAAGGTCGATCCGGAGCTGATCGGCCCGTGCATGCAGTACTTGCACGGCATCGCCAGCGGCTTGCCGGCGGTGGCGTTCTATCACGTGCTGCGCTGCACCAGTGACGGCATCGGCCGTACCCGCCCGGCGATGGTGCTGGGCCTGTGCGGTCTGGCGCTGAACATCCCGCTGAACTACGTGTTCATTTATGGCCACTTCGGCGTACCGGCCATGGGCGGCGTTGGCTGTGGCTGGGCAACGGCGATTGTGATGTGGGTGATGGCGCTGGGTCTGGCTGGTTATGAGCGCTGGGCCCCGGCGTATCGCTCGAGCGAAATTTTCAGTCGTTTCGACTGGCCGCAATGGGCGGTGATCAAGCGCCTGCTGTCGATCGGTCTGCCGATCGGCATCGCGGTGTTTGCCGAATCGAGTATTTTCGCGGTGATCGCCCTGCTGATCGGTAGCTTGGGCGCCACTGTCGTGGCCGGGCATCAGATTGCGCTGAACGTCAGCTCGCTGGTGTTCATGATTCCGTATTCGCTGGGCATGGCGGTTACTGTGCGTGTCGGTCAGGCTCTGGGCCGTGAAGAACCGCGTGAAGCGCGCTTTGCGGCCGGCGTCGGCATGGGCACTGCGCTGGCTTACGCCTGCCTGTCGGCGAGCATGATGCTGTTACTGCGTGAGCCGATTGCGGCGATCTACACCGCTGACCCGACGGTGATTCACATTGCGGCGATGCTGATTGTGTACTCGGCGCTGTTTCAGTTTTCCGACGCGATTCAGGTCACTGCCGCCGGCGCGCTGCGCGGTTATCAGGACACTCGGGTGACGATGATTCTGACGCTGTTCGCCTATTGGGGCATTGGTCTGCCGGTGGGTTACGCCCTCGGTCTGACCGACTGGCTCGGCGAGCCACGCGGCCCGAGCGGCTTGTGGCAGGGTTTGATTGTCGGCCTGAGCTGTGCGGCGCTGATGCTGTCGATCCGCCTGACGCGCAGCGCGCGCAAGCGTATTCGGATAAGCCGTTCGGCTGGCTGATCGCCCATAAAAAAAGACCTGCAAATGCAGGTCTTTTTTTGCCCTGACTCAGGACTTTTTGCGAATCCAGTACAGATAAGTCCCGGCCTCTTCGTGCTGGCCCACCAGTTCGTGGTCGAGAAACACACAGAACTTGGGAATGTCGCGACGGGTCGACGGGTCGGTGGCGATCACCTTGAGCAGGCCGCCGGGCACCAGGTCACGGATGTGCTGGTGCAGCATCATCACCGGCTCCGGGCAATTGAGGCCGGTGGCATCGAGCGTGCCGTCGACCGGGGTATCGATCATTTCACTCATGATTCACTCCTGAAACTGGCCGGCATTGTCGCGCATTGCCGGGGCGTTACACCACACTCCCCTGTAGGAGCTGCCGCAGGCTGCGATCTTTTGATCTTGATCTTTGAGAAAGACAACATCAAAAGATCGCAGCCTGCGGCAGCTCCTACAGGGTATTGCGGTGTTTTAGCGGGATTTTGTTTTTTTGATGTCGTGTCGGCGCAGGTGGCAGGTCACTTCCTCGCGGTCGTGATAGAGCTGTTTGCAGCCGATATCGACTTTGATCCCGCGCGCCTTGAAGCCATCGGCAATGCGTTCAAGCAAGCGCTTCACTTCGGCATAGCGCTGCTTCATCGGCAACTTCAGGTTGACCACTGCCTCGCGGCAATGCCCCTCACCAATCCACTCTTCGAGCATCGCCGCGTTGCGTGCCGGCTTCTCGACAATGTCGCAGACCATCCAGTCCACCGGTTGCTTGGGCTTGAAGGTAAAACCGTCCGCCATCAAGTGCTGCACCAGACCGGTGTCCATCAGGCTTTCCGCCATCGGGCCGTTGTCGATCGCGGTCACCAGCATGCCGCGATTGACCAGTTGCCAGGTCCAGCCGCCCGGTGCGGCGCCAAGGTCAACGCCGGTCATGTCGCTGTGCAGGCGGTCTTCCCACTGATCGCGCGGGATGAAGTGGTGCCACGCCTCTTCCAGCTTCAAGGTCGAGCGGCTCGGTGCTTCGCGCGGAAACTTCAGGCGCGGAATGCCCATTGGCCACATCGCCGAGTTACCCGCGTCAGCCATACCGAGAAACACTTCACGACCACTTTTGAACGTCAGCAGCAGACGCGGCTTGCTGGCGTCATCGACCAGTTTGCCGGCGCCGGTGAGCGCCTTGCGCAGCGGGCCTTCGAATTTCTTGCAGAAGTTCGACAGTTCCTTGCCGTCATTGGTGTCGACGACTTCCAGCCACAGGCTGCCGCACACCGGGAACTCGGCCATGTGCGCGAGGATCACGCTGATGCGGTCGGTTTCCGGCAGATCAATGAAGACGCCGCGCGCCCATTGGCGCGGGAAGATCAGTTCGGCAAAACGCTGACCGCGCATCAGACGCTCGGCGCCGTCTTCTTCGGTGCAGACAAACTCGGCGCAGGCGGTGGCCGCTTTGGCCTTGGCGTAGCCAGCCACGTTGAGTTGGGCGGCGAGGTCGGAAATCTCCGAACAGACTTCGCCTTCGAAACCTGGCCGGCAATGCATGAATAGGGTGTTCATTCTTACTCCTGGGCAGCGGGCGATCATTCGGCCCCTGCGCGATGCTCAAGCCTTGCGTTGCAGCAAAGCCTGTCACGAAAACCGGCGCATGATAGCCGATGTCGGAACCTTGGTTCCGCTCATAGAGTCCAGTTATTAGCCAGCTACCTAAAACAGGGCTAGGTTTAAAGCTCTATTCGTCCCCCGATCCGTAGCCGTGCGGATTCAAAGGAGTGATCGTAATGCCGTCCCTCGATAGTCTGAAGACCCTTAAAACACTGCAAATCGACGACAAGACCTACCATTATTTCAGCCTGCCGGATGCCGCCAAAAGCCTGGGCGACCTCGACACGCTGCCGATGTCGCTGAAAGTTCTGCTGGAAAACCTGCTGCGCTGGGAAGATGAAAAAACCGTCACCGGCGCCGACCTCAAGGCGATTGCCGCCTGGCTCAAGGAGCGTCGCTCCGATCGGGAAATCCAGTACCGTCCGGCCCGCGTATTGATGCAAGACTTTACCGGGGTGCCCGCCGTGGTCGACCTTGCCGCCATGCGCGCGGCGATGGCCAAGGCCGGCGGCGACCCGCAGCGGATCAACCCGCTGTCACCGGTGGATCTGGTGATCGACCACTCGGTAATGGTCGACAAGTTTGCCTCGCCCAGCGCTTTCGAGCAGAACGTCGACATCGAAATGCAGCGCAACGGCGAACGTTATGCCTTCCTGCGCTGGGGCCAGAGCGCCTTCGACAACTTCAGTGTCGTGCCGCCGGGCACCGGCATTTGCCATCAGGTCAACCTTGAATACCTCGGCCGCACCGTGTGGACCAAGGATGAAGACGGCCGCACCTACGCCTTCCCCGACACATTGGTCGGCACCGACTCCCACACCACCATGATCAACGGCCTCGGCGTGCTCGGCTGGGGTGTCGGCGGGATCGAGGCGGAAGCGGCGATGCTCGGGCAACCGGTGTCGATGCTGATTCCGGAAGTGATCGGTTTCAAACTCACCGGCAAACTCAAGGAAGGCATCACCGCCACCGATCTGGTGCTGACGGTCACGCAGATGCTGCGCAAGAAAGGCGTGGTGGGCAAATTCGTCGAGTTCTACGGTGACGGCCTCGCCGATCTGCCACTGGCTGATCGCGCAACTATCGCCAACATGGCCCCGGAATACGGCGCGACGTGCGGTTTCTTCCCGGTCGACGACGTGACGCTGGAATACCTGCGCCTGTCGGGTCGGCCGCCAGAAACGGTGAAACTGGTCGAGGCCTACACCAAGGCCCAAGGCCTGTGGCGCCTGCCCGGTCAGGAACCGGTGTTTACCGACAGCCTGGCGCTGGACATGGGCAGCGTCGAAGCAAGCCTGGCCGGGCCAAAACGCCCGCAGGATCGCGTGTCGCTGCCGAACGTGCCGCAAGCCTTCAGCGACTTCATCGACCTGCAATTCAAACCCACCAGCAAAGAAGAAGGACGCCTGGAAAGTGAGGGCGGTGGCGGCGTCGCCGTGGGTAATGCCGATCTGGTCGGCGAAACCGAATATGAATACGAAGGCCACACCTATCGCCTGAAAAACGGCGCCGTGGTTATCGCCGCCATCACCTCCTGCACCAACACCTCCAACCCGAGCGTGATGATGGCGGCCGGTCTGTTGGCGAAAAAAGCCGTGGAGAAAGGCCTGACGCGCAAGCCGTGGGTGAAGAGTTCACTGGCGCCGGGCTCGAAAGTGGTGACCGACTACTACAAGGCTGCGGGATTGACGCAATACCTCGACCAACTCGGTTTTTCATTGGTCGGTTATGGCTGCACCACCTGTATCGGCAACTCCGGGCCGCTGCCCGAGCCGATCGAAAAAGCCATTCAGAAAGCCGACCTCACCGTCGCCTCGGTGCTGTCCGGCAACCGCAACTTTGAAGGCCGCGTGCATCCACTGGTGAAAACCAACTGGCTGGCCTCACCGCCGCTGGTGGTCGCGTATGCCTTGGCTGGCAGCGTACGCAGCGACATCAGCAGTGAACCGCTGGGCGAGGACAAGCAAGGCAATCCGGTGTATCTGCGCGATATCTGGCCATCGAGTAAAGAGATCGCCGATGCGGTGAATCAGGTCAGCACGGCGATGTTCCACAAGGAATACGCCGAGGTGTTTGCCGGCGATGAACAGTGGCAGGCGATCGAGGTGCCGCAAGCGGCGACTTATGTGTGGCAGGACGACTCCACTTACATTCAGCATCCACCGTTTTTCGACGATATTTCCGGGCCGTTGCCACAAATCAAGGATGTCAAAGGCGCGCGGGTTCTGGCCTTGCTCGGCGATTCGGTGACCACTGACCACATCTCCCCCGCCGGCAACATCAAGGCTGACAGCCCGGCCGGGCGTTACTTACGCGAAAAAGGCGTGGAACCACGGGACTTCAACTCTTACGGCTCACGGCGCGGCAACCACGAAGTGATGATGCGCGGCACGTTCGCCAACATCCGTATTCGTAACGAAATGCTCGGCGGCGAGGAAGGTGGCAACACGATTTACATGCCGACCGGCGAAAAACTGGCGATCTACGACGCGGCCATGAAATATCAGCAATCGGGCACGCCGCTGGTGGTGGTTGCCGGGCAGGAATACGGCACCGGTTCCAGCCGTGACTGGGCGGCCAAGGGCACCAATTTGCTGGGCGTGAAAGCGGTGATCGCCGAGAGTTTTGAGCGGATTCACCGTTCCAACCTGGTGGGGATGGGCGTGTTGCCGCTGCAGTTCAAGCTCGATCAGAACCGCAAGAGCCTCAACCTGACCGGCAAGGAGACTTTCGAGATTCAGGGTTTGACCGGAGTCGAGCTGACCCCACGGATGAACTTGCCGCTGGTGATCACCCGTGAGGATGGGCGTCAGGAGAAAATCGAAGTGCTGTGCCGGATCGACACCTTGAACGAGGTGGAATACTTCAAGTCGGGCGGGATCTTGCATTACGTCCTGCGCCAGCTGATCGCCTCATAACACATTAACCCTGTAGGAGCTGCCGCAGGCTGCGGTCTTTTGATCCCGATCTTAAAAACAAGATCAAAAGATCGCAGCCTGCGGCAGCTCCTACAGCTGGGTGTACTTTTCTCTGGGCGAAAAAAAACCCGCCGAAGCGGGTTTTTCCCAAGACCATTATCGACTCCCTGTCGGCAGCGATCCTTGCATATGGTCGATCATCCGTGATCCTGAAACACTCCCTGTGTCTCAGTTGATGGGTGTAGATTACGTGTCGGATCCAATCAGCAATAGTCGACATAGCTACCATCGCGTGTAAGACATTCGCCATAGAAGACCTTCCGAAAACCCCTAGGCCTGTCAGGCATCCAGCATGGACGCCGCGATCTGCGCGACTTTCAGCTGCCCCGAGGCCTGTTCCAGGGCGTCATCCTCCAGAAACCACGCTGCAGACAAACCGGCGAACGCCAGCACCCATTGCAGCAGTCTTCGGCGATCGAGCCCGGCGGCTTCGCTGATCACTTCGAGTTGACGGCGAAAACGCTGGGGATCAGTGGCCGTCGACAGGTCCGGATTGCAGATCAGGTTGGCGTAATCAAAACCGCGCTCGCCCCTGACCCGTTTCGGGTCGATGGCCAGCCAGCCGCACGCGCCGAAATCCAGTACGTTGTCGTGGTGCATATCACCGTGCAGTACCACCACATCCTGCGGGTTGGCGAGCAAGTGTTCAGCGGTTTGCAGGCTCAGTGCATAGAGGCCGCCATGCTGCGCCGCCGCGCTGCGCAGCGAGGCAAACCAGGAGCTCAACTCAACCAGCGGCGGAGGCGGTGTTTCACGCGGTGCATGCAAGCGCGCCAGCGCTGCACACAAAATCCGGCTGGCCTCGTCGTCCTCGCCATTCAGCGCCATGTGCATCAGCGAACGCCGCCCCATGGCGCGCGCCATCAGCAAGCCATGCTCGTGATGCGCCAGCACCTGTGCGGCACCGTCGCCGTTCCACCAGGCCATCAACCGGTTGCCGTGCTGCTCGTCGATATCCATCGCCACTTTGAGCATCGCTGGGGTATCCCCCTGGCGTACCGGCAGCAGATGGCTGCCCGGCGTGACGATGGGTGCGCCGTCCGGCAGCAGTGACCAGCGTTTCAGCCAGGGTTCGAAAATATCAGCCACCGTCACGCTCACGGGCCTTGGCGCTCTCGGCGAGAAACTGTTCGAGCCGGTTCAGTTGCTCCTCCCAGCCTCGGCTGTCCATAAAATAAGCCTCTTTCTGGCGAACATCGGGGATATGCGCGAAGCCTGACTCGGACACCTTGAGCAGTGTGCCGTCTTCGTAATCCTGTAATTCGAACTTGACCAGCGTGGTCGGCTCCTGGGAATAGTCGATCTTCGGATTGACCGCATACGGATGCCAGCGAAACGAAAACAACTGCTGCGGCTCGACCCGCTCGATCAGCACATTCCACAGCACGTGTTCATAACCGGGATAGGTGACCTGCCCTTGCGTCCATTCGCCAGCAATGAATCGCCTGCCCTCCAGCGCCACGCCGAACCACTGGCCAAACGCCTCGGCATCGACCAATGCACGCCAGACATGCGAGCGCGGTGCCTTGAGCGTTATTTTGCGTTCGAAACTATTGGGTACTGGTTTCATACGTCACCTCCTGTTTTGAACACTAGGCCTGTATGACCACATGTCCAATGTGAAGTTGTATCAAACCGGTGCAAAAGAGAAACATCCGGCTGCATTTGCGCGCCGCTGAATGAATGGATTCAGCCCCCGTTCAAGCAGCGAAACTGTTACCTTTTCCAGCGAAATCGAACCAGACAAGGACGACCCATGCTGCCCTCCCTCGCCGAACGTTATCGCGGCGCCCTGCTTGGCCTGGCCTGCGGTGACGCGGTCGGCACTACAGTAGAGTTCAAGCCGCGGGGATCATTCCAACCGTTGACCGATATGGTCGGTGGCGGCCCGTTCCACCTCAAGCCAGGGCAATGGACCGATGACACCTCCATGGCGCTGTGCCTGGCGGAAAGCCTGCTGAGCAAAAACGGCTTCAATGCCGTCGATCAGATGGGCCGTTACCTCAACTGGTGGCAGTGGGGTTATCTGAGTTCGACCGGTGAGTGTTTCGACATCGGCATGACCGTCAGTCAGGCGCTCGCGCATTACCAGCAAACCGCAGAGCCCTTCGCCGGCTCGACCGACCCCTACAGCGCCGGCAACGGTTCGCTGATGCGCCTGGTGCCGGTGGTCTTGTTCTACTTTCCCGACGCCCGGCAGATCCGCCAGTTCGCCGCCGACAGTTCGCGGACCACCCACGCCGCCCCTGAGGCCATCGAGTGCTGCCAATTGCTGGCCGGGCTGATCGCCAGAGCGCTTGAAGGCGCAACCAAGGCAGAGTTGCGCCAACTGCCCTCTGCGAACTTCTCACAACCCAAAGTTGCCGCCATTGCTCGCGGTGATTACCTCGGCAAGCCCGAAGCGGACATCAAAGGCAGCGGTTACAGCGTGCAGTCGCTGGAAGCGGCGCTGTGGTGCTTTCAGCAGACCGACAGTTTCGCCGCCGCAATCCTCTTGGCCGCCAATCTGGGCGATGACGCCGACACCACCGCCGCAATCACCGGTCAACTGGCCGGCGCTTATTACGGCGTCCGTGGTATCCCCGAACACTGGCTGGACAGGTTGCATGACGGCGCCGAAATTGCGGCGACTGCAGATCGTCTGCTTGATGCCTCCAGAATGCGCGTCCCTGAATAGCGGCGACTGATTCGCTACACTGCCTGGCACTTCCTTTCGACATAGAGAGAATCCCCCATGTCCCCACGTTCGCTCCTGGCCCTGTCGCCACTGCTGTTCATGCCTTTCGCCCACGCTGCCGTCGACTGCGCCAACGCCAGCGATCAGGCGACGATGAACCAGTGCGCCGGGCAAGACTTCAAAGCAGCGGACAAGGAATTGAACACGCTGTATCAGCAGATCACCGGGCGCTTGAAGGACAACCCGGACGGCAAGAAGCTGCTGGTCAGTGCGCAGCGGGCGTGGCTCGGGTTTCGTGATGCCGAGTGCAAGTTTTCATCGTCAACGGTGACGGGCGGGAGTGTGTATCCGTGGGTTTACAGCAGTTGCCTGACCGGAGTGACCAAGGTGCGGGCTGAGGCGTTGAAGCGGTATTTGAAGTGCGAGGAAGGCGACATGAGTTGCCCGGTGCCTGGAGTCTGATTTTCGGCGGTTTTGCAGGATTCTTCGCGAGCAAGCTCGCTCCCGCATTGGAACGCATTGCAAATATGGGAGCGATGGCAGCCACTGTAGAGCGCTTGGAGTTCCGACAGGTGGAGCGAGTTAACATTATCGCCAGCAACCAAGCCTCGCTGTCCGCTCAGTTACGTTCACCCCCCTGCAATGCGTTGCGCGTGATCATGTTTTGCACAGGCCGATACGACTCGGTCCTGGGCACACTCGCGCACACGACAGGAGCACCACTGCGCAAACTTTCTTCAAGCACATGCCGTAGCCGCAACAAACCCTCCCGTTGCATCGTGAGGCTGGCCTCGATCTGGCGTATCTCATCCATACGGATATCGATTTGCTCGATGGTCAGCGATTTGGAACAACTTCCGTCCTCCAAAAACAGGCCGCGAATGGTGTCGAGAGAAAACCCCAGCCGCTGGGCATCGCGCACCAGAATCAATCGCGCGACAGCCGCCTCGCCATAGTGTCGATATCCATTGGCGTCACGGGTAGAAGACTCCAGTAAACCCTGTTCCTCGTAATAGCGTATCGCCGAAGCGGCCACACCTGTGCGCTTGGACACTTCTCCAATCTTCATAAAAACTGCTTGACCTTCAAGTTGGCTTTAATCGTTAGCATAAGCCCAGGCTCAGCACGACAGCCAGTCGTTATTGACCCACCTGAACATCTTTCACCTTTACGGAATTTGATGATGAGCACACTGACAGACCTGCTGAAATGGCGCTACGCAACGAAGAAATTCGATCCTTCCAGGACCGTGCCGGAAGAAAAAATCGAACGCATTCTGGAAGCGGTGCGGTTAACGCCGACATCAAGTGGACTGCAGCCCTTTGAGTTGCTCGTGGTGACCAATGCAGAGATTCGCGAAAAGATCAAAGCCGTCAGCTGGAATCAGCAGCAAGTTACCGACTGCTCTCATTTGCTGGTGTTTGCCGCGTGGGACGACATCACCGCAGAGCGGGTCAACATGATGTTTGACCTGACCAACGAAGTACGCGGGACCGTTAATGAGGGCTGGGAAAATTACCGTCAAATGCTCTTGGGCATTGTCGCTGGGCGTGGCAAAGAGGCTAATTATCAGGCGGCTGCTCGGCAAGCTTATATCGGTTTGGGCTCGGCGTTGATCGCCGCCGCGTTTGAAGAAGTCGATGCCACACCGATGGAAGGTTTCGACCCGGCAGCCATCGATGAAATCCTCGGACTCGCGGCTCGCCACTTGCGCAGTGTGGTGATTCTGCCGCTAGGGCATAGAGCCACTGAGGGAGATTGGTTGGTCAACCTGAAAAAGGTTCGTCGTTCGCGGGAACACTTCATTACCGAGATCAAGTAAGCCCGGTAAGAGCGGGGGAATGAAGCATGCCTGTGGCAGGTACCCCGCTCTAATCAATCCCTGAACCTGTCATCGATATCAGCGGCCACCGAATGGGTCGCGTCCCTCCCCTGTTCTCGACTTGCTTCGAGCTCGATGCCCTATCGACATTGAAATCCTCCCAAATCAATTGAACTGAGGTTCATTCTATAGCCCTGCGTCCGATGCCAGCGGCCCCCTTCACAAAACAAGAACAATTTATTATTGCCATTCGATAATTTAACATCGAGAATTAGTCATTCCCAATGACACCGCAAGGATTTTTCATGAGTACTCGTAACAACGGATTGGCACTGCAGCGCATGCATTGGGTCGGACTACTGGCAGCTATTCTTGTCTGGGTTTTGGGGGTGACCGAGGTCGGTGGCAACGCTTCGATCTGGTTCTTCAAGACGGATGAAATGCTCGCAGCTCTGCTCTACGCTTTCGCTGAAAATTCACCGCAATTGCTTGACCCGTTTGTCGAAGGTGCGCTGCTTGCCCCCGACACATGGCTCTCGCCACTGGTCACCGCGCTGCTCGTCATTCTGGATTTCCTCCCCGTCCTGCTTTCGACCTACGTGCTCTGGCTGACAGGGTTGTTTTTCCTGCGCTTGTCCCGCGGCGAAACCTGGACCGAGCGCAATATCAAGGTGCTATGGCGAGTGGGGATTCTGTGCATCATTTCTCCGGCCGCCTACCCACTGGTAGAGACCTTGCAAGGTTTGACTCTGTCTATTGATCTGCCGCCCGGAGAGCGCATTTTTCAATTCTCGATCGGCCTGTCTTCCACTTCTGCCTACGAGATTGTCAAAGGCGTATTGCTCTGTTTGTTTTCAATTATCATGCGCGATGCAAAAGTACTCAGCGATGAGCAAAGCCAATACATATAGAACAATACAATGACCATTATCGTCCGCCTTGACGTTGTCATGGCCACGCAAAAAATTCGCTCGAAAGAGTTGGCCAGCCTGCTGGGCATCACCGAGGCCAACCTGTCATTACTGAAGAATGGCAAGGTCAAGGGCGTGAAAATGGCCACCTTGGACAAGCTGTGCGCAGCACTCGATTGCCAGCCAGGCGATTTGCTGGAGTACCAGAAAGACTGAGCCTTGCCCATCCGCGCAAATTAATTGTCGCCAGTCCCCACCGTTTAACTCTTATTCAATCCTTGGTTGTAAGGCGACTTTGTCATGACCCGGTTTTTATTCTGCACGCTGTTTTTACTGACAGCGTTGATCAGCGGCTGCGCCACACAAATGGACGTGGCGCTAAATGCCACACCTGATCCGGACTATCACTTCGATCGAAAAGCGACTGTGCTGGTGACTTCTGCGGGCGGCAGTGACGAAAACGCACTTAATGCCCGCTACTACCTACGGGACATGGTTAGTGCGCTAAAAGACAGGGGCTATCAAGAGGTTTATACCGATACCAGTCTGCCGAAGAACCACGCGCCAATAAAAATGACCGTCAGCCTCGATGTCAGCAGCCGACAGGTGACTTACCGTTATACCGCCACCGAGTATGGGCAAGTGCCGACCAGCACCTCTACTGTGTGCAAGACCGGCAAGAAAAAAGATGACCGGCTGACGTGTACGAGTAAACCGAACACGACCTATGGCCCGATAGGTACCTCGGAACGAACCGGCTACACCACCCTCAGCACCTTCATTGCCACAGCCCGGGATGAGACCAGCAAGCGCGCCGTCTACCTGCTGCGCGCCTCGTCCTATAACGTTGACTGCCAGTCCACCAAGGTCGAAGACTTTCTGGTGGAGCAAGGCTTGCAGAATCTGAACTTCGAGGACCGTGTGCAGCGCAACTACACCGTCACGATGCCCGAAGGTTACCGCTGCAAGTAGGCTTTGCAGGGCGACCCACAGCCTCGGCGCAACCAGCAGAGCCGAGGCTGTAAACCGTTAGACGTGCGGGTCACCCGGCGCTTTGGTCGGCGCTGCGTATTGCGGCTTGAGATGGCCGTCCTGATCGAGTAGCCAGGCGTCCATGATCTGCCGCACCACCGGACCTGCCACACGACCACCGGCCTCGCCGTTTTCGATCATCACCGAAATCGCGATCTTCGGATGCTCGGCCGGGGCGAAACCGACGAACAAGGCGTTGTCGCGGTGGCGCTCGAGGGTTTTCTCGCGGTTGTAACGCTCGCCCTGCTTGATCGCCACCACCTGCGCCGTACCGCTCTTGCCGGCGATGCGGTACTGCGCGCCCGCCGCTGCCGCCCGGGCAATGCCGCGTGCGTCGTGCATCACCATCTGCATGCCGTGATTGACCTGCTCCCAGTCACGCGGATCCTTGAGCAGGATGTTCGGCATTGGATGCTCGTCGACCGGGGCGACGCCGTCGACAGTCTTGGCCAGGTGCGGACGGTTCCATACACCCTTGTTGGCGATCAGCGCGGTGGCCTGGGCCAGTTGCAGTGGCGTGACCTGCATGTAGCCCTGGCCGATGCCGAGGATGACGGTTTCGCCCGGGAACCATGCCTGGCGGCGGGTGGCGCGTTTCCATGCCTGCGACGGCATCAGGCCCGCCGACTCTTCGAACATGTCCAGCGAGACTTTCTCGCCGAGCCCGAACATCGCCATGTAGTCGTGTAGGCGATCGATGCCGAGTTTGTGGGCCAAGTCGTAGAAGTAGGTGTCGTTGGAACGCATGATGGCCGCGTCCATGTCCACCCAGCCGTCGCCGCTGTGGTTCCAGTTACGGTATTTGTGATCGAAGTCCGGGAGTTGGTAGTAACCCGGATCGAAGACGCGGGTCTGCGGGGTGACGACACCCGCATCGAGGCCGGCAATCGCCACTTCCGGCTTGATCGTCGAGCCCGGCGCATAAAGACCACGCAGTACGCGGTTGAACAGCGGCCTGTCGATGGAGTCACGCAGCGCCGAGTACTCCTTGGAGCTGATGCCGGTCACGAACAGGTTCGGGTCGAAGCTGGGGTTGCTGACCATGGCCAGTACTTCGCCGGTGGAGGGGTCGAGCGCTACTACCGAGCCACGACGGTCACCCAGGGCCGCCTCGGCGGCTTCTTGCAGTTTGACGTCGAGACTCAGAACAATGTTTTGCCCTGGCACCGGATCGGTGTGCTTGAGCACGCGCAAGACGCGGCCCTGAGCGTTGGTCTCGACCTCTTCGTATCCGACATGGCCGTGTAACTGCGCTTCATAGAAACGCTCGATACCGGTTTTGCCGATGGATTGCGTGCCGCGGTATTCCACCGAATCGAGGGTCTTGGATTCCTTTTCGTTGATCCGGCCGACATAACCGATCGAATGGGCGAAATGGGCGCCAAGCGGATAGTGACGGACAAACTGCGGTTCGACATCGAGGCCCGGCAAGCGGAACTCGTTGACCGCCAATACGGCGATCTGCTCTTCCGTCAGTTCATAAAACAACGTCACCGGCGTGAACGGATGACGGGATTGCTTCATGGCCTTGTCGAACACCGAACGATCTTCAGCAGGCAGGTGCAGCAGATTGATGACCTCGTCCAGCTCCTGATTGACGTCGGTCGCACGCTCGCGGGTGATGGTCAGGTTGTAACTGGGACGGTTATCAGCGAGCAATACGCCGTTACGGTCGTAGATCAGGCCGCGTGTCGGCGTAATCGGCAGGACGTGGACGCGGTTGTTTTCAGAGATGGTGGAGTGGTAGTCGAATTCGACCACTTGCAGGATGTACAGGCGCACAACCAGCGCGCAGCTGATGGCGAAGACGAACAAGGCGCAGGCGATCAATCGTTTGTTGACCAGGCGCGTCTCTTTTTCGTGATCCTTGATCGGGATAGGTTCAGGCATTTCTACAGCAACTCTTTGACATAAATGAATGCCGATCCGTGGGCATGACATCAGTCCGTTAAAAAACGAGCTGCACCATACCAAAAACTGCCCGGTCACTTCAGAACGATTTTCCCCAATGGCAATGCTTGCGACGGCTGGGGTAGTTCGGTGGTCGCTGAAACTTTTCTTACGGGCAAAACAAAACCCCAACTGCTTTCGCAATTGGGGTTTCGGAATTTAATCTTGACGATGACCTACTCTCACATG
>NZ_JBODOE010000015.1:0-155395 GCF_051913165.1 Pseudomonas sp. SM4 | reverse complement strand
TTCCCCATGTGAGAGTAGGTCATCGTCAAGATTAAATTCCGAAACCCCAATTGCGAAAGCAGTTGGGGTTTTGTTTTAGTAGAAGTATCCGTTTTTGCTGGCCTGTTACCGTGTTGACGGGCCAGATACAGAATTTCTTGACGACCATAGAGCGTTGGAACCACCTGATCCCATCCCGAACTCAGTAGTGAAACGATGCATCGCCGATGGTAGTGTGGGGTTTCCCCATGTGAGAGTAGGTCATCGTCAAGATTCAATTCCGAAACCCCTGTCTGCGTAAGCAGACAGGGGTTTTGTCATTTCAGGTTCACTAAAACCCACGGTCAAATGGCTTTACGAGCCTTGCTGATGCGTCGAGCCTGCCACTTGCGCCACCAGATGTAGACCCCAGTCCCTGACAACCCCGCAATCAAAATGCCTAATAGCGCGATCATCACTTGCCCGGTGACACCAATGATCCGTCCACCGTGTATCGGTAACTGCAACCGGTAAAACTGTTCCCCCAACGTTCCCTGCCCTGCAATCTCCTGCCCTAACAATCGCCCGTCCGTACCGTGAAAGAACAACCAGGATTTGCCATGTGCCTCTGTGTCGTGCTGTCCGAATCCTGCCCCGTAGAAGTTGTACTCAAAGCTGTAATACAACTCCCCGATCGCCGCTGTCAGCCCTAACCTTTCTCCCTCCTGTAATGCCCTTTCGTACGCCTGTTGATAACTCAGTTGGGTCACCCCAACCTCGCTGGTGGGTATTCGCCCTCGGGCTTCATAGACGCTCGGTTCAATGGGTGAAAACAGCGACACCACAGGTTTGAACACTTGGCTCGGCAAGTTCATCGCCACACTGCTGACCGCGATCGGCAACAACAACAGCCATAACCACAATCCGCCAGCCCGATGCAGATCGAAGTTAAGCCGATAGGCGTGTCCGCCCTTGACCTTCCACGCCGTCGACCACTTCTTCCAGAACGGTTTGCCGCGCGGCAAGGTCAGCCACAACGCCACAAAGCAATCGATCACCCAGGCGATTGCAACCAGGCCCATCAACAGCAATCCCCAGTTGCCTGGCAACGTCAGGTTGTAATGAAATTCCAGAATGAACGGGACAAAGTTCTCCCGCTGAAAACAGCACTCACCCCAATAACGCTGACCCTTCTGTTCAGCCGTCACCGGATCGAGATAGAACACCTGATTGCGCTCATCGAACGGCTTGCCGGTCGCTGGGTCATTGCGCGGCACCGCCGCCAGCAGCGCCGTGTGGCCAGCCTCATGCGGATACTCCATGTACCAGACCTGCAACTTCGGATGCGCAGACTGCACCGCGTCGACCAACTCGCCCGGAGGCAATCGTGAACCCTGCGCAGACGCTGAGTAGAACTGTGGATTGAGCCACTCATCCAGTTCATGATTGAACGCCAGAATGCTTCCGGTAATCCCGGCCAACAGCAAAAACACCGCCGTGGCCAAGCCGATATAGCGATGCAACAACACCAGAAACGCACGCATTAAAATTTCCCCACTGAGACGACAAAGCCAGCCCCTGACATTTCAGGGGCTGGCTTTTTTATGCACAGGACAAAGGTTTAGAACTGATAGCTGACCGTCGCCGCGACGTTGCGCTCTTCGCCCATGTAGCAGAAGTTCAGGCTGGCACAGGAAGCCACGTAGGACTCGTTGGTCAGGTTGTTTGCATTCAGCCGTACATCGACGCCCTTCAGGCCAACCTTGCCCAGGTCATACCCGATCGATGCATCGAACAGCGTGTAAGACGGCACCTTCAAGGTGTTTTCCGCATCCGCCCAGCTATAGCCGACATAACGCACACCGCCGCCCAGACGCAGGCCATCCAGCGCCGCGCTGTCGAACTTATAGTCGGCCCACAGCGACGCCATGTGACGCGGTGCCTGAGTCGGCGAGTTACCTTTGTTCTCGATCACATCGGTCGGGGTGCTCAGCGTGCTGACCATCGACTTCGAATATTCGATGTCGGTGAAGGTGTAGCTGCCGAGCACTTTCAGGTTGTCGGTCAGTTGCATGTGCGCTTCCAGTTCCAGCCCTTGGGAGCGGACAGCACCGACAGCGCGATAGAAGTTTTCCTGCGGCAGTTTGGTCGCCAGGTTTTCCTGATCGATGCGGAACAGCGACGCGGTGAACAGGTTGTCGGTGCCCGGCGGCTGATACTTCAAGCCCATTTCCCACTGCGTGCCATCGGTAGGCGCCAATGGATTGCCGGCGCTGTCGGCATAGGAGTTCGGGTTGAACGATTCGGAATAGCTGACGTAGGGCGCCAGACCGTTATCAAACAGATACAGGGCGCCAGCGCGGCCGGTCAATTTGGTGCGACGGTCATTGATTTCGGTGCCCAGCGGACGCCCCGCTTCGGCAATGCGGTTTTCATCCGACGTCTCGACCCAGTCCTGGCGCAGACCCAGCGAGAAACGCCATTTGTCCATCTCGATCAGGTCTTGCAGGTAGACGCCGGTCTGCTCCAGGCGGCGCAGGTAACTGGTCTCGCCGTACATATCAATTGCCGAGTTGCCGTACACCGGGTTGAACGCGTTGATCGGTGCCAGACCGCCGCTGGTCCAGTCGACCACGGTTTTGCGCCGCTGATAATCCGCGCCCATCAGCACCGTGTGTTTGGTCGCGCCGGTGAAAAATTCCGCCTGCAGCATGTTGTCGACGATAAACGCATGCAGACGCTCATCACCGCCGGTGTAATAGCGGTTCAGTTCGTTACTGGTCGGCGTGGTCCAGCCATAGGCGTAGACCTGGTCCATGTTCACCTTGGAGTCGAGGTAGCGGAAATTCTGCCGTGCCGTGAAGACATCGTTGAAGCGATGCTCGAACTGATAACCGAACGACTGTTGATCACGTGAATAACCATCGATGCCCGGCTCGCCCTCGAAGAAGTGCGGCGAGATCCGGTTGCCATTGCGCTGATGGATCGTGCCGTCGGCCGGGACGCCGCCGTGATAACCGCCATCCGGGTCATGTTGCAGATACGCCTGCAGGGTCAGCGAGGTGTCTTCACTGAAGTCGATGCTGACGGTCGGCGCCAAGGCAAAGCGTTTTTCCTTGTTGTGGTCGAATTGCGTGTCGGACTGATCCGTTAACCCGGTCAGACGATAGGCAACGCGCTTGTCGTCATCGACCGGTCCGCTGAAGTCAAAACCGACCCCGCGCTGACCTTGCGTGCCGACCGTGGCTTGCACCTGATGGTAAGCCTCGTACAACGGTTTCTTGCTGGTCAGTGCGACGAGGCCGCCGGGCGAGCTGCGACCATACAGAACCGACGAAGGCCCTTTGAGAATGTCCACGCGCTCAAGGAAATACGGGTCGACCTGCATGGTGCTGTAAGTGCCGCTGTCGCCCATCGACTTGAGGCCATCGAGGTAGATGTTGTCCACCGAGCCGTCGTTGAAACCGCGCATTGCCACATAGTCGTAGCGATGCGTGGCGCCGTAAGGATTGGTCAGCACGCCGGGGGTGTAGCGCATCGCCTGGGAGACCGTTTGCGAGCCCTGGTCGTCCATTTGCTCACGGGTGACCACGGACACGCTTTGCGAAGTTTCCAGCAGCGCAGTACTGGTTTTGGTGGCGATCTGGCTGTGCGTGGCGTTGTAGCCGTCCATGCTGCCCAGCGCGTTGCCGAGGGCAAAGCCTTTGATATCGGTGGTCGGCAAGGCCAGCGCTGCGGATTCAGCGAGCGGGCGCAGGGTGTAGCTGCTGCCATCCTGGCTGACCGCTTCGAGGCCGGAACCACCGAGCAGATGACTTAGCGCCTGATCGGTCGAATACTCGCCCTGTACGCCGGGCGACTGCTGTCCCTGAGTTTGCTGCGGCGTCATCGACAAGGTGATGCCCGCCTGGCGCGCGAACTGATTCAGCGCCTCACCCAAAGGGCCGGCAGCGATGTTGTAACGATGGCTGACTTCACTGGCAGCGGTTGCGGCCGCCACACTCAGGTTAGGCAACACTGAGACGCCCAGCGCGGTGGACAACAAAGCAGCGCGAACCGCGTGGCGCAACACGGCCGATTCGACAGTGAAATTCAGAGAGTTCTTACAGGTGGCGCGGACAGTCATTGTAGGTTTCCGTAGGAAGTCGCAAACGCTTGAATTGAAGTGCTTACTGACCAAGCCGGATTGACCGCGAAAACCCGCCAAAATATTTTCAGACCGCACGTTCCAGCGTCACCCACCAGCGTGTGCGATAGCGCAATTGCACCGGCAAGGTCTGCGGCAGAATCGCCAACAGCTTGTCGGTGTCCTCCAGTCGGAATACCCCGGAAAGACGCAGGTCCGCAGCATCCGCCGCACAACTCAGGAAACCCTGCCGATAACGCCCGACTTCAGTGAGGAAGTCGCCCAGACGCATATTGCGGGTGACGATCAGGCCGTCGACCCAGGCGCCGACATCCATATCCAGCGCCGGCGCTGGACGCACCTGATGGTGATCGATCAGATAGCTTTGTCCGGCCAGCGCTTCAATCGACGTACCGCCGGAATGAATGGCCACCCGGCCACTGGTGACACTGAGTTGCGTGCAATCGCTCTGCTGACGCAGGACGAACCGCGCGTCCTGTGGCGCATAAATACCGTGGCGACTTTGTACGCGCAGGGGCCGTTCAAAGGTCGCGCCTTCGTCAGCGCCGCCGCAGGTGACGACGATTTCACCGCGGGTCAGTTTGATCAGGCGCTGCTCTGCGGTGTAATCCAGATCCACTGCACTGGCGGTGTTGAGCTCGATTCGCGTGCCGTCCGGCAACTGAAAACCGCGCCGCTCGCCGGTCGCCGTGGCGTAATCGGCGCGCCACTGCTGCCAGGCAGCGGTGTCTTTCGCCAACCACGCGACCGAGCCCATCAGTAAAGCGCCCGACAACAGCTTCAAGGCCTGACGACGGCCCAGCCCCTGCGCACTGTTTTCCAATGTGTTGAACGCCACATGCGCACCGGGTACCGCGCGCAGGTTGTTGCTCAATTCGGCGTGTAATGACTGCACCCGTTGCCAGGCCAGTTCATGTTCATGATGCTCGGCACGCCACTGCTCGCACTGGCGGTTCAGCCGTGCGTTGCCATGGTTGTTGCGCAGGCGCAGCAGCCAGTGAATGGCTTGCTTGACCACCTTCTGTTGCGGTTCGGCGCGCCGGCCCAATGAGAGGTTATCCACAGCCATCAGCTTTCGTACCGCAGCACGTAGCAGTGATACAGCGCGTCGGCGACATAGCGTTCGACCGAACGCAACGATACGTTCATCTGCTCGGCAATCTGCTTGTGGCTCAAACCTTCGCACTGGGCCAGCAGAAACGCCTGACGCACTTTTGGTTTCAGTCCTTCAAGCATGCGCGCGATGCTTTCCAGCAGTTCGATCACCAGTGCCCGGGATTCGGCACTCGGCGTTTCGGCCTCGGGCAAGTGGGCGATGGTTTCCAGATACGCCCGTTCGATTTCTTCACGGCGCCAGTGGTCGATGACCAGACCGCGCGCAATCGTGCGCAGAAACGCGCGGGGTGCTTTCAGCTCCAGGCGTTCGGTGCGTTGCAGCAGACGCACGAACGTGTCCTGCGCCAGATCCGCCGCATCCGCAGCGTTGCCCAGCCGCGCACGCAGCCAGGCATTGAGCCAGCCGTGATGAGTACTGTAGAGCGCCTGTACTGCAAACTCAGGTGAGGACATGAACGCGACAGCCCGAACGTCACAAATGATAATTAGTCGCATTGTCAGCAAGGGGTGGCGAATTTGCAACTGCCACTCGAACATCGCTCGGAAAAAAATCATCAGCGGACGCTCTGGCACGCCGTTCGGCGGGAATTCGGCAGAAATGCCATCCATTTCCTACATAGCCCTAAGATTTCTCCCGCGCGTGCCGACAGACTGGTGAGACATGCGTGCACCAAAGTAGAGCGGCCAGAAGAACGCTGCCTGCGCTGTACATGGAATGTTGCATCCGGAACGCATCCCCACTTTTCGCATAAGAAGTCCCATGAAATGAATCTCAAGTTCAGCCATAAAATCCTGTTGGCCGCCTCGGGCGTCGTGGTCCTGGCGTTCGCGCTGTTCACCCTCTACAACGACTATCTGCAGCGAAACACCATTCGCCAGAACCTCCAATCCTCTGTGCAGCAGGCCGGCGATCTGACCGCCAGCAGCGTGCAGAACTGGATGAGCGGGCGAATTCTGGTGCTGGAAAACCTCGCGCAGAACGTTGCCCATCAGGGCAAGGACGCCGATTTCCCGGGGCTGGTCGATCAACCGGCGTTTACCTCGAACTTCCAGTTCACCTACGTCGGCCAGGCCAACGGTGTCTTCACCCAGCGCCCGGACGCGAAGATGCCGGACGGCTACGATCCGCGTCAGCGCCCTTGGTACAAGCAAGCGGTCGTCGCCGACAAAACCATGCTGACGCCGCCGTACATGGCTGCCGTCGGTGGTCTGGTGGTGACGATTGCCATGCCGGTGAAAAAGAACGGCGAGCTGCTCGGTGTGGTTGGCGGTGACTTGAGCCTGGAAACCCTGGTGAAGATCATCAATTCCGTGGACTTCGGTGGTCTCGGCCATGCGTTCCTGGTCAGCGGTGACGGCCAGGTGATCGTCAGCCCGGACAAAGATCAGGTGATGAAGAACCTGAAAGACATCTACCCGAACTCCAGCGTACGCATCGAGAAGGGCAACCAGAACGTCGTGCTCAACGGTCAGGAACGTATTCTCTCGTTCACCCCGGTCACTGATTTGCCGAATGCCGAGTGGTACATCGGTCTGTCGATCGATCGCGACAAGGCCTACGCCGCACTCAGCCAATTCCGTACCTCGGCGCTGATCGCGATGTTCGTGGCCGTGGCCGCGATCGCATTGCTGCTGAGCCTGTTGATCAATGTGCTGATGCGTCCGCTGACCACCATGGGCCGTGCGATGCAGGACATCGCTCAGGGCGAGGGCGATCTGACCCGCCGTCTGGTGGTTGAGAGCAAGGATGAGTTTGGTGAGCTGGGCAGCGCGTTCAACCAGTTTGTTGAGCGAATTCACGCCTCGATTTCCGAAGTATCCTCGGCCACTCGCCACGTACATGACTTGTCGCAGCGGGTAATGGCCTCGTCCAACGCTTCGATCGTCGGCTCCGACGAACAAAGTGCGCGCACCAACAGCGTCGCTGCGGCGATCAACGAGTTGGGCGCTGCCACGCAGGAAATCGCCCGTAACGCCGCCGATGCTTCGCAGCACGCCAGCGGCGCCAGCGAGCAGGCGGACGACGGTCGTCAGGTGGTGGAACAAACCATCCAGGCGATGACCGAGCTGTCGCAGAAAATCAGCCTGTCGTGCACGCAAATCGAAACACTGAATGCGAGTACCGACAACATTGGCCACATCCTCGATGTGATCAAGGGCATCTCGCAACAGACCAACCTGCTGGCGCTCAACGCGGCGATCGAAGCGGCGCGTGCCGGTGAAGCCGGGCGTGGTTTTGCCGTGGTCGCGGACGAGGTGCGCAACCTCGCCCACCGTACTCAGGAATCGGCGGAAGAGATCCACAAGATGATCACTTCCCTGCAAGTCGGTTCGCGTGAAGCGGTGAGCACCATGAACGCCAGTCAGGCGTCGAGCGAGCAGAGCGTGGAAGTGGCCAATCAGGCCGGTCTGCGTCTGGTCAGCGTGACTCAGCGCATTGGCGAAATCGACGGCATGAACCAGTCGGTAGCCGCCGCGACGGAAGAGCAGACCGCCGTGGTCGAGACCCTCAACGTCGACGTCAACCAGATCAACCTGTTGAACCAGCAGAGCGTCGCCAACCTCAACGAGACGTTGAAGGATTGTGATGCGTTGTCGCAACAGGCCAATCGCCTGAAGCAATTGGTTGATAGCTTCAAGATCTGAGTGAAGGTCGGTTAGATCGCGTTATCGTTCATCGCGAGCAGGCTCACTCCTACACATTAATCGGGTTTCCGGTAGGAGTGAGTCGCGATCTTAGTCTGCGGCTTTGCGGGTTTGTCCGGCAGGGCTGGCCAGGAAGCGCGTGATCACTTCGACACCCCGGTTGAGGTGTTGCACCAGCAACGTCACCGAACCCTCGACATCCCCATCACTCGCCGCTTGCAGCAAGGCGCGGTGGTCATCCTGAGAAATCTTGCCCAGGCCCATGGCTTCGAGATTGAAGCGCAGGAACCGCTCCTCTTCATTAAGGCCGTCTTCGACCAGGCGCAGCAGGCGCTTGTTCGGTGCCTTGCTGTACAGGGCCATGTGGAACAAGCGATTGAGCCGACCGATTTCGCTGTAGTCCTGCTGGTTTTCCAGTTCATCGATCAGGTCGGCGGCGCGTTCGAGATCAGCCGCCACCAGCAGCGGAATCGACTGACGCAACGCTGCGGATTCCAGCAGGATCCGCAGCTCATAGGTTTGCGCGGCATCGCCTTGAATCAGCGCGGCTACCACCGCGCCTTTGTGCGCAGTGACATTCAGCAGCGCTTGCGCTTCGAGCTGGCGCAAGGCCTCGCGCACCGGCATACGGCTGACACCGAACAGGTCGGCCAGATCTTGTTGGCGCAGGGCCGTGCCGCACGGCAGGCGACCGTCGAGGATCGCCGCGCGCAAGGTTTCTTCTATGATCGAGCGGGCCAAATGCGCGGGAATGGGCCCGTCGACTTTGATGCTGTGCAGCGGTTTGGGCTTCTGTGTCACGACTACGCACCCTGTCTTTCGACTGAATTGGATCCAAATGACACTAGTGATTGCTCTACAGGTTGTCAAACCGTGTGGAGGAATACCGTATTCCACAAGTTTAGCGCGGCGTCGATGATCTCAGGGTGCCATTGTTTTTTACCCGGCTAAGCTTCACCATCAAACGCTTTCCTTCCTGCCCCCCGGAAATCTGCTGTGGCGGTACGTTTCGCGATCCCCCGGACTCTGCGCTGGCTAGGCTGCGCACTGCTGCTGGCCGGCGTCATGCTGGGCGGTCTGCATGCCGATTGGGATTTTTCCGCGATCAGCCGCAAGGCTACGGCGCTGTACGGCCCGCTGGGTGCCGGGCAGCAACGCATCGATGCCTGGCAAAATCTGTTGGCGACGCAGAAGCAAGTCAGCGAAATGGACAAGCTGAAAGTGGTGAACCTGTTCTTCAACAAACAGATGCGCTACGTCGAAGACATCGACCTGTGGCACGAAGTCGACTATTGGGAAACCCCGATCGAGGCGCTGTGGAAAGGCGCCGGCGATTGCGAAGACTATGCGATCGCCAAGTATTTCAGCCTGCGCCATCTCGGGGTATCCAGTGACAAGCTGCGCATCACTTACGTCAAGGCGTTGCGCCAGAACCGCGCGCACATGGTGCTGACTTACTATGCAACACCGGATGCCATGCCGCTGGTGCTCGACAGCTTGATCGACCCGATCCAGCCGGCGTCGCAGCGAACCGATTTGCTGCCGGTCTACTCTTTCAATGCTGAGGGCCTGTATCTGCCTGGGGCCAAGGGCAACAAGAAGGTCGGTGACACCAAACGTCTGTCACGCTGGCAGGATGTGTTGAAGAAAATGCAGGCCGAAGGTTTTCCGGTCGAAACGATTAACTAGGAGCACGCGCTCAGATGTCTTTGTTCAAACAGCTGTTGATCGCTATCTGTCTGTTCCTGGTGGTCGCCTTCACCGGCAGCTTCATGGTCAGCCTGGAGAGCTCGCGCACTCAGTACGTCAACCAGTTGCGCTCCCACGCTCAGGACGCCGCGACAGCGCTGGCGTTGTCGCTGACACCGAATATCGACGACCCGGCGATGGTTGAATTGCTGGTCAGTTCGATTTTCGACAGCGGTTATTACGCGAGCATTCGCGTGGTTGATCTGAAGACCGACCAGACCATTGTCGAGCGCAACGGCATCCCCGCCGTCAGCAATGTGCCGGACTGGTTCGTCAAACTGATTGGCCTGGAACCGGCTGGCGGCGATGCGCTGGTCAGCCGTGGCTGGGAACAGGCGGCGCGGGTCGAGGTGGTCAGTCACCCGATGTTTGCCGTGGCCAAGTTGTGGCAGAGCGCGTTGGGCAGCCTTGGCTGGCTGCTGATCTGCGGTGCGGTGAGTGCGCTGCTTGGCGCGCTGCTGTTGCGCCGGCAATTGAAGCCGCTGGATTACATGGTCAAGCAATCCCACGCCATCGCCCGTCGCGAATTTCTCAGCTTGCCCGAATTGCCGCGCACGCCGGAATTGCGTCGCGTCGTGCAGGCGATGAACCAGATGGTCGAGAAGCTCAAGGCGCTGTTTCAGGAACAGGCTGAACGCAGTGAAAAACTGCGTGCCGAGTCTTATCAGGACAACCTCACCGGGCTGGCCAACCGGCGTTATTTCGAGATGCAACTGAACAATCGGGTGAGCAATCCGGAGCAGGCCAGTTCCGGTTATCTGCTGCTGTTGCGGGTCAAGGATCTGGCCGGGCTCAACCAGCGTCTGGGCGGGCAGCGCACCGATGAATTGTTGAAGGCCGTCGGTGAGCAACTGTCGCGCGAGTGCGCCAAATACCCGGAAACCCAGAACCTCGTCACGCGTATTCGCGGTGGTGAATTCGCCGTGCTGGCGCCTGGGCTGGTGCGTGAAGAAGCGCTGCAACTGGCGCAGAACCTCGACAGTGCGCTGAGCAGCTTGCACGCCACGGGGGCGACGGACGTGGCGGCGGTGGCCTCGATCGGTCTGGCACCGTTTGCTCACGGTGATTCGCCGCAGTCGGTGCTCAGTCTCGGTGATCAGGCGCTGGCGCAGGCTGAAGGGCAGGGTGAACAGAACTGGGCCTGCATCGATCAGAGCCTGACCGCAGACGTTGGCGACGATCACCACGCCTGGCATCGCTTGCTCGATCAGGCCTTGAGTCAGCAACGTTTCGAGCTGTATTTCCAGCCGGTGGTCGCCGCGCAGGACACGCAACTGGTGCTGCATTACAAAGTGCTTTCGCGCTTGCTCGACGAACAGGGCCAGACCATACCGGCCGGACGTTTCCTGCCGTGGCTGGAGCGCTTCGGCTGGACCGCGCGGCTCGATCGACTGATGCTCGAGCGAGTACTGGAACAAATGAAAGGCCATGAAGATTCGCTGGCGCTGAACCTGTCTTCGGCGACCCTGGCCGATCCGCAGGCGCTGAGCAAAGTCTTCGAAATCCTCCGGGCGCATTCCAACCTCGGCGCGCGGCTGACCCTTGAGATTGGCGAAGAGCAATTGCCCGAGCAAGCGGTGCTGGAGCAGTTGACCCGGCGCCTGCGCGAACTCGGCTTCTCCCTCAGTCTGCAACGTTTTGGTGGCCGTTTCAGCATGATCGGCAACCTCGCGCGCTTGGGGCTGGCGTACCTGAAGATCGATGGCAGTTACATCCGGGCGATCGATCAGGAGAGTGACAAGCGCCTGTTTATCGAAGCGATTCAGCGCGCGGCGCACAGCATTGATCTGCCGCTGATTGCCGAGCGGGTCGAGACGGAGGGGGAGTTGTCGGTGATTCGCGAGATGGGCTTGTATGGGGTTCAGGGGCAGTTGTTGGGTGAACCCAAGCCTTGGCAATAATCTTCAGATTTTAAAGGCGAAAAGATCGCAGCCTTCGGCAGCTCCTACATGGAATGCATTCACCTGTAGGAGCTGCCGAAGGCTGCGATCTTTGCTTTTAGATCAACCCGGTTTCGTCATCATCGATCAACTGACTCAACCCACCCAACGCTTCACGCGCCTGGGTCCGGTCCATCAGTTTGGCCTGGGCCGCCGGCGGCAGGTCGGTGACGCGGATCACGCCTTTCTGGGTCAGCACCTGAATCAGGTCGTCGAGTACCCGAATCATTTCAAAGTCGCTCTGCTTGAGCTGTTTGAGGCTGGTTTCCACGACCTCGTTGGCGAACCAGGCCTGGATTTCATGGCTGTCGGCCGGCAGCGTTTCCGTGGCTTCGGCGTAGGCCGCGGCTTCCACGCGAATCAACAGACCTTGCGCATCGCGTTGCACGTAAAACATTGAGCATCCCTCAGAAATGAACCAGCGTCATGCTGTCAGCAGCATAGCCAACTGCGCGCAAGTATGCGGTGCGCCGATGCAATCGTCACCGTGGCGGTGACTGCAAACGTGACGGCCGCCCGAGAAGGGCGGCCGTTGTGTTCACGCATCAGCTGTTGTTGTGGTCGACCTTGATGGTCGGGTCGCTGCCGGCAATCAGGTTATGAATGTTGGCGCTCGACCAGTTGTTGCCTTCCAGTTTGATCGTCACATCCGGGGTTGCCGCCGCAGCGTCGCCGGAGTTGAACTTGCCCGCCGAGCTGACTTGCAGCGACGACGTGCCGTCGACCGTGGTGATCTTCAGGAAGTTGTCGATGGTGCTGCCGGTTTCGCCCTGCAGCAAATCGCGCAGGTCGATGCGGTCACCTTCGCTGGCCTTGAAGTCCTTGATCACGTCGTTGCCGGTGTCGCCCGCCTTCCAGACGAAGGTGTCGGCACCCGAACCACCAATGAGGATGTCGTTGCCCTGACCGCCGATCAGCGTGTCGTTGCCGGTGCCGCCGAGCAGGATGTCATTGCCTTTGCCGCCATCGAGCCAGTCGTTGCCGCCCGAGCCGAAGAGGATGTCATTGCCCGCGCCACCCAGCAGCGTGTCATTGCCGTCGTGCGCGCCGGACACATCGAACGCCTGATAGTGCTCGGTGATGTACTGGTGCACGTTGCTGGTAGTGACTTTGCTGACGTCGACGCCGGTTTCCTTGGCCACGAACGCCTGCATGGCCTGATAACCCTCGCCGGCGATGCCGTTGAAGCTCACCAGATCGCCGAACAGGATGTCGTTACCGTCGCCACCGCTGACGGTGTCATTGCCCGGCAGCGTCGCTTCGGTGTGGCCGATGATCGAGTTGGCCAGATCCTTCGGATCGATGTTGGTCTGTGGAGTTTTATCCGAATCGTACGGCTTCAGATCGTTGAGGCTGACGCCGTTGTTGAGGCCGATGGCCTCGACGTTCGACAGACCGCTGAGCAAGGCAAAACTGCTGGTGGAGTTGTCAGTGGTGGTCGTGCTGGTGCTGCTGCCGCTGCCCGCCAGACTCGACAACTCGTAAGTGCCGTCGCCCTGCGCGTGGACGGTACCCAGATTGGTAGTGCTCCAGCCGTAGCGGTTGGTGTAGGTCTGCAACTGGGCGAAACCGCTGGCGTTGATGCTCAGGTAATGCGTGTTGTCGATGTAGGTGCTGAAGGTGTCGCCCAGCTTGTAGTTGCTGGTGGTCACCACGCTGTCGAACTTCACGCTGCCGTACAGCGTCGGGTTGGTCTGCTCGCCGCTCTGGTAGTAGGTCGGCTGGCCATCGGTGATGAAGTACGTGAGGTTCTTCGCCCCGGTGTTGGCCACAGCTTCTGTGCTTTGGAACCAGTTGGCCGTGGTCTTGAACACGTCCTCGTAGTTGGTGCCGCCGCCGGAACTCATCGAATCCAGAACTGCTTTGAGCAGGGTCAGCGCATTCGGGTCGTTGAGGTTCACCGACACCGACTTGTTGACCTGGGTATCGAAGTCCACCAGGAAGATATTCACCGTGCCCGAGTTGCTGCCGCCCAGGCTCTGCTTGAGGGTGTTGAACACCGCGGTCAGCGAGTCCTTCGCCGCGTTGATCGACGAACTGCTCATACTGCCGGAACTGTCGACCATGAACGCGATGTTGTAGTTGGTGCCTGGCACCACGGTCAGGCCACCGATGTCGGCGACGATGATGTCGTTGCCATCGGTACCGGTGACGGTGTCATCGGCCGAGGTGGCGACAATGGCGTTGTAGACCGCCGGCACCACGGTGACCGGAATGGTCGCCGTGCTGCTCGCCGAGCCGCCAACCTGTTCGGTGGAGGTCGAGGTCACGGTCAGGTTGAACTGGCCGTTGTAGTACGGCGGTGGCGTCACGGTCAGGCTGCCGAGGTTCCAGCCGGTGACGTTGGCGTCGCCGCTGCTGGCGGTGACGGTGAAGGTATGCCCTGCGCCATCGCTGAGTACCGAGCCGACCGGTGCACCGCTGATCTTCACGCTCAGGGTTTCCGAACCGTCGGTATCGGTCAGCGCGGTGCTGACGGCCGACAGTTTCACGGTGGTGCCTTCGGCGCCAGTGTTGAGCTTGTAGCCGTCGTAATAACCTTCACCGTTGGTGCCGTGCAGATCGGAAACGGTCACGCCCGAGTTCACCAGATCCTGCACGCCGGTGTAGATCGGCACGCCGGCGCTGCTCAGGTCGATCGGCGTGCTGCCGTTGACCGACAGGTTGACGTCGTAGCTGCCCGGGCCGCTCTGGTTGTGGTGGTAGATGTCCAGGGTGTAATAGCCGCTGGTGGTCGGGGTGAATGAACCGTTGAGGTTGCCGCCCGCGCCCCACGTGGTCGATGCCACGCTCTTGCCGCCAATGGTCACCAGCAGGCTGTCATCGCCGATGCCGCTGAAGGTGTAGGTCTTGCCGGCTTCCAGATAAATTAGCCCCGAGGTTTTCGACGCGGTACCGGCGGTCACGCTGCCGTCGGACTGCACGTTGTTGACGTTGGTGCTGGTGTTCGGAGTGCCGGCACCGTCGATGACGTTTTTCAACGTGGTCGAATCCGCGCCGTTGCCGTTGGTGCCAAGGCCCGACAGACCGGTCCAGACTTCCTTGATCAGCCCGGTGGACTTCACGCTGTTGTCGGCCACGCTCACGGTCGGCGCATCCGCCACTGGCGTGATGTCGATCTTCACGGTGCCGGTGTTGCCCAGCAGTTGGCCGTCGGTTGGCTGGAACTTGATCTGTGCGTAGTCAGCCTGGTTGTTACCCAGACCTGTGCCGCCGTAACCGTTGACGCCCGACTCGTTGGCATCCGGCATGAAGCGCAGCTTGCCAGCGTCGATGTCCGCTTTGCTGAAAGTCTGGTTGTTGGCGACGTCTTTCCAGGTCGAGCCGTCCAGGTACTGCAGTTTGCCTTCGCCCGGCAGCTGGGTGATTTTGATCCCGAGGCTGCTGGCCGGGCTGTCGACGTCAGTCACACCGAAGGTCGACCAACCGAGGATCAGCGGCGTGTCTTCAGTGCCGGTGACGTTGACCGGTGCTGCAACTGGCGCATCGTTGACTGCCACGACGTTGACCGTAGTGGTCGCCACGTTGGAGTAGTTGCCACCATCGGTCACGGTCACCGTGATGATGCGTGGCACGGTGCTCGGGTCTTCACTGCTGTTGGTGAAGCTGATGTTCTTGATCGCCTGCATGTAGTCGGCCAGCGTCGCGTTGCCCGACAAGGTCAGGGTCACGGTGCCGTTGGTGCTGTTGGCATTGATGGTGATGCCGTTGACGCTATTGCCGAGGTTCAGCGCATCGCCGTCCTGACGGTTGGTCAGTACCACGGTGGCGCCGGTCAGCATGGTGCTGTCCGGGTCGGTGATCTTGATATCGGTGTCGGCAATCGACACGCCCGCGCCCGGGGTGTTCTCGGTGAACGTCACCTTGTAGTCGGCACCGGTGGCGCCACTGGAATTGTTGGCATCCAGGTCGATGACCGGCGGTGCATCGTTGTCGATGATCGAGGTGCTGACGCTGCCATTGGTGCTGCTGACCGCGAGGTTCTCGAAGTTGCCACCCGTAGCCGAATCAATCTTGACCACGAAGTTCTCGGTGCCTTCGGTGATCTTGTCATCGATGGTGGCGACGTTGAACTGCGCGCTGCTCGCACCTGCCGGGATCTTCACGGTGTACACGCCGGTGAAGTCCGAACCGTCGGCGGCGGTACCGCTGTAGACGATTTTCAGGGTCACTTCGGTTTGCGCCGGGTGGTTCAGGCTGACGGTGTAGCTGGCAGTCTGGCCTTCGGTCACCGAGGTGCTGCCGGTGATGCTGACGGTGGTGGTGTCGATGGTGTCGGTGACGTTGGTCACGGCTGGCGTGGAGTTGGTCACCAGGTTTTCGAAGTTGCCGCCCGTTGCATTGCTGATCGTGGCTTGAACGGTGCCGGCGTCTTTGTAGACGTCGTCAGCCGGGGCCGCAACAGTCACGGTGCCAGTGGTTTTGCCGGCGTCGATGGTAATGACGGCGCCGTTGCTCAGGGTCACGGTGACTGGCGAGCCAGCGGCGTTGGTCAGGGTCGCGGTGTAGGTGATCTGGCCACCTTCGGCCACGGTGCCGGTCGCGGACAGCGTCAGGTTGGTGGTGTCGACGGTGTCGGTCACGGTAGTGCTGACCGGGGTTTTGTCGGCGACGAGGTTTTCGTAGTTACCGCCGCTGACATTGGTGATCGCGTTGGTCAGTGGTGCGTGGCCAGTCAGCGCATCGTTCGGTGCGATGGTGGTCACGGTGCCAGTGGTTTTGCCGATGTCGATGGTGATGGTCTGACCGTTCGACAGGGTCACGACAACCGGCGCGCCGGTCACCGGCGCACCGACAGTCGCTGTGTAGACGACGTTGCCGCCTTCAGCCGCAGAGCCTGTCGCGGTCAGTTTCACCGTCGTGGTATCGATGGTGTCGGTGACGTTGGTTACGGCTGGCGCAGTGCTGGTCACCAGGCTTTCGAAGTTGCCGCCAGTGGCGGTCTTGATTGTTGCCTGAACGTTGCCGGCATCTTTGTAAACGTCGTCGGCTGGCGCTGCAACGGTCACGGTGCCAGTGGTTTTGCCGGCGTCGATGGTAATGACGGCGCCGTTGCTCAGGGTCACGGTGACTGGCGAGCCAGCGGCGTTGGTCAGGGTTGCGGTGTAGGTGATCTGACCGCCTTCGGCCACGGTGCCGGTCGCGGACAGCGTCAGGTTGGTGGTGTCGATGGTGTCGGTCACGGTGGTGCTGACCGGGGTTTTGTCGGCGACGAGGTTCTCGTAGTTACCGCCCGTTACGTTGGTGATCGCGTTGGTCAGTGGTGCGTGACCGGTCAACGCGTCGTTAGGCGCTGTGGTGGTCGCGGTGCCGGTGGTTTGGCCAACGCCAATGGTGATGGTCTGACCGTTCGACAGCGTTACCACGACGGGCGAGCCAGTCACCGGCGCACCGACGGTAGCGGTGTAGACGACATTGCCGCCCTCTGCCGCTGTAGCCGTTGCCGTCAACTTCACGGTGGTGGTGTCGATGGTGTCGGTGACGCTGGTCACGGCTGGCGCAGTACTGGTCACCAGGTTTTCGAAGTTGCCACCGGTTGCGGTCTTGATCGTTGCCTGTACGTTGCCGGCGTCTTTGTAGACGTCGTCAGCCGGGGCCGCAACAGTCACGGTGCCGGTGGTTTTGCCGGCCTCGATGGTGATCACTGCGCCGTTCGACAAAGTCACGGTAACTGGCGAGCCAGCGGCATTGGTCAATGTCGCGGTGTAGACGATCGAACCGCCCTCGGCCACGGTGCCTGTCGCACTGAGCGTCAGATTAGTGGTGTCGATGGTATCGGTGACGGTGGTGCTGACCGGCGTCTTGTCGGCGACGAGGTTTTCGTAGTTGCCGCCGCTGACATTGGTGATGGCATTGGTCAACGGAGCGTGGCCAGTCAATGCGTCGTTTGGCGCAGTGGTGGTCGCGGTGCCGGTGGTCTGGCCAACTCCGATGGTGATGGTCTGACCGTTCGACAGGGTCACGACAACCGGCGAGCCGGTCACCGGCGCACCGACAGTCGCTGTGTAGACGACGTTGCCGCCTTCAGCCGCAGAGCCTGTCGCGGTCAGTTTCACCGTCGTGGTATCGATGGTGTCGGTGACGCTGGTTACGGCTGGCGCAGTGCTGGTCACCAGGCTTTCGAAGTTGCCGCCAGTGGCGGTCTTGATTGTTGCCTGAACGTTGCCGGCATCTTTGTAAACGTCGTCGGCTGGCGCTGCAACGGTCACGGTGCCGGTGGTCTTGCCCGCATCGATGGTGATAACGGCGCCGTTGCTCAGGGTCACGGTGACTGGCGAGCCAGCGGCGTTGGTCAGGGTCGCGGTGTAAGTGATCTGGCCACCTTCAGCCACGGTGCCGGTCGCCGACAGCGACAGGTTGGTGGTGTCGATGGTGTCGGTGACAGTGGTGCTGACAGGCGTCTTGTCGGCCACGAGGTTTTCGTAGTTGCCGCCGCTGACGTTGGTGATGGCGTTGGTCAGCGGTGCGTGGCCAGTCAATGCGTCGTTAGGCGCAGTGGTGGTCGCGGTGCCTGTGGTCTGGCCAACTCCGATGGTGATGGTCTGACCGTTCGACAGGGTCACGACAACCGGCGAGCCGGTCACTGGAGCGCCGACAGTTGCGGTGTAGACGACGTTACCGCCCTCTGCCGCAGTGGTCGTTGACGTCAACTTCACGGTGGTGGTATCGATGGTATCGGTGACGCTGGTGATAGCCGGAGTCGTGCTCGGCACCAGGTTTTCGAAGTTGCCACCGGTGGCGGTGCTGATTGTCGCCTGCACGGTGCCGGCGTCTTTGTAGACGTCGTCGGCTGGCGCTGGAACGGTGACGGTGCCAGTGGTTTTACCGGCGTCGATGGTGATCACGGCGCCGTTCGACAGGGTCACGGTCACTGGCGAACCAGCGGCGTTGGTCAGCGTTGCGGTGTAGACGATCGAGCCGCCTTCAGCGACCGAGCCCGTCGCGCTCAGCGACAAGTTAGTGGTGTCGACCGTGTCGGTCACAGTGGTGCTGACCGGCGTCTTGTCGGCCACGAGGTTTTCGTAGTTGCCGCCGGTAACACCGGTAATCGCGTTGGTGATCGGCGCATGACCAGTCAACGCGTCGTTCGGCGCGGTGGTGGTCACGGTACCGGTGGTTTTGCCGACTTCGATGGTGATGTTCTGGCCGTTGGCCAGGGTCACGACCACAGGCGAACCGGTCACCGGAGCGCCAACAGTGGCGGTGTAGGTGACGGTGCCACCTTCAGCAGCCGATTCGGTGGCGGTCAGTTTGACGGTGGTGGTATCGATGGTGTCGGTCACATTAGTGACGGCCGGAACGGTGCTCGGCACCAGGCTCTCGAAGTTGCCGCCAGTAGCGGTCGAAATGGTCGCTTCGACTTTGCCGGCGTCTTTGTAAACGTCGTCGGCCGGCGCTGCGACGGTTACGGTGCCGGTGGTTTTGCCCGCGTCGATGGTGATTACGGCGCCGTTCGACAGGGTCACGGTGACTGGCGAGCCAGCGGCGTTAGTCAGCGTCGCGGTGTAAACAATCGAACCGCCCTCGGCCACAGAACCGGTCGCGGACAGCGACAGGTTGGTGGTGTCGACGGTGTCAGTGACATTGGTCGAAACCGGGGTCTTGTCGGCCACCAGGTTCTCGTAATTGCCACCCGTTACGCCGGTGATCGAGTTGGTCAGCGGCGCATGGCCGGTTAGCGCGTCGTTCGGTGCGGTGAAGGTCACGGTACCGGTGGTCTTGCCGACTTCGATGGTGATGTTTTGACCGTTGGCCAAAGTCACGGTGACCGGCGAACCGGTTACTGGCGCGCCAACGGTGGCGGTGTAGGTGACCGTACCGCCTTCAGCCACCGAAGTATCGGCGGTGAGTTTGACCGTCGAGGTGTCGATGGTATCGGTGACGTCGGTGACCGCAGGCGTGGTGCTCGGAACAAGATTCTCGAAGTTGCCGCCGGTGGCGTCCTTGATCGTCACTTCGACTTTACCGGCGTCTTTGTAGACGTCATCGGCTGGCGCTGCAACGGTCACGGTGCCCGTGGTTTTGCCCGCGTCGATGGTGATTACCGCGCCATTGCTCAGGGTCACGGTGACGGGCGAGCCGGCAGCGTTGGTCAGGGTCGCGGTGTAGGTGATCTGGCCACCTTCGGCGACGTTGCCAGTCGCGGTCAGCGACAGGTTAGTGGTGTCGACGGTATCGGTGACGTTGGTCGAAACCGGAGTCTTGTCGGCCACCAGGTTCTCGTAATTGCCACCGGTTACGCCGGTGATCGAGTTGGTGACGGGCGCGTGACCGGTCAACGCATCGTTTGGTGCAGTGAAGGTTACGGTGCCGGTAGTTTTGCCGACTTCGATGGTGATGTTTTGACCGTTGGCCAAAGTCACGGTGACCGGCGAACCGGTTACTGGCGCGCCAACGGTGGCGGTGTAGGTGACCGTACCGCCTTCAGCCACCGAAGTATCGGCGGTGAGTTTGACCGTCGAGGTGTCGATGGTATCGGTGACGTCGGTGACCGCAGGCGTGGTGCTCGGAACAAGATTCTCGAAGTTGCCGCCGGTGGCGTCCTTGATCGTCACTTCGACTTTACCGGCGTCTTTGTAGACGTCATCGGCTGGCGCTGAAACGGTCACGGTGCCCGTGGTTTTGCCCGCGTCGATGGTGATTACCGCGCCATTGCTCAGGGTCACGGTGACGGGCGAGCCGGCAGCGTTGGTCAGGGTCGCGGTGTAGGTGATCTGGCCACCTTCGGCGACGGTGCCAGTCGCGGTCAGCGACAGGTTAGTGGTGTCGACGGTATCGGTGACGTTGGTCGAAACCGGGGTCTTGTCGGCCACCAGGTTCTCGTAATTGCCACCGGTTACGCCGGTGATCGAGTTGGTGACGGGCGCGTGACCGGTCAACGCATCGTTTGGTGCCGTGAAGGTTACGGTGCCGGTAGTTTTGCCGACTTCGATGGTGATGTTTTGACCGTTGGCCAAGGTCACGACAACCGCTGAACCGGTGACTGGTGCGCCCACGGTAGCGGTATAGGTGACGGTACCGCCTTCAGCCACCGAGGTATCGGCCGTCAGTTTCACGGTCGACGTGTCGATGGTATCGGTGATCTGAGTCACCGCCGGAACAGTGCTCGGCACCAGGCTTTCGAAGTTGCCGCCAGTAGCAGTCGAAATGGTTGCTTCGACTTTGCCCGCGTCCTTGTAGACGTCATCGGCTGGCGCTGGAACAGACACGGTGCCCGTGGTTTTGCCGGCTTCGATGGTGATCACCGCGCCATTGCTTAACGTCACGGTCACTGGCGAGCCAGCGGCATTGGTCAGGGTCGCGGTGTAGATGATCGAACCACCCTCGGCCACGGAGCCGGTCGCGGTCAGCGACAAGTTGGTGGTGTCGACGGTGTCGGTCACGTTGGTGCTGACCGGCGTTTTGTCGGCCACGAGGTTTTCGTAGTTGCCGCCGCTGACGCCAGTGATGGCGTTGGTCAGTGGCGCATGACCGGTCAACGCGTCGTTCGGTGCAGTGGTGGTCACGGTGCCGGTGGTTTTGCCGACTTCGATGGTGATGTTCTGGCCGTTGGCCAAGGTCACCACGACTGGCGAACCGGTCACCGGCGCGCCGACGCTGGCGGTGTAAGTGACGGTGCCGCCTTCAGCGGCAGACTCGGTGGCGGTCAGTTTGACCGTCGAGGTATCGATGGTGTCAGTGACGTCAGTGACCGCAGGCGTGGTGCTCGGAACGAGGTTCTCGAAGTTGCCGCCCGTGGCGTCCTTGATCGTCACTTCGACTTTGCCGGCGTCTTTGTAGACGTCGTCGGCAGGGGCTGCAACGGTCACGGTGCCGGTGGTCTTGCCCGCTTCGATAGTGATCACCGAGCCATTGCTCAGGGTCACAGTCACCGGAGTGCCGGCCGGGTTGGTCAGTGTTGCGGTGTAAACGATCGAGCCACCTTCGGCCACGGAACCGGTCGCGGTCAGCGACAGATTGGTGGTGTCGACGGTGTCGGTGACGTTGGTCGAAACAGGGGTCTTGTCCGCTACCAGGTTCTCGTAATTGCCGCCGCTGACGCTGGTGATCGCATTGCTGATCGGCGCATGACCGGTCAACGCGTCGTTCGGTGCAGTGGTGGTCACAGTGCCGGTGGTTTTGCCGACTTCGATGGTGATGTTCTGGCCGTTGGCCAAGGTCACGGTTACCGGAGAACCGGTCACTGGCGCGCCCACCGTCGCGGTGTAAGTAACGGTGCCGCCCTCAGCCGCCGACTCGGTCGCGGTGAGTTTGACGGTGGTGGTGTCGATGGTGTCGGTGACGTTGGTCACGGCTGGAACGGTGCTCGGCACCAGGTTTTCGAAATTGCCACCAGTGGCGGTCGCAATGGTCGCTTCGACTTTGCCGGCGTCCTTGTAGACGTCATCGGCTGGCGCCGCAACGGTCACGGTGCCGGTGGTCTTGCCGGCCTCGATGGTGATCACCGCGCCGTTCGACAGGGTCACGGTCATGGGCGTGCCGGCCGGGTTGGTCAGGGTTGCGGTGTAAACGATCGAACCGCCTTCAGCTACCGAATCGGTTGCGGTCAGGTTCAGGTTGGTGGTGTCAGTGGTGTCGGAAACCGCGGTGTCGGCGGACTTGCCGTCGACCACGAGTTTTTCGTAGTTGCCGCCCGTGGCGCCGTCGATGGTCACGCTCAGCGAGCTGCCGCCGGCCAATGGGCTGTTCGGTGCCACAAAGTTTACCGAACCGCTGGTTTCACCGACGGCGATGGTGATGGTCTGGCCATTGGACAGAGTCACTACAACCGGCGTGCCAGTCACTGGCGCGGTCACGGTGGCGGTGTACACCACGGTTTCGCCTTCGGCGACGTTGGCAGTGGCGGTCAGCGACACGGTGGAGGTGTCGATGGTGTCGTTGACGGTAGTGACGGCCGGGACAGTGCTGGTGACGAGGTTTTCGAAGTCGCCACCGGTCGCGCCCTTGATGGTCGCTTCAACAGTGCCGGCGTCCTTGTAGACGTCGTCTTTCGGAGCGTCGACAGTCACGGTGCCGGTGGTTTTACCGGCCTCGATGGTGATCACCGAGCCGTTGCTCAGGGTCACGGTGACTGGCGAACCAGCAGCGTTGGTCAGGGTCGCGGTGTAGGTGATCTGACCGCCTTCGTTCACCGCGCCGGTCGCCGTCAGCGACAGATTGGTGGTGTCGACGGTGTCAGTCACGGTGGTGCTGACCGGGGTTTTGTCGGCCACGAGATTTTCGTAGTTACCGCCGGAAACGTTGGTGATCGAGTTGGTCAGCGGCGCATGCCCGGTCAACGCATCGTTCGGAGCAGTGGTGGTCACGGTGCCAGTGGTTTTACCCACTTCAATGGTGATGTTCTGACCATTGGCCAGGGTCACGACCACGGGCGAGCCCGTCACCGGAGCACCGACAGTGGCGGTGTAAGTGACGGTGCCACCTTCAGCCGCAGACTCGGTCGCGGTCAGTTTGACCGTCGAGGTGTCGATGGTGTCAGTGACGTCGGTCACGGCAGGCGTGGTGCTCGGCACCAGGTTCTCGAAGTTGCCGCCAGTCGCATCCTTGATGGTTACTTCGACTTTGCCGGCGTCTTTGTAGACGTCATCGGCTGGCGCCGCAACGGTCACGGTGCCCGTGGTTTTGCCCGCTTCGATGGTGATGACTGCACCGTTCGAAAGCGTCACGGTCACTGGCGTGCCGGCTGGATTGGTCAGTGTTGCGGTGTAAACAATCGAACCGCCTTCGGCCACGGTGCCGGTCGCGCTCAGCGTTAGATCGGTGGTGTCGACGGTGTCGGTGACGGTGGTCGAAACCGGGGTTTTGTCGGCAACCAGATTCTCGTAATTGCCGCCGCTCACGTCGGTGATCGCGTTGCTCAGCGGCGTGTGGCCGTTCAGCGCATCGTTCGGTGCCGTGGTGGTCACGGTGCCGGTGGTTTTACCCACTTCAATGGTGATGTTCTGACCGTTGGCAAGGGTCACCACAACCGGCGAACCGGTGACTGGCGCGCCGACAGTCGCGGTGTAAGTGACGGTGCCACCTTCAGCAGCAGACTCGGTCGCGGTCAGTTTGACCGTCGAGGTGTCGATGGTGTCAGTGACGTCGGTCACGGCAGGCGTGGTGCTCGGCACCAGGTTCTCGAAGTTGCCGCCAGTCGCATCCTTGATGGTTACTTCGACTTTGCCGGCGTCTTTGTAGACGTCATCGGCTGGCGCAGCAACGGTCACGGTGCCCGTGGTTTTGCCCGCTTCGATGGTGATGGTCGAACCGTTCGACAGAGTCACTGTCACCGGCGTGCCGGCCGGGTTGGTCAGCGTCGCGGTGTAAACAATCGAACCGCCTTCGGCCACGGTGCCGGTCGCGCTCAGCGTTAGATCGGTGGTGTCGACGGTGTCGGTGACGGTGGTCGAAACCGGGGTTTTGTCGGCAACCAGATTCTCGTAATTGCCGCCGCTCACGTCGGTGATCGCGTTGCTCAGCGGCGTGTGGCCGTTCAGCGCATCGTTCGGTGCGGTCGTCGTAACGGTGCCGGTGGTTTTGCCGACTTCGATGGTGATGTTCTGGCCGTTGGCCAGGGTGACCACGACTGGCGAACCGGTTACCGGAGCGCCAACAGTGGCGGTGTAGGTGACGGTGCCACCTTCAGCAGCCGACTCGGTAGCGCTCAGCTTCACGGTGGTGGTGTCGATGGTATCGGTGACATCGGTCACGGCTGGAACGGTGCTTGGCACCAGGTTCTCGAAGTTGCCGCCAGTAGCGTCCTTGATGGTCACTTCGACTTTGCCGGCGTCCTTGTAGACGTCATCGGCGGGCGCAGCAACGGTCACGGTGCCGGTGGTTTTACCCGCTTCAATGGTGATCACCGAGCCATTCGAAAGCGTCACGGTCACCGGAGTACCGGCCGGGTTGGTCAGGGTCGCGGTGTAGGTGATCGAACCGCCCTCGGCGACCGAGTTGGTGGCGCTGAGGGACAGGTTGGTGGTGTCGACGGTGTCGGTGACACTGGTCGAAACCGGTGTCTTGTCGGCGACGAGGTTCTCGTAGTTGCCGCCGCTGACGCCGGTGATCGAGGTGTTCAGTGACGCCTGACCGTTCAGCGCATCGTTCGGCGCGGTGACGGTCACGGTGCCGGTGGTTTTACCCACTTCGATGGTGATGCTCTGACCGTTGGCCAACGTCACCACGACAGGTGAGCCGGTCACGGGGGCACCGACGGTCGCCGTGTAAGTGACGGTGCCACCTTCTGCCACGGTGGTGTCGGCCGTCAGTTTGACGGTCGTGGTATCGATGGTGTCAGTGACGTCAGTCACGGCTGGCGTGGTGCTCGGAACGAGGTTCTCGAAGTTGCCGCCGGTGGCGTCCTTGATGGTCACTTCGACCTTGCCGGCGTCTTTGTAGACGTCATCGGCTGGCGCAGCAACGGTCACGGTGCCCGTGGTCTTGCCCGCTTCGATGGTGATCACCGAACCGTTGGAAAGGGTCACGGTGACTGGCGTGCCTGCCGGGTTGGTCAGGGTCGCGGTGTAGACGATCGAACCGCCTTCAGCCACAGACCCGGTTGCGCTCAACGTCAGGTTGGTGGTGTCGACGGTGTCGGTGACCGACGTCACGGCCGGGGTTTTATCTGCGACGAGGTTTTCGTAGTTGCCGCCGCTGGCGCCGTCGATTTTCACGCTCAGCGTGTTGCCGCCAGCCAGTGCATCGTTCGGTGCGGTGAAGTTGACGCTGCCGCTGCTGGCGCCGACCGGGATGGTGATGGTCTGGCCGTTGGACAGGGTCACCACAACCGGCGCGCCGGTAACTGGCGCGGTCACGGAGGCGGTGTAAACCACTACGCCGCCTTCAGTAGTGCTGGCGGTGGCAGTCAGGGAAACGGTGCTGTTGTCGATGGTGTCGGTCACGTCGGTGACGGCCGGGGTCTTGTCGACCACCAGGTTTTCGAAGTTGCCGCCCGTGGTCTTGGTGATGCTCGCATCGACCTTGCCGGCGTCCTTGTAGACGTCATCGGCCGGTGCTGCGACGGTCGCGGTGCCGGTGGTCGCGCCCTTGGCGATGTTGATTACTGCGCCATTGCTCAGGGTCACGCTCATGGCCGTGCCGGCCGGGTTGGTCAAAGTCGCGGTGTAGACGATCGAGCCGCCCTCGGCGACCGAACCGGTGGCGCTCAGGCTGATATTGGTGGTGTCGACCGTGTCGGTGACGGTGGTGACCACGGCCGAGCGGTTGGCATCGACCAGCTCGAAATTGCCGCCGCTGTGGCTGGCAATCGCGGTCTGTACCTTGCCGCCGTCGATGTACGGAGTATTGGCAGGCGCGGCGAAATTCACCGAGCCGCTGGTGGCGCCGGCGGCAATGTTGATCACCGCGCCGTTGGCCAGAGTCACGGTCATGGCGGTGCCGGCCGGATTGCTCAGGGTCGCGGTGTAGGTGATCTGGCCACCTTCGCTGACGGTGTCGCTGGCGCTGAGGGTCAGCGTGGTTTTGTCGACGGTGTCATTGACGGTGGTGCTGACCGGGGTCTTGCTGACGTCGAGTTTCTCGAAGTTGCCGCCAGTGGCATCGGTCATGGTCACGGTGAGCTTGCTGACATCTTTGTAAACGTCATCGCTCGGCGCGGCGATAGTCACCGAACCGCTGGTTTTGCCAGCCTCGATGGTGATGGTCTGGCCGTTGCTCAGGTTGACGGTCACCGGCGTTTGCGCAGCGTTGGTCAGGGTCGCGGTGTAAGTGATCGAGGTGCCTTCGAGCACATAGCTTTCAGCGCTGAGGGTCAGGTGTGTGGTGTTGATCGTGTCGGCGACGTTGGTCACTGCTGGCGTCGGATTGGCCACCAGGTTTTCGAAATTGCCGCCGGTGGTTTCCTTGATGGTCACTTCGACTTTGCCGGCGTCTTTGTAGACGTCATCGGCAGGCGCAGGAACGGTCACGGTGCCGGTGGTCTTGCCGGCGTCGATGGTGATGGTCGAGCCGTTGCTCAGGGTTACGGTCACCGGGGTGCCGGCCGGGTTGGTCAGCGTCGCGGTGTAGACGATCTGCCCGCCTTCGTTGACGTTGCCGGTGGCGGTCAGCGAAACGGTGGTGGTGTCGACGGTATCGGTCACGGTGGTGCTGACCGGGGTTTTGTCGGCGACCAGATTTTCGTAGTTGCCGCCGCTGACGTTGGTGATCGCGTTGGTCAGCGGTGCATGGCCGGCCAGCACATCGTTCGGTGCGGTGGTGGTCACGGTGCCGGTGGTTTTGCCGACTTCGATGGTGATGCTCTGACCGTTGGCCAGGGTCACGACGACAGGCGAACCGGTCACTGGCGCACCAACAGTCGCGGTGTAGGTGACGGTGCCGCCTTCAGCAGCGGTTTCGGTGGCGGTCAGTTTCACCGTCGAGGTGTCGATGGTGTCAGTGACGTCGGTCACGGCTGGAACGGTGCTTGGTACCAGGTTCTCGAAGTTGCCGCCGGTGGCGTCCTTGATAGTGACTTCGACTTTGCCGGCGTCTTTGTAAACGTCATCGGCCGGTGCTGCGACGGTCACGGTGCCGCTGGTTTTACCGGCTTCGATGGTGATCACCGAGCCATTGCTCAAGGTCACGGTCACCGGGGTGCCGGCCGGGTTGGTCAGGGTTGCGGTGTAAACGATCGAACCGCCTTCTGCCACGGTGCCGGTGGCGCTGAGCGTCAGGTTGGTGGTGTCGACGGTGTCGGTGACGGTGGTGCTGACCGGGGTTTTATCGGCAACGAGGTCTTCATAGTTGCCACCGCTGACGCCGGTGATCGAGTTGGTCAACGGTGCATGGCCATTCAGCGCATCGTTGGGTGCGGTGGTGGTCACGGTGCCGGTGGTTTTGCCCACTTCGATGGTGATGTTCTGGCCGTTGGCCAGAGTCACGACCACAGGTGAACCGGTGACTGGCGCACCCACGGTAGCGGTGTAGGTGACGGTGCCGCCTTCAGCCGCAGTCTCGGTTGCAGTCAGCTTAACGGTCGAAGTGTCGATGGTGTCGGTGACGTCGGTCACCGCTGGCGTGGTGCTTGGCACCAGGTTCTCGAAGTTGCCGCCGGTGGCGTCCTTGATAGTCACTTCGACTTTGCCGGCGTCTTTGTAGACGTCATCGGCAGGTGCAGCGACAGTCACGGTGCCTGTGGTTTTACCGGCCTCGATGGTGATCACCGAGCCATTGCTCAGGGTCACGGTGACCGGGGTGCCGGCCGGGTTGCTCAAGGTCGCGGTGTAAACGATCGAACCGCCTTCAGCCACAGTGCCGGTGGCGCTGAGGGTCAGGTTGGTGGTGTCGACGGTGTCGGTGACCGTGGTCGAAACCGGAGTTTTGTCTGCAACGAGGTCTTCGTAGTTGCCACCGCTGACGTTGGTGATCGAGTTGGTCAGCGGTGCATGACCATTCAGCGCATCGTTCGGTGCGGTGGTGGTCACGGTGCCGGTGGTTTTGCCGACTTCGATGGTGATGTTCTGGCCGTTGGCCAGGGTGACCACGACTGGCGAACCGGTGACCGGCGCGCCGACAGTGGCGGTGTAAGTGACGGTGCCACCTTCAGCAGCCGACTCGGTGGCGGTCAGTTTGACGGTGGTGGTGTCGATGGTATCGGTCACGTCGGTGACGGCCGGAACGGTGCTCGGCACCAGGTTTTCGAAATTGCCGCCCGTTGCATCCTTGATGCTGACTTCAACTTTGCCGGCGTCTTTATAGACGTCATCGGCTGGCGCTGCGACGGTCACGGTGCCGGTGGTTTTACCCGCTTCGATGGTGATGACAGAACCATTCGAGAGCGTCACGGTGACAGGCGAACCTGCTGCATTGGTCAGGGTCGCGGTGTAAGTGATCTGGCCGCCTTCAGCCACAGAACCGGTGGCGCTCAGTGACAGGTTGGTGGTGTCAGCAACATCGGTAACAGTGGTTGAAACCGGCGTCTTGTCGGCCACCAGATCTTCGTAATTACCACCCGTAACACCGGTGATCGAGTTGGTCAGCGGCGCATTGCCGGTCAACGCGTCATTTGGCGCGGTGGTGGTCACGGTGCCTGTGGTTTTGCCGACTTCGATGGTGATGCTCTGGCCGTTGGCCAGAGTCACGGTGACCGGCGAACCGGTGACTGGCGCGCCAACGGTGGCGGTGTAGGTGACCGTGCCGCCTTCAGCGACGGAGGTATCGGCAGTCAATTTAACGGTCGAGGTGTCGATGGTATCGGTGACTTCGGTCACGGCTGGAACGGTGCTCGGCACCAGATTCTCGAAGTTGCCGCCCGTTGCATCCTTAATGATCACTTCGACTTTGCCGGCGTCTTTATAAACGTCATCGGCCGGTGCAGGGACGGTCACAGTGCCGGTGGTCTTGCCCGCATCGATGGTGATCACCGAGCCGTTGCTCAGAGTCACGGTTACCGGTGTGCCGGCAGGATTGGTCAGGGTTGCCGTGTAAACGATCGAACCACCTTCGGCCACAGTTCCGGTCGCTGTCAGCGACAGGTTGGTATCGTCGATCGAGTCGGTAATGGTCGTGGTCGCTGGCGTGGTGTTCGGCACCAGGTTTTCGAAGTTGCCGCCGCTGGTACCGGTAATCGTGGTGCTGACGGTGCTGCCATTGTTGTAGACGTCATTGGCCGCAGTCGGCACGTTGACGCTGCCGGTGGTTTTGCCGGCCTCAATGGTGATGGTCGAACCGTTCGACAGGGTGATCGTCACCGGCGTTTGCGCCGGGTTGGTCAGGGTCGCGGTGTAAGTGATCTGGCCACCTTCGACGACAGTACCGGTAGCGGTCAGGCTCACACTGGTGGTGTCGATCGAATCGGTAACGGTGGTAGTCGCTGGCGTCGTGTTCGGCACCAGGTTCTCGAAGTTGCCGCCGGTTGCACCGGTAATCGTGGTGCTGACGGTGCCGCTATTGTTGTAGACGTCGTTCGCTGCGGTCGGCACGTTGACGCTGCCGCTGGTCTGACCCGCGCCGATGGTGATGATCGAACCGTTCGACAGGGTGACGATCACCGGTGTCTGTGCCGGGTTGGTCAGCGTTGCGGTGTAAGTGATCTGGCCACCCTCGACCACTGTGCCGGTGGCGGTCAGGGTCAGGTTGGTGGTGTCGATCGAGTCGGTGATGGTGGTCACCGCTGGCGTCGGGTTCGGCACCAGGTTCTCGAAGTTGCCGCCAGTGGCACCGGTGATGGTGGTGGTGACGGTACTGCCGTTGTTATAGACGTCGTTGGCCGGCGTCGGCACGTTGACAGTGCCGGTGGTCTGGCCTGCGCCGATGGTGATGGTCGAGCCGTTCGACAGGGTGACGGTCACCGGAGTCTGGGCCGGATTGGTCAGGGTCGCGGTGTAAGTGATCTGCCCGCCTTCGGTGACACTCGGGCCCGCCGTCAGGGTGACGGTGGTGGTGTCGATGGTGTCGGTGACCTGCGTCGTCGCCGGAGTGGTCGGCGGCGTCACGGTGATGCCGTTGCCGCCCGTGGTGCCGGTGACGGTCACGTCGATTTGGGTCGGGTCGTTGTAAACCGTGTCGTTCGGCGCCAGCGGCACATTGACGGTGCCGGTGGTGGAGCCGGCCGGAATTACGATCACCGCGCCGTTGGACAGGGTGATGGTCAGGTCGGTCAGCGGTGCCTGGGTCAGGGTCGCGGTATACACCAGCACGCCGCCGGCTTCGGTGATGGTCGGCGTGGCGCTGAGGCTCAGGGTCGACTCACGCAGGGCGTTGGTGGTGGTATCGGTGGTCTGCCCGCCGGTGATGTTTTGCGCGGCCTGACCTGCAGAGTTAATGCCTGCGGTCGGGAAGCCAATGGTCGGGTCGACGCGGCCAGCGGTGGCGTCGAGCATCACGAAGCTGTGGCCACCCCCGGCGGCACCGCCAGTGCCTGCGGCGCTCGGGCCGGCAGCGGTGGCTTCAAGGGCGGTGGTCGGGTCGACACCGGCGGCGATGGCTTGCTGCAGTTCTGCTACCGACGGCGCAGCCTGCGCGGTGGCTTCAGCCAAGTCGGTGCTGGAGTCGGGCGCGCTGGCGCTCCACTGGGTTTCGCGGCCCAGGTCGAGTGTGCGGCCATCCGCCAGCTCAAGCGACACGGCGCCGGAGAGGCCGGTGTCGATCTGGTCGCCGACATACAGGCGATCGCCTTCAACGAGTACGCGACGTACGCCCTCTGGAGACACCACGAATACCTGACCAACAATGCTTTTGACGATGGCAACAACACTGCTCATTGAAGACTCTCCGGGGTGTCACGTTCAGTTGACTTCCATGGACCTGATGGCATGGGCGCCGATTCAGTCTGGACGTACTTTAAAAATTTGCGAAACAAGTTTGACGCGTCTATTCGTCAATAATTTGGCTAGATTCTTTCGCTATTAACTTTATGCCAAACTATTGACCTTATGGGTGCCATCCTAAACAATCGCCCCACTAATGTCACATTGATATTTCCGCGGCGACCTGTCCTTCAGCGTGTGATCCAGTTCCTGTTTTGAACTTTCCGACATACGGTCAATCTGGTTGCCATCATCCGACGCAGCGCCACGTTTTGCTGTGATTCAAGACAAGAAGTTCTGGGAAATTCCTACCATGCGTTCGCCCCTGTTTCTGGCTGTACCTTTCGCTCTCGCCGCCTCTTTTGTACAAGCACAATCCTTACCAGAAGCCATGCAACAGGCATTGGATGTCCATCCGGAAATCCAGGCAGGGGTCAACAGTCGTTTGGCCGCGGATTATCAATTAAAGGCAGCGAAAGGGGGATACCTGCCCAAGGTCGATCTGCTCGGCGGTTATGGCCGTGAAGGCACCGACAGCGTCACCACCCGTGCCGCCGGTAACAACAACCACTGGGAAACCCTGAACCGCAGCGAGTCAAGTTTACGTCTCTCGCAAATGGTTTTTGACGGTTTTGCCACGTCCAGCGAGGTCGGGCGTCAACAAGCCACCGTCAACTCCCGCGCTTATTCCTTGCTCGGCACTTCCGAGCGCACCGCGCTGACCGTTGCCCAGGTCTACCTGGACGTGCTGACCCGTCGCGAATTCGTGCGTCTGGCCGAAGAAAACCTCAAGAGCCACCAGCGCATCTACGACCAGATCCAGTTGCGCACCCAGCGCGGCGTCGGCAGCGGTGCCGACCTCGATCAGGCCGAAGCGCGGATGGCTCAGGCGCGCAACAACCTGATCACCGAGCAGACCAACCTTGCGGACTCGGAAACCAACTTCCTCAGCGCCGTCGGCCAGATGCCCGATCAACTCGAGCGTCCGGCGCCGTTCATCGCGATGATGCCGGCCAACCTCAATGAAGCGCGTACGCAGATGCTGGAAAACAGCCCGATCCTGCGTTCGGCCGAGTCCGATATCGCCGCCGCCGAGAAGCAGTACGAAACCGCCAAGTCGACCTTCTACCCACGTTTCGACGCCGAACTGGGCCGCACCGCCGATAACGACCTCGATGGCCAGAACGGTCACAACAACGAGTGGCAAGCCATGCTGCGCATGCGCTTCAACCTCTATTCGGGCGGCAGCAACAAGGCCGATCTGGAATCCAAGTCGTACCTGTCGAACCAGGCGCTGGACATCCGCAACAACGCCCTGCGCCAGTTGAACGAAGAGCTGGGCCTGGCCTGGAACGCCTTGAACAATGCGAACGCGCAGGTGCCGATCGCGCAGCAATACGTTGATCACAGCACCGCCGTGCGCACCGCTTACCAGCGTCAGTTCAGCCTCGGCGAACGCACCCTGCTCGATTTGCTCGACAGCGAAAACGAGTTGTTCACCGCGTCGCGGCGTCTGGCTGACATCAAAAACATTCAGTTATTTACTCAGTACCGAATCAAGGCGACCATGGGCGAATTGCTCAGAAGCCAGGGAGTGGTCGCACCGTTGGCATCCGTTGTGCAGAACGACGTGAAGCCCAAGGTCCAGCTGCCTGGGATGAATTGAGTTGTCCCTTTTCAACTGTTAAGAGTGTCGAGCGTGGAATCAGAAGTCAGTCGAGTTCATCTCAGTCATGATCCACGCGCGTTGCACGACGATCCGTTACTGGACGGTCTGCTCGCCCTTTGCATGCTGCACCAGAAGCCTGCCAGCGCGGCGATGTTGACCACCGGCCTGCCGCTGCCCAAACAACGCTTGAGTGTCGAGTTGCTGCCCCGCGCGGCGGCTCGCGCCGGCCTGCAAGGTCGAGTGCTGCAGCGCAAACTGGAAGAAATTCCGGCGATCGCCATGCCCGCGTTGCTGCTGCTCAAGGATGGCCGCAGCGCCGTCCTGCTCGGCTGGCAGGGTGACAATGAAGCGCGGGTGTTGCTCAGTGAAACTGACGGCGGCGAGTCCATCGTCAGCCGCGAACTGCTCGTCGACGACTACACCGGCAAAGTCTTCTTCGCCCAGCCGCAACACAAATTCGACGTCAACCACGGCACGCTGATTCCGCGCGCACGCTCGTGGTTCCGCGACACCCTCAAGCGTTCGCGCTGGCTGTACGCCGATGCGATTGCCGCGAGTTTCCTGATCAACATCATTGCCATGGCCGCGCCGCTGTTCGTGATGAACGTCTACGACCGCGTGGTGCCGAACCAGGCCGAAGCGACGTTGTGGGTGCTGGCACTCGGCATCACCGGCGCCTACATTTTCGACCTGATCCTCAAGAGCCTGCGCAGCCTGTGCCTGGATCTGGCCGGGAAGAAAACCGACCTGATCATCTCCGCCACATTGTTCGAACGCATCGTCGGCATGGCGATGAAATACCGCCCGGCGCGGGTCGGCAGCTTTGCGCAAAACATCCACGAGTTTCAGAGCCTGCGCGACTTCCTCGCCTCGCTGACCCTGACCAGCCTGATCGATCTGCCGTTCACCATCCTCATCTTTATTGTCATCGCCATTCTCGGCGGGCATCTGGTGTGGATTCCGGTGTTGGCGTTCCCGATTGCCCTGGCCATCGGCTACGCGTTGCAGAAACCGCTGGTGGCAACCATGGAACGCACCATGGCCCTCGGCGCCGAGCGTCAATCGAGCCTGATCGAAACCCTCGCCGGCCTCGATGCGGTCAAGGTCAACAACGCCGAGAGCGAGCGTCAGTACCAGTGGGAGCAGACCATCGGCACCCTCAGCCGCCTCGAACTGCGGGTGAAAATGCTCTCCGGCCTGGCGATGAACATCACCTTGCTGATCCAGCAACTGGCCGGGGTGATCATGATCGTCTTCGGCGTGTACCAGATCATTGATGGTCACTTGAGCATGGGCGGTCTGATTGCCTGCTACATGCTCAGCGGTCGCGCGCTGAGCCCGTTGGCCTCGCTGTCCGGTCTGCTCACGCGCTATCAACAGGCGCGGGTGACCATGACTTCGGTCGATCAAATGATGGAGCTGCCGCAAGAGCGCAATTTCGAAGAGCGTCCGCTGAGCCGCAAGGTGTTGCAGGGCGCGATCGAGTGCCGCCAGCTCAACTTCACCTACCCGGAACAACAGAACCCGGCGCTGAAGAACATTAACCTGGTGATCCGTCCCGGCGAAAAAATCGGCATCATCGGCCGCAGCGGCTCGGGCAAAAGCTCGCTGGCCAAACTGCTGGTGGGCCTGTATCAGCCGGACGACGGCGCGCTGTTGGTCGACGGTGTGGACATCCGCCAGATCGACGTCAGCGAACTGCGCTACAACATTGGCTACGTGCCGCAAGACATCCAGCTGCTGGCCGGCACCCTGCGTGACAACCTGGTCTCCGGCGCACGCTATGTAGAAGACGAGTTGGTGCTGCAAGCCGCCGAACTGGCCGGCGTCCACGAGTTCGCCCGTCTGCACCCGCAAGGCTATGAGCTGCAAGTCGGTGAGCGCGGGCAGAATCTGTCCGGTGGCCAACGACAAAACGTCGCGCTGGCCCGAGCGCTATTGCTCAATCCGCCGATCCTGTTGATGGATGAACCCACCAGCGCGATGGACAACACCGGTGAAGAACGCCTCAAGCAACGCCTCGCCGCCGTGATCGAAAACAAGACCGTGGTGCTGGTCACGCACCGGGCTTCACTGTTGTCGCTGGTCGATCGTCTGCTGGTGATCGACCGTGGACAAATTCTCGCCGATGGCCCGAAAGCCGCCGTGATGGAAGCGTTGAAGAAGGGGCAGATCAGTGTTGCTTAAGTCGGGTTTCAAGGATTCGATCCGTCGCTACTTCAAGGGCTCGGCATCGTTGCAGGGCCAGCCACTGCCGGAGGTCAACAAGGCGCTGATCGAGGACGCCCCGCGCGTCGTGCGCCTGACCATCTGGGCGATCATCGGCTTCTTCGTCTTCCTCATGCTCTGGGCCAACTTCGCCGTGATCGACGAAGTGACCAAGGGCGACGGCAAGGCGATTCCGTCGTCGAAGATTCAGAAAATCCAGAACCTTGAGGGCGGGATCGTCTCTGAACTGTTCGTCAAGGAAGGCCAGATCGTCGAAGCCGGCGCACCGCTGATTCGTCTCGACGACACGCGATTTGCTTCCAACGTCGGCGAAACCGAGGCCGATCGTCTGTCGATGCTGCTGCGCGTTGAGCGTCTGAGCGCCGAGGTCGATGATCGCCCGCTGAATTTCCCCGAGGACGTGCTCAAGGCTGTGCCGGGACAGGCGAAAAGCGAAGAGTCGCTGTACATCAGCCGCCGTCAGCAGTTGCACGACGAGATCGGTGGTTTGCAGGAGCAGTTGATTCAGCGTCAGCAAGAGCTGCGCGAATTCGCTTCCAAGCAAGCGCAGTATCGTCAGCAACTCGGCTTGCAGCGTCAGGAAATCAACATGTCCGAGCCGCTGGTGGCGCAGGGTGCGGTGTCCCCGGTGGAAGTCTTGCGTCTCAAGCGTGCCGAGGTGGAAACCCGTGGTCAGCTCGATGCAACGACGCTGGCGATACCGCGTGCCGAATCGGCGATCAAGGAAGTGCAGCGCAAGATCGACGAAACGCGCGGCAAATTCCGCAGCGAAGCGCTGACCCAACTCAACGAAGCGCGCACCGACCTGAATAAGGCCAGCGCCACCGGCAAGGCGCTGGAAGACCGCGTCAGCCGTACGCTGGTGACATCGCCGGTGCGCGGTATCGTCAACAAGTTGCTGGTCAACACCATCGGCGGCGTGATCCAGCCGGGCAGCGACATGGTCGAAATCGTACCGCTGGATGACACCTTGCTGGTCGAAGCGAAGATCCGTCCGCAGGACATTGCGTTCCTGCACCCGGGGCAGGAAGCGATCGTCAAATTCACCGCGTACGACTACACCATTTACGGCGGGCTGAAGGCCCAGCTGGAGCAGATCGGTGCCGATACCATCACCGACGAAGACAAGAAAACCACGTACTACATCATCAAGGTGCGCACTGAACGCAGCCACCTCGGCACGGACGAGAAGCCATTGCTGATCATCCCGGGGATGGTCGCTTCGGTGGACATCATCACCGGCAAGAAGTCGGTGTTGAGCTACCTGCTCAAACCGATCATCCGCGCGCGGGCTGAGGCGTTGCACGAACGCTAGATTTGCAGCGCGGCTGGTGGCCTCTTCGCGAGCAGGCTCGCTCCTACAGTAACCGCATTTCTCCAGATGGAATGTGATCCCTGTAGGAGTGAGCCTGCTCGCGATGGCGGCAGCCGAAACACTGCATCTCTGTCAGGAAGTGACAAAAACCGTCACTCACCATCCAGTCCATTCCGCCATATCGTTATTCATTAACGGTATTTAATCTCCCGTTCTTATAGCTATAAAGTCATCCCCCTGCGTACCTGCCGACCAATCGGCGCGCCGCACGACCTGAACCAACACGCAATCCAGCGTGAGTGTCTGATCGACGAGCGCGCCCGTGAGCGCGCCGTGCGTGGGAGATGGAAAGATGTCCGCAGCTACTGCTTCCCCTGGCGTCGCGACCGCCGCGCCGCAAACCTTCGAGATTCGTCCCTTCAGCGGTGCCGTTGGCGCCGAGATCATTGGCCTTGACCTCACCCGGCCGATCAATGATCAGGACTTTGCGCGCATCCATCGCGCGCACCTGGATCACCACGTCGTGGTGTTCCGCAACCAGCAAATCACCCCGCAACAGCAGATCGACTTCAGCCGCCGCTTCGGTGTGTTGCAGATCCATGTGCTCAAGCAGTTCCTGCTGGCCGACCACCCGGAAATCCTCATCGTTTCCAACATCATCGAAAACGGCCAGAACATCGGCCTCGGCGATGCCGGCAAATTCTGGCACTCCGACCTCTCCTATAAAGCGCTGCCAAGCCTCGGCTCGATGCTTCACGCACAGGAGTTGCCAGAGGAGGGCGGCGACACGCTGTTCGCCGACATGCACAAAGCCTGGGACAACTTGCCCGAAGCGTTGCGCAAAGCGGTCGAAGGCCGCAGCGCCGCGCACTCCTACACGGCGCGTTACAGCGAGACCAAATTCGAAGGCAACTGGCGCCCGACCCTGACCCCGGAGCAACTCGCCCAGGTCGCGGAAGTGGTGCACCCGGTGGTGCGCACGCACCCGGAAAACGGCCGCAAGGCGCTGTTCGTCAGCGAGGGTTTCACCACGCGCATCGTCGGCCTGCCGGATGACGAGAGCCAGCAACTGCTGAGCGAGCTCTACGCCCACAGCGTGCTGCCGCAAAACATCTACCGCCATCAGTGGCAGCCCCACGACCTGGTGTTCTGGGACAACCGTTCGCTGATTCACCTTGCCGCCGGCTGCCCCGCGTACCTGCGCCGCAAGCTGTATCGCACGACCATTCAGGGCGACGCGCCTTTCTGATTCGCCGGAGATTGATCACATCATGAACGCTCCCTTGCCAGGCCACGCGGCCAGCAACCCGGTCGCCCGCAGCGAAGCGCTGCTGGCCGTCGATCACGTCAGCCTCGAATACCGCACGCCGCAACGTGTGGTGCGCGCCACTCACCAAGTCAGTTTTGAAATCGACCCGGCCGATCGCTACGTGCTGCTCGGCCCGTCCGGCTGCGGCAAATCCACCTTGCTCAAAGCGGTCGCCGGGTTCATTCAGCCATGTGAAGGCGAGATCCGTCTGCAAGGCCAGCGCGTCGACGCGCCGGGGCCAGACCGGATTGTGGTGTTTCAGGAATTCGATCAACTGCCACCGTGGAAAACCGTCAAACAGAACGTGATGTTTCCGCTGCTGGCCTCGCGCACGCTGAAGAAAAAAGAGGCCGAAGAGCGTGCGCTGCACTATCTGGAAAAGGTCGGCCTGGCGGCGTTCGCCGATGCCTATCCGCACACCTTGTCCGGCGGCATGAAAGCACGGGTGGCGATTGCCCGGGCGTTGGCGATGCAGCCGAAAATCCTCTTGATGGACGAACCGTTCGCCGCACTCGATGCGCTGACCCGCCGCAAGATGCAGGAAGAATTGCTGCTGCTTTGGGAAGAAGTGCGCTTCACCTTGTTGTTCGTCACGCACTCGATTGAAGAGGCGTTGGTAGTCGGCAATCGCATCCTTTTGCTGTCGCCACATCCGGGGCGGGTGCGCGCCGAAGTGCACAGTCATCAATACGATCTGCACAGCCTCGGCGGCGTGTCGTTTCAGGAATCGGCGCGGCGCATTCATCGTTTGCTGTTCGATGAAGGCCAGTCGCCGGAAACCGAGCGTGACCACGACTTCAACGACATTCGCATCGCCTATTGAGCGGCCAGGAGGACTACCCGATGAGCCATTCATCATCTGTGCGTGAAGAATTTGAAATTGTTTTAGAGCCGCTGACTGAAGTGCCGGTCGAGCGAGAGCTGTCGCTCGGCACGCGGCTGTGGCAACAGGGCTGGTTGCGTAAAAGTCTGATCCTGATTGTGCTCGCTGTCGTGTGGGAAGTGGTCGCGCGGATTCAGAACAACGACCTGATGCTGCCGAGTTTCCTGCAGACCAGCCATGCGCTGTTCGATGGTGTGCTCAGCGGTGAACTGCTGGCCAAGGTGTGGATCTCGTTGGTGGTGCTGATCAAGGGTTATCTGATTGGCATTGTGCTGGCGTTTGCCTTGACCACCTTGGCGGTGTCGACGCAGTTGGGCCGCGATCTGCTGAGCACGATGACCTCGATGTTCAACCCGCTGCCGGCGATTGCCCTGTTGCCCTTGGCGCTGCTGTGGTTTGGTCTGGGGCAGAACAGCCTGATTTTCGTGTTGGTGCATTCGGTGTTGTGGGCGCTGGCGTTGAACACTTATGCAGGGTTTCTCGGGGTTTCCGAAACGCTGCGCATGGCTGGGCGCAATTACGGTTTGAAGGGTTTGCGGCTGGTGTTGTTCATCCTGATCCCGGCGGCGCTGCCGTCGATTCTGGCCGGGTTGAAAATTGGCTGGGCGTTCGCCTGGCGCACGTTGATCGCGGCGGAGTTGGTGTTTGGCGCGACCAGTGGCAAGGGTGGGCTGGGCTGGTACATCTTCCAGAATCGCAACGAGCTGTACACCGACAAGGTGTTTGCCGGGTTGGCGGTGGTGATTCTGATCGGGTTGCTGGTGGAGAATCTGGTGTTCGACACGCTGGAACGCGTGACCGTGAAGCGTTGGGGGATGCAGCGCTGATTGATTCAGGCTTGTTTTATGTTGGTATTTCAATGCTTAAGTTTTGTGGCAGGGGGCCGTTAAAGGGGCATTGAAATCCACAATGAAAAAGGAATTTTTTCTTTGGCTAGAGAAGGGTCTGAATCGAACGCGAATACATGTAAACCCAATGTTGTAGGTTGGGTTTTGTCGCTGTCGTTTTTTCTTTTTGTTGCAAGCCTCTTCATATCCTCAAATGACCTGCTGACACCGGGTTGGGTTTTGGCTTTAACGTGCGCTTCGATGATCGCGGCCATATTTGGCGTCGTAATTCTGATCGAACAAAAGATTCTGAGACACTTCGGTAATTACGCAGTCTCCGCTTTCTTCTGGACGATACTCCTTGGTGCAGCCACCTACTTTGCCAGGATGAAGGCGGTAAGTGATATCAACAGTATTTTTCCCTTTGATGCGTCGGCCCTTCCTATGACGTTAGTGGCCGGTACTGTTATTCAACTGATGATTTTCCTATTTTGGCCCCTGGTTGTAGGGGCGGTTGTCGCGGCGTTCTATCTTGTCCTCAAAGTACGAGACAGCGAGTTTTGGTCCGAGACACATAAAAATCCATTAGCAGTGATTTTTTCTGCCGCTCTGATTTGTTTCATGACAGGCATGAGTGCGTTTTACGTAGACCATTTTTTCTCGGAGACCAAGCGTCTACAGATCCTGTACAGAGTCGCCCATGCGGCTGATTTCAGTTCGAATTTCAATTGCGCAGGAGTTGATCCGAAGCAGTACCACGTTTTGTTTGTGGGGCCGGAGCAGCGCCGTATCTCAATTGCAGAGATTATTCCGGAAACTTTCATCTATTTTGGACCTCGTGTTGCTGACATCATGCAAGAAGTGACGCTTCCAGGTAAGGAAAGTCTTGAGCTAAAAGACTGTGTGCCAGGGATAGCCAAGACCACTGATCCTCTCGCAGAGCGCATCAACGAATTGCATTTTGAAATTAAGCCGATCAACAACTGAGAGCTCATCCCTCTGTTAGCATTGTGTCTGGATCAATCCAGATCAGCCAAGAGTGCTCAGCATGCAACTCCCGGACATGAACCTTCTGGTCGCCCTTGACGCGTTGCTCGACGAGGGCAGTGTGGTCGGCGCCGCGCGGCGGATGAACCTCAGCCCGGCCGCCATGAGCCGCACCCTGACGCGAATCCGTGAAGCCATCGGCGACCCGATTCTGGTGCGCGCCGGCCGCGGCCTGGTGCCAACCCCCAAGGCGCTGGAGTTGCGCGAACAGGTGCGCGACGTGGTCGAGCAGGCTGCGTTGCTGTTTCGCTCGGCCGATGCTGTGGAGTTGGGCACGTTGCGCCGGCGTTTCAGCATTCGCGCCAATGACTTTTTCATTGGCGTATATGGCGGCAAGCTGTTCGACACGCTGGATCAACTGGCGCCGCATTGCGAGCTGCGTTTCGTCCCGGAGGGTGATGGCGATGATGAAGCGCTGCGTGAAGGGCGCATCGACCTGAGCGTCAGCAACACTCGCCCGGTCTCCCCGGAAGTGAAAGTGCAGAACCTGTTTTCCACGCATTTCGTTGGCTTGGTCCGTGAAGATCATCCGTTGCTCGATGGCGAAATTACCGCCGAACGCTACGCCGGGTTTTCGCACATCAGCATGTCGCGACGCGGTATCGCCCGTGGCCCGATTGATACCGCGCTGAACGCGTTGGGCCTGGAGCGGCGGGTGGCGGTCATCGCGCCGAGTTTCCATGCGGCGATGTTTGCTTTGCCTGATTCCGATCTGATCTTGCCCGTACCTAAAGAGGCGCTGCTCAGCGTCCGCCGGCTCGGGCTGAAGCTGCGTTCGTTCGACCTGCCAATCCCGTTGCCGACGTTGATGCTGACTCAGGCCTGGCATCCGCGCTTTGATAAAGATCCGGCGCACCGCTGGTTGCGAGAGACACTCAAGGCCTGCTGCGACGAGACGTGGCTGGCGGCACAACCCTGAAGATCAAAAGATCGCAGCCTGCGGCAGCTCCTACATTGAAATACATATCCCTGTAGGAGCTGCCGCAGGCTGCGATCTTTTGCTTTTAATGATTGCGTCTGGCGCACTTATAAGCTGCCAATAAGTCAATTTTCGTCATTGCCAAGCCCGACTAAGATGCTCCGGTATTTTTCCCTCCGGAGTGTGTATTCATGACATCCCTGACGGCGGCAGCGTCCATCGCTGCGGCCAGCCCGGCGAAGGCGGCGACGCCACCGGTGTTCGGGGCGCGGATCATCATCGGCCTGGTCGGCGTGCTGCTGGCGGTATTGGTGTCGGGCCTCAACGAGATGGTCACCAAGGTTGCCCTGGCCGACATTCGCGGTGCGTTGCACATCGGCTACGACGAAGGCACTTGGCTGGTCGCCAGCTACACCGCCACCTCAGTCGCGGCCATGGCCTTCGCGCCGTGGTGCTCGGTGACCTTCTCGTTGCGCCGCTTCACCCTCTGCGCGATCGGCTTGTTCACCTTGCTCGGCGTGCTGTGCCCGTTCGCACCGAACTACGAAAGCCTGCTGCTGATGCGCATCCTGCAAGGTCTGGCCGGCGGCGCATTGCCGCCGATGCTGATGACCGTCGCCCTGCGCTTTTTGCCAGCGAACATCAAACTGTACGGCTTGGCCGGCTATGCATTGACGGCGACATTCGGCCCGGGCCTCGGTACGCCGCTGGCCGGTTTGTGGACTGAATACGTCGGCTGGCAGTGGACGTTCTGGCAAATCATCGTGCCGTGCCTGATTGCCATGGCCGCCGTCGCGTATGGCTTGCCGCAGGATCCGCTGCGCCTGGAGCGCCTCAAGTCGTTCAACTGGAAAGGCCTGCTGCTGGGTTTTCCGGCGATCTGCATGCTGGTGATCGGTCTGTTGCAGGGCAATCGACTGGACTGGTTCGAGTCGAGCCTGATCTGTGGATTGCTCGGTGCCGGCTCGCTGCTGTTGGTGGCGTTCCTGATCAATGAATGGTCGCAGCCGATTCCGTTTTTCAAGTTGCAGATGCTCGGTATCCGCAACCTGTCGTTCGCCTTGATGACCCTGGCCGGGGTGCTGATAGTTCTGCAGGCGGTGGTGTTGATTCCGTCGAGTTATCTGGCGCAGGTGCAGGGTTATCGGCCGGCGCAGACTGCCCCGATCATGCTGATCGCTGCATTGCCGCAACTGATTGCGCTGCCGATGGTGGCAGCGTTGTGCAACCTGCGCTGGGTCGACTGCCGCTGGGTGCTTGGCATCGGTTTGAGCATGTTGACGTTGTCCTGCCTGGGCGGATCGCTGCTGACTTCTGAATGGATTCGCGACAATTTCTACGTCCTGCAATGGCTGCAGATCTTCGGTCAACCGATGTCGGTGTTGCCGCTGTTGATGTTGTCCACCGGCAGCATCCAGCCGCAGGACGGGCCGTTCGCCTCGGCGTGGTTCAACACGGTGAAAGGCTTGGCGGCCGTGGTCGCTACCGGGGTGATCGAAGCGCTGACCACCGCGCGTCTGCATTTCCACTCGACCATGTTGGTCGACAACCTCGGTAATTCGCCGCTGGCCGATCACAGCGATCCGGGCCTCGCCCATCGCCTGCACGAACAGGCTGTGGTGCTGACTTCTTCCGATCTCTATGTGTGCATGGCTGGCGTCGCAGTGGCGCTGATCCTGCTGATTTTCTGGCTGCCGACGCGGATCTTTCCGCCACGCGCGCCGACCTGATTGCTTCACTGAAACAGAAGGTTTTTATGACGACTCAAGCAAAGCAAAAACTCGCGGTGGCCATCGCCGCCGCACTGGCGGTCGGCGTGCTGGTGTACCTGGCGCTGCCCGGCGTGTTTGGCAAACGTACTCAGCAAAACACCAACGATGCCTTTGTCTCCGCCGACTACACGCTCGTCGTGCCGCGCGTGGCCGGGTTCATCAAGGAAGTCTTGGTGGAGGACAACCAGCAAGTGAAGGCGGGCCAGTTGCTGGCGCTGATCGATGATCGCGACTTGCGTGCTTCAGCCGAGGCGGCGGATGCGCAGACACTGGTCGCGCGGGCGCAGTTGCAGAACGCCAAAGCGACGCTGGAACGCCAGACGTCGGTGATCGCCCAGGCGCAAGCTTCGGTGGTGTCGGCCAAGGCTGAAATGGCTTTCGCTCAACAGGAATTGAATCGCTATAACCATTTGGCCGGCGTTGGCGCCGGCACTGTGCAAAACGCGCAACAGGCGCGCACGCGCATCGATCAGGCCACGGCTCATCTCGACACGGCCACCGCGAAGCTGGCGGCGGAGCGCAAGCAGGTCGACATCCTCACCGCTCAGCGTGACGCGGCTGAAGGCAGCTTGAAACATGCGCAAGCGGCGCTGGAAATTGCCAGTTTTGAACTCTCCTACACGCGCATCACTGCGCCGCAGGATGGAATGATTGGCGAGCGTGCGGTGCGCGTCGGCGCGTATGTGACGCCGGGCAGCAAGCTGCTGGCGGTGGTGCCATTGAAGCAGGCCTATGTGGTGGCGAATTTCCAGGAGACGCAACTGACCGACGTGCAGCCAGGGCAAGAGGTGCAAGTACGCGTCGACAGCCTGGGTGGCGAAGCGTTGAGTGGCCGTGTCGAGAGTATCGCCCCGGCGACTGGCGTGACCTTCGCAGCAGTCAAACCGGATAACGCCACCGGTAACTTCACCAAGGTGGTGCAGCGGATTCCGGTGAAGATCCTGCTGGAACCGGGTCAGCCGCTGGCCGAGCGGTTGCGTGTGGGGATGTCGGTGGAGGCGAGTATTGATACGCGCAGCTCGGCGACGTCGGTGCGTGAGGTGACTCAGCGATGATTTGTGGTAATTCGACTGGCCTCATCGCTGGCAAGCCAGCTCCCACAGGGGGTCTCGGTGGGACTAGAGTTTTCGCACAACCTGCAAAGTCCCTGTGGGAGCTGGCTTGCCAGCGATGGGGCCAGTGGCAGCCACTGATTTTCAGTGCCTTGGTGACAGCAAGCCTCAGCGCCTGCACCGTCGGCCCGGACTTCCAGAAGCCCGAAGCCACACAAATCGCCGACTGGGCCAAACCGGCCAGGTCCGCGCCGAGCCAAGCCGTCAGCGAACCGTTGAACGAACGCTGGTGGGAAGTCTTTCATGACCCACAACTCTCCGCGCTCACCCAGCGCGCCGTCCGCAGCAACCTTGACCTGCAACTGGCCAGCAGCCGCCTGCAACAAAGCCGCGCCGCCCGCCAAGTGATCACCGCCGACCGCTATCCGAACACCGCCGCCACCGGCAGCTACGGCCGCGAGCGCAACAGCGGCAAAGGCCTGAGCGATCCGTCCGGACACAACGGCGATTCCGCGTTCAATCTGTGGGACGCCGGTTTCTCCGCGTCATGGGAACTGGATTTCTGGGGCCGCGTGCGCCGCGAAACCGAAGCCGCCGACGCCAATCTCGAAGTTGCCGAAAACGACCGGCGCGGTGTGCTGCTGGCGGTGCTTGCCGACACCGCGCAGAACTACATCCAGTTGCGCGGCGTACAGAACACTCGCGCCGTCACTGAGCAGAACCTCGACGTCGCCCGGCACAGCCTGAAACTCTCGCAACTGCGCCTGGCCGATGGCGTGGCAACTGACCTCGATGTCGCTGAAGCCGCCGCGCAAGTCGCCGCCATCGAGTCGCGCTTGCCGGCACTGGAGCAACGCCAATCACAGTTGATCAACGCGATCAGCCTGTTGATGGGCGAACCACCGCAAGCCTTGGTCAAAGACTTATCCACCGACGCCGCCGTGCCGCAGTCGCCGCTGCAAGTCGCTATCGGCTTGCCGTCGCAACTGGCTGAACGCCGTCCGGACATCCGCCAGGCCGGAGCGCGCCTGCACGCGGCCACTGCCAATATCGGCGTGGCCAAGGGCGATTTCTATCCGCGCATCACCCTGTCCGGCAACCTCGGCTCGCAAGCCATGCAACTCAGCGACTTTGGCTCGTGGGGCTCACGCGCCTTCGGCATCGGCCCGCAATTCAGCCTGCCGCTGTTCGACGGCGGACGCCTGCGCGGCGTGTTGCAGTTGCGCGAAGCTCAACAGCAGGAAGCCGCCGTCGCCTACCAGCAAACCGTGTTGCGTGCCTGGCACGAAATCGACGATCAACTGACTGCGTACAACGCCAGCCAACGCCGCCGCGACAGCCTCGCCGAAGCCGTACGCCAGAACCAGATCGCCCTGCGCACTGCGCAACAGCAATACGTCGAAGGCGTGGTCGATTTCGTCAACGTTCTTACTGTGCAAGGCGCGTTGCTGGCGACGCAGGAGCAGTGGGTGGAGAGCTCGACCGGTGTTTCGCTGGCTATGGTCGGGTTGTATAAGGCGTTGGGTGGGGGATGGGAGTCGGTGTATCCGGCAGGAGGGATGGCGCAGCTTTGAGGTTTCCCCTAGAGGACGAATTTGGCTAATAGAGCATTTCAACGGCTGAGTGAGCGGAACCTCAGCCTGCGAAATTTTCGATTTTGATTTGTCCGTCGGGAAACGTCGCGATGATTTCAAGTTCTCCGCCCATTGCGCGGATGTAATTACGCAGTGTGCTGATGTACATATCCGTACGTCGCTCCATCTTCGAAATCGCTGCCTGATTGACATGCAACGTTTCGGCAAGCGTTGCCTGACTCAGCGCTTTGGCCTGTCGCAGCTCGTTCAGCGGCATTTCCTTGATGTGTTGTTCGTAGATCGAATGGGCGCGCTCCCGGGCTTCGGGGGTCATGCGCGCCTCGAGTTCGGCAAATTTCTTAGCCATTTTTACAACCCTCTTTGCGCAATGTTTCGAGATGCTCATCGTACAGTTGATCGGCGATCGGGACGTTGACTTCATACCAGCGATCCTGACCGGTTTTATCTCCACCGATCAATAGCAGGGCGCAGCGCCTGGGATCAAACGCATACAGTATCCGGTACGGTCTTCCGGCATGTTGAACACGCAGTTCCCTCAAATGCCCATGCCGCGCGCCATTGATTGCGCTGCTGTGCGGAAAGCGTAATCCTGGGCCAAATTGACCCAGCAGTTTCACGCTCGCAGCCACCGAGCTCTGCTCGTTTTCAGTCAGATCTTCCCACCAGTCGCCGAACTCGTCGGTGTATTCGATACCCCAATTCATGGGTATCGAATATGAACGTTATGGAATATTCCATCAAGGTTATATTTTAGATAGGTTGACCATAGCTCTTCACTCGCGCTACAGCAAGGATTGCGATGCAATGATGGCCTTTCGCTTGACGCTAACCCCCGCTGTCGTAGACTCCGCACATCCGTCAGGGAGTAGCGGTTATGCAGCGTTTTCGTGGTTGGGTTGTCGGATTGACCTTAGTTACGTGTGCAGTTCAGGCGCAAACGCCCGGGCCAGACGATCCGCTGCTGGATAATCCGGGGACGGCGGCGGCCACCGTGAGCAGTGAGGCGCGCGGGGTGTTGCGGGCGCGTGATCAGGCGACGCTGGCCAGTGAGCTTTCCGGGCGGATTGTTGAGTTGCCCTACAGCGAGGGCGAGTCGTTCAAGAAGGGCGATACGCTGGCGAAGTTCGATTGTTCGGCCTATCAGGCGCAACTCAATGCCGCACAGGCGGCCAGTCGTGGTGCCGGTGAAGAGCTGGCGCACAACAAACAGTTGGCCGCCCTCAATTCTGTCGGCCGATTCGAAGTGGCGCGGGCCGAGGCCAAGGTCAGCGAAACCCAGGCGCAATCCCAGGTTTATCAAGTGCAGGTCAAGCGCTGTAGCGTGGTCGCGCCGTTCGACGGGCAAGTGGTCGAACGCAAAGTGCAGCGCTATGAAAGCGTGCCGGCCGGCGCACCGCTGCTTGATGTCGTCGATAACCGTACCCTCGAAATTCATTTGCTGGTGCCGTCACGGTGGATGGCACGGCTCAAGCCCGGCCAGACCTTCAGCTTCGTTCCCGATGAAACCGGCCAGCCGATCGATGCCACGGTCAAGCGCCTGGGCGCGCGAATCGATGAGGGCAGTCAGACCCTGTTGCTGGTCGCCACACTCCCCGAAGCCAAAGGCTTGCTGGCCGGCATGAGCGGCACGGCACGTTTCCCGGAGCTTAAGTGAACGCCCCGGTGAGCGGCGGCGCCGAGCAGGTATTCGCCAGGTTTCTTGACCTGGAACGCCAGACCCGCGCTGCCCGCGACGCCTCGCAACTGGCCTACAGCCTGGTCAACGATGGCCAGGCGCTGTTCGGCTTTCGTCATGCGGCGTTGTTGATTGCCGGCAAGGTGCAGGCGGTCACCGGGGTCAGTGCGGTGGAGCCCAACGCGCCGTTCGTGGCGTTCGTCGAGCAGGCCGTGGCGCAGTTGTTCAAACAGGGTGTGCTGCAGCAGGCGCGGGTGATTGCCCCGGAATTGCTGAATGACAGCATCCAGGCTGACTGGCGCACGCTGTCGGCGGCGCAGGTGTTCTGGCTGCCGCTGATCGACCGCGACGCTCAGGTGTTTGGCGGTTTGTGGCTGGCGCGCGATGTGCCGTGGAACCCTTCCGAACAAGTCTTGCTGTCGCAATTGGGCGACACCTACAGCCACGCCTGGCTGGCGCTGCAACCGCGCAAACCGTGGCGGTTGCGCTGGACCCGTAAACGCCAAGTGGCGCTGGTCGCGGTGCTGTTGCTCGGGCTGTTGATCCCGGTGCGCCAATCGGTGCTGGCCCCGGCTGAAGTGGTGCCGCTGGGCGGCCGCGTGGTGGCGGCGCCGCTGGACGGGGTGATCGCCGAGTTTCTGGTCAAACCCAATCAAACAGTGAAAACCGGTGATGTGCTGGTGCGTTTTGAAAGCACCACGCTGAAGGCGCAGGCCGATGTCGCCGAGCGTGCGCTGGGCGTGGCCGAGGCGGAATTGAAATCCAACTCGCAGCGCTCGTTTGCCGACGCGGAATCCAGTGCCAAGGTCGATTTGCTCGCCGCCCGCGCCGAACAGAAACGCGCCGAACGCGACTACGCCCGCGAGTTGCTCAACCGCAGCGAAGTGCGCGCCGAACGCGACGGCATTGCGGTGTTCGCCGACGCCGAACGTTTGACCGGCAGACCGGTACAGACCGGCGAGCGCCTGATGGAAGTCGCCGATCCGAGCCAGGCCGAGCTGCGCATCGAACTGGCCGTGGGCGATGCGATTGCCCTTGAGCCCGGTGCCGAGGTGGCGCTGTTTCTCGACAGCGATCCGTTGAAGCGCCATCTCGCCACGCTGGAACGCTCGGCTTACGAAGCGCAACCGACGGCGGGCGGGCAACTCGCTTACCGGCTCGACGCCAACTTCGCCGAGGCGCCGCCGCGTATCGGCCTGCGCGGTACGGCGAAGATTTTCGGTGATCGCGCGCCCTTGGCGCTGTATCTGCTGCGTCGGCCATTGGCAGGCCTGCGTCAGAGCGTGGGCCTGTAAATGAACCTGCCGAGCCTGCGTGCCGACCTGCAATTGTCGTCCGCGGCGCCGGCCCTGGACGGTTCGCCGCGCTGGACCCTGGCCGATCCGGTGCGCGGACGTTATTTCAAACTCGGCACGGCGGCGATGCGCCTGTTGCGCCACTGGTCGTTGGGCGATGCCGAACAGGTCTTGCGCGCGGCCAATCGCGAACCCGGTCTGCCGCTGGATGGCAGCGAGCTTGAGCAGTTGCTGGAGTTTCTTCGCGGTCACGATTTGATCAGCGCGCTCGATGACCAGCAGCGCGCCAGCTACCGGCTCAAGGCGTTGGCGCAGCAGCAAAGTCTGTGGCAAATCCTTCTGCATCAATATTTGTTTTTCCGCATTCCGCTGTGGCGCCCTGACGCTTTTCTCAATCGTGCCTGGCCATGGCTGCAGCGCTTCGGTCCGCGTCTGCTGCGTTACGGCTTGCCGGCAACGCTGGCGTTGGGCGTATTTCTGGTGTCGCGGGACTGGCAACGCTTTGTCGGGACGTTTCCCCACCTGTTCAGCCTCGGCGGCGCCATGGCGTTCGGTGTGGCGCTGTTTTTCGCCAAGCTCTGCCACGAATTCGGTCATGCGTTCATGGCCAAGCGTGCGGGCTGTCGGGTGCAGAGCATGGGCGTGGCATTCATGGTTTTGCTGCCGATGTTCTATACCGATGTCAGCGACGCCTGGCGGGTCAATGACCGCCGCGCGCGGTTGCTGATCGGTGCCGGCGGTGTGCTCGCGGAATTGCTGTTGGCGTGTATCGCGTTGCTGGCGTGGTCGTTGTTGCCTGACGGCCCGGCACGCACGGCGGCGTTCATGCTCGCCAGCGCGACATGGATCACCACGCTGGTGGTCAATCTCAATCCGTTCATGCGCTTTGACGGGTATTTTCTGATCAGTGATTTTTGGCAAGTCGACAACTTGCAGGGTCGCGCGTTTGCCCTGTGTCGCTGGCGCCTGCGGGAGTTTTTGTTTGGCTATGGCGCACCCGCGCCGGAGCCTTGGTCGCCGAAGATGCAACGGCGTTTGCTGATCTGGGGGTATGGCTCGTGGTTGTGGCGTGCGGCGTTGTTTTTCGGGATCGCGCTGGCGGTCTATCACCTGTTCTTCAAGGTGTTGGGGATCTTCCTGATGCTGGTGGAACTGGTGTGGTTCATCTTTCTGCCGATCATGCGTGAGTGGCGTCAGTGGTGGAGCCGTCGCGAGCAGGCGCACGCTCCGCGCGTGTTGCTCAGTGCATTGGCGCTGCTCGGGCTGTTGCTGCTGCTGATTGTGCCGTGGCGCAGTTCGGTGGAACTGCCGACGATGCTTGAGGCCGGGCGCGCCAGTGCCTTGCATGCGCCGACGGCGGCGCGGGTCAAAGCAGTGAAGGTGACGGATGGGCAGCAGGTTGCGCAGGGCGATGTGCTGATCGAGCTGGAGTCGCCGGATCTCGAATCGCGTCTGGCGATTGTCCGCCGCGAAATCAAGATTCAGCAGTTGTTGATGCGCCGCCAGGCCAGTCGCAGTGAAACCGCCGCGGACGCCGGCATCGTTGAGCAACGCCTGGCAGAAGCGGTGGCCGAGTACCGTGGCTTGAGCGCCCAGCGTGAACGCTTGCTGTTGCGTGCGCCGCATGCCGGCAGCGTGCGCGATCTGCTGCCGAATATGACGGTCGGGCGCTGGTTATCGACCCGCGATGCGCTGGCCCGGGTGGTCGAAGACGGTGCACGGCTGCGCGGATATCTGGCCGAAGCCGAGTTGTGGCGAGTTAAACCGGGGGCCAATGGCCGTTTCATCGCCGATGACCCGATGCACCCGGCGCTCGCCGTGCAATTGAATGAAATCGACACCAACGGCGTGGCTTACGTCGATCAGGAGGCGTTGACCTCCGATCACCACGGGCCGATCGCCGTGCGTCGCGATCAACAGCAGCGGGCGGAGCCGGTGCAGGCGCAATACGGCGTGCGCCTGAGTGTATTGACGACGGCATCGACCCCGACGCAACCGTTGCGCGGCGTGGTGGTGTTGCAGGGCAGCGGCGAATCGCTGCTCGGTGTGGCGTGGCGCCGGGTGGCGGCACTGGGCGTCAGGGAAAGCGGTTTCTAGGGAGAGCAGGATGACGGACAACGCAGCAGTGGCGGCAGAGGGATTGGTGGTACGGCCTTCGCGGGCAACCGACGGGCCGTTTTTGCAAAGTCTTTATCAAACGGCGCGGCCGGATCTGCAATGGATCGACGGCGAGCCGGAACACGTGCAGCAAGTCGTCGCCCAGCAGTTTCAGGTGCAAGAGCAGGGCATGGGCGACAACTACCCCAACGCCATGCACTACGTGGTGGAAAAACTCGGCACCGCCATCGGCGCGCTGAGCACCGATTTCGGCGCCAATGAGATTCGCGTGTTGTACCTGGCGTTCATCCCGCAGGCGCGCGGCCAGGGCTTCGGCCGTGCCGTATTGCAAGGCGTGCAGAAAGCCGCGCAACAGATTCGTTGCCCGGTGGCGACGGTGGTCTGGACCAGTAATCCACACGCGCGCAGGCATTATCTGGCATTGGGTTTTGCCGTCGAAGAACGCAACCCCGCCGCCGAACGCCTCGTCTGGTACCCCCAATAACCCCCTGTAGGAGCTGCCGCAGGCTGCGATCTTTTGATCCTGTTTTTTCAAACTGAAACTCAAGATCAAAAGATCGCAGCCTGCGGCAGCTCCTACAGGTCAACGATGCTTTTGATGTTGGTTTAACGATGGCCATGTCAGTTGAAGGTGACGTGGAAGTAAGCCAGTGCCGGGTCGCGCCCCATCGCGGGTACCCGCGAGACGAAGATCCCTTCGACCCGCCCCAGTTCCGGCAGCTCCAAGGCACACAAACCGTCGATGAATTCAGTCGGTTCCAGGCTGCTCAATTCGACGCAGAATGGCATGCGCTCGCTGTAGCGCATTTTCGCCAGCGGTTTTTCTTCGAGTTCTCCGATGTGGATCTGCAGCGCACTGCCATCGGGCAGATGCAGGGTGCCAACGCGACCCAGCAGTGCCTGGAAATGTTGGCTATGAACCGATTGCAGCATGGTCTCGCTCCAGCAAGGTGAGGTGTCGGGGGAGGTGGCTCCCCCGGCGTTCGGTCAGTTGCGCGAAGGAAAAATGCCGTTCAGCGCGATGCTGAAGTTGAGCACCAGATACGGGTTCATGATCGGCAGGGGCAGGCCATTGCCGGTCGGCGTGATGGTCCCGCTGATGGTGGTGGCTGCGCCTTTGAGCGGTACCGGCGATGCGCCTTGAGCGTCGGAAAAAATATTCGCCAGGCCCGGCCCGGTACCCGAAGCGCCGATGTAGGCGTTGGTCGCAGTCGGCGCGCCCGCCGGGTTACTGGCCGGGTTGGCCAGTTGCACGGTGGTGGTGGCCGTGAGCCCCGCCAGGGTGTGGGTGTGGTTCGGCAAATTGTTGAGGGTGGCGGTGACCTGCTCGGCGCCGGAAACTTCCCCCATCACCCTCGGTGTCAGGCCGGGGCCGTTGCCTTGGCAGACCGGCAGGCGGCTTTGCAGGTTGGGCAACCCGAACGTCTGCTGGCCGTTGCCTCCATACACCGTCCCCAGCAGTGCAAACAGCGCCTGGTTCTGGTTGATTCCGATGATCTGACCGTTGCACAAGGCCCAGCCGCTGGGCGCATAGTTGAAGGCAAACGTCAGAACAGTGCCCATGTAAACGTCCATAAAGTCCTCATCCTTCTGATTGATTGTCGGCGGGCCGCTAGTGAATTCAGGCTGCTGCAGTTGCCTTGGCACTCCGTGGCCAGGTCACGCCACGCCAGAGCGTAGACGCGGATTGGCAAGGTTGCCGGATGTCGTGAAAACGCACACCGGCATCGACGGTGCTCGTATGGCTGACCTAAAGTGAATGGCAGGTTTTTGCGGTTCATACGGTCGTGGCGATGTGGTGCGGCGAGAGGAAACGATGGCGCTGAACAGAGTAACCCCGGTGGGCGACACCCAGGATCCGCACGCGACACCAGGGCCGTGGTTTGCCGGTTTGCGCTTGCTTCGTTGGGCCAGAGAACACTGGCTGCTGCCGATCCTGTTGTTGGCGGCGGCCGTGCGTTTTTACGATCTGACGGCTGCGGCGATCTGGGGCGATGAGGGCTCCAGTCTGCTGCTGGCGCGTTACTCGCTGGGCGAGATCTGGCGCCACGCGGCCTACGATGTACACCCGCCGCTGTACTTCATGCTGCTGCACGGCTGGATCGATTTATTCGGCGACGGCATTTTTGCCCTGCGCAGTTTCAGCGCCCTCGCCGGGATCGCCGCCGTCGGGTTGGGCATCTGGCTGGTGGATCGACTGGCCACCCGCCGCGCCGCGATCTTCGCCGGCCTGCTGCTGGCGCTGTTGCCGACGGCGGTGCGCTACAGCCAGGAAGTGCGCATGTATGCGCTGCTCGGGCTGTTGCTGATGGCCGCGACGCTGGCGCTGGTCTACTGGATCCGGCGCCCGCAGCGTCATGCTTATCTGCTGTTTTACCTGCTGTTGATGACGGCAGCGTTCTACACCCATTACTTCGCCGTGCTGGCGGCGCTGTGCCACTGGATTTATCTGGCGCTGATCCGGGTCCAGCGTGGCTATCGCTTCCGGCATATCCAGCGCCCGGCGTGGTGGCTGGCGAATCTGGCCATCGTCGTGTTGTACCTGCCGTGGTTGCCCCATCTGCTCGATCTGACCCAGCACATGGAGCAACTGAAGGTGGGCGGGGACGTGGGCTGGGAGCCGCCGGTGAGCCTCGGCTCGTTGCCGTCGATGATCTGGTCCTGGCTGATTCAGGACGATGGTGAAAACCTGCCGCTGCCGGTGTTCGGCGCCTTGCCTCTGGCTCTGTTGACGCTGGCAGCGGTGGCGGTGATCCGTGATCGCAGCGTGTCGCGGGGCAGTGTCCTGCTGGCGTTGTACACCGGCGTGCCGCTGTTGCTGGTGTTTGCGGTGTCGTTCATCACGCCGGTGTTCATCGAACGCTACTTGACCGCTTATGCGCTGGGCCTGCCGCTGTTGGCGGCGCTGGCCATCGACCGTTTGTACAGCCGCGTGCGGGTGTTGGCGCTGGCGGTGCTGGTGTCACTGGTGGCGGTTGAACTGGTCGGTGTGAACAACAACGCCACGGTCGACAGCAATGACCAGCTCGACCGGGTGGTGAACTACGTCAATCAGCATTTCCAGCCCGGCGATCGCATCGTCACCAGCGACATGCTCTGGTACTTGAGCTACGTCTACTACGATCGCACCGGCGCCTTGGTGCGCCTCTACACGCCGCCGACTGCCGATGGCCATCCGACGCGGCCGAACGAGTACGGTTTTGGCACGTTGGTGACGCCCGATGTGTACCTAGACAGCCTTGCCGAGCTGAACGGCAATGGCCGGGTCTGGCTGGTCGGGTCGTTCGATGATCCGGCGGAATTTCTGCCGCTGCCGCCTGCCTGGACCGTCGGCGCGGAGGTTCACGCGGGTGGCGTACAAGCACGATTGTTCGTGGCCAGATCGCCGGCCAGCTGAGCCGTGACGGGACTAAAACGATTCATCTGCTTATTCGCGATTAAAAGTTAACCAGTTAGTTCTTTTTGCTCTGAGTGATATCAAAACACTACTAGTCGCAGGGTTACTAGTTGAACTACGCTCTGTCGGACAAAAGGACTTCCGATTACGGTGAAGGGATTGCAGCAGTTCCACTTTATCTCCGGCTTGCCGCGCTCAGGCTCGACCCTGCTTTCTGCGATCCTTTTGCAGAACCCGCGCTTTCATGCCGGCATGACCAGCCCGGTCGGTTCTCTGTTCTCCAGTGTCCTTGAACAATGCAGCGCCGGCAGTGAGTACGGCGCGGTGATCGACACTGCCATGCGTCGGCGCCTGCTGCGCGGCCTGTTCGAATCCTTCTATGCCGACAAGGCTGACAAGCCGCTGGTGTTCGACACCAACCGCCAGTGGAGCTCGCGTCTGCCGGCGATCCGCGATCTGTTTCCCCAGGCCAAAGTCATCGCCTGCGTGCGCAACGTGGCTTGGGTGATGGACAGCCTCGAACGCCTGTATCGCGCCAATCCCTACGAAAACACCAAACTGTTCAGCGACGCTGCCGAACGCAACACCGTTTACAGCCGCTGCGAAACCCTGGCCCAGCGCAATCGACTGGTGGGTTTTGCCTGGGCGGCGCTCAAGGAAGCCTATTACGGCGAGCATGCCGAATCGTTGCTGATCGTCGATTACGACCTGCTCAGCCAGGCCCCGGAACGGGTCCTGCGACTGGTCTACGACTTTATTGGCGAGCCGTGGTTCGAGCACGATTTCGAACACCTGGCCTATGACGCGCCAGCGTTCGACCAAGGCCTTGGCCTGGCCGGCCTGCACACGGTCAAACCCAAGGTTGCCTTGCAATCACGGCGCACGATTCTGCCGCCGGATCTGTTCAAGCAATACGCCGATTTGTCTTTTTGGCTCGATGGCTCAGCCAGCGCCGCCAATGTCATTCGTATGAAGTCCGACGCCGCGATCAGTTGATCGCGGCGTTTTTCATTGATGCGTCACGTACCTTCGTTCGAGTTCGGGTGAGCAACATGTGGTGGACCCTTTTTGGTGGGGCAAAGGTCAAGTCTCAGGCAACCGCAGGTCAGCGTCCGCTGGCCTCGCCGCTGATCATGTCGCTGGAGCCGCGCATGCTGTTCGACGGTGCGGTCGTCGCCACCGTGGCCGACACGGCCGCGCAGGCTGACAGCCATGCCCCTACCGCTGCCGATGCGGCCAAGGCGCCGACGGCCGATCACCCGGTCGCGAGCAAAGACACCCACGGTCAGGCTGATGCCGCACCCGCTGCCAGTCCTGTTGCCGTACCGGGCCAGAGCGTGGTCTTCGTCGACTCACGAGTGAAGGATGCTGACGCCCTGCTGCAAGGGATCGCGCCCGGCACGCAAGTGGTCAAGCTCGACGCTACCAAGGACGGCCTGCAGCAGATCGCCGATTACCTTGATCAACATCACGGCGTCAGTTCGGTGCAGATCATTGCCCACGGCAATGCTGGTGATTTGTGGCTGGGCAACAGCTATCTGTCCGCCGACAACGTCGCGCAACGCAGCGCGATTCTTGGCGAGATCGGCAAGGACATGAACGTCGGCGGCGACATCCTGATCTACGGTTGCTACACCGCCGAGGGCGATCGCGGCTTGAGTTTCGTCGACTCGCTGGCGCAGTTGACCGGGCGTGATGTGGCGGCATCGAACAACCGCACCGGCGTGGGTGGCGACTGGGATCTGGAGATCGCCACCGGCACCATCGAGAGCGCCAATGTGCTGTCGAGCAAAGCCATGAGCGAATACCAGTGGGGACTGGCCACGTGGACGGCGACCAACAACCTCAACTCGGGTGTCGGCTCGCTGCGCGCGGCGCTGGCTTCGGCGCAGAACGGCGACATTGTCACGTTCAGTTCGGGCATGACCGTTCAGCTCACTTCGGAGCTGCTGATCAACAAGAACATCACCGTCGATGGCGACCTGAACAACGACGGCGTGGCCGACGTGACCCTCGATGGCCAATACAAAACCCGCGTGGTGGAAGTCACCTCCGGCAGCACCGTGACCCTCGACGGGCTGGTGATTACCAAAGGCCTGGTGGCGGGCAACGGTGGTAATGGTGGCTCAGCCGCTGCGGGGGCCATGGGCGGGGGGATTTTCAACGCCGGGACTCTGACCCTGAACAACGTGACGGTGACTGCCAACGCCGCCTCCGGCGGTGGTGGTGGCGGTGGTGTGACCGGCGGTTATGTCGGCGGTGGCGGTGGCGGCGGTGCGGGTATCGGTGGCCAGACCGGTGGCCATGGCGGTACTTCTGGCCCGGGCACCGGCACCTATGCCGGCGGCGCGGGCGGTGCCAATGCCGGCGGTTATGGCGGTGGTTACAGCCCGACCGACATGGGCGGCCGCGGCGGCACCAGCACCGGTGGCGTCGGCGGCAATGGCGGCAGCGCCGGTGCCGGTTACAGTCATGGCGGCAACGGCGGTTCGGTCAGCAACGGCACGCTGTCCATTGGTGGCGGCGGCGGTGGTTCCGGTTGGGACAAAGTCGGTGGCGTCGGCGGCAATGCGGCCGGCGGTATCTACAACGCTGCAAGCGGCACCCTGAAAGTCATCGGCAACTCGGTCATCAGCAATAACATTGCTGCCGGTGGCGGCGGTGGTGGTGGCGGTGGGGTCGGCAGCAACGGCGCCGATGGCGGGGCTGGCGGTCGCGGCGTCGGCGCGATCTGGAACAACGGCGGCGTGGTGCTGATCACCGCGAGCAACTTTGCCGCGATCAGTGGCAACGGCGCTGCCAGCGGTGGTGGTGGGCTTTCCAACGGCGGTTCGACCGGCACAACGCCGAGCGCACTGGTGGGCATCTATAACAACGGCGGTACGCTCAACACCGCTTACGTGGAACCGCCGACTGCCACCATCGTGGTCGCCGACACCGCGCTGAAAATCGGCGAAACCTCGCTGGTGACCATCACCTTCAGCCGCGCCGTAAACGGTTTTACCAACGCCGACCTGACCATTGCCAACGGCACGCTCACCAATGTGTCCAGCGCCGACGGCGGTATCACCTGGACGGCAACCTTTACGCCGACCAACAACATTACCGACACCACCAACCTCATCACCCTCGACAACACCGGGGTGACGGCGGTCTCCGACAGCGTGGCTGGCGTCGGCACCACCAATTCCAACAATTACGCGATCGATACCCAACGTCCGACCGCAACCATCGTGATGGCAGACACTGCCCTGAAAATCGGCGACACCTCGCTGGTGACCATCACGTTCAGCGAGGCAGTGAGCGGTTTCACCAACGCTGACCTGACCATTGCCAACGGTACGCTGACCAACGTCAGCAGCGCCGACGGCGGCATCACCTGGACGGCGACGTTCACCCCGAACGCGAGCATTACCGATGCCACCAACCTGATTACCCTGGACAACACCGGGGTGGCGGATCTGGCCGGCAACGCCGGCAGTGGCACCACCGATTCGGCCAATTATGTGGTCGACACCGTGCGACCGACAGCGACCATTGTCGTTGCCGACACCAATCTGGCGGCAGGCGAAACCTCTGTGGTGACCATCACCTTCAGCGAAGCGGTGAGCGGTTTCACCGCCGCCGACCTGACGGTGGCAAACGGCACCTTGACCGGACTGAGCAGCAGCGACGGCGGCATCACCTGGACCGCCACGCTGACGCCAACCACGAGCGTCACCGACACCACCAACCTGATCACTCTGGACAATACCGGGGTCAATGACCTGTCCGGCAACGCCGGCACTGGCAGCACCAACTCCAACAACTACGCGATCGACACCGCACGGCCGACGGCGACCATCGTGGTCGCCGACAACGCGCTGAAAATCGGTGAAACCTCGCTGGTGACGATTACTTTCAGTGAAGCGGTCAGCGGCTTCACCAACGCCGACCTGAGCATTGCCAACGGCACGTTGAGCGCTGTCAGCAGCGCGGATGGCGGCATCACCTGGACGGCGACGTTCACGCCGACCAGCAGCATCACTGACGCTACCAACCTGATCACCCTGAATAACACCGGGGTCGCGGATCTGGCGGGCAATGCCGGCAGCGGCACCACTGATTCCAACAATTACGCGGTCGACACCGTGCGGCCGACCGCCACCGTGGTGTTCACGCAAAGCACCTTGAAAATCGGCGACACCTCGCTGGTGACCATCACCTTCAGCGAAGCGGTCAGCGGTTTTACCAATGCCGACCTGACCATCGCCAACGGCTCCCTGACGGCGGTCAGCAGCGCGGACGGCGGCATCACCTGGACGGCAACGTTCACACCGAGCGCGAACATCACCGACGCCACCAACCTGGTGACGCTGGATAACACCGGCGTCGCCGACCTGGCCGGCAATGCCGGCAGTGGCACCACCGATTCGAACAACTACAGCATCGACACCCAGCGGCCGACCGCGACCATCGTCATCGCCGATCCCGCGCTGAGTGCCGGCGAAACGACACTGGTGACCATTACCTTCAGCGAAGCCGTCAGTGGTTTTACCAACGCCGACCTGACCGTCCCCAACGGCACGCTCACGGCGGTCAGCAGCGCCGATGGCGGCATCACCTGGACGGCGACCTTCACGCCGACCGGCGGGATCAACGACACCAGCAACATCATCACCCTGGCCAACACCGGTATCGCCGACCTGGCCGGGAACGCCGGCACGGGCACGACCAACTCCGGCAACTTCACCATCAACACCGTGGCGCCAACCGCGACCATCGTCGTCGCGGACAACAGCCTGACCATCGGCGAAACGTCGCTGGTGACCATCACCTTCAGCGAAGCCGTCACCGGTTTCAACAACGCCGACCTGACAATTGCCAACGGCACGCTGACGGCGGTGAGCAGCAGCGACGGCGGTATCACCTGGACGGCGACTTTCACCCCGACCAGCAACATCACGGACGCGAGCAACCTGATCACCCTCGACAACAGCGGTGTGCAGAACGCCGACGGCAACGCCGGCAATGGCACCACCAACTCCAACAATTACGCCATCGACACCCAGCGCCCGACCGCCACCGTGGTGCTCGCCGATTCAGCGCTGGGCGTCGGCCAGACCACCACCGTGACCATCACCTTCAGCGAGGCCGTCAGCGGTTTGACCCTGGCCGACCTGACCGTGGCCAACGGCACGCTCTCCGGGCTGAGCACCTCGGACAACATCACTTACACGGCGACGTTCACTCCATCGGCGGGCATCACCGACACCAGCAACATCATCACCCTGGACAACACCGGCATCACTGACATCGCGGGCAATTCCGGCAGCGGCACCACCGATTCCGCCAACTACGTGATCGACAGTCAGCGCCCGACCGCCACCATCGTCATCAGTGATACCGATCTGCGTCCCGGTGAAACCGCGCTCGTCACCATTACTTTCAGTGAGGCGGTCAGCGGATTCGACAACAGTGACCTGAGCGTTGCCAACGGCACGCTGAGCAATGTCTCGTCGAGCGACGGCGGCATCACCTGGACGGCCACCTTCACGCCGACCATTGGCGTCAGTGACGCCACCAACCTAATCGTGCTGAACAACGCTGGCATCAGCGATCTGGCGGGCAATGCCGGCATCGGCATCACCAACTCGGCCAACTATGCGGTGCAGACCGAAGTGCCGACCGCGACCATCGTCGTCGCGGATACCGCGCTCAAGGCCGGCGAAACCTCGACGGTGACCATCACCTTCAGCGAGGCCGTCAGCGGTTTCACCAATGCGGACCTGACCATCGCCAATGGGACCCTGAGCAACGTCGCCTCCAGTGATGGCGGCATCACCTGGACGGCGACACTCACGCCGACCGCCAACATCACCGACACCACCAACCTGATTACCCTCGACAACAGTGGCGTGACCAACGCCTCCGGCAACAGCGGCGTCGGCACCACCGCTTCGAACAATTTCGCCATCGACACGGCGCTGCCGACCGCGACCATCGTGGTCGCCGACAATCGCCTGGGCATCGGTGCAACCACCACGGTGACCATCACCTTCAGTGAAGCGGTCAGCGGTTTTGACCTGTCGGACATCAGCGTCGCCAACGGCACGCTGGCGAACCTGACCAGCAGCGATGGCGGCATCACCTGGACCGCCACGCTGACACCGACGGCCAACGTCAACGACACGACCAACCTGATCATCGTCGACACGGCCGGTGTGCAGGATCTGGCCGGCAACCTCGGCGCGAGCATTGCGATTTCCAACAACTACGCGCTCGACGCGACCCGGCCGACGGTGAATATCGTGGTCGCCAATCCCCACTTGGGCATCGGCCAGACCACCACGGTGACGTTCACCTTCAGCGAGGCGGTGAGCAACTTCGACCTGTCCGACCTGAGCGTGACCAATGGCGATTTGAGCAACCTGAGCAGCAGCGATGGCGGCAAGACCTGGACCGCGACCTTCACGCCAACGGCCAATGTCACCGACCCGAGCAATTTCATTGCGCTCGACACCAGCAATGTCACCGATCTGGCCGGCAACGTCGGCAGCACAGTGGCGGTGTCGAACAACTACGCGCTCGACAGCGAGCGGCCGAGTGCGACGGTCGTCATTGTCAACCCGAACATCGGCATCGGTCAGACCTCGCAGGTGACCATTACCTTCAATGAGGCGGTCAGCGGTTTCGATCTGTCAGACATCGCGGTGGCGAACGGCACCTTGTCCAACCTGAGCAGCAGCGACGGCGGCAAGACCTGGACCGCCACCCTGACACCAAACGCCAACGTCAACAGTGCAAACAACGCGATCAGCGTCAACAGTGCCGGGGTCAGTGATGCGTCCGGCAACAGCGGCAGCGGCGTCAGCAGTTCCAACAACTACGCGATCAATACGGTGCCGGTGGTCGTGCCGCCCACCGTGCCAACTGTGCCGACCACGCCGGCCAGTGTCGTGATCCCGGATCCGTTGATTCGCAGCAGCGACCCGGTGGTGCCGGCACCGCCATCAAACGTGCCGCTGCAGCCGTTCATCTTCACTCCGCCAACCGGCGAACTCGGTTCACCGCTGACCTTTGCGCCGCTGTTTGAACAACGGGTGATCGGCAACGGCATTCGTCCGCTTGGCGATATTTTCATCAATCACGGTGCTCTCAGCCGCAGTTACATCGCGCAAGTGTTCAGCAGCAGTGACAGCAGCGGCGATGGCTCCGGCCACGGGTTCCTCGGTTTTGGCGGTGGTGATGGCGGCGTATTCGCCAGCAGCACACTGGCGAGCCTGTTCAGTCAGGACCGTGCTGCCGAGCGGGATGCGCTGAACGCATTCGGCAGCCAGTCGCTCAAGGCCGGCGATATTTCCCAAGGCCTGCGCGGTGTGTTTGGCGCGCCGACACTGGGGCAACAACTACAACAACTCAAAGACACCGAGCAGCACCGGGTCGACAACCTGGCGGCAGCGCTGCAACAGGTCGGCATCAGCGAAATGTCGGCCTGAACTCACCATTACTCAACACTGTGCAGGACCTAGGGGCGATCCAGGGATGAAGAAAAGTCAGAAGTTGTTCGGCGCCAGCCTGCTGGCGCTGGCGATCAGCGGATGTGCAGTGACCAGTGACCCGATTGAACGCAGCGTCAGCGAGCAGCGCGCCAAAAGCGATCTGCAAGGCATGTACAAGGATCAGGAACCGCTGCGCGGCCCGTTGACCCTGCACCAGGCCATGGCCCGCGCGGTGAAATACAACCTCGAAGGTCGCTTGAAGATCATGGAGGAAGCGCTGGCCAAGCGGCAGCTCGACCTCGCCAGTTTCGACATGCTGCCGCGCATGGCGCTGGACGCCGGTTACGTCGGGCGCAACAACGTCAACGCCTCCAGCAGCCAGAGTGTGCGCACCGGCACCCAGTCTCTTGAACCATCGACCTCGCAGGACCGTGACCGCGACGTTGCCGACCTGACCATGGTCTGGAACGTCCTCGACTTCGGCGTCAGCTACATCAGCGCCAAGCAGCAGGGCGACCAGCGTCTGATCGTTCAGGAACGGCGCCGCAAGGTGATCAACACCATCGTCCAGGACGTACGCTCGGCCTATTGGCGAGCGATGGCCGCCGAGCGTCTGCTCAAACAAATCGACAGCCTGATGGCGCGCGTGCAGACCGCCCGCGACAACAGCCAGACCCTGAGTGATCAGCGTATTGGTGATCCGGTGCAATCGCTCGGTTATCAGCGTTCGCTGATCGAAGCGACCCGCCAACTGGAAGAGCAGCGTCGCGCCTTGTCGCTGGCGAAAACCGAACTGGCCACCCTGATCAACCTGCCGCTGGGCACCAACCTGACCTTGGCCACCGATGACGGTTATCAGATTCCCGAGCTCAAGGTCGATCTGGCGAAACTGGAGCAGGAAGCCCTGACCAGTCGCCCGGAACTGCGCGAGCAGGACTACCAGACGCGCATCAGCGCTGCCGAAACCCGCAAGGCCATGCTGCGCCTGCTGCCGGGCCTGGAGTTTTCCGCCGGTGGCCATTACGACAGCAACTCGTTCCTCGTCGAGCAGGGCTGGGCCGATTACGGCGTGAAAATCACTTGGAACCTGTTCAACGTGATTTCCGCACCCGCTGCAATCAACGTCGCCAAGGCCGGTGAAGAAGTCGCCACCGCGCGGCGTCAGGCGATGTCGATCGCGGTGCTCGCGCAGCTCTATGTGGCCAACGCCAACTATCAAGAAGCGTTGCGCCAGTTCAAGACCAATCAGCAACTGTCGGACATCGACGGACAAATCGTCGGCCAGTTGCGCAACCGTCATCAGGCGGCAGGGATCGGTGAGCTGGAACTGATTCAGGGCGAACTGAACAACCTGCAAGCGGATCTGCGCCGCGATCTGTCCTACGCCGATCTGCGCAATGCGTATGGCCAGATCTTCGCCAGTGCCGGCCTCGATCCGCTGCCGGATCAGGTGCAGTCGACCGAAGTGCAGTCGATTGCCACCGCGCTGGCCAACCGTGAATCGGCTTGGGCGGCGGGGGATATCTCGACGCCAGTGGTGGCGCATGCTCCGGCACAGTGATGTGCTGGCGCCGAGCGCCAGTGTCAGCCGCACCCAACGCGAGGTTCGAAATGGGCATCGCGGTGCAGCGATTCTGTTGACCGGCCTACCGGCGGCGGGCAAGTCGACATTGGCGCAGGCGCTGCACGCCGAGTTGTTCGGGCGAGGTTTGCAAAGCGTGGTACTGGATGGCGACGGTTTGCGCATCGGGCTCAATCGGGATCTGCGATTCACCGACGCTGATCGCCAGGAAAATATTCGTCGCGCCAGCGAGCTCGCCGCGTTGCTGGTGGAAAACGGGCAAATCGTGATTTTGGCGATGATTGCGCCACTGGTTGAGCTACGTGAGGTGTTCGCGCAACGGTTAGGTGAGGACTATCGCGACGTTTGGTGCAGCGCCTCTCTGGCTGTTTGCGAACAGCGCGACCCGAAAGGACATTACGCACGGGCGCGACGCGGTGACCTCGCTGGATTTACCGGAGTGTCGGCACCGTATGAGCCGCCAACGCAGGCGTCGCTGGTGCTCGACACCGGTGCGCAAACGGTCGAAGCCTGCCTTGATCGATTGCTGACCTGGCTCGGCGAGTGCGCGGTGTTGCCCAGGACATGAGCCGGCCGGCGTTCTCGCGATTGCCGGTGACGGTGGATTTGCCGCTGTTGCTGCAAGCGCTGGCGGCGATTGCCGACGACGCCTGGCGCAGTCACTTCAACAGCGAGTATTTCTCGGGCGACTGGAGTGGCGTCGCGCTGATTTCGGCAGCCGATGCGTTGACCGAACTGTCGCCCGGTCGCGGTGAGCCGTTGCTACGCGAACCGTGGTTGCGTGATGAGCGCTGGCGCCACGGCTTGCGCAATCTGTCGCTGAATATCGTCAGCGCTCGACTGCTGCGCCTGGGCCCTGGCGCACGCATTCACGAACATCGCGATTACGATCTGAATGGCCCGGACGCCGATCGCCGTTTGCACATTCCGTTGCTCAGTCCGCCCAATGTCGACTTCTGGCTCGACGGTCAACGCGTGCCGATGGCTGCCGGGGAATGCTGGTTTCTCGATCTCGCCCGTCCGCACCGAGTGGATAACCGCGATACCGCTGCGCGTATTCATCTGGTCATCGATTGCAAACCCGATGCCTGGCTTGAGCAGATGATCGTCGAAGGATTGCCCGACACACCAGCGCCGGGTTTGGCCGATACCGACTTGCAGCGCTTTCAGAGGCTGGTGACTGAGGATGACTCGCTGTCACTGGCCTTGCGCACACTGCATGACCCTGAGATGTTTATCGCCCGAACGCTGGAACTCGCGGCGGAACGCGGCCTGGTATTTTCTCGCGAAGAACTGCGTACCGCGATGCGCAATGGTCGTCGGCAATGGCACGAACAATGGAGCTGTTGAGTTTCGACGGTTGGCTGCCCATTCGTGTCTGGCCGGTCGACGGGCAGTGGCGGGTGGATTGGTGCTGGTTCGGTGACACGCCGTTGCATCAGCCGTTTTTCCGTGAGGCGGTGGACGATGCACTGCGGCTGCCCTTCAATCAGGCGTTTCGACGGCAGACGCCGCTGTCGGCGCTGACCGAATGGCAAGCGCAAAGCCCCGGCCTCGTACCAAGCGCTTTTATTCTGCACGCCTCGCGCTGTGGCTCGACGTTGATCAGTCAGATGCTCGCGCAACTCGACGATCACATCGTGGTGTCCGAACCGCCACCGCTGGATGCGCTGTTGCGCGGTGATTTGCCTGATGCCGAACGCCGGGCCGCCATCGTCGGCTTGCTCTCGGCGTATGGTCAGCGCCGACGCGGTGTTGAACAGCGTTTAGTGGTCAAACTCGATGCCTGGAACATCGGTGAATGGCCGCTGTTGCAGACCTGTTTCCCGGACACGCCGTGGCTGTTTCTCTATCGTGATCCGCTGGAAATTGCTATTTCCCATCTGCGCCGTCCGGGCATGCACATGGTGCCGGGCATGCTCGGTGATTGCGTATTGGAGGATGGGTTGCAGTTCGAGGGCCGTGAAGATTTTATCGCGCGGCGTTTGGGGCGGTTGTTGGAGGCGGGGTTGCTACATTGTCGGGATTCGGCCGGTTTGGCGGTGAATTACAGCGAGTTGCCCGATGCGATGGCTGGGCGCTTGGCGCGGTTCTTTCGATTGAATGATGTGCAGCGTCAGCAGGTGTTTGCCGCTGCCGCGCAGCATGCGAAACAGCCTTCGCAAGTGTTTGTTGCCGATGGTGAAGACAAACGCCGCGAGGCTTCGGCGCTGTTGCAGGCGCGTGTGCAGACGCGCGCGCGAGCGCCCTATGAAGCTTTGGAAAAATTGCGTGGAGCCTGAAAAGATCGCAGCCTTCGGCAGCTCTTACATTGGAATGTGATCCCCTGTAGGAGCTGCCGCAGGCTGCGATCTTTCGCTCCTCAAGATTTCCCCGACAAATCCGCCATCCCCTTGAGCAACTCAATCGGCAACGGAAAGACAATCGTCGAACTCTTGTCGCCGGCAATCGAACTCAAGGTCTGCATATAACGCAACTGCATCGCCCCCGGCTGACGACCGAGCATCTCGGCAGCCTGCATCAGTTTCTCCGAGGCCTGCAATTCGCCTTCGGCGTGGATGACTTTTGCCCGTCGTTCGCGTTCGGCTTCAGCCTGCTTGGCGATGGCGCGGACCATCGATTCATTGAGGTCGACATGTTTGATCTCGACGTTGGCGACCTTGATGCCCCATGCATCAGTCTGCGCGTCGAGTACTTGCTGGATGTCGATGTTCAACTGCTCGCGCTCGGCCAGCAGTTCATCGAGTTCATGTTTGCCGAGTACCGCGCGCAACGTGGTCTGCGCCAATTGGCTGGTGGCGGACAGGAAATCCTCGACCTGAATGATCGCCTTCTGTGGGTCGAGCACGCGGAAATACAGCACGGCATTGACCTTCACTGAAACGTTGTCACGAGTGATCACGTCCTGCGGCGGTACGTCGAGAACAACGGTGCGCAGATCCACGCGAACCATTTGCTGCACCACCGGAATCAGCAGGATCAGCCCAGGGCCTTTGACCTGCCAGAAACGTCCGAGCTGGAACACCACGCCGCGCTCGTACTCGCGCAGGATGCGAAACGTCGAGCCGGCGAGGGCAATCACCAACAACAGCAGCGCAACAAAACCGATTTGCAGACCCATGATCACTCTCCGAGCGGCGCCGCGTCAGCCGCGGCCACTTGCAGCAACAATCCCTTGCGAGCCACCACGCGCACCGTTTGTCCGGTGTGCAAAGGGGTGGCGCTGAGCACTTGCCAGCGTTCGCCTTGCAATTGAATCCAGCCATTGCGCGCATCGCCCGGTTGCACGGTGGTGATCGCGGTGACGCTGCCGAGCAGGCCGGCATCACCGCTGACGGCTTGGCGCGGGCGGGTTTTCAGGGCGCGAATCACCAGTGCAATCAATAGCAGCGCGCTGATCAGGCCGAGGCCGATCATCATCGGCACTGGCAATTCGGCGTTGCTCAGAATCAGCGCGCCGATGACGAACATGATGATCCCGCCCAGGCCGATCACGCCGTAATTGGGCAGCGCGGCTTCAGCGATCAGAAACACGATGCCGAGGGTGATCAGCCATAGGCCGACCGGGCTCATCGCTGGCAACGAGCTCTCGGCGGCGAAAGCGGACGCGCTGCTCAGCAGGAGCAAGGCAAAGACACAACATCGGCTGTTCACGTGACTCTCCATGAGCGTCAGTGGCGGGTTCTTTCAGTCTAGTTCAGGGTTGGTCTGGATGAATTTTGATCAATGTGCGGATGTGTCCAGTGAGCGGATTTCCCGTCGCCAGCGGCCCGCCGAACTAGACTCAAAACACAGCAACCACCTTCCGCGCGACACCGAGGTGCATCATGCGAATGGCAAGAAAGGTGCAAAGCAGCCTGACCCGGGCGCACTGCGAATATGACGTCGTCGCTCACCGGCACTCATCGAGCAGCCTGGAAACCGCGCGAGTCGCCGGGGTGCCCGCCGAGCGGGTGGCCAAGTCGATCATCCTCGACGACCACCACGGGCATTACCTGATGGCCGTGCTGCCGGCCAGCCGTCATCTGGATCTGAGCAAGGTGCGCAACAGCGGCGAATGGCAACTGACCCGCGAAAGCAACCTGGCGCACATCTTCGACGACTGCGAACGCGGCGCGGTGCCGCCGCTGGGTGATTCCTACGGGCTGGACATGGTCATCGACCCATTACTGACGCGGCAGAAAGATATTTATCTTGAAGCGGGCAACCACAACTACCTGCTGCACATGAGCATGCCGGAGTTTCTGAAAATGGTGCCGCATGCTGAGGTGCGGGAGTTGAGTCATTAGGATTTGCAGTGGTCTCGCTGGCCTCATCGCGAGCAGGCTCACTCCTACAATGGGATTGCATTGCACCTGTAGGAGTGAGCCTGCTCGCGATTAATCTTCCATACACCCCATTTTTGAAGGAGCTCAGCAATGGAACAACCAACCCACAGCCTCCCATCTCTCTTCAAACAACTCGGCCTGGACAACGACCCGGTCAGCATCGACCAATTCATCGCCACTCATTCCCCACTCAAACCCGAGCTGCACTTGGCTGATGCGTTTTTCTGGACGGAGAGCCAGTCGCAGTTTTTGCGTGACGAGATTCTGGATGATGCCGATTGGGCGGAGGTGGTGGATCAGTTGAATGTGTTGTTGCGCAAGGGAAGACAGGGCTAAGACCGGTGACCTCTGGTCATTCAACTCAGAACCATGGTTGTTGCAGTTCAAAAAATAGACCAAAATCACGACCTCAATTGAGGTCTTTTATTATGCAAAGTGTTCTCGCCGATATGGCTGTCAGTGTTTCCGAGTTAAAGAAAAACCCTTCTGCCGTGCTGAACGGCGCGCATGGTGGAGCAGTGGCGGTTCTCAACCACAATCGCGTTATGGGCTACATGGTTCCAGCGGATGTGTACGAAGCAATGATGGAGCGGCTTGATGATCTGGAGCTTGCTGAAGTCGTTCGCGCCCGCAGCCACGAGACGCCAATTTCGGTAAGCCTGGATGACCTATAAGCTCGAATTTCTGCCATCTGCTTACAAAGAATGGAACAAGTTGGGTCACACACTACGAGAGCAATTCAAAAAGAAGCTGGGCGAACGGCTGAATCTGCCTAGAGTGCCTGCCGATGCGCTGCATGGGATGCCGGACTGTTACAAAATAAAATTGAAGGCTTGCGGCTATCGCTTGGTTTATCAAGTGATCGACGAACGTGTGGTCGTTTCCGTTGTTGCGGTCGGCAAACGGGAGCGCAGTAGCGTTTATGAGAATGCTAAAAAGCGCTGAATGACTTTCGGAGAGATTTTCTCCGCCCGAATAGGCAATTTGTTTCAAAACTTGACTGAAATTCCCCTCCAATGCAATATTGATAGTTAGCAAACTAACAGTGTGCATTTCCCCGTGTCCGATTCCCTCGACGCTCTCCAGATGAACATCAGCAGTGCCATGGTGGTGGCCGCCAGGCATTGGCGGAAGATCTGCCAGACCACGCTGGTCAACTATGGAATCTCCGAAGCCTGCGCCGTGCCGCTGTTGATGATCGGCCGTTTGGGCGAGGGTGTGCGGCAGGTGCAGGTGGCGCAGGCGGCCGGGATGGAGAGTCCGTCGCTGGTGCGTCTGCTCGATCAGTTGTGTCATTCGGGTTACGTCTGCCGTACCGAAGATGCCCACGATCGCCGCGCCAAGTGCTTGAGCCTGACCGACACCGGTCGTGAACTGGTGCAAGCGGTGGAGATCGAACTGGTGCGTCTGCGTCATGAAGTGCTTGAGGGCATCGACCAGAGCGATCTGGAAGCTACGCTTCGGGTACTCAGAGCTTTTGAGGCGGCCAACCCGCCATTGGTGGTTAATTCTTGAACGGTTTTTTCTCCGGCATTCCGCCGGCCCGGGACTGGTTCTACGGGGTGCGGACTTTTGCAGCGTCGATGATTGCGCTGTACATCGCCTTGCTCATGCAAATGCCGCGTCCGTATTGGGCGATGGCCACGGTTTACATCGTCTCCAGCCCGTTCCTCGGCCCTACCAGCTCGAAGGCTTTATACCGTGCGATCGGCACCTTTCTCGGTGCGGCAGCGGCGGTATTTTTCGTGCCGATGTTCGTGCAGAGCCCGTATGTGCTGGTGGTGGTGATCGCGCTATGGACGGGGATTCTGTTGTTCATGTCCCTGCATTTGCGCACCGCCAACAGCTACGCATTGATGCTCGCCGGTTACACCTTGCCGCTGATTGCCTTGCCGGTGGTGGATAACCCGCTGGCGGTGTGGGACGTGGCCGAAGCACGCACGGAAGAGATTTTCCTCGGCATCGCTGTCGCCGCCGTGGTCGGCGCAATGTTCTGGCCGCGACGCTTGGCGCCGGTGTTCAACGACGCCGTGAGCAAGTGGTTCGCCGACGCAACCACCTACAGCCTGAAATTCCTCAGTCGCGACGTGCAACCCGAAGAAGTCACCGCGCTGCGCATGGCCATGGTCGCCAACTTCAACAGCCTCGAATTGATGATCGGCCAGTTGCCCCACGAAGGCTCGCGACCGCAAACCGTGCGCAACACCAAAGAATTGCGCGGGCGCATGATTCATCTATTACCGGTGATCGATGCGCTGGAAGATTCGCTCTACGCCCTCGAACGGCGCACGCCTGAGCTGGTGGAAAAATTCGAACCGCTGCTCGTCGCGACCCGCGAATGGCTCGGCCATGAAGACGCCGATCTCGACCGCTGGCAAGCGCTGAAAGATCAGCTCGAAGCCCTGCAACCGAGCGCTGAAGCGCTGGAAGATCGCCGGCAACTGCTGTTCTCCAACTCGATTTATCGCCTCGGCGAATTCATCGATTTGTGGCAGGACTGCCGCAGCCTGCAGGACGCGATTGTCTGCGAGCGCCAGGACAACTGGCGCGCGGTTTATCGTCATTGGCGACTGGGTCGGCTGACACCGTTTATCGACCGTGGGCTGATGCTTTACTCGGTGGCCTCGACCATTTTGGCGATCATCACCGCCTCTGTGCTGTGGATTCTGCTCGGCTGGCCGGACGGCGGCAGTGCGGTGATTCTGGCGGCGGTGGCGTGCAGTTTCTTCGCCTCGATGGACGACCCGGCGCCGCAGATTTATCGATTCTTTTTCTGGACTGGCATGTCGGTGCTGTTCGCCAGCCTTTATCTGTTTTTGATTCTGCCCAACCTGCACGACTTCCCGATGCTGGTGCTGGCGTTTTCCATCCCGTTTATCTGCGTTGGCACCCTGACCGTGCAGCCGCGCTTCTACCTCGGCATGCTGCTGACGCTGGTCAACACCTCGTCGTTCATCAGTATTCAGGGCGCTTACGATGCGGACTTTTTCGCTTTCGTGAACTCCAACCTGGCGGGGCCGATCGGTCTGCTGTTCGCGTTTATCTGGACGCTGGTGGCGCGCCCGTTTGGTGCCGAACTGGCAGCGAAACGCCTGACCCGTTTCAGCTGGAAAGACATCGTGCACATGACCGAGCCGGCCAACCTCGCCGAGCACCGCAAATTGGGCGTGCAATTGCTCGATCGGCTGATGCAGCACCTGCCGCGTCTGGCACTTACTGGCCAGGACACCGGCATCGCCATGCGCGAAGTGCGCGTCGGTCTGAACCTGCTCGATTTGCTCGCCTACACCCCACGGGTGACTGGCGCGCCGAACGCTTTGTTGCAGCAAGTGGTCAGTGAAGTCGGTGAGTATTTCCGCGCTTGCCTCAAGGCCGGCGAACGCTTGCCGGCGCCTGCTCCTTTGCTGATGACCCTGGATCGCACCCGCCGTGCGCTCAATGGCCACGGCGACGATGAAACCCGGCTAAACCTGCTGCACGCCTTGAGCGGTTTGCGTCTGGCGTTGCTGCCCGGCGTTGAATTCGTTTCCAGCGCCGAGCCCGAAGAACCGCTGCCCGATGGAGCGCCCCTATGATCGGTGATCTGGACATCAGCGGCATTTTCCTGCCGACCTTGCTGGTGTTGATGGGCATCACTTATGTGCTGTTTTTGTTGGTGCATGCCGTGCTTACGCGCGTGCACTTTTACCGTCTGGTCTGGCACCGGGCATTGTTCAACGTGGCGCTCTACGCGGTACTTCTGTACGGCGTGGACTCACTCAGTCGATACCTGATGACATGAAAAAACCGTTTTTGACCATCGGTCGCGTGGTACTGACCCTGCTGATCGTGACTTTTGCCGTTGTCCTCGTCTGGCGCATGGTGATGTATTACATGTTTGCGCCGTGGACCCGCGACGGCCACATTCGCGCCGACATCATCCAGATCGCCCCGGACGTGTCCGGGCTGATCCAGCAGGTTGGCGTGAAGGACAACCAGTTGATCAAGCGCGGTCAGGTGCTGTTCAGCATCGATCAGGATCGCTTCAAGCTGGCGTTGCGTCAGGCCAAAGCGACTGTCGCTGACCGCGAAGAAACCTTGGCTCAAGCCCAGCGCGAAGCCAAGCGTAACCGTGGCCTCGGTAATCTGGTACCGGCCGAGCAACTGGAAGAAAGCCAATCGAAGGTCGCCCGTGCGCAATCAGCACTGGCCGAAGCCATGGTCACCGTGGACAGCGCCCAGCTCAACCTTGATCGCTCGGTGATTCGCAGCCCGGTCGACGGCTACGTCAACGACCGCGCGCCGCGTCCGCAGGAATTCGTCACTGCCGGGCGTCCGGTGTTGTCGGTGGTCGACAGCAACTCGTTCCACATCGACGGCTATTTCGAAGAGACCAAACTCGACGGCATTCATGTCGGCCAGTCGGTGGACATTCGCGTGATCGGCGACCGCGCCAAACTGCGCGGGCATGTCGAAAGCATCGTTGCCGGTATCGAAGACCGCGACCGCACCAGCGGCAGCAACCTGCTGCCCAACGTCAACCCGGCGTTCAGCTGGGTGCGACTGGCGCAGCGGATTCCGGTGCGGATTGCCTTTGACGATGTGCCGGAAGATTTCCGCATGATCGCCGGGCGCACTGCCACGGTATCCATCATCGAAGATTCGAAAGTCGACGATAAAAAGCAGGAGCCCGCGCAATGAGCAGGGCCCTGATGATCGCCGGGTTGGGCGTGATGTTGTCGGCTTGCCAGATGGTCGGGCCGGACTATCACGTGCCTGAGAATTCGGCGGTTCAGCGCAAGGATTTTCAGGGCGAACTGGCCGTCGACGGTAAGCCTGTGGTCTCGGCGCCGGTGCCGGCGGATTGGTGGCGACTGTATAAAGACCCGCGCCTCGATCAACTGGTGCAGCAAGCGATGGCCTCCAACACCGATCTGCGTGTTGCGGCGGCTAACCTGCAACGCGCCCGCGCTCAGGTCGACGAAGCCGAAGCGGCCGGTGGCTGGAGCGCTGGCGTGAAAATGGGCGCTGAGCGTTTGCAGGAATCCGGACAGGCGTTTTTGCTGCCGGAAAAAGTCCCGGTCGCCAATATCGGCGACATCGGCATCAGCGCCTCATACCAATTCGATCTGTGGGGCACCTTGCAGCGCGGCATTGAAGGCGCCAAAGCCAACGCCGATGCCACCCAAGCCGCCGCCGATACCGCACGCATCACCTTGGTCGCGGACGTGGTTCGCGCTTACACGCAAGTCTGCGCGGCCAACGAAGAACGCGAAATCGCTCAGCATTCCCTCGACCTGCAATCGCAAGGCACCACGCTGATCCAGCGTCTGCGCGACGCCGGCCGTGGCGACGAAACCCAGGTCACCCGTTCGCAAACCCAATTCAAATCCCTGCGCGCCGACATGCCGCGCTATGAAGCGGCGCGTCAGGCCGGGTTGTTCCGTCTGTCGATGCTGCTGGCGAAACCGGTCGATCAATTGCCAGCAGGCACCGCGACTTGCGCCGAGCTGCCGAAAATCGCTCAACTGGTGCCGGTCGGTGACGGTGCCGCACTGCTCAAACGTCGTCCGGACATTCGTCAGGCTGAGCGACGTCTTGCTGCCGCGACTGCCGGAATCGGCGTCGCCACCGGCGAGCTGTATCCGGACATCAGCATCGGCGCGACCATCGGTACCGTTGGCATCATCGATGACCTTGGTGATCCCTCGACAAACCGCTGGGGCTTCGGCCCGTCGCTGAGCTGGAAAGTGCCGACCAACGGCGCCCGCGCGCGCATCCGTGAAGCCGAAGCGACGACCCAAGGCGCGCTGGCGCACTTCGACGGCGTGGTGCTCAACGCCATTCGCGAAACCCAGACCGGCCTCGCCCAGTACAGCGCGCTGCTGCAACGCCGCGACGCGCTGGCCGATGCCGAGCAGTCGGCGAAACTGGCGGCAGACCAGACGCACCGCTTCTTCCAGGCCGGCCGCGAGTCTTTCCTGGCGGATCTGCAAGCGACTCGCACCTACACCGATGTCACCGCGCAACTGGCCGCTGCCAACACCCAGGTTGCGATGAGCCAGATCGATTTGTTCCTCGCCCTCGGCGGCGGTTGGGAAAGCGGACGAACGCACGCTCCAAGCCCGAGCAAACCCTGAGGCCATAGCTATGCTTTGAAGTGTTGGAAGGGCGCCCCGTGCAAAGCACCCTTCCAGCGCACATTGCTAGCGCTGGTCTAGGGGAAACCAATAATGAAAAACCCTTACGCTCTCGGCTTCTGGTGCGCCCTCGCAGCGCTGGTGCTGCTCTCGGCCACCTATTTCTACGGCATCATGCTGGCCCACCAGATCGACAAGGCGATGATCTTTCTCGACAGCACCGTCGCGCTGATCGCGGTCATGGCGATCGTCGTGGTGGCCTGGGCATCGATCCAGGTTCAGCGCGTCAAGAAACGGCAGCTTGAACAGGGCAAGACCCTGGTGCTGATCTGGGACACCAAAGTCGCCCTGCGTCGGGTCGAAACCGTGTTCGACCGGTATTTCTGGGGCAGCTACTGGCAGCCGGGACGAACGTTCGCCGAAGTCATGGGCGAACTCACCGGTACACCGCTGGAAAAAAGCCTCGAAGCGCTGAAAAAACAATGCCTGGAACTCGACAAGCAGATTGATGACGAGGGCTGGCACTGGCTGAACAATGCCCGTGAATTGTCGGATGTCGCCACAGCCATGGCCCGTGAGCGTTATCAGCTGGATTTCTGTGACCCGCGCGCTGATGGGCCGGGTGGGGCGGTGATTGATCGGGATTTCGAAGTGCTGGTCTACACCTGGACCGCGCGACTGAAAAGCTTTGATCATCAGCTGGATGAAATCGAGGTTCAGTATTCCTGATTCTCGGCTGAATCATCTGGCCTCATCGCTGGCAAGCCAGCTCCCACAGGTTGAAGTGGTGTGCACAAATTTTGTGTTCGCTGAAGATCCCTGTGGGAGCTGGCTTGCCAGCGATGGCAGTTTTGCTAACTGCGAAACTCTCACTGCCTGTCGGTTGTCCATTCTCCCCATAGACACTCTTTCACCTTTAAACATTGGGCCGTCTTGCGCGCCCGGTGCTAATCTCCATCGCTGAATTCAGCGCAGTCGAGCCGCGACCCGGTCACGGGTTCAGGGAAGACGACCACACTCACAGCCACGGAAATCGATCAGGTCATTCATGAATAAATCAGCAGGCGTGCTTCTCGGAATTGTTGTTGCCATCGGCGCGATCAGCGCAGGCGGGGCCTGGTACACCGGGACCAAGATCGAAGGCGTGTTGAACAACGCCGTCAGCAACGCCAACAAAGAGCTGCAGACCGCCATGGCCGGCTCCAACGGCAGCGCGTCGCTGGAACTGGTGTCGCTGGAACGCCACACCTTCACCAGCACCGCGCACTATCGCCTCAAGGGTGAAGGCGAGATGTTTGGCGACAAGCCGGTCGAATTGCTGTTCGTCGACCACATCGAACACGGCCCGCTGCCGTTCTCGCGTCTGGTGTCGCTGAAATGGCTGCCGGTCATGGCCACCAGCAACTACGAGCTGGAAAAGAACGCCGCCACCGAGAAGTGGTTCGCCGCAACCAAAGGCGCCTCGCCGCTCAAAGGCGTGACCAACATTGGCTACGATGAATCCACCACCAGCACCCTTGATCTGCTGCCGTTCGAAACCGCGCTGGATGAGCAATCGAGCCTGAAATTCTCCGGCCTGACCATGAACATCTCCGCCAGCGCCCAGGCGCAGAAGGTCAAGGCGGACGGTTACATGGACAACCTGAAACTGGTCACTGTGGCCGAAGATCAGGCGCCGGTGCAGGTTGAACTCAACGGTCTGACCCTGGCCAGCAATCTCGCCAAGAGCAGCTACGGCTATTACACCGGGGAAAACACCCTGGTGCTGACCAACAGCAAAACCACCTTCGGCACCAAACAATCGGTGCTCGGCGTGAAGAACTTCGAAATGAAGAACCTCACCGAAGAAAACGGCAGCAATGCCTCCGGCCGCGCGGACTACAAAGTTGGCGAAGTGTCGCTCAACGACAAGAAAATCGGTTCGGCGAACATGGCCATGAGCCTGAAAAACCTCGACATCCCGTCGACGATGTCGCTGATGCAGATCTACCAGACCAAACTGCAGCCGTACGAAAAAGCCGCCGCCGAGGCTGCAGCTCAAGGCTTGCCGGCTCCGGAGCTGAACCTGACCGAAGCTGAAAACGCCCAGGTCAAAGCCGATCTGCAAAAACTGCTGGCCGCCGGCCCACAGTTTGCGCTGGAAAACCTCTCGTTCAACACTGCCAACGGCGAGAGCAAGGCCAATCTGGTCATCGACCTGACCAAACCGCAATCGATGGATTTGCCGCCGGATCAGTTGGGCAAACAGCTGATCGCATTGCTTGATCTGAATATTCAGGTGTCCAAGCCGATGCTGGTCGATTTGCTCAGCGTGCAGGCGCAACTGGATGGCCAGACTGACGCCAAAGCCATCGTCGATCAGTCCAAGGAAGCGGCGGACATGTTCGCCGGTATGGCAGTCGGTTCGCAGTTGGCCGTGGTCGACGGCAGCAACGTCGTGACCAAACTGCATTACGCCGCCAATCAGGTCGAATTCAACGGCCAGAAGATGACCGTCGAGCAGTTCGTCGGCTTCCTGATGAGCAAGTTCGCCGGCGTCACGCAAGTGCAGTAATCCTGCGCTCTTAATAGCAACGCCCGGCCTCTGTGTTGAACAGACGCCGGGCGTTTTGCTGTCTGGCGTTCGGGTTTTGGCTGTTGCGGCGCAACCGTCGTGACGATTCTGAACAATTATTGTGTTCTGAATTCTGGTCTACGCTTGCGTGCAAGACTGCCTGACTAAGCTTGGCCGTTGGATGTGCACTGGCGGCCACCGTTACGAATGGGCAAGGAGGGCATTGCGACCCGGCTGGCCATGTAAGGATGCTGACGAATGCCGCGTATTGATGTTCCTGTATTGCATCGTGGTTTACGCCCTTTGTTCCGTGTTGCGCTGTGCAGCCAGTTGCTCTGGCCGGCGCTGGCGTTTGCCGACACACCCTACGATCAGATGGTGCGCGACGCCCGTGCCGGGCAAACCACGCCTGCGCTGACGGTGCTGCGTCAGGTGCCGCCGGGCCAGTCGACCACCGGGCAGATCAGCGATCACCTGCAAATCGCCAGTTGGGCCGGGCTCGACGCCGAAGTGGTGCAGGTCTATGAAACCCAGGGTCGCGATCGCGTCTTGCCGGTGCAGGCGCTGACTGCCACGGCGCGCGCCTATCGCAACCTCAAGCGCTGGGATCAGGCGACCCAGGTCTACAACAAGGCCCTGGCGCTGGAACCGGACAACGCCGACCTGCAACTGGGCCTGGCCCTGACGCAGGCGGATGCCGGCAAGCCCGACGAAGCGGTGACCCGCGCCAAGGCGCTGGTCGCAGCCAAACCCGATGATCCTTCCCGTCGCCTCGCGCTGGGCTATGCACTGACCCGCGCGGGCAAGCAATACGACGCGCTGTTCGAATACGATCAGGCCTTCAAGCGCGCCGGCAGCAAACCGGAAGTCGCCCGCGAATACGTGGTCGCTTTGCAAAAAGCGCGACTCCCGGAGCCAGCACTGCGCCTGGCCAATCAACGCCCGGGGCTGATTGATCCGGTCACGCTGCGCCGCCTCGAAGGCGACCTGGCCGCCGAACGCGTGCGCCTCGCCGAACTCGCTACCCGCAGTGAAAAAGAACGCTACGTCATCGCCGACCGCGCGCTGGCCGACTACGACAAACTGCTCGCCACCTGGACACCGGACGCGACCGCGCATGACGACGTCACCCGCTGGCGCATCGACCGCATGGGCGCACTCAAGGCCCGCGCGCGCACCGCCGACGTCATCACGGAGTACCAGAAGCTGCAAGCCGAAGGCGTGAAGATTCCGACCTATGCCTTGCGTTGGGTGGCGGCGTCCTATCTGGATCAGCGCGAACCGGAAATCGCCACCGACCTCTATCGCCAGGTGCTGGCTGCACCGGACGCCGATGTCGGCGACCGCCTCGAAGACACCACCGCGCTGTATTACGCGTTGCTGGAAAGCGACCGCGCCGACGAGGCACGTAAAGTGGCGGAAGACGCCGCCAAGTCGCAGCGCCCGCGTATCGAGCTCAAGGGCTTGCCGATCGGCAACCCCAACGATGAATGGATGGACGCCCAGCAACTCGCCGCGCAGGCCGGTACCTACGGTTCCGATTTGCCGCACGGTGAAGAGCGCTTGCAGACCTTGGTCGATCAGGCCCCGGGCAATATCGGCTTGCGCCTGGCCCAGGCCGATTTGTACCTGGCCCGCAACTGGCCGCGCCGTGCAGAAATGCAGCTCAAGGAAACCGAGAGCATCGTGCCGCGCGACATGGGTCTGGAAATTGGCCAGGCGCACACGGCCATGGAGTTGCAGGAATGGCGGCAAATGGATGCGCTGACTGACGACGTCGTCGCGCGTTACCCGGACAACCGCCAAGTGCAGCGTCTGGCGCGTGAGCGCGAAGTCCATGACATGTCCGAGCTGCGCGTCGAAGCTTACGGCGGCAAGGCCAACGGTGGCGGCAGCAGCGGTGCCGGGGCGGTCAGCGGCAGCCGCGATTTCGGCATTCAAAGCACGCTATACAGCCCGCCAATCGATGAAGACTGGCGCGTGTTTGCCGGCGTCGGATACGCCACCGGCGACTTTGCCGAAGGCACCGGCAACCATCGCTTCCAGCGTGTCGGCCTGGAGCGGCGCACCCGCGACATGACCCTCGAAGCCGAAGTCTCCAATCACGATTACGGCTACGGCGACAAACAGGGCGCGCGTCTGGCGATCGCCCGCGACATCAACGACCACTGGCAGTACGGCGGCAGCCTTGAATACCTCTCGGCTGAAACACCGCTGCGCGCGCTCAACAGCGACATCAAGGCCAATGGTGGCAGCGGTTTCATTCGCTGGCGCGCCAACGAAAGCCGCGAGTGGCGTCTGGCGGTGAGCCCGTCGCATTTCAGTGACGGCAACAACCGCGTCGAAGCTTTGCTCACTGGCCGCGAAGGCGTTTACAGCGCGCCGAACGTGCAGGTCGACGCCGGTCTGGAGGTCGGCACCAGCCACAACTCCAAGTCTGATGACGTGCCGTACTTCAACCCCAAATCCGACTTCAGCGTGATGCCGCTGGTCAACGTCAATCACGTGCTCTACCACCGCTACGAAACTTCCTGGAGTCAGCAATTCCAGGCCGGCGCGGGGACGTACAGCCAGCGTGATCACGGCACCGGCGGCATGGCCCTGCTCGGTTACGGGCAACGCTATGCCTGGAACGACGTGTTCGAGGTGGGCGGTTTGTTCAGTGTGATCAACCGGCCCTACGACGGTGATCGGGAGACCGATCTGCGTCTGCTCGTCGACCTCACTTTCCGCTTCTAGAAGAGTTTGAAGATGCCTTTGATTTCGCGTTTCATCCTTCTGCTGGGAGTGCTGCTGATCAGCGCCTGCGCCCAGCAAGCTCCGGCCTTCGCGCCGCCGTCCGAGCGTCCGCTGGCGGCCAGTGAAAAACCGTGGCCGAAAAATCACGTGCTCGGCATTGCCTACCACGATATCGAAGACCGCGACCCCGATCAGGCCGTGGTGGCGGTGCGCACCGAACGCATGATTGAGCAACTCGCTTGGCTGCGCGAAAACGGCTACAAGCCGGTCACGGTCGACCAGATCATGGCCGCGCGCAAGGGCGGCCCGGAGCTGCCGGCGAAAGCGATTCTGCTCAGCTTCGACGACGGCTATTCGAGTTTTTACACCCGCGTGCTGCCAGTGCTGCGGGCCTACAACTGGCATGCGCTGCTGGCGCCGGTCGGCAGCTGGATCGACACACCGCTCAATCAACCGGTGGATTTTGCCGGTGCGCCGCGTGCGCGTTCCGACTTCCTGACCTGGGATCAGGTGCGTGAAATCTCGCAATCGGGTCTGGTGGAAATTGCCGCGCACACCGATGCCAATCACAAAGGGATTCTGGCCAACCCGCAAGGCAACATGCAGCCTGCCGCCGCGACACGGCGCTACGATCCCGTCACTAGACGCTATGAATCCGAGGCCGATTTCCAGGCGCGTATTCGCACTGACGTGAACAACATCTCGGAGAAAATCCGCAAGGTCACCGGCAAGAAACCGCGTGTCTGGGTCTGGCCTTACGGCACGGCGGACGGTACTTCGCTGACCGTGGTCGGCGAACAGGGCTACGAAATGGCCCTGACGCTGGACGACGGCCTCGATGCCCTCGACAACCTGATGAGCAGCCCGCGCTTCCTCGTCGCTTCCGATCCTGACGGCGAACATTTCGCCAACAGTGTCGTCGGGGTGCAGTCGGATTTCACCATGCGCGTGGTGCATGTCGATCTGGACAATGTCTACGACCCGGACCCGGCGCAACAGGACATCAACCTCGGCAAGCTGGTGCAGCGCATGGCTGACATGGGCGCCAACACGGTGTTCCTGCAGGCCTTCGCCGATCCGCAGGGCGACGGCCTGGTGCATTCGCTGTACTTCCCCAACCGCCACTTGCCGGTGCGCGCCGATATTTTCGACCGGGTCGCCTGGCAACTGCGCACCCGTGCCCACGTGAAAGTCTTCGCGTGGATGCCGGTGCTGAGTTTCGGTCTCGATTCGAAGCTGCCGCGCGTCACCCGTTGGGACCCGAAAACCGGCACCACGTCGGTCGATCCGGACCAGTACAAACGCCTGTCGCCGTTCGATCCGGAAGTACGGCGGATCATTGGCGAAATCTACGAAGACGTCGCGCGCCTGACCTCGGTCGACGGCATTCTTTACCACGATGATGCGGTGCTCTCGGATTTCGAGGACGCCAGCCCTGAAGCCTTGAAAACCTACGCCGCCCAGGGCTTGCCAAGCTCAATCGCCGCCCTGCGCGACGATCCTGCCGCGATGCAGCGCTGGACGCGCTTCAAGAGCAAATACCTCATCGATTTCACCAACGAACTGACTGCCAAAGTCCGCGCGATTCGTGGTCCGCAGGTGCTGACCGCACGCAACATTTTCGCCGAGCCGATCCTCAATCCGCAGAGTGAAGCGTGGTTTGCGCAGAACCTCGACGACTTCCTCGCGACCTACGACTGGACGGCGCCGATGGCCATGCCGCTGATGGAGAAACAGACCCAGGCAGAGTCCGGCCCGTGGCTCGAAGCCTTGGTGGCCACGGTCAAGAAACGCCCCGGTGCACTGGACCGCACGGTGTTCGAATTGCAGGCACGTGACTGGACGAAAAAGGATCAAGCCGACATCGACGGTGCGCATCTGGCCGACTGGATGGGCCGTCTCAAGCGTCAGGGCGCGACCAGTTTCGGTTACTACCCGGACAACTTCCTCGACAACCTGCCGGACCTGAAAACCGTAAGGCCTGCGCTCTCCAACAAATGGAATCCATAACATGCTGGATAGACTGTTAGCCCTGCTTGTTCTGGCGATTGTCCTCGGCGTTCCGCTGGGGCTGATCTTCCTGGTGACCGGGCAGTTCCTGATGGACTTCGTGTTCTTCTACCCGCTGTTCATGTCCGGGTTGTGGATCGCCGGTGGTCTGTATTTCTGGCTGCACTGGGAGCGGCACTGGCCGTGGAAGGACGATACCTTGCCGCCGCCGCTGGAAGGCGAGCCGCTGATTTCGATCCTGATCCCTTGCTACAACGAGGGTGATAACGCCGCCGATACGATTCACGCGGCGCTGGCCCAGCATTACCCGAATATCGAAGTCATCGCGATCAACGACGGCTCCAAGGACAACACCGCACAAGTGCTCGACGCACTGGCCAAAGAAGACCCTCGGTTGCGCGTGCTGCATCTGGCGGAAAACCAGGGCAAAGCGGTGGCCCTGCGCATGGGCGCAATTGCCGCCCGCAGCGAATATCTGGTGTGCATCGACGGCGACGCGTTGCTGGCGCCGAACACGGCGGCGTATCTGGTCGCACCGATGCTGGATAACGCGCGCCTTGGCGCGGTGACCGGCAACCCTCGGATTCGTACACGTTCGACGCTGGTCGGGCGGGTACAGGTCGGCGAGTTCTCCTCGATCATCGGCCTGATCAAGCGCACGCAACGGGTGTTCGGGCGGATCTTCACCGTGTCCGGGGTGATCGTCGCGTTCCGCCGCACGGCGTTGAACCGGGTGGGCTACTGGAGCCCGGACATGATCACCGAAGACATCGACATCAGCTGGAAGCTGCAACTCGATCACTGGAGCATCTTTTACGAGCCGCGCGCGCTGTGCTGGATTCTCATGCCGGAAACCCTTGGCGGCTTGTGGAAGCAACGTCTGCGTTGGGCCCAGGGTGGCGCCGAAGTGCTGTTCAAGAACATTCGCGGCATCTGGCAGTACCGCCATCGTTACCTGTGGCCGCTGCTCTTCGAATACTGCCTGTCGACCGGTTGGGCGTTCACCTTCCTGCTGTCGGTGATTTTCTGGGGCGTGGGCAAATTCGTGGTCATGCCGGAAGCGATTGCGGTGGATCACCTGATGCCGCCGGCCTTCACCGGTTTGCTGCTGGCCTTCGTCTGCCTGGTGCAGTTCGCGGTCAGCATCATCATCGACCGGCGCTATGAGCCGGGGCTGGGCAAGACCATGTTCTGGGTGGTCTGGTATCCGTTGGTGTTCTGGCTCATCAGCCTGCTGACCACGCTGGTCAGCTTCCCGAAAGTGCTGTTCGGCCAACATCAGAAACGTGCGCGTTGGGTCAGCCCGGATCGGGGTATCAAGCCGATTGGCGACGACGAAGAGGAGGTCATCAAATGAAAATCATCCGGACTCGCCAGCGGCCCTTCCTGGTTGTGGTCGACGTGATCCTTACGGTCATAGCCTGGGTTGGTCTGTTGTTTCTGCTGATCCGCGGGTTATGGCCGCTGATCGAAACGCACGCGGGCGGGCCGCGCATCGACAACTCGGCGTTCGATGCGCTGGGTACCTTGCAGATTTACCTGTGGGTGGCGTTGGTCAACGCGGTGATTCTTATCAGTTGGGCGCGTTACCAGCAGCGCAAAAGTCGCAGCTTCGCCCAGCGCCGGTTGCCGTCGCCAGTGATCGACGATGAAGGGCTGAGCAGGAGCTTCAAGCTGTGCGATGACCGCTTTCAGAAATTGCGCAGCCCCGGGGTGATGACCATTCACAACGATCAGGAAGGCGACATCAGCCATGTGGTGACGCATTTCTGGCCGGTGCAGCAGCAGGAATTGCCACCGCCGTTGGCACCGCTGGAGCATCCGCGCGTGATCTTTCTGCATGCCGAAGACGACGACAACCGCGAGCCTCTGCCCCGCTAACCGTACGAACAATCCAACCCGTGTAGGAGCTGCCGCAGGCTGCGATCTTTTGATCTTTAACGTCAAAAGATCGCAGCCTGCGGCAGCTCCTACAGGTGGATGATCAGTGTTCGGGCTTCTTCCATCGGCAATGGTTGTTTCATGCGTTCGGCGAGCAAAGCCATGGCGCGTTCTTTTTCGCAGGCGACTGCAGCGACTAGCACACCCTTTTTGCCGAACAGCCCAATAAACGGCGGGTGCTCCGGCTCGCCGAGAAATTCGACCTCATCCCAGTGTTCGGCATGACCGAGGTAGTCGTAGTTCTTGCCGAAATGCCAGGTCCAGAAAAACGGCACGTCCAGATAATGTTCCTCGCCGCCGAGCATGTTCGCCGCGGCGATGCGCGCGTGCTGCTGGGCCAGGCGCCAGTGTTCGATGCGTTGCGGCAAGCCGTTCAACGGGAAGGTGGCGATGTCGCCGATAGCCCACAGTCCTTCGCTTACACGCATGCCGTCATCGACGCGCAATGATTGATCTTCCTCCCTCGGCAGCGACGCAAACGCCTGCGTGGCCGGGTGTACGCCGACCCCCGCCAACACCAGATCCGCCGACAACCGCAGGCCATTGTCCAGCAGCACGGCCTCTACTTTGCCGTCGCCGATGATCTCTGTCGCTTGGTGATCGGTGATGAATTTCACGCCTTTTTCTTCGTGCAGTGCGCGGATTGCTTTACCCACCGCCTCGCCGAATTGCGCCGCAAAAGGAATATCGTGGCGCGCAAGTACCGTGACGTCGAGACCGTGTTGGCGCAGAGCCGAGGCGCACTCGAGGGCAATAAAGCTGTCGCCGATAATCACCGCGCGCTGATCGGGGCTGGCCGCTTTCATGATCTGCTCGGCCTGGGCTTTTGAGCGCAGTAAAAACACTTGTGGCAGGTCGGCGCCGGGCAGCTTCAAGGGATTGGGCTCGCCACCCGTGGCCAGCACGGCGGCGTCATAACTCAACGTTTGGCCATTATCGAGATGCAGGGTTTTTGCTGTGGCGTCGAGTGAGACGACTTCACCGTGCTGGCGCTCGATACGTTGCTCTCTATAGAAAGTTTCATCTCGCAGCGCTGGGGTTTCCTGCGGCGACATTTCTCCGGCGAGGACAAATTTGCTCAGCACCGTGCGGTCGTAACCGGCAGCGGGCTCGCGGTCGATCATCAGGATGCGCCCGCCAAACCCTTTCTCCCGCAGGGCTGCCGCGCACGCGGTGCCCGCCGCCCCGGCGCCGACAATCACGAACGTCCGTGGGTCGTCCGCCGGCGGTGTGTGCGGATCCGGCAGCGGTTGGTCGTCGACCCAGACCTCCTCGCCACGCAGCTCCAGCGGGTAACGCTTGAGGCTGTCGAGGGCTGGCGGTTCGCACAGCGCGCCGTCCTCCGCACGAAAAGCCGCTTTGTGCCATGGACAGATCAGCCGTCCGTGGCACAACGCGCCCTCCGCCAGCGGCGCGCCGGCATGCGGGCATTCGCCCTGAAACGCCCGCAATTGGCCGCCGGTGCGCAGCAGGACGATCTTGCAATCGGCGATTTCGACTTGCAGACCACGGTCTTCAGGAACATCGGCGACACGGGCGACTCGGTGCAGGGACATGTTCGGCTTCCTCGCAGGCATTTCTCTTACGAGTTTGCGCCACGGTGTGAGGTTCAGCCATTTGCCACTGCCACGGCACGAACGGTACGGCTATAGTTTGCAGGCCGACGATGGCCCAACTGCACAAGGTGCTCCCGGAATGACCCGTTTGACCTCTCTCAACCCATGGCTGGCGGCGATCGCTGTCACCCTTTGCGTGCAGTTTCCGGCGCAGGCCCAGGAGCGTTTCACCCTGAGCATCCCTGGCGTGTCCGATAACCGCTTGTTCACCTCAGCAGCTGCCAGTGATGCCGCCGGTTGCGGCGGCAAGAACCAGTCGCCGGCGCTGAGCTGGAACGCCGGCCCCGCAGGGACCCAGAGTTACGCGATCGTCATGCATGATCCGGACGGGCAGAAAGGCCTGGGCGTCGATCACTGGATTCACTACGGCATCAAGGCCAACACCCGGCAGATTGCGGCAGGTGTCGGCGCCAAGTCGGCGTTGGAAGGCGTCGGCGGTACCAACAGCAAAGGCAACACGCATTACATGGGGCCTTGCCCGCCGGTAGGCGACAGTGCGCACCACTACATCATTCAGATCTACGCCCTGGACCTGGCCCCGGACGCCTTGCCCGCCGGCCTGACCCGCGCCGAGCTGATGGAAAAAATCAAAGGCCATGTCCTGCGCAACAGCAGTGCCGTGCGGCGTTATCACCGCTGATGAAACGCTGAAAAAGTGCGCGCTCCGTTCGGGGCGCGCGCTAACGGTTGGCGTCGGCCGCTGAAAGCGAGCACTATCCCAGCGCCCCCCCTTCGCGCTACAGGCCCATTCGCAGGCTCGTGCTGACGGTCTGTTCCTCACCTCGCGCCGATGCGGGTGTACGCTACCCTTTGCAAACGGGTTAACCCTGAACGCTGGAAATGGTCACCGGGACTGTCGAAGATGCCATGTGTCTGGCACTCGACGCGGGTCCGGGGAGAATGCCGTGCCGATCATCTTCGGGCACATGTGTGACTATCGAAAACGCCCACTGCTGAAAACGCTTTTAGACCGACTGGCATCTGTACGATGTCCGAGCGTTGGCATGGATGGCCGAGTGCAAGTGTTTGCCCCGTGGTCTTGACCTTTGAGGGGCGAGCGCAGTACCTAACGCACCAGGATTTAAAGCGATTGAGCATGAACCCAAGTAAAGATTCGACATTTGCCTACCAGGCTGTTTACCGCTATCTCGTCGAACTGATCGAAGCCGCGAGTCCCGAGGGAGAGCAGAAACTGCCGTCACTGCGTCAACTGGCGCAGCGTTTGAACGTGTCGGTGTCCACCACCAAATACGCCTATTCACTCCTGGAAGACCAGGGGCGGATCTACGCCCGACCGAAGCTCGGTTACTACACCCGGGCAATGCCTTCGGCACTGGTCAGCGAGGGTTCGCCGAACCTGCTCGACAGCGTTTTCGCCAGTGCCCGGCAACCCGGCATGCTGGCGCTGAGCAGTGATGCCCCGGCCATGTTGTTGTCGCTGGAAAATCCATTGCTGATGACCGAGCGCGAGCTGACGCGCCAATATCCACGCAGCCATGCGCCGCTTTATCAACCGTTTGGCGAAACCGAGCTGCGCAGTGTTCTGGCTGATCGCTACACCCGCTCGACGCGCTGCTACTGGCGTGCCGAACACGTGTATATCGGCTCCGATTTGCGCAGCGTGCTGGAATTGTCCCTCGAAGCCCTGCAATTGACGGGCACCGTGGCGCTGGTGGAGTCGCCGTGTTCCTGGGCGATTTTGCGCCAGTTGCATGCGGCGAAGATCCGCGTGATCGAAGTGCCGTTGGGCGACGATGGCCGCTTCGACTTGCCGCAGCTGCAACTGTTGTTGCAGCGCGAGCCCATCAGCCTGGCCGTGTTGTCGTCGACGGTGAGTATTCCCCACGGCAGTCTGATGCCTGGCGAAGATAAAAAACTGATCTGCCGCTGGTTGGCCGAGCGGCGTATCTGGCTGTTTGAAAATGACAGCTACGGCGAGTTCTGTTTCGAGCCGGGCGCCACCCGTTATCGTGATTTTGCCGACCCCGAGCGCCTCGTGGTGTTTTCGACGTTCGACAAGATCATCGGCTCGGAAGCCCCTTACGGCTATGTGTTGAGCCGGTTTCAGGGGCCCGAGCTGCATCGTCTTTTTCTTGAGCGAGCCTTTCGCCTGTCGCCGATTCGGCAGAAGGCGATTGCCCGCTTGTTCACCACGCGGCGCATCGATCAGCACACGCAGATGTTGCGCAGCCTGTTGATCGGGCGCATGCAGCGCATGCAAGGCATGCTGCACGAGCACACCGAAGGCCAGTTGCGCATCGTCGCGCCGCTGGGCGGTGCCGCGTTCTGGGTCGAGGCGACGCGGCCGGTGAACATGCGCCGGGTGTTCGAGCGTCTGTTGGCCAAACGCATCGTTATCGCTCCCGGCGAAATATTCAGCCAGCAAGGGGCCTGGCAGCATCACCTGCGCCTGAGCTACACCATCGACTGGAGCAAGGACATTACCCAGGCGTTGAAGATGCTCACTCAGGCCATTCAGGATGAAAGCTGAGGCCCTGACGTTCAATTGATGCCGTAGCAGTGCTTGGGCTCAGGGAAAGTGCCGTCGCGAACCTGCGTAGCAAACGCTTCGCACGCCTGCGTGATCAGCGCGCCGACATCGGCGTACTGTTTGACGAAGCGTGGCACATGATCGCCACCGAGCCCGAGCATGTCCTCTGTCACCAGCACTTGGCCGTCGCACGCCGGTGAAGCGCCAATGCCAATGGTCGGCATTGGCGAGAAGTCGGTGACCCGGCGTGCGACCCCTTCGGCCACCCCTTCAAGCAGCAGGCTGAAAGCACCGGCTTCAAGGTGCGCGCGTGCATCGGCTTCAATCGCCAGCGCGGCCGTCTCGTTCATGCCTTGGGCCTTGAAGCCGCCCATGGCGTTGACGTACTGCGGCATCAGGCCGATATGCGCCATTACCGGGATGCCCCGTTTGACCAGGAACTCCACCGTGTCGGCGAGCACCGCGCCACCCTCCAGCTTGATGGCGTCGCAGCCAGTGCGCGCCATCACCTGCGCACAATTGCGATAGGCCTGCTGGGGCGATTCCTGATAGCTGCCAAACGGCATGTCGGCGATCACACAGGCCAGCCGTGTGCTGCTGACGACGGCGCGGGTGTGCGCGATGATTTCCTCCAGGCTCATGTCGAGGGTCGACGTGCGGCCATAACCGACCATGGCGGTGGAGTCCCCCACCAGGATGAAGTCGACGATGGGGTCCATCAATTTGGCGATATGGCTTGTGTACGCGGTCAGGGAGACAATTTTCTGTTGCCCCTTCATCGCGACCAGTTGAGGAACGCTCAGTCGTTTGGTTCGGGTATGCAGGCTCATGGCTCTCTTCCTTGTTAAACCCCGTTGTCAGGGGTGTCTGTGGTTACAACCAGTCCCTTTCCCATCCACGCCACGCGGCGTAATCGGCGTCGATGCGTTCGAGCAGCGGGTGCAGCAAAAACACCGCGCCCGGGGAGCTGTTCAGGTCAATGGTGGGGGCCATCCTTGCCCCCTCGGCGAAACGAAACCTGACGTTATGAAAACTCGGCAGGCTTTCCAGGCGCTGGCGCGCCTGGCTCTGCGCGAACAGGCCCGGGCGATGGGCAATCAGGTTCAGGCACTTGGCGTGTTGCAGCAGCCGATAACGCTTGGGCCATTGCGCCAGGCGCAACGGGTCGAGATAGCTCAGGCACGTCAGCGCCACTTGATCGTTGCCAGTGGCGGCTTGCAGCGCGGGTGGGCAAGCCAGGCCGGAGAGCCGCGCGCCGCTTTCCAGCAGGCGCGGGCCGTCGGCGGTCAGAATCAGTTCGGTGTGCGCAGGGCCGTGCACGATGCCCAAGGCATCGAGCACGCCTTGCACGTACTCGATCAGTGCTGGCAGCTGCGCAGCTTCGGCCGGCACCAGGTCTTCGCGGTCGTAGATTTTGCGGCCATCGGCGGCGAAGGTTTTCGAGCATTTCCAGACGTCGGTGATCCAGTGCTCGCCCTGATGGCTGACGCTGTTGATCACGTATTCATCGCCGCTCAGGTATTCCTGCAACAGCAGGGCCTCGTTGTTGAGCATCATCAGGTTGGTCGCACCGAGGATCGACTCGACGGCCGCCTGCAATTGCCGCGCATCGTCGCAGATGAACACGTTGTCGGAACCGGCGCTGTCCAGCGGCTTGGCGACCACGCGGGTGCCGCCGCGTGCCTTGAACCAGGCCAGTGCCTCAGCCATTGATCGGGTGCGCAGTTGCGCCGCCACGGGCAGGCCGGCCTGCGCCACGCGCTCGGCCATCAGCGATTTGTCGCGACGCACGGCGGAGGTGGCCGGATCGTTGCCGGGAAGGCCCAGCCGCGCGGCCAGCAAATCGGCCAGTTCCACGCCGAATTCACTGCCGGTCAGCACCGCCGCCGGTTGTTGTGCGGCGAGTGTCGCGACCAGTGCATCGAGGCCTGCGTCGGCGACGCTGTAGTCCTCGGCAAACAGCTCTTTCGGGCAGCTCGCCGCAAAGGCATCGGGCATGTGCGCGCGCGAGCGTACATGCAGCAAGCGGCGTTGCCCGGCGAGCGCGCGCGCCAACAGCGCGCCGGTGGAATAGGCGTCGACCAGAATCAACGGCGCCAGGCTTAAATCAATGCAAGGGTTGGTCATAACGATTCACCGTGTAATGCAACATCTGAAACAGTTCGCTGGAGCTGACGCCGGGGCCATTCAGCGACCAGCCGCTGCTGCGGGGCAACGGCAGGCTGCCGGTATTGCCCCAGCGCAGCGCGCCCTTGTCGTCGATGCGGGTGGTGGCGCGGCCGGGGTTGTCCGGGTGCAGGCAGTAAGGGATGTCGAGCAAGCCGCGCGCGAACGCCTGGATCAATGCCAGGCCGATGTCGGCGTGCAGATTGCGCACGGTGTCTACCAGTTGCCGCGCTTCGAAGAGGGTTTCCTGGTAGTAACCGGTGCTGCTCGCGTCGATCGTCGGCAGGTCGCCGGCGGCCACGTCGGCGGCCATGCGCAGGGCGTCGAGGTTGTCCTCGACGGACGGAATCTGCCGCGATTCGGCGACGGTCTTGACGATCAGCCGTTCGCAACCGGCGGCCCGGGTTAGGCGCGCGCTGTCGCAAATCAAGCGCCGCGCGCCATGGTTGGTCGTCGGAAACACGCCCATGTAGGAATACACCACGACATGCCAGTGATCGCCGTCCAGATACTCGGCGGCCAATTCGCGCAGGGCCTGCAAGGCGCCGAAATCCTGCTCCATCGAGGTGCCCTGGGCATAACTGAGCGAAACCCCGCGAACCCCGTGCTGGCGGAAAAACAGCGCTTCGAGCAGTGTCATGGCTATCAGTAGAGAGGGCGGGCACAACTGCCCCAACAGGCAGCCACCAAAACTCTCGATATGCGCATGCTCGGTCGCGCCCGCCAGCAGCTGACAACTTTCGGCCCAGGCGCTGACCGCCTCGGCCAGCGGCAAGCGGCTGTACGGCATGCAATACGACACCGGGCCGCCTTCGGTAGCGTCGAGGCCCAAAGCGGCCAGGCGCTGGAACACATTCTGCGGTTTGGCGGTGCCGTGGCGGATCTGGATCGGAAAGTCTGCGCCATACAGCCCGGCGAGCATGCTGCGCACCGCTTCGATCGGGTGGCTGATGATCGGGAAACCGTTCATTGGCGCCGAGCTGTTGAGGCACTGCAGCGCGCTCTGGTAATCGCCGACCCGCGTGTAGCTGTCGAGGGTGATGGTGCCGATGGCCGCGCAGGGCAGGGCGGCGACACTGGCCAGCCCGGCGCGCATCTGGCCCAGTGCGCCAAAGCCCATGCGCGGCTGCACCACCAGCTCGTCGCGGGCGCGGGCACGCTCGATGAATTGTTGAAAATGGCCACCGCTGAACGCTGTCATGCGTCAGCGTCCCGAGACCAGTTCGACCACGGTTTCGCCGGTGGCCGGGTCGTAGCGACTGATTCGGCCTTTGTGCGGATCGCCGGCACGAACCCGGGCAATCAGCGTCGCGTCGCTGTCGAAATCGATCCGTTGATGCGCGTACAGGCTGCGCAAGGCCGGCAACGGCAGGCCGCTGACCTCGGTCAGCCACTGGCTGAGGGCCGGCTCGTTGTGTTCGCCGGCGAGGATCCGGTGCAGGGCATCGAGGTTGCCCAGGTGCTGCGCGTGGCACAGCCCGAGAAAGCTTGAAAGCTCACGGCCACGGTCAACGAACGGGGCAAATTGCATGCACACCAGTTGCGCCTCATCGAGGCCGAACGCCTGCACGGCGAAGCGTGCGGCGAGATCGCGGCGTGCCTGCATGCCCTGTTCGTCGGCATACGCGGCCATGGCCAGATCGATCAGGCGCTGGGGCATCTCTTTCTTGCGCATCAATGCCTGCGCCAGTTCGAGGTATTCGGCAATGCCCTGGTTGTAAGGGCGGCCCTGTACGTACTCGGCCTTGAGGCCGCGAAAGTGCGCCATCAACATCGGGTTGGCGCAGTCCGATTCGGTGAAACTGAACGCCAGTTCTTCGAAGCGGAAATCGAGAAACTCGGTGATCAGTTCCCAGTGATCCTCGACCTTGTAGCTGACCAGATCGTAGATGCTGACGAACTCCGGATCAGCATGCTCATCACCGCATGCGACGCGTCGTTCCTCGCGCTGCTGATCGAAACCTTCACCGAACAGCTCGACAAAATAGCTTTGCGCCACGCCGTCCAGCGCTTGCAGCAGGCCGCGAAAACCCTGGCGGCGGCATTCATCGACATTCAGGCCCAGACGCTGCGCCAGGCGCATGATCCAGGTGAAATAGTGCTTCTGTTCCTTGCGCGAGTCGCCGGTGACGACGGCATCGACGCCGCCCTGCCACCACGCCGCCCGCCCATAGAAATCGGCCACGGCCAGGTTGCAGCTGTTGCAGAAGGTCGGTCGCCCGTCACCGGCGGTGCGATGGCCGTTCATCAACACGTCGAAACGGTTCATCGCCTGCACATCGTCCGGGAATGGCAGGTGGCGCTCGAACGGCCGGATCTGCTGGTGATCGACCACCAGCATTTCCACGCGTGGATCGTCGAACAGGTGCAAGGCGCGGTAAACCCGGTCGATGTTCGCCATCACCGCATCCGGCACACCGGCGTGGCGCATGTTGGCGATGCGCAGCTGGAACGTGCGGCCATGCAGCACCGACAGGTGCAACTGCGTGGCACGCAGCATGGCCACGGTGTAGGAGCTGTCCTTGCCGCCACCGTAGGCGACCATCAGTTTGTAATCGGTCAGCCCTTCGAGGCCGCCCGCCGCATCGATCAGGCGTTCGCCAATGGTTGCGACGGCGCGGCGTTCATCGGCGCGCAGGTAATGATTGAGCTGACCCAGCAACGGCTCGTCGTTCCAGGCTTGGGAGGTATTGGCGTTCATAGCGGTTCTGCCTGGAATTGGAACGTCTGGGTGGTGTGGTGGATGTCGCGTTCAGTTGCGTCTTCACTGCCACCGACAAAAATGAAGCGGCCGCTGTGCAGCGCGTCGTAGCTGCCGCCGGCTTCGAGGATCTGCCCGGGTTCGGGGAGCAACTCGCGCCATAAATTGGGCAGGGTGTCGCGCAGCGATTGCGCCTGCACGACGCGGCAGGGCAACTGTGCCGGTTTGGGGATGACCAGCCAGCCGCCACTCGGATCTTCGTCGTTCGCCGGCAATGGCACTTGCTCGCCAGCGAGGCGGCGCAGCCAGTGCTCGTACAGATTGACCCCGAAGACCTTGTTGATCAGGTGCGGGACTTCACTGCCGCCGACCCGCGCACCGATTTCGAGGAACACCAGCGAGTCGTCCGGCTCGACGAAAATCTCCAGGTGAAACGCGGTGCAGCGCAAATTCAGCGCGCGCAGGATCTGTTGGCTGAACGCCTCGATCCGCGTGCGCAAGGGCGACGCCTGGACAATCACCGAACCCAATGGCTGCGCCTTGGCAAAATCCAGGCAACTGTTGATGTAGCGCGAGACCACTTGAAACGGCACGCTGCCGTCGACATCGGCGAAGCCGTCGATGTGGTAGGTCTGGCCGTGCATGAACGCTTCGATCTCGTAACGCGAGAGGTCGAGGGTGTCGAGCAGGTTGCGCAGCGCCGCTTCGTTTTCGACCTTTTCCACGCCCATGCTGGCGGCACCGTCGACCGGTTTGACGATCAGCGGAAAACCGATCTCGCGGGCAAAGTGCAGGGCCTGTTCCGCCGATTGGCAGCGCGCAAATGCCGGCACCGGCAGGCCCTGGGCCTGAAGAATTTCCTTCATGCGGGCCTTGTCGCGGTACACCGCCACTTCGTCCGGCCCGTCACCGGGAATGTTCAGGGTCTGGCGCACCCGCGCGGCGATTTCCAGGGTGAACTCCGACAGTGCGATCAACTGATCGACCGGGCCCACCCGCTCGATGACTTGCTGAACCGCACCCAGCAGCTGCTCGTATTGATTGACGTCGCTGACCTGCACCTGATGGGCGATGTGCTGCGCCGGGGCAAGCACGCCTTCGGCGCCGGGGGCATCGACCACGTAGCTGATGCGGTGTTGTTGATGATCGAAGAAGTCTTCGTAGCGAGTCAGTTCGTTGTCCCAGCGGCGCTCATCACGAAAGCGCGGCCAGCGGTTGACGATAACGATGTGCATCGTGGATATCCTTGATTGAGCGAAGTCAGCCGTGGTGGGGATCAGCCCCAGGACGGCACGCTAACGGCGGGTGCAGGTTCGGCGTCGGCTGGCGCATGCAGCGTGGCCAGGTAACCGCTGAAGGATTCGATCGCGTCGGGGCCGACAAACACCTGGTGGTAGCCGGCCTCGATCAACGGTTGGCGAACCGCCAGGGTTTCATCCTCGGAGGTGGTCAACTTGCCGCCGATCACGCAGGGCAGGTGCGGGTGCTTCTGGCGTACCTGGCGAATCAGCTCCAGACCTTGCGAGTAGCCGTGGCCATTGACGCTGCTGACCACCAGCAGTTGGGTTCGGCGCTGTTCGAGCGCATTGAGTACGGCGTCGATCGGGGTGCAGCTGCCAAGGTTTTTCACGTTCAAACCATGCTCGGCGAGCCACAGTTGCAAATACACCAGGTTCCACATGTGCGAGTCGGACTCGACCGTGGCAAGCACGCAGTGCGGCAGGGCTTTCATTGAGACGCCTCCATGGCGAGCGACGGACCACCCAGGGCCAGTTGAAAGCGCCGGGTGGTCAGGATGAACAGCAAAGTGCCGGGGATGGTCAGCACCAGTGCCAGCACCAGAATCAGCACCTGCGCGCCGTAGACGTGGCCGACACTGGCGGTCAACAGGCCGCCCAGCGGGTAGGACAGCAGGTTGACCAGGTAAAACGGTCCCATGACTTTGCCCAGGTGGGCGCGGTCGATCGCTTTGATGCGCTGCGTACGGTTGAACACGTTGAACAACGCACAACCGGCCATTGCCAGCAGAAAGCTCAGGGCATACAGCAACACGCCGTTGGCCACGCCCATGCAGATCAGGCCCAGACACAGCAAGGCAAAACCCAGCGCACCGAGTCGATAAATCGACATGCGCGCCAGCAGACGCGGCACCAGAATGAAGTTCAGCAGCCCGAGCGCGCCGGCCCCGGCGTTCATCAGGCCAAAGACACCGTCGGCGGCACTGAACACCCCACTGATGACAAACGCGTTGGCGCTCAGCACCGCGGCGAAGGCCAGGTTAATGGTGAAATTCAGTCCGGCCAGGGTCAGCACCGGTGGATTGCCGAGCAGCAGGCGCCAGCCGAGGGCCAGATCGTTGAACACGCTGCTCGGGCCGCTGGCCGCCGCGCGCGCCGTGGGCAGTCCGCGCCAGAACAGCGCCGCGGCAAACAGTGCCACCGCCGCCAGGCCGAGCAGCCAGCGCTTGTCGGTGTACATCGCCAGGCCAGCGGCGAGTGCCGGACCGAGCGCCATCGCGAGCAATTCCATGTTCTGCACCAGCGACTGACAGTGCGCGAGACGCTCGGGACCGGCGATCAGTGGCACGCTTTTTTCAACCGCCATGCGCACCGGCGCCATCAACACCGAAAGCACGATGCCGTTGCCGATCAACGCCCAGATCATCCACTGCGGCTGATACCAGCAGATCCACAGCGTGACGCCCAGGCTCAGCGCGCGCGCCGTGTTGGCCGTGCGAAACAGCAGTCGGCCGCCAAAACGGTCGGCCAATAACCCGGCAAACGGATAGGCAATCAGTGCCGGCAGCCATTCAAGGGCAAACGCGACGCCGGAATAGCGCACGTTGCCGGTCAGTTGATAAATCATCAGCGGCACAGCAAACAGCACGGTCTGTTCCGCCAGCAAGGCGCACAGCAGACCGGCGCCAAACCAGCGGATGGCGCTGTGGCGGGCATCGGCGCGGGCCTCAGGCATGATCGCGATCCCAGATCGTTTCCAGTTCGCGCAGGTAAGGCAGCACGTACTTGCAGAAACGGCGCATTTCGTCGCGGGTTGGCCAGCCGGAGAAAATGAACTCGCTGACGCCGACCTTTTTGTATTCGAACAAGTACTCGGCGACTTCCTGATAACTGCCAACCACGCACAGCGCCGGGCCGCCGCGATACGCCACCGCCCCCGACCAGAGCATTGGCGATAACCAGTCGTGCTGTGCCTTCTCCGCCAGGCGGAACGAGGTTTTCACCGCTTCCGAATCGCAGCGTCCGACAAATTCACGGACCCATTCACGATGCTGTTCGTCAGGGTTTTCCATCATGCTTTCGACAGCCGCCAGCGCTTCTTCGCGGGTTTCGCGAGCCAGTACGTGCATGCGGATGCCGACCGAGCAGCCCGATTCCAGAACAGTGCGGCTGGCCTCGGCAATACCTTCAGGCGTATCGCCGTAACGCAGCCAGCAATCGCTGTGTTGGATGGCGATCTGCTGGGCGATGTCCGAAGCGCCACTGAGGTAAATACGCGGGCGCTCAGCGTCTTTGAACGGCAGGCCCAACTGGGCTTTTTCGATGCGGTAGTGCGCGCCGTGATAGGTCAGCGGCGATTCGCCGTTCCAGAACCGATGCAGGATGTCGAGGAATTCGCCGGTGCGTTCATAGCGTCCGTCGTGGGCCACGAAGTCGCCGTAATAAGCTTGCTCGTCCGGCGAAATGCCGGCCACCAGGTTGAGCGAAATGCGCTTGTCGGACATCCACGAAACCGTGTTGACGATCTGCGTGAACAACGTCGGCGGCACCAGGCCGGGACGGTAGGCGAGGATGAATTTGACCCGCTCGGTTTCACGCACCAGCGCGCCAATCATCGGCAGCGGATCGGGCATGTGATAACTGATGCCCATCAACAGCGAGTCGATGCCCAACTCATCGGCTTCCTGGGCAAAGTCGACGATGCCGGCAAAATCGAGAGCGCCGGTGTTGTATTTTTCCGAGGCCTTTTGCTGACCGCTGTCCAGCGGTGAGCACCAGTGAATGCGCAGTGGTGCAGACATTGTGTTTCTCCATGGCACAGCCTGCCGCCGCCGGAGCGGGAGCAGGCGAGGGCAATCAGTGCGGGTCAGAACAGGAAGCTGGTACCGACGGTGCGGTCGAACAGCGCGACGTCGCGGATGCGGCGTTTGCCGCAGATGAACTTGAGCAGACGTTCGATGCCCAGGCCGCCACCGGCGCTTGGGTGCAGCAAGCCGCGACGGGCGACTTCCAGGTAGTTGGCGAACGGCTCAAGGTCCATCGACAGTTCGTTCATGCGGTAGACGATCTGTTCGTATTCGAATTCGCGCTCGGCGCCCGACAGGGCTTCGCCGTAGCCATCGGGATAGATCAGGTCATAGTTGTTGTAGGTCCCGCGCTTGCCCGGGGTTTCGCGATCGTAGAATTCGCGGCGGTAGTTGGTGACGAAGAACGGCGTGTGCGCTTGCGCCGACATGATCTTCTCGAAGTCGTCACCATGCTCGGCGCGCAACGCGTCGGAGCTGTAGATCGGGAAGGCGGTGGCGAAGTGCGGCAGTTGCCGGCCGAGCTGCGCCAGTTCGGCGGCGCAGTGTTGGCTGACTTCGCTGAACACGTGCTTGATCAGGCCTTCGATCAGGGCCATGACCTGGTGCATGTCGCCGTCGCGGATCTCGAAATCGAACTGCGAGAACTCCAGCAAGTGGTTCTCGGAATCCTTGATCTCGGCTTTTTCCAGGCGAATGTTCGGCGCCACGATGAAGATCTTTTCGTGACCCTTGGCGGTCAATGCCAACTGCTTGTGGAAGATCATGCTCGCCGTCAGTTTCAGGCGTCGTTCTTCGTACTGGATCTCGGCCGGATACACCGCGTGGTTCAGTGGATCGGTGATCGGCGACATCAGGATCGGCATCAACTGTTTGAAGTCGCGCTCCAGCAAATATTGCTGCAAAGCTTGTAGGACGCGGCCCCGGATGATGGCAATGGATTCTATGTCTGGATTAGCAAAATCGACGAAGTTACGGGTAATTTCTTCCATGATTGGCCAGATATTCAGGGAGTTAGGGAGGCCCTGATTATTGTTTAATCGAACGAAAACTCAATGTACAGATTTCGACTAAAAAGCAGCACAGAGCTCGGGTTTGGTTGTCCGACGACGCTTTTGCATGGACGATATCGCGCTGCTGAAATTGATCGGGTGGCGCACCAGTGGGCAGGTTCCTACAGACCCTGTCAGCCGGCGCCGCTCTCTCCAGTTCGTCTATTCAGAGTTCGCCCATGACTGCCCTAAATGGCTCGCGGCCCCACCAGTTTTCCAGGTCTGACTACAAGACCCTGGGCCTCGCTGCGCTCGGTGGCGCGCTGGAAATCTACGACTTCATCATCTTCGTGTTTTTTGCCCTGACCTTAAGCCAGTTGTTCTTTCCGCCAGAGATGCCGGAATGGCTGAGACTGCTGCAAAGCTTCGGCATTTTCGTCACCGGTTATCTGGCGCGGCCGCTGGGCGGGATCCTGATGGCGCACTTCGCCGATCAGTTGGGCCGCAAGCGCGTGTTCAGCCTGAGCATCTTGATGATGGCGTTGCCGTGCCTGCTGATCGGCATCATGCCGACCTACGAGCACATCGGTTATTTCGCCCCGCTGTTGTTGCTGCTCTTGCGCGTGCTGCAAGGCGCTGCGGTGGGGGGTGAAGTGCCGAGTGCCTGGGTGTTCGTCGCCGAGCATGCACCTGCCGGGCATCGCGGTTACGCTTTGGGGTTTCTCCAGGCCGGACTGACCTTCGGCTATTTGCTGGGGGCGCTGACCGCGACCCTGCTGGCGCAACTGTTTACCCCGGCGGAAATCCTCGATTACGCCTGGCGCCTGCCGTTTCTGCTCGGCGGATTGTTCGGAGTGATCGGCGTGTGGTTGCGTCGCTGGTTGAGCGAAACGCCAGTGTTCATGGCCTTGCAGGCACGCCGTGAAGCCGATGCCGAACTGCCGTTGCGCACCGTGCTGCGTGAACACCGCGGGATGTTGCTGCCGGCGTTCATTTTGACCTGTGTACTGACCTCGGCCGTGGTGGTGTTGGTGGTGATCACCCCGACCGTCATGCAAAAGAGTTTTGGCATGACCCCCAGCCATACCTTTGGCCTGAGCAGTTTGGGCATCGTCTTTCTCAACATCGGCTGCGTGATTGCCGGCCTGATCGTTGACCGCATCGGCGCCTGGCGCACGGTCAAGCTGTACAGCGTGCTGCTGCCGATGGGCATTGCCGTGCTGTATGGCTGCCTGATCAGCGGCGGCAACTGGCTGGGGCTGGCATACGCGTTGGCGGGCTTGAGCTGTGGTGTGGTCGGCGCAATACCATCAGTGATGGTCAGCCTGTTTCCGGCGCACATCCGCGTGTCGGGCATTTCCTTTACCTACAACATTGCCTATGCCCTGTGGGCGAGTACCACGCCGTTGCTGCTGATTGCGTTGATGCCATGGAGCCCTTGGGTGTGCGTGGCGTACTGCGTGGTGATGGGCGCGGTGGGTGTCGGCTGTGCGACCTGGTTTGGCGGGCGTGAGCCTGCCCAGACCGCGTCGGCACTGGTCGCGGAGCGTTGAGGCAAACGATGCAGAGTGCGCACCTTGGACTTGGCACGGATGGCTACTGGATGATGGAATTACACGAATTACCGGCGACCCAACTGCTGGCCCTGTTCGCCAGTCGCGAGTTGTCTCCGCTGGAGTATTACGATCACCTGCTGGCCCACATCGAACGGTGGGAGCCGAGCATCGGTGCGCTGTATGCGTTCAATCCACAGCGTGTGCGCGAGCAGGCGCGGGCGTCGAGCGAGCGCTGGAGCAAAGGCGCGCCGCGCGGCTGGCTCGATGGTGTGCCGGTGACCCTCAAGGAACTGATCGCCACCCAAGGCGACTGCATTCCTCAAGGGTCGCGCGCCAGCAGCCTGATGGCGGCAACCGCAGACGCGCCACCGGCCGCCCGCATGCGCGAGAGCGGGGCAATCATCCTCGGCAAAACCACGGTGCCGGACTTCGGCATGCTGTCGTCGGGACTGTCGAGCTTTCATGGCATCACACGCAACCCCTGGGACATCCGCTGCAACCCGGGCGGTTCGAGTTCCGGTGCGGCAGCAGCGGCGGCAGCCGGTTATGGCCCGCTGCATGTCGGTACCGACATCGGCGGATCGGTACGGCTGCCGGCGGGCTGGTGTGGCCTGGTCGGGTTCAAGCCAACGCTGGGGCGAATTCCGATAGACCCGTATTACACCGGCCGCTGTGCCGGGCCGATGACCCGCACGGTGGATGACTGCGCCTTGATGATGGGTTATCTGGCGCAGCCGGACGCTCGCGATGCGACCAGTCTCGCCGCGCAGGCGCTGGACTGGAACCTGCAGGCACCGTCGATGCAGGGCTTGAAAATCGGCTTGATGCTCGACCCCGGTTGCGGCTTCCAGCCCGACAACGAAGTGTGTGAGGCGGTACGGCAGGCTGCACGGCTGTTCGAGGCCAATGGTGCGCACGTGGAGTTGATCGGGCCGGTGATGGATCGCCGTTTGCTCGACGGCCTCGATGATTTCTGGCGGGCCCGGCAGTTGTCGCAACTGCAAGCCCTGAGCACGGAGCAACGCGCCAAAGTCTTGCCATACATCGAGGATTGGGCGGCGCCGGCGGCGAAGATGAGCGCGGTGCAAGCGGTCGAAGGTTTCAACCAGACGTTCGAGATTCGCCGACGCTGCGCGGCGGTGTTCGAGGATCTCGATCTGGTCTTGTCACCGACCAATCAGGTCAGCAGTTTCCCGGCCGAATGGCCTTCACCGGGCAACGATCCGCGCCAGCCTTTCGAGCACATCGTGTTCACGGTGCCGTGGAACATGGGCGAGCAACCGGCCCTGTCGATCAACTGTGGTTTCACGTCTGAGGGCATGCCGATCGGCTTGCAGATGATTGCCCCGCGATTCTCCGATCAGTGGTTGCTGAAGTGCGCCAAGGCCTATGAAAACTGGCGCGGCCCGATCAAACACTGGCCGTCCGCACCACCCCGCTGAATCCCGATGGTTGTGGTACACCGCACGAGCCTCTGGCGCTTGCGGCGGTGCACCTTCTTTTTGCAGGCGTTCCGATGAAATCACATGCACTTCGCGCGATGGTCGCGATGCTGGCGGTTGTTCCGCCCGGCTGGGCCGCCGAAGCGGTCACTGCGCAGGATCAGGCCACGGGGCTGCTGGACGGCAGCCACCTGAGCCTCAACTTGCGTCACTACTATTCCAATCAGCACACCCAGCGCAGCACGCACCTGGTGATCAAGAAAAACGGCGTCGCCGAACCGACCCGCGAGCGCATCACCTGGGTGCAGACCGGCATGCTCAATTACAGCTCCGGCTACACCCAGGGTTGGCTGGGCGTAGGGATTGATGCGGCATTGTTCAGCGCGGTCACGCTTGAGCGCGGCCAAGGTGCAGTGGCCAACGGTGGTGATCGTGTGCTGGTCGACAGTGATGGCGACGCCGTGCCGACCTGGAGTCGCCTGGGCGTGGGGGATCTGAAGCTGCGCGTTTCGAGCACCGAGCTCAAGGCCGGCCGGATGCTCACGGAAAACCCGATCCTGCGCTACAAGGACAACCGCGCCTTGCCGTCGACCTTTCAAGGCGTTGCGGTCAACAGCAACGAATTCGACTGGCTGGCGCTGCAAGCCGGCAGCTTCGAACGCGCCATCCCGCGCACCGGCAGCGGTAGCGAACGGCTGACCACGACGTTCGGTAATCGCGCCTACAGTGGTTCGCGTATCAGCTACGCCGGCGGCACGGCGACAGCCCCGGCCGGGCTGACACTCAGCGCCTACGGCTCGCGCTTCGAAGACATGTGGCAACAATATTATCTGGGCGCGACGCACCTGGTCGGCAATCGCGCAGACCTGGCGCTGAAAACCAGTTTCAACTATTACCGCACCCGCGATCAGGGCGAACAGCGCCTGGGTTTTATCGACAACGACGCCTACAGCCTGGCGGTGACGGCCGCCCACGGTGCCCATGGCCTGACCGCAGCGTGGCAACAAGTGTTCGGCGACGAATACTTTGACTATGTGTGGGAGTCCACGGGCAACTACATGGCCAACTCGCTGTACTCGGACTACAACGGCCCCAACGAAAAATCCTGGCAGTTGCGCTACGACCTCGATCTGGCCAGCTATGGCGTGCCGGGCCTGACCGCCAGCCTCTGGCACGCCAAGGGCTGGGGCATCGACGGCACGCATTACAGCGGCGACCGCGACGGCCACAACACCGGCTACAACGTGCGCGGGCTGGATGGCGCCAAACACAATGAAAACGGTTTGATGGTCGCTTACGTCGTGCAGTCTGGCAGCCTGAAAAACACCGTGTTGCGCAGTATTGTCTACAACCATAGGGCCAGTGGCGGGCAGATTGACGGCAGCTACGACGAGTTCCGGCTGGTGGCGAACGTGCCGTTCAATCTGTTCTGAATAATCCGCGAAAAATTTTTTCAGCAGGGTTAACCCGAACCGCAAGGGCTGGCCGTCTCAGTGGATGAATGCTCAATTTCATCCCGAGGTCAGCCCCCATGTCCCTTCCTCTGCCTTTCCTGCGCCCCGTTGCGTTCGGTGTTTTGCTGGCCCTCGGTGGCTGTGGCGTTTCCTCGCATCCGGAGTCGGCCGCCGTGCCAGCACCGGCGCAACCTGAAGAAGCTCAGGTTCAACACGAAGCGGTCATGGCCGCAGGCTCGATGGCCAAGCGCTCGGCGCGTCCGGCACCGATCGCCAGTTTCGCGGCGATGCCCGCCGCCGACAGTTATCCACAGGGCTATCGCGACGAGTCGCGCGAGCAGTATCAAACCCTCGCCGACAACCCGATCCACAGCGTTGCCGAATCGCCGGTTTCAACCTTCAGTGCCGACGTCGACACCGGTGCCTACGCCAACGTGCGCCGCTTGCTCAATCAAGGGCGACTGCCGCCGGAAGGCGCGGTGCGCCTGGAGGAAATGGTCAATTACTTTCCCTACGACTACGCATTGCCCAGCGATGGCTCGCCCTTCGGCGTGACCACTGAGCTGGCCGCGTCACCGTGGAACCCGCACACGCGCCTGCTGCGCATCGGCATCAAAGCCTCCGACCAGGCCGTGGCGCAACTGGCCCCGGCCAACCTGGTGTTTCTGGTCGACGTCTCCGGTTCGATGGATCGCCGCGAAGGGCTGCCGATGGTCAAAAGCACGCTGAAGTTGCTGGTTGATCAATTGCGCGATCAGGATCGCGTGTCGCTGGTGGTGTATGCCGGTGAGTCGAGGGTGGTACTGGAGCCAACTTCCGGACGCGAGAAAGCCAAAATTCGTACAGCCATCGAGCAATTGACCGCCGGCGGCTCGACCGCTGGGGCCTCCGGCATCGACTTGGCTTATCAAATGGCCCAGCAAGCCTTTATCCCCAAGGGCATCAACCGCATCCTGCTGGCCACCGACGGTGATTTCAACGTCGGGGTCAGCGACTTCGACAGCCTCAAGCAAATGGCTGTGGATAAACGCAAAACCGGGATCTCGCTGACCACCCTGGGGTTTGGTGTGGATAACTACAATGAACACTTGATGGAACAACTGGCCGATGCCGGCGATGGCAACTACGCCTACATCGACAACCTGCGTGAGGCACGCAAAGTGTTGGTCGATCAACTCGGCTCGACCCTCGCCGTGGTGGCGAAAAACGTCAAGTTGCAGGTGGAGTTCAACCCGGCGCAGGTCAGTGAATATCGCCTGCTCGGCTACGAAAATCGTGCCTTGAAGCGTGAGGATTTCAGCAATGACAAAGTCGATGCCGGCGAGATCGGCGCAGGGCACACGGTGACCGCGCTGTACGAAATTGTCCCGGCGGGCGAAAAAGGGTGGCTGGAACCGCTGCGCTACGGTAAATCAGCCCCGGTTGTTTCCGGCAAAAACGGAGAATTGGCGATGCTGCGTGTGCGTTATCAACAGCCTGAAGGTGGGAAAAGTCTGCTGATCGAGCGGCCGATTTCCGATCAGGTCGTAACCGCCAGTGAAGATCTGCGTTTTGCCGCGTCGGTCGCAGCGTTTTCCCAGCAACTCAAGGATGGCCGCTACACCGGCGACTTCACCCTGAAGGACACCGAAACACTGGCCCGTGGTGCGCGGGGCGATGATCGCTTTGGCTTGCGTAACGAGTTCGTGCAACTGGTGGAACTGGCGCAGAGCTTGCGCGCCTCGACCGTCGCGAATGCGTTGCCCACTGAGCGACGGATTGAATAGTGAGTCGTCTGAAGGGTTTCATCAGCCAGTTGTTTGCCTCGGCAGACAGCCCAACCGCCAGCAGCGATGAAGCGCTGCTGGCGCGTTATCGCGAGGGCGACGGCGCGGCGTTCGAGATTTTGTACGCCCGTCATCGTCAGGGTTTGTACCGGTTTCTGCTCGGCTTGAGCGGCAAAGCCGAACTCGCTGACGAAGTCTTTCAGGAGACTTGGTTGAGCCTGATTCGCAGCAGCAGTCAGCCACAAGGGAGGGCGACTTTTCGTACGTGGTTGTTCCAGATTGCCCGCAATCGTCTGATCGATCACTGGCGCAAGCATGGCGCCCAACAACCGCTGCACGACAGTTACGACGAGCAGGCCCACGCGGTCAGCGACGACACCAACGATCCTGCACAATTGCTCAGCCTCAGCCGCGACAGCCAGCGCCTGGACAGCGCCCTGCAAATCCTGCCGGCCGACCAGCGCGAAGTGTTTCTGCTGCGCGCCCACGGCGACCTCGACCTGGCACAAATCGCCAGCCTCACCGACACACCGCTGGAAACCGTCAAAAGCCGCTTGCGCTACGCCCAGCAAAAACTGCGTCGGCTGCTGGCCGAGGAGGTACTGACATGACTGACGCCCGCCAGACACCCGAAGATCCGCTGATCAAACATGTGCGCGAACAGCACAACGCTGAACCGCCAGCGCATATCGATGCGTACATTCTCAATGCCGCACGCGGCGAAACTCCAACGCCGAAGCCAGGCCTGTGGCAACGCTGGCTCGACGCCTGCCGCCAGCCGCGCTGGCAAGTCGCGTTCGCCAGCCTGGTCGGCGTCGCGCTGATGTTGTCGCTGGTGCAACGCACGCCCGAACCGCAGCCGCAATTCGACTACGCTCCCCCAGCTCCGGCGCCACTGGCGCGCAAACACGCGCCCGAAGCCTTGAGCGCTCCCGCTGGCGCCATGTCCGCTCCTGCGCCCATGGCGGAAATGGCCGCGCCGATGCAAAGCCAGGCGATCAGCGCCGATGAAGCCAAACTGAGCAAGCGCGCCGCCGCACCGGCCAATGGCCTCGACGCACAATTGCGCGAAGTCCTGCGCCTGCGCGAATCCGGCCAGTCGCAAGCGGCCGACAGCCTGTTCAACAACCTGCACAAACGCTACCCGAACGCCGACCTCGACGCGCGACTCGAGCAGTTGCAGAAAAAATGACCCCCTGAACCCTCAGCCATTTGGCATTGCCCCGCAAAAACGCGCACTATCGGGCCATTGCCAATACGCTGGAGGACAACGTGGCATCGAAAATTGACCGCATCGCCCAACTCCTCAACTGCCCGGAAAAGGGCGAAGAGATGCGCCGCGCGATTACTGAAGCACGTAAGGAATTTCTGCTGAACCAGCCGGAAGAAGATGTCGTTGAGGAAGACGAGGTTTTTGAGGAGGTTGAGGGGGAAGAAGATGACGATGAATATGATGAGTTTGACTGGACGACGGAGTAAATCGAGCTTCAGGCGTTGCTCCAGTTCTTGGTTGCCTGATCCAAGGCCGTGTGCTCACTGCTGGCTCTTTTGTGAAATGCCGCGGAGCGCTTCAATGGCTGACCGTTCGCCTTCTGTCTCTTTCAGAGCCCTGCGTCGTTCGGCATAGATTTCATATTGAGCTCGGGCTTTTTCTTCGGCTACTTGATTACTCGTTTGTCCCGATCCTTGCAAAATCTGGCGGCTATTGAACTCCAAAAACTGGTCCAACTTCTCTTGCCAATCCCTCAGGAAAATCTGTTTGCGCATCAATGCTTGATCTTCCGCGAAATCCAGCCACATCGTAACGATACGATTGAGAGCATTGATTTCCTCTTGAGTGAGATAGTTTTTAGCGATTGTGACATCGCTTTTACGCACCTCATCTCCCTTAAAGTTGGTTAGACCCATATCTACTTTTGAGGCGTCAACGCGCTGGAAGATTAGCTCGGCGGCAGTCAAGCCGGTGCTGGCGAAATGAAGCTTATTTTGGATGATCTGAAAGAACGCAGTCGTTTCCTTGTTGGATGGCACGTAATCGGCCGCCATCGCGAAGATATCCTTCACCCTTAAATAAACCCGTCTCTCGCTGGCACGAATATCTCGGATGCGCTCAAGCAGTTCGTCAAAATAGTCAGGTACCTGTGAGCGCCCCACGGGTGGGTTTCTCAAGCGCTCGTCGTCCATGGCGAAGCCCTTGACCAGATATTCTTCAACTACCTGCGTGGCCCATTGACGGAATTGGGTGCCTCGCTTGGAACGGACGCGGTATCCCACCGCGATAATCAATGGCAGGCTGAAATACTTGACGTTGTAAGGTTTGTTGTCGGCGGCAGTTGTTCGGTAATACCGAACAACTGAATCCTCTGACAACTCGCCCTCGACAAAAATATGGCTAATGTGTTCGCTGATAGTTGCTTTGGCCTTACCGTACAGCTCACAAATCATCGACTGAGATAACCAAAGCGTTTCGGATTCGAATCGACATTCCAGGCGTATCTGTCCCTCGGAGCTTTGAAAAAGCAAAAGCTCCCCTTGAGGGGCTGCAGGATAAGCTGTGTCGTTCTGATCAATCATTTGGGCTGTTCCGCGAGCAGTTCTGGCGAGTCTTTACATTGATCGCAAAGGGTCAGGGAGGCTACACAGTGTGGCGAAAACCGCTGATCTAATGAACCCGATTCTCGTGTAATTTTGTTTCCAATCCCCGATGTTTTCATAAAGCCATCGCCCACAAAAAAGCCCCGGACCATCACAGTCCGGGGCTTTCTCGTTTAAATCAATGGTGCACCAGGCGGGATTCGAACCCACGACCCCTGCCTTCGGAGGGCAGTACTCTATCCAGCTGAGCTACTGGTGCAGCGGGCGACATCATACCTAGGTCGGCTCGGGGCGTCCATGCCGGGGTTTGTCAGTGCGCGTGTCCGCTGAAATCACTGTATTCCTTAAAGCTGTAACGTCCTGCAAAACCCTCGCTTGGCGCTTTCACGGGACTGATCTATGGTTCTGTTGCCGCGAGGGCTTTTTGCTCGTTGATCTGAAAATTTCCACAAACGCGGCGTTTTTGTTCTTTTTTTCGAACGACCTATTGTCCTTTACCCCCTTTGATCCTACGATCCGTTTGAGATTTCAAACGCTCTTAGGCTGGGTGTTGCAGCGCTGGTGGTTCGAAACGTCCACGCTTGATGCGCCACACCCGGTCACTGATTTCCCTGACGGCAGCCTTGCGAGGCGCCTTTCTACAATCATAATTTGCTCCGCGCAGGCCGCGGTGCTGTTAAGGAAAGCCGACATGCAGCTTAAAGACACCCAGTTGTTCCGCCAGCAAGCCTTTATTGATGGCGCTTGGGTTGATGCGGACAACGGTCAGACGATCAAGGTCAATAACCCGGCCACCGGCGAAATCCTCGGTACCGTGCCAAAGATGGGCGCCGCCGAAACCCGCCGTGCCATTGAGGCGGCCGACAAGGCGCTGCCAGCCTGGCGTGCACTGACCGCCAAAGAGCGTGCCGGCAAGCTGCGTCGCTGGTTCGAACTGATGATCGAGAACCAGGACGACCTCGCGCGTCTGATGACCCTCGAGCAGGGCAAGCCGCTGGCCGAAGCCAAGGGCGAAATCGTTTACGCCGCTTCGTTCATCGAGTGGTTCGCCGAAGAAGCCAAGCGCATCTACGGCGACGTGATTCCGGGTCATCAGCCAGACAAGCGTCTGATCGTGATCAAGCAGCCAATCGGCGTGACCGCCGCGATCACCCCGTGGAACTTCCCGGCGGCGATGATCACCCGTAAAGCCGGCCCGGCTCTGGCCGCTGGTTGCACGATGGTGCTCAAGCCTGCTTCGCAAACGCCGTTTTCCGCTTTCGCCCTGGCCGAACTGGCTCAGCGTGCGGGCATTCCTGCGGGCGTGTTCAGCGTGGTGTCCGGCAGCGCCGGCGACATCGGCAGCGAGCTGACCAGCAACCCGATCGTGCGCAAACTGTCCTTCACCGGTTCGACCGAAATTGGCCGCCAGCTGATGGCTGAATGCGCCAAGGACATCAAGAAAGTCTCGCTGGAACTGGGCGGCAACGCGCCGTTCATCGTGTTCGACGACGCGGACCTGGATAAGGCCGTCGAAGGCGCGATCATTTCCAAATACCGCAACAACGGCCAGACCTGCGTCTGCGCCAACCGTCTGTACATTCAGGATTCGGTCTACGACGCGTTCGCCGAGAAGCTGAAAGTGGCTGTGGCCAAACTGAAGATCGGCAACGGTCTGGAAGACGGCACCACCACTGGCCCGCTGATCGACGAAAAAGCCGTGGCCAAGGTCAAAGAACACATTGCTGACGCCGTATCCAAAGGCGCCACCGTGCTGGCTGGCGGCAAGGCGATGGAAGGCAACTTCTTCGAGCCGACCATCCTCACCAACGTGCCGAAAAATGCTGCCGTTGCCAAGGAAGAAACCTTCGGCCCGCTGGCACCGCTGTTCCGCTTCAAAGACGAAGCCGAAGTGATCGCGATGTCCAACGACACCGAGTTCGGTCTGGCTTCGTACTTCTATGCGCGCGACCTCGGTCGTGTGTTCCGTGTCGCTGAAGCGCTGGAATACGGCATGGTTGGCGTCAACACCGGGCTGATCTCCAACGAAGTCGCGCCGTTCGGCGGCATCAAGGCCTCGGGCCTGGGCCGTGAAGGCTCCAAGTACGGCATCGAAGATTACCTGGAAATCAAATACCTCTGCCTGGGCATCTAAGCCCGGTCAAAGATCGCTGCAAACGCAAAGGGCACGAGAGCGCTGCCCCTTTGCGTCGTTTCAAAACCGGAATTTTCTCTGCGGCCGGGAACGCCGTGGCAGTCGATCATCGCATGCTGCCACCGTCGCTTCCTCCCGCTTAATCCTTGAACCACGCCGCCCGATGAGCGGCGAATGAGGACTGTAATGAGCAAGACTAACGCTGAACTGATGGCCCGCCGTACCGCAGCTGTTCCACGTGGTGTTGGCCAGATTCACCCGATCTTCGCTGAGTCGGCAAAAAACGCTACCGTGACGGACGTTGAAGGTCGTGAGTTCATCGACTTCGCCGGCGGTATCGCTGTACTGAACACCGGCCACGTGCACCCGAAAATCATCGCCGCCGTGACCGAACAGCTGAACAAGCTGACCCACACTTGCTTCCAGGTGCTGGCTTACGAACCGTACGTAGAAGTGTGCGAAAAGATCAACGCGAAGATCCCGGGTGATTTCGCCAAGAAAACCCTGCTGGTCACCACCGGTTCCGAAGCGGTAGAAAACGCCGTGAAAATCGCCCGTGCCGCCACTGGCCGCGCTGGCGTGATCGCTTTCACTGGCGCCTACCACGGTCGCACCATGATGACCCTGGGCCTGACCGGTAAAGTCGTGCCTTACTCGGCCGGCATGGGTCTGATGCCTGGCGGCATCTTCCGCGCGCTGTACCCGAACGAACTGCATGGCGTGAGCATCGACGACTCGATCGCTTCCATCGAACGCATCTTCAAGAACGACGCCGAGCCGAAAGACATCGCCGCGATCATCATCGAGCCTGTACAGGGTGAAGGTGGTTTCTACGTTGCGCCGAAAGAATTCATGAAGCGTCTGCGCGCGCTGTGCGACCAGCACGGCATCCTGTTGATCGCTGACGAAGTACAGACCGGCGCTGGCCGTACCGGTACCTTCTTCGCCATGGAACAGATGGGCGTTGCTGCCGACCTGACCACCTTCGCCAAATCCATCGCGGGCGGCTTCCCGCTGGCCGGTGTCTGCGGCAAGGCCGAATACATGGACGCCATTGCTCCAGGCGGCCTCGGTGGCACCTACGCCGGTAGCCCGATCGCTTGTGCCGCTGCGCTGGCAGTGATGGAAGTGTTCGAAGAAGAAAACCTGCTGGATCGCTGCAAGGCAGTCGGCGAGCGTCTGGTCACTGGCCTGAAGGCTATCCAGGCCAAGTACCCGGTGATCGGTGAAGTCCGCGCGCTGGGCGCGATGATCGCCGTCGAGCTGTTCGAAAACGGCGACAGCCACAAGCCAAATGCTGCTGCTGTGGCATCGGTTGTGGCCAAGGCGCGCGACAAGGGTCTGATCCTGCTGTCTTGCGGCACCTACGGCAACGTTCTGCGCGTACTGGTACCGCTGACCTCGCCGGACGAGCAACTGGACAAAGGTCTGGCGATCATCGAAGAGTGCTTCTCCGAGCTCTGATCTCCCCGTGTGACCTGATCGACAAAAAACCCGCTTCGGCGGGTTTTTTTACGCCCCTTGAAACACATCGAGCGCTTTAGCACTGTATCGAATGGCCAGCATTGGCTAAGGTTCAGGCATTGCAAGGGAGAGCGCGCATGACTGCCGTTGAATTACCCGCCGTACCGCGAGTGTTGATTGCCGAGGCTGACCCGTGGTCGCGCGACCTGCTCAAACAAGTATTGCTGAACGTGCGTTGTGATGCGCGGCTGGATCTGTGTGCCGATGGGCAGCAAGCCATGTCGATGCTCAGCGAAATTCCGTATGACTTGGCTATCGTCGATTGGGAGCTGCCCGGCGTCGATGGTTTGAACGTGCTGCGCAGCGTGCGCCAGCGCAAACGCAATCCGCCGCTGCCGTTCATTCTGATGAGCAGTCGCAATGACAGCGCCAGTGTGCGCGAAGCCATTCCGTTGGCGCCGACGGCGTATCTCACCAAACCCTTGAACATGGAAAGTCTGACCGCCCGTTTGCAGGGCTTGCTGCTCAATGCCGGGGAAGAAGTGTTCTGTGAAGTGCCGGCGCTAGCGCCGGGCATGACCTTGTCGGTGTTTCTTGAGCGTCGCCGTGAGCAAGCCGATGGCGCGCCGTTGATGACCGACGTTCAAGTGGCCGTGAAGCGCAGCCTGAATCCCAATGGCCTCGACCTGAAGCTGCTGGAAGATGAGATAAAAACCGATCCGCAAATCACCGCGGTGTTGATCGCGGCGGCCAACAGCGCCGCGCAACACCATGGTGCGCCGGTGCAGACATTGGCTCAGGCGCTGCATCGACTGGGCACCGGGCAGAGCATGAATCTGATTCTCGGCCTGGCGCTCAAGCGCAGTGCCAAACTCAGTGATCCGTGTCTGGCCGACTATGCCGAGCGTTATTGGGGTTTGTCGCTGCACACCGCTGAATACGCGCGCACCTTGGCGCGCTTGCTCGACCTGGATCAGGAACGCTGCTATTGCGCGGGCATGCTCCATCGGCTCGGTGATCTGGCGCTGTTGCGCTGCTTGCAGGAGTGGCAGCAGGCCGGTGGTGAGCTGGATGAGCTGGAGGAAGTCGGTGAGGCGCTGGCTGAGTTTGGTGCGGCTTATGGTTCGGCCTTGCGTACACGTTGGCGTTTGCCGCTGGAATTGCGGGAGTTGATTGCCTCGGTCTACCAGCTCGGCGGCGGGGTCTATTCACGCGAAGCACTGGTGATGAACATGGCGGCGCAGATGGCGCGCCTGACCGAGCATGAAGGCGTTGAGGAGCTGGCGAAGAGCCGCACGGCGCGGTTGCTCAAGATCGGCTTGCCGGAGCTGATGCGGATGCGTAAGTAACCCGCCCACACCTTTCTTAAGAGTCGAGCCTTTGTGGCGAGGGGATTTATCCCCGTTGGGCTGCGCAGCGGCCCCTCTTTTGATCCAAAAAACGCAGGGGACTGCTGCGCAGTCCAGCGGGGATAAATCCCCTCGCCACAGGTTCGCATTTCAAATCGAATATTCAGGCAGAGATGATGCGGTTCTTGCCCTGGCGCTTGGCCTCGTACATTGCCGCATCCGCACGGGCGAACAGGCTGTCGAGGTTCTCGTCATCTTCGGTGAGGCTGGTCAGGCCCTGGCTCACGGTGATAGCGAAGGTCTGGCCGTCGTGGTTGAAGCTCAACCGCTGAATCTCCTGCTGCAACCGTTCAGCCACCTGCATCGCCATATCCGGCGCACAACCCGGAAACACCGCAGCAAATTCTTCCCCGCCAATGCGTCCGAACAGGTCGCCGCGGCGCAACGATCCACGCCCGCACTCGGCAATCCGTTGCAGCACGTTGTCGCCTTCAGGGTGGCCGTAGGTGTCGTTGATCATTTTGAAATCATCGATATCCAGCAGCAGGAACGCCATCTGTGAACCTTGCAGACGCGCCTCGTCGAACTCGCGGTTGGCGCATTCGAAGAAGTGACGGCGGTTGCTGCTTTGGGTCAGCACATCAGTGGTCGCCAGACGATGCAGTTCGGTTTCCATCTGCTTCTTGTCGGTGATGTCCTCGGCAATGCCGACGATGATCACCGGCTGTCCGGGCTCGTCCTGACGATTGATAAAGCATTTGTCGCTGAGCCAGCGCACCTGGCCGTCGGCGGCGATGATCCGGTATTCGCGATCTTCCACTGCGCCCTTGTGCAGGACTTCGGCAAGACTGCGTTCGGCGTATTCGAGGTCGTCGGGGTAGATGCTGTCGCGCCACTGGTTGTAGTCGGCGAGCAACAGGCCGGCGGAACGGCCGAAAATCCGTTCATAGGCGGGGCTGACGTACAGCACCTGACGGGTTTCCCAGTTGAAAGCCCAAAGCACGGCGTTGACGCTGACCAGCAGCGAGCTGAACAGCTGCTCGCGTTCGCTCAAACGGGCGACTTCGCCTTGCGCGTGCATCAATGCCATAAGGGTTTGCGCGGCCTCGGGCCACTGCGGGAAGGATGAGTCTTTTTGGTTGTTATTGACCATCGGCACAAGTCTCAAAGGGCGTGCCGCAATCGACAACGGCCACAGTACAGCCCGCCGGGATGGCGAAGTGTCTTTGAGATAGGGGATTTTGGGCGAAGTTCCCGGTGTTTACCGGATACTGCCAAGCGGCCATCGCGGCACGCCTGTAGGAACTGTCGAGTGAAACGAGGCTGCGATCTTTTTTGATTTCAACAAAGAGAATCAAAGGATCGCAGCCTGCGGCAGCTCCTACACCGTCAGGCGGTGGGGCGTAGAGAATAGGTTTTCAGCTGGCCGGCAAAGTCGCGCAGGGACTGGATGCCGCTGGCCTCTGCTTCGTGAACCCACTCTTTGATGGCTGCGAGCATGTCGTGGCCGTTCGCGCTGGTCTTGACCCAGATCTGCTGCAGGGCCAGGCGTTTTTCGTAAATTACCTTCAGCGCCTGGCTGTGCTCGAGCATGTTCTGGATACGCAAGTGGTGACGATCTTCCAGCAGGCTGGTTTCCCGCGACAGCAGACGCTTGGCGCGGTGGAACTGGTGACGTACCGAATGATCGACCTTGGCCAGCTCTTGTTTGACCAGCGGGCCGATCACCAATTTGCGGTACTGGGCCATGATCTGGAAGCGGTTGTTGAGGATCGCCATGGCGGTGTCCATGTCCAGACTGCCTTTGCCTTCCACGCGATGGGCAATCGGTGCGACACGCTGAACCTTGGCCAGACGCAGGAAGCTGAAGACTTTGATCCACGCCCAACCGAGGTCGAACTCCCACTTCTTCACCGACAGCTTGGCCGAGTTAGGGTAGGTGTGATGGTTGTTGTGCAGTTCTTCGCCACCGATCAGGATGCCCCAAGGCACCAGATTGGTCGCCGCGTCGCGGCATTCGAAGTTGCGATAGCCGACCGCATGGCCCAGACCGTTGATTACGCCGGCGGCCCACACCGGGATCCACATCATCTGGATCGCCCAGATGGTGATGCCGATGGTGCCGAACAGCAGCAGGTCGATGACGCCCATGATCGCCACACCCAACAGCGGATACGGCGTGTAGACGTTGCGCTCGATCCAGTCGTCCGGGCAGTTCTTGCCATAAATGCGCAGGGTTTCCGGGTTCTGCGCTTCGGCGCGGTACAGCTCGGCGCCGGTACGCAGTACCGTGGACAAACCCTTGATGACCGGGCTGTGCGGGTCGTCTTCGGTTTCGCATTTGGCGTGGTGTTTACGGTGGATGGCGGTCCACTCGCGGGTGTTCTGCGCCGTGGTCAGCCACAGCCAGAAGCGGAAAAAGTGTTTCAGGCCAGCATTCAGCTCCAGCGAGCGATGGGCCGAGTAACGGTGCAGATAAACCGTGACGCCGACAATTGTCACGTGGGTCATCAGCAGGGTGACTGCGACCAGAGACCAGGCCGACAAGCCAAGAAAACCTTCGTACCACATAGGCTATAGGGCCCTCGATAAAGATAAAAACAGCCGTTGCATTATCACTAAGCACACAGATAAAACCAGTCGCCCTTTCAGATAAGAGTCGCTGGATGTTTCTTGACCTATAATTCCAACCTTTTTGTAGGGACATGGACAGCCGAATGTCTGCCACTTATCGCGATGCCTTGCGTGCAGCGCTGCTCTATCTCGTGCTTGCCGCTGTCTGGCTGCAAGGTTCTGATCATTTATTAAACAATTTCTTCGATAGCTCCGTCGATCTTGCCCGCTGGCAACTGATCAACGGTTACCTGTTTGCGGCGGTCAGCGCCGGGCTGATTTTCCTCGCGCGGGCGCATTTATGTGCGTTTCTGGGAATTGGTGCGCGTTTGCGTGAGCGCCACGCAGACCGTGAACGCTTGCGTCAGGCGGCAGCGGTGTTCGACTGCACGCGAGAAGGGGTGCTGGTGACCAATCATCAGGGGTTGATCGTGCACGTCAATCGCGCCTTCATGGAGATCACCGGTTATCAGCGCGAAGAAGTCCTCGGGCAGCAGCCGAGCCTGTTCAAGTCCGGCCATCATCCGCCGGGTTTCTATCAATCGATGTTTGCCACGCTGGAGTCGCAGGGCGAGTGGAGCGGCGAGATCTGGAACCGGCGTAAAAGCGGCGAAATTTATCCACAGTGGCAAACCATCCGGGTCATTCACGATGATCAGGCGCGGATCAGCCACTATGTGGCGGTGTTCTCCGACATCAGCGCGATCAAGGACTCGGAGTCCGAGCTCAAGCGCCTCGCCCACCATGACCCGCTGACCGACCTGCCCAATCGCCTGCTGTTCAGCGACCGCGCCGAGCAGGCGCTGGCGTCGGCGCAGACCCACAAGCGCGGCTGTGCCTTGCTGATGCTCGATCTCGATCACTTCAAGATGATCAACGACAGCCTCGGGCATAACGTCGGCGACCGCTTGCTCAAGGCGGTGGCGGCGCGCTTGCAGGAACTGTTCGGGCCGGGGATCACCCTGGCGCGCCTCGGCGGCGACGAGTTCGCCGTGCTCGCGGAAAGTTGTCCACAGCCGGTGCAGGCGGCGGCACTGGCCCAGCGCATTCACGATGCGCTGAAGGAGCCGTTCTGCAGCGACGGTCACGAACTGTTCATCAACGCCAGCATCGGCATCAGTCTGTTCCCCAGCGATGCACTGAGCGCCGAGCAGTTGCTGCGCAATGCCGATACCGCGCTGTTCAAGGCCAAAAGCAGCGGACGCAACGGTTACGCCCTGTACACCGAAGAACTCACTGTCCACGCCCAGCAACGCGTCGAAATCGCGTTTGAACTGCGCCGCGCGCTGGAACAACAGGAACTGCGTGTCTACTACCAGCCGGTGCATGACCTGAAAACCAGTCGCCTGATCGGCGTCGAAGCGTTGGTGCGCTGGCAGCATCCGCAGCGCGGTCTGGTATCACCGGCAGAATTCATCCCGATTGCCGAGCGCACCGGGCTGATCGCCGAAATCGACGCTTGGGTCATGCAGCAGGCGTGTCGGCAGATGTGTGAGTGGCAGCAGGCCGGCGTGGTGTTGTCGTTTGTTGCGGTGAATGTTTCGTCGCGATTGTTCGCCCGTCGTGAGCTGTATCAACAAGTGGCGCAGGTGCTGCGCGATACCGGGCTGGATCCGGCCTACCTGGAGCTGGAAGTCACCGAGAGCGCGGTGATGGATGATCCGGAAGTGGCGCTGGAGCAGATGCACCGTTTACGTGAACTGGGGATTCGCCTGGCCATTGATGATTTCGGCACCGGCTATTCGTCGCTGCTGAGGCTCAAGCGTTTGCCGGTGCAGAAATTGAAGATCGATCAGGGATTTGTTGCAGGTTTGCCGTGGGATGAGGACGACGCGGCGATTGTTCGGGTGATCATCGCGCTGGCGCGGAGCATGGGCATGCAGGTGCATGCGGAAGGGATCGAGCAGGCGGAGCAGGCGGTGTTTTTGCTGGAGCAGGCATGTGAGTTGGGGCAGGGGTACTGGTTTGGCCGGCCGGTGCCGGCGTTGGAGATTGATTGGATGAAAGCACCTGTTATTGGCTGACAGCTGACACAAAACCTGAGGTGCACACAAAATCTGTGGTGAATACAAAACCTGTGGCGAGGGGATTTATCCCCGTTGGACTGCGCAGCAGTCCCAAATTTTCAGGGTCGCTTCGCAACCCAACGGGGATAAATCTCCTCGCCACAGGGTTATCTGTCGCTCTGAGATCGGCGCAAACCCTTGCCCCGCCACATAATGTTTTTCAGTTATATAAACATTCTTAAATAGTCTTTTTAAGAATATCCGCGCCTCTCTTATATTGCTCCCACGCCGAACGCAGTGCCGCCCACTGCCAGGCATATCCCATTCAAAGGAGCAGCACCATGAGCGCATCCCTTCGCAGCGTTGACGGTCAGGACGAAAGCACCATCTTGCGTGAAATCCAGAGCGCCCTGCGCGATCTGCGTTTTGGCGCGGTGGAAATCACTGTGCACAACGCGCAAGTCGTGCAGATCGAACGCAAAGAGAAATTTCGTTTGCAGCAACCGGGTAAGCAACCGGGCTGAGTGAAGATCAAAAGATCGCAGCCTGCGGCAGCTCCTACGGGGGATTTATGTAGGAGCTGCCGAAGGTTCGGGCCGCGATCGGACGATCTTTAGCCGGCACACCCGATTCCAGATAGTCATAAGAAAAAGCCACCACCCGAATACCAGGAGCTTTCACCATGTCGTCGATTCGCCGTTACGCTTTGGCCGCTCTGGCCAGCGCTGTGTTTGCCGGTTCCGCGGTTGCCAAGGATTACGAACTGCTCAACGTGTCGTATGACCCGACGCGCGAGCTGTATCAGGACTACAACGCTGAATTCATCAAGTTCTGGCAGAAAGATCACGCCGGCGACACCGTGAAAATCCAGCAATCCCACGGTGGTTCGGGCAAGCAGGGCCGTGCGGTGATCGACGGTCTGCGCGCCGACGTAGTAACCCTGGCGCTGGCTGGCGACATCGATGAAATCGCCAAGCTTGGCAAGACCCTGCCCGCCGACTGGCAGAAGCGTCTGCCGGAAGCGAGCACGCCGTACACCTCGACCATCGTCTTCCTGGTGCGCAAGGGCAACCCGAAAGGCATCAAGGACTGGGGCGATCTGGTCAAGAACGACGTCTCGGTGATCACGCCGAACCCGAAAACCTCCGGCGGTGCGCGCTGGAACTTCCTCGCCGCGTGGGCCTACGGCCTGAAAGCCAACGGCGGTGACGAAGCCAAAGCCAAAGAATACGTCCAGACCCTGTTCAAGCACGTGCCGATTCTCGACACCGGTGCACGCGGTTCGACCATTACCTTCGTCAACAACGGTCAGGGTGACGTGTTGCTGGCCTGGGAAAACGAAGCGTTCCTGGCGCTGAAAGAAGATGGCGGTGCGGACAAGTTCGACATCGTCGTGCCTTCGCTGTCGATCCTCGCCGAGCCGCCAGTGGCCGTGGTCGACAAGAACGCCGAGAAGAAAGGCAACGAGCAGATCGCCGAAGCCTACCTCAAGCACCTGTACAGCCCGGCCGGGCAGGAAATCGCCGCGAAGAACTTCTACCGTCCGCGTGACAAAGAAGTCGCTGCCAAATACGCCCAGCAGTTCCCGAAACTGGACCTGGTGACCATCGACAAGGACTTCGGCGGCTGGAAAACCGCGCAACCGAAATTCTTCAACGACGGTGGCGTGTTCGACCAGATTTATCAGGCGCAGTAATCTGACTTATAACGAGCCTGATGTTTGGGCACTTGAGATGTGGGAGTGAGCTTTTGTGGTGAGGGGATTTATCCCCGATGGGTTGCGCAGCAGCCCCAACGCCGACATTTGCGGTAAATCAAATCAACCGCAAACTATGGTTTTGCGACTGCTGCGCAGTCGATCGGGGATAAATCCCCTCACCACAAGTTCACTCCCACATTGATGCGTTTTTAACCAAGGACTTTTATGTCGCGTCGTATCTCCCCCGTCATACCCGGCTTCGGGCTGACGCTGGGTTACACCTTGGTGTACCTCAGCCTGATTGTGCTTATCCCGCTGGCGGCGATGTTCGTCCACGCCGCTCAACTCACCTGGGATCAGTTCTGGGCGATCATCTCCGCACCGCGGGTGCTGGCGGCATTGAAGCTGAGCTTCGGCACCGCGCTGTGTGCCGCGATCATCAACGGCATCATCGGCACACTGCTGGCGTGGGTGCTGGTGCGCTACACCTTCCCCGGGCGCAAGGTGATCGACGCAATGATCGATCTGCCGTTCGCGCTGCCGACAGCCGTTGCCGGTATCGCGCTGACCGCGCTGTACGCGCCGGCCGGTCTGGTCGGGCAATTCGCTGCCGACCTCGGTTTCAAAATCGCTTACACCCCACTCGGTATAACCCTCGCGCTGACCTTCGTCACCCTGCCGTTCGTGGTGCGCACGGTGCAGCCGGTACTGGCCGACATCCCTCGTGAAGTCGAAGAAGCCGCCGCGTGCCTCGGTGCGAAACCCTTGCAGGTGTTCCGCCACATCCTCGTGCCCGCGCTGCTGCCTGCCTGGCTGACCGGTTTTGCCCTGGCGTTCGCGCGTGGCGTCGGCGAGTACGGTTCGGTGATTTTCATCGCCGGCAACATGCCGATGAAAACCGAGATCCTGCCGCTGCTGATCATGGTCAAACTCGACCAATACGATTACACCGGCGCTACCGCCATCGGCGTGCTGATGCTGGTGGTTTCCTTCGTCCTGTTGCTGCTGATCAACTTGCTGCAGCGGCGCATCGAAACCCCATAAGGAGGCGCGAACATGTCCCAATCGTCTATTGCGGCCGCCTCTTCGGCCAACGCTGCACGCCGTGGCAGTGCCACTTCGCGCAGAATCCTGATCGGCCTTGGCTGGCTGGTTTTTTTCCTGTTTCTGCTGTTGCCGTTGTTCATCGTCGTATCGCAGGGTTTGAAAAATGGCCTCGGTGCGTTCTTCACCGCGATTTTTGAACCGGATGCACTGTCGGCACTGAAACTCACCGTGTTCGCCGTGCTGATTTCGGTGCCGCTGAACCTGGTGTTCGGCGTCAGCGCTGCATGGTGCGTGAGCAAATACTCGTTCCGTGGCAAGAGCATGCTGGTGACGCTGATCGACCTGCCGTTCTCGGTGTCGCCGGTGATCGCCGGTCTGGTCTACGTGCTGATGTTCGGCGCGCAAGGCCTGTTCGGGCCGTGGCTGCAGGATCACGACATCCAGATCGTCTTCGCCTTGCCGGGCATCGTGCTGGCGACGATCTTCGTCACCGTGCCGTTCGTGGCCCGTGAGCTGATCCCGCTGATGCAGGAACAAGGCACGCAGGAAGAAGAAGCCGCACGCCTGCTCGGCGCCAACGGTTGGCAGATGTTCTGGCATGTCACCGTGCCGAACATCAAGTGGGGCCTGATCTATGGCGTGGTGCTGTGTACCGCGCGGGCCATGGGTGAATTCGGTGCGGTGTCGGTGGTTTCCGGGCACATTCGTGGGGTGACCAACACCTTGCCGCTGCACGTCGAGATCCTCTACAACGAATACAACCACGTGGCCGCGTTCGCCGTGGCGAGCCTGTTGCTGATCCTGGCGCTCTTCATCCTGCTGGCCAAGCAGTGGAGCGAAAACCGTATCAACCGCCTGCGCGCCAGCGCCGCGGAGGAATAATTCATGTCGATCGAAGTGCGTAACGTCAGCAAGAATTTCAATGCGTTCAAGGCGCTGGACAACATCAGCCTGGATATCCACAGCGGTGAACTGGTCGCGCTGCTCGGCCCCTCGGGCTGCGGCAAGACCACGCTGCTGCGGATTATCGCCGGTCTGGAAACCCCGGATAACGGCAATATCGTTTTCCACGGTGAAGACGTTTCCGGCCACGACGTGCGTGATCGCAACGTCGGTTTCGTGTTCCAGCACTACGCCTTGTTCCGCCACATGACCGTGTTCGACAACGTCGCGTTCGGCCTGCGCATGAAACCGAAAAACCAGCGCCCGAGCGAAAGCCAGATCGCGACCAAGGTTCACGAACTGCTGAACATGGTGCAACTGGATTGGCTGTCGGATCGTTATCCGGAGCAGTTGTCCGGTGGTCAGCGCCAGCGCATCGCTTTGGCCCGTGCCTTGGCGGTGGAACCAAAGGTCCTGCTGCTCGACGAGCCCTTCGGCGCCCTTGACGCCAAGGTGCGTAAAGAGCTGCGCCGCTGGCTGGCGCGGTTGCACGAAGACATCAACCTGACCTCCGTGTTCGTGACCCACGACCAGGAAGAAGCGATGGAAGTCGCCGACCGTATCGTGGTGATGAACAAAGGCGTGATTGAGCAGATCGGTTCACCGGGCGACGTCTACGAGAACCCGGCCAGCGATTTCGTTTATCACTTCCTCGGCGATTCGAACCGCCTGCTGCTGAGCGACGACAATCACGTGCTGTTCCGCCCGCACGAAGTGTCGTTGTCCAAACACGAACTGGAAGACCACCACGCCGCCGAAGTACGCGACATCCGGCCGTTGGGCGCGACCACGCGGGTGACATTGAAGGTCGAAGGGCAGACTGATCTGATCGAAGCCGAAGTGGTGAAAGACCACGACAGCCTGATCGGCCTGGCCAAGGGTGAAACCTTGTTCTTCAAGCCGAAGGTCTGGCAGAAAGTCGCCAGTCTCTAACGCCAAAGAACTGGGGGCGCTGCGATCTTTGATAGTGATTTTGAAGATCAACAGATCGCAGCGTACCGCAGCTCCTGCAGGGTGGCTTGTCGTGTGGCTATTGGACTTAACTCGATTTGGTCTAACGCCCCCGACAACCTTGATCGGTTCCTTGCCTAATCTCCTGTCTGTGCCAGGAGGCGCAGTGAAGAGTCCATGACGGACCGGCGTATCTCCTGGGCCCTGATGCCAAGGAGATGACGATGAGAATGGAAGTCCACCGGCCCGCGCCGTGGCTCGGCTGCGCGCTGTTCGGCGCAATGCTGAGCCCACTGGCCAGCGCCGACCCGACGCTGTCCACGCAGATACCTTTCGATGTTACGGCGACCCCGCCGTTTTCCCTGACCAGCCTGCAGCAGAACTTCGATGAAATGTCGTGGCAGACGTTTATCGCCTTGAACTGGCCGGCGCTGGACAACGGTGACCCGAACACCGGCACGCCGATCGGCCAACAGGATGGCGCGACGGTCTGGGAGAGCTGGAAAGAGAGTTATCAGATATTCCTCGCCAACGGCCAGACACCCAACCCCTGGAGCGCGCCAGCGACCCTTCCCAAAGCCTGTGAAGGCCTGGGTTCCGGGCGTTTGCTGCAACAGATGGGCAAAGTACCGGACGTGCTCGATGAGTTTATCCAGCCGTTTGAGAGCGGGCCGCTGGTCGATCAGAGCGGGGTATATACGCGCAACGAAATCGTGGTCAACCAGCCGATGTTTGACGACATCGTCAACAACGGTCTGTACAGCGTGCAGGGCCAGCAGAAGTTTTTCGCGGCGGATCCGAAGAACACGGTGGCGTTCAGTTGCGGCAATAGCGACACCCGCCAGGTCGGCTCGCTGATGGTCAAGGCCTCCTGGAAGGTCCTCGATGGCAGCGACCGTCGCGAGAGCTTCCATACGGTCGATGCGCTGGTCTACACCCCGGGCAACAGCGACCCGAGCAAGGGCCCGGTGGTGCCGGAATCGTGCAAGGCCGAACCCGTCGGGCTGGTCGGTCTGCACATCGTGCACAAGACCAGCAGCGCGCCGCAGTGGGTCTGGTCGACCTTCGAACATGTCGACAACGTGCCGGAGCAGTCCACCCCGGTGGCCGAGCGCAAAGGCCCGTATCTGTTCTACAACGCCAGCAGTCAGGCGCAAATCAATCAGCCACCGCCGCGCCCGTGGAACCCGGCGGTCAAGGCCACGCCGTCGCAGATCGTTCGCGAGGCCTCACTGACGCCGGCCACCAAAACCCTCAACAGCACCTATCAGACGCTGTTGCGCACGGTGAATCCGAAGAGTGTCTGGGCCAACTATCAGTTGATCAGCACGCAATGGCCGACATTGACGCCGCAGCCACCGTGCCAGATCTCGAAAACCGAGCCCCTGGGCCGCCCGGCGCCTTCGTTCCTCGCCAACACCACTCTGGAAACCTACATCCAGGGCACCGTGCCGCAAGCTTCGTCCAGTTGCATCGCCTGTCACGGTAATGCCGCCACCCACGTCACCGAATCGCCGCGCACCAGTTTCGCGGACTTCACCTACTTGCTCGAACGCGCACAATCGACGGGCGCGACAAGGAGTCAGCCATGAGCACCGATCTGAAAAATTTCGCCGGGCTGTCATCGGCCCTGACGGGCATCCCGCTCACCTTTATCGCGCCTTCGGTCGACCCGATCGATCTGCCGACGCAGTTTCTGGCCTTCATCGAACCGCGCATCACCACCTCGGTGTTGCAGGCATTGTTGACCCAGTACGCAACGCTGCTCGCCGATAAAGTGCCGCCCGATCAGATCGCCGAGGCCGTATTGATGAACGGCGCGCAACCGGCCACCACGCAAACGGCACAAGCCGCCCGTTCGATCATGAAGCTGTGGTTGCTGGGCGTCTGGTATCAGCCGTATGCCGTCGGCAGCCACCAGCCCGGTGATCAGATGGTCGTTTCCGATCAGGCCTACACGCAGAGCTGGGCATGGAGAATCGCCCAGGCGCATCCCATGGGTTACAGCGAGTTCTTCTTCGGTTACTGGAACGAAGTACCGCCCAGCCTTGAAGACTTCACCGGGGTTCCCGCCAGCGGACAACAAGGAGCGTCGTCATGAGTACCGAACAAGCGGACGTGGTGATCGTCGGTGCCGGTCTGGCCGGTAGCATCATCGCCTATCAATTGGGTCTGGCCGGGGTGAAAGTGTTGGTACTGGAATCGGGGCCGGAAGTGCCGGCCAACCGTAATCAGTATCTGGAGCGTTTTTACACGGCGACCCTGAAGACCCCGGAATCGCCCTATCCACCGGTGAGCACGCTGGACACGCCGCGCAAGCCGGCCGAGCAGAATGCGCCGCGCGCGACCATCGCCGACCTGATTCTTGGCTGGGACAATCCCGAGGTCAGCTACCTTGTGCAAAAGGGCCCACTGGCCTTTACCAGCACCTATGAACGGGTCGGAGGCGGCACCACCTGGCACTGGGTCGCGACCTGCCTGCGCATGGTGCCCAACGACTTTCGCCTGAAGTCACTGTACGGCGTCGGTGTCGACTGGCCGATCAGCTACAACGATCTGCAAAGCGCTTACTGCCGGGCCGAGGCGGAAATCGGCGTGGCCGCCAATGTGGCGGATCAGGCGTATCTGGGGATGACGTTCCCCGACGGTTATCAATTCCCGATGACCAGCATTCCGTTGTCACTGGTCGATGGCAGTTTTGTCGCGGCGGTTCAGGGCCAGTCGTTTGACGGCTTGCCACTGGTGGTCAGCCCGACACCGGCGGGACGCAATTCGCAGCCCTACGCGGGACGTCGGGTGTGTGCCGGCAACACCAACTGCACACCGATCTGCCCGATCCAGGCCAAGTACGACGCCACCGTCACCCTGAACAACGCGCTGAACACCGGCAATGTGCGGGTGCTGTACAAAACCGTGGCGAGCAAAGTCACGGTGGCGGCGGACAAATCCATCAGTGGCATCGAGTTCATTCAATACCAGTTGGGCGATGGCCCACCGACCGGGACTGGTGTCGCGGTAGGCCAGCGCTATGTGATTGCCGCCCATGCCATCGAGACGCCGAAACTGCTGCTCAACTCCACCAGCCCCGCGTGGCCCAAAGGCGTGGCCAACAGTAGCGGTCAGGTCGGGCGCAGCCTGGCGGATCATCCGATCTACCTGGCCTGGGGTTTGATGCCGGAAGGTAAAGCGGTATTTCCCTATCGCGGGCCGGTGTCGACGGCGGGCATCGAGAGCCTGCGCGACGGTGCCTTTCGCAGTCAGCGTGCGGCGTGGCGGATCGAGATCGGCAACGAAGGCTTCAACTGGCCGGTGGGCGATCCCTACGTCACCGTCGCCGACCTGATTGATGGCAGCAACGGCAGCGCCACCAATCCACTGCCACCGGCCAAGGGCCCGCAGCAAGTGTTGTATGGCACAGCGCTGGTACAAAAACTCAACGACTTGCTGACCCGCCAGTTCCGCATCGGCTTTCTGGTGGAACAAGTCGAGGACGATCCGGATAACGCCAACTGCTACATCGTGCCGTCGACGCAGTACAAGGATCGCCTGGGCATCCCGCGCCCGGAAATTCACTACGACTTGTCCGACTACACCAAGGAAGGCTTCCGCCAGGCGAAACTCCTCGCCACGCACATCATCACTGAACTGCTCGGCGCCACCGAGTTGACCAAGCTTCTGCCACCGGGACGGTTCACCTACAAGGGCGACGAATACAGCTTCCAGGGCGCCGGCCATTTGATGGGCACCTACCGCATGGGCGACAACCCGCTGACCTCGGTGGTCGACAAGGATCAGCGCAGCTGGGATCACCGAAACCTGTTCCTGGTCGGCGATGGCGTGTTTCCCAGCACCGGCACTTCAAACCCGAGCCTGACCATCGCCGCGTTATCAATTCAGGCCGGCGACACCTTGGCCAACGACCTGAAAACCGCCACGGTGCAGGTTCAGGCCAATCAGCCCTGGCAGGGCACCGGCGTGCAGATCAACGGGCCGAGCCCGCGCCTGGTGCGTTACCTCAGCGGGCGCTGGTTCGCTAGTCCGGTCGGGGGCATGGTCGATGGCAACGGCAGCGCAGGGCTGATCGCCAAACCCGGTTACACCTTGCCGGGCGCCAATGAGGGTGCGTTGATCGGGCGGATCGGCAGTACCGGGGCGCCGTTTCTGATCGGCGATCTGGCGCCGATTCCGCCGGGGCAGCAGGGCGAATTGCAGCTGTGCATCAACGACGATCTGGACGGCCGCTACGGTGTCGGGCTCGCCGACAATCAGGGCGCGCTGACGGTGCAGGTGACGTTCGGTACGCTGTAAAACCCGTCAGGCGAGGTGCGCGGCGGTGCACCTCGCCTGAATTTTCAATGAGCGATTTTGTGTTCGCGCAGGGTCACCGGGCCTGAGCGCTGTTCAATCGCCTGCTTCAATTCCTGGCGCAGACCGAGCATGAACGCCACTTCCGCCACCACAAACAGCGGCCCGACGATCAGCCCGCTGAGGTCATCGACAAACGCCGGTTTACGCCCTTCGTAGTGATGCCCGACAAACTGGATCACCCAGCCGATCACAAACATCGCCAGGCCGCTGCTCAGCCAGATCAGGGTGCTCTGCTGCGCCAGCGCATGCCCGGCCCAGACGGAAAGGCCCATCAGCACGGTCATCAATACGCCGAGCTTCACTTCCAATCTAAGGTAAAACCACGCCGAGGCCAGCGCCACGATAACGGCTGGAGATATCCACAACCCGCCCAGCGACCATTCCGGCCGCGACAACAATACCGCGACGGCCACCACGATCAGCGGAATGCCGATAAAGTGGCTGGCGATGTTGCGCGGATCACGGTGGTAGGCGGCGTATTGACTGAGATGGTCGACGAGGCTTTTCATTGTTGTTCCTCCGTTAGGGTTGATCGCATCATCCCTCGGGATCAGGGTTCGCTCTGTCAGGCAGGCGACAATCCAGGAGTGTTTATGCAAATACGTTCACGGCTGATAAGCGGCCAGTGGTTCAGCCATCTGCCGGCATCCTTTCAGGATAGCCTGCTGGCGGCGGCCCGGGAGCGGCGGCTGACGGCGGGGCAACGGTTGTTCCAGCGCGGCGACGCGCCGTGCGGTTTGTACGCGGTGCTCGAGGGTGCGGTGCGCATCGGCGCGGTGAGCGAGCAGGGCAAGGAGGCGTTGTTGAGTCTGGTGGAGGCGCCGCACTGGTTCGGCGAAATCTGCCTGTTCGATGGTCAGCCGCGCACCCATGATGCGTATGCAGTCGGGCCGTGTACGCTGCTGAATATCCCGCAGGCAACGATGCTGAAACTGCTCGAAGAACAGCCGCTGTACTGGCGACATCTGGCGCAGCTGATGAGCCACAAACTGCGCCTGGCCTTTATCAATCTGGAACAACTGAGCCTGCTGCCGGCCCCTGCGCGTCTGGCCCATCGCTTGCTGATGATTGCCGAAGGTTACGGCGAACTCGACGCGCCGCGCCGAGTGCTGCAGCTGCCGCAGGAGCAACTGGCGTCGATGCTGTCGCTGTCGCGGCAGACCACCAACCAGATCCTCAAGGATTTGCAGGGACAGGGAATTATCGGCCTCGGGTACGGCGAGATCGAAATCCTCGACGCCGCACGATTGCGCGCCCTGGCCACGATCTAGAATTTCACGCCGATCCACTGTTGGAACTGGCCCCTGTGGCGAGGGGATTTATCCCCGCTGGGGCGCGCAGCGGCCCTGAAAAATGGGACTGCTGCGCAGTCCAACGGGGATAAATCCCCTCGCCACAGTTGCCAGTTCCAACAGGGAATTTTTGTGGGGATCAGGAGCCGCGATAGGTCGAGAAGCCGTACGGGCTGAGCAGCAGCGGGATGTGGTAATGCTGATCGGTCTGTTTTACCTCGAAGATCACCGGGATCTCCGGGAAGAACGTGTCGTGCTTGACCTTCTTGAAGTACTCGCCGGTCTTGAACACCACGCGGTATTCGCCCGCTTCAAAAGGCTGTTTGGCCGGGAACAGTTCGGCAATCCGCCCTTGTTCATTGGTTGTACCCTGAGCCAGAGGCTGCCAGTTCTCGCCGACATGTTTTTCCAGGGTCACGTTAATGCCCGGCGAAGGCAGGCCGTTTTCCAGATTGAGCACATGCACGCTCAACGGATTACCGGCGGCCAGCGCCAGGCTTGAAAAAGCACTCAGGCCGAGCGCGGCGAAAGTCATGCGCAAAGTATTCATCGATGCATCTCCTTATTGGGAACGGGTAGTGGCCAGACCGGCCTTCTCGGCCGCCTTGATTGCACAGTTTTCGTCTTGCTCGCCGCCGCCGGAACCGGCCACGCCCATCGCACCGACCAGTTCATCAGCCGCGAACAGCGGAATACCGCCGCCAAGCAGCAGCAATTCGTCGAGGGTGTTGAGGTTGGCGGTTTGCGGATTGCTGCGAGCGCGTTCGGCGAACAAACGAGTGGCGGTTTTGGTCGACAGCGCGGTGTACGCCTTGCGCTGGCTGGCAGCGGTGTTGTGCGAGCCGACGCCATCGCCGCGCAGGGTCACCAGCAGATTGCCGCCACGGTCGAGCACCGACACCGTGCCGGTGCAATTGCTCATCGCTGTGTCGGCGAGCAGGCGTGCAGTTTTCAGGTCGAGGTCGGCGTGACGTGGCAGTTCAGGGCTGGCGACAGCCGCGCCACTGAGGCCGATCATCAGGCTTGCAACGAAGTATTTGACGGTCATGGGCAGGCTCCAAAAGCTGAGGTCGCCACCTTAATCGCCGGTCTTCGTCAGAACCTCGTCAGTCTGATTACAAGTTTGTAATGGGCAACGCCGCCGAAGGCGCCTAGCCTGTGTGCCTATCAATCGAGGTGTGCCATGCGTTTGCTGGTCGTAGAAGATGAAGCCAAAACCGCGAATTTCCTCGCCAAAGGCCTGGGCGAGTCGGGTTTTGCCGTGGACGTGGCGCTCAACGGTCTCGATGGGCGCTACTTTATCGAGCAGCAGGAATATGACCTGATCATCCTCGACGTGATGCTCCCCGGTCTCAATGGCTGGCAATTGCTGCAACTGATCCGCCAGCGCGGCGCCACGCCGGTGCTGTTCCTGACTGCCAAGGACGCCATTGAAGACCGCGTGCGCGGCCTCGAACTGGGCGCCGACGATTACTTGCTCAAACCCTTCGCCTTCGCCGAACTGCTCGCGCGCGTGCGCACCTTGCTGCGGCGCGGGCCGATGCGCGAAGCCGAGTCGTACAGCATCGCCGATCTGGAAATCGACGTGCTGCGCCGCCGCGTCAGCCGTGGTGGCCAGCGCATCGCCCTGACCAACAAGGAATTCGCCCTGCTGCAACTGCTCGCCAGTCGCCAGGGCGAAGTGCTGTCGCGCACGCTGATTGCTTCGCAGGTGTGGAACCTGAATTTCGACAGCGACACCAACATGGTCGAAGTCGCGGTGCGCCGTTTGCGCGCGAAAGTCGATGACCCGTACATGCCGAAACTGATCCATACGGTGCGTGGCGTCGGTTATCAGCTGGAAGCCCCTGACGATGCGCTCTAGGTCGATCGCCTGGCGCCTGGCGCTGGCGTTCGCATTGGTCTGCGCTTTGGTGCTGAGCGCCATTGCCGTGTTTCTCTATCGCTCGCTGGCCTCGGAAATCGCCTACCGCGACGACCTCGCGTTGCTCGGTCGGCTGGAGCAAGTGCGCGCCTTACTCGCCGACAGCGACAGCCTAGGGGCTTTGCAGGCTCGACCACGTTTGTATCAGAACATGCTCGGCAATCTCGACAGCCTGTTGCTGGTGCGGCGTGCGGATGGGTCGAGCGTGATCGCGATCAATCCACGCCAACGCGATCTACCACCGCTGAACGCGATCCCCCGCGAGCAAACGCCACAGCGTCCCGATGTGCTGACGTGGCAAGCGCCGGACGGTGCTGAACTGGCGCTCTTGTCCGGCGAAGCGCAGGGGCCGAACGGCGAGCCGCTGACGATCATCGCCGGCAAGGTGCTGAGCGAGCGCGAGCAGATGCTCGGCAGCTATCGCATGCGCTTGTATCTGTCGGTTGTCCTCGGTGCGTTGCTCGCTTTTGCCTTGGGCTTGCTGTTGCTGCGCCGGGGCCTGCAACCGCTGCGTCAGTTGAGCGAAGCAGTGCGCGGCATCGACCTGCGCAGCCTCGACCAACGCCTGCCCGCCAATGGCACGCCCGCCGAACTGCTTGAACCCGTGCAGGCGCTCAACGGCATGCTCGCGCGACTGGACGACAGCGTGCAGCGCCTGTCGCAGTTCTCCGCCGACCTCGCCCACGAAATCCGCACGCCACTGCACACTTTGCTGGCGAGCAACGGCCAGGCGCTGAATCACCCGCGCAGCACCGAGGAATATCAGGAAGTCCTGGCCTCGAACATGGAAGAGTTCGAACGGCTCAAGCGCATGGCGGAAAACCTGATGTTCCTTGCCCGTGCCGAACAGGCCGAGCGAGCGCTCAATCTGCAAACCCTGGATTTGCCCAGCGTTGGCGGTGAGCTGTGTGATTATTTTGAAGCGTTGGCGGATGACCGGGATCTGCGGCTGGACAATCAACTGCACGGTGAGTTGCTTGCTGATCAACAGTTGTTGCAACGGGCGCTCGGCAATCTGTTGGCCAATGCTGTGCGTCACGCCGATCAAGGATCAGTGATCAGTTTGCGTCGCCGCGACGAGCCGGGTGAGTGCTGGTTGCAAGTGCACAACCATGGCCCGGCGATTGCGCAGGAGCATCTGAGCAAACTGTTCGACCGCTTCTATCGCGTCGATCCTTCACGGGCAGAACCAGGGGATTCGGGTGGGTTGGGGTTGGCGATTGTGCAGTCGATCATGCAACTGCATGGGGGACAGGTGCGGGTGAGTAGTGATGCTGACGGCACTGTTTTTGAGCTGGGGTTTGTGGTGAATTAAAGGACGCTATCGCGAGCAGGCTCACTCCTACAGTTGGAATGCGTTCCCCCTGTAGGAGTGAGCCTGCTCGCGATGGCGCCAGATCAGACGACCTGATTCTGGATCAGCGCAACCCATCACGAAACTGCCCCGGCGTCATCCCCGTCCAGCGCTTGAAGGCGCGGCTGAAGCTGCTGGTATCAGCGAACCCGAGCAGATAACTCACTTCACTCAACGAACACTGCGGATCGCGCAGGTGCAGCAGCGCCAGATTCTCGCGGCTCTCGTTCAACAACGTATCAAAGCGACAACCCTCATCCGCCAGATGCCGTTGCAAGCTGCGCAAGCTCAAGTGCAACGCCTGGGCAATCCGTTCTGCGCTCGGCTCACCTTCCGGCAGTTGTTCTTCAATGGCATCGCGCACCTTGCGCTCCCAGGTCAGCGGCTGGAGTTGGGCCATCGTGCGTTTGAGTACTGTTTCATTGTGTTCGGCGAGTTCCGGGTTGGCGTCGTCGAGGTGGCTGTCGAAGTCGGCGAGGGCGAATTCCAGGCGATCCTCGGCGCAGCCGAAATGCACCGGGGCGCGAAAGACTTTGTGCCATTGGTGCGCATCGCTCGGTTCCGGGCGGCGCAGGTAAACCGCCAGCGGCGCGTAATCACGGCCGAGGCGATTGCGGCAGGTGCGCACGTAGATCGCGGTGAAGGCGTCGATGGCTTCGAAGGCCGGCGCCGGATTGCCTGACGGAATTTTCAGACGAAATTGATAGCGGTCATCGCTGCGGCTCAGTTCCAGTTCCAGCGCATCGCTGACCACCGGGTGATAACGCACGATGCGCTCGAACACCTCCCGCAAACTGCCGCTGGCCACCAGCGCATAACCGAGGGCATGGAACGTGGTCGGGCTGACGAATCGCGACACGCGCAAACCAATCGCCGGGTCGCCGCTGACCTGCACGGCAATTTCCCACAGGCGCGTGGTGCCGGAGAGCGGATAGCGCGCGTTGGGGTCGTCCATCAAATTGGGGTCGAGCCCGGCCTGTTGGCACAGGGCAATGCTGTCCAGCCCCAGCGCATCGAGTTGCTTGCGCAAGGCACGGGTCCAACTGGCGAGGGAGGTCGGTTCCTTCATGCTGATTGGCGCTTCCGGTCAACAGGTTGGCGTTCTCGGCTACCGCGATTCAAGCCCCGGCGAGGCACGATGCGAACATCATAAACCCGAGGATGGAAGCATGGACGGTACTTCTGCAAGTCCCCAGCGACACAATGCGGCCCAGCGATCAGCACATATTCGCCAAGTGGTGCTGGCCAAAGGCGTTGAATTGCGTGAGCGCTACCCGATTCTCCAGCATCAGGACGCGCTGGGGGCGGGGATTCTGGCGTTTGCCCTGATCGGGATGGTTGGCTCGGCGACCCTGTACATCACAGGCCACATGGCGTGGTGGGCGTGCCTGTTGCTCAACGCGTTTTTCGCTTCGCTGACCCATGAGCTGGAGCACGACCTGATCCACAGCATGTATTTCCGCAAGCAGCGCGTGCCGCACAATTTGATGATGGGCCTGGTGTGGCTGGCGCGGCCGAGCACGATCAATCCTTGGATTCGCCGGCATCTGCACCTCAATCACCACAAGGTTTCCGGCACTGAAACTGACATGGAGGAGCGCGCGATCACCAACGGCGAGCCGTGGGGTTTTGCGCGTTTGCTGATGGTTGGCGACAACGTGATGTCGGCGTTTATCCGCATGCTGCGAGCCAAGACCTGGGCGCACAAATTCAGCATCATCAAACGCACGTTGAAGGTCTACGCGCCGCTGGCGCTGGTGCATTGGGGCGCGTGGTATGTGTTTCTCGGTTTCCATGCGGCCAATGGCATCGCGTACCTGCTGGGCGCACCGATCGAATGGTCAGCGACGACGTTGTCGGTGATGCAGGTCATCGACATTGCCGCCGTGGTGATCATCGGCCCGAATGTATTGCGCACGTTCTGCCTGCACTTCATCAGCTCGAACATGCACTACTACGGGGACGTTGAACTGGGCAATGTGCTGCAACAGTGTCAGGTGTTGAACCCTTGGTGGTTGTGGCCGCTGCAGGCGTTCTGCTTCAACTTTGGCAGCAGTCACGGGATTCATCATTTTGTGGTGAAGGAGCCGTTTTATATCCGCCAGATGACCGTGCCGGTGGCGCATAAGGTGATGCGCGAGATGGGCGTGAGGTTTAATGATTTTGGGACGTTTGGGCGGGCGAACCGGTTTGTTCGGCAGGCTGAAGTGGTGAATGAAGAGGTGCGTACAGCTCAGGCTTGATGGCTGACTGCACGGGCCTCATCGCGAGCAGGCTCACTCCTACAAGGGGAACGCATTCCAACTGTAGGAGTGAGCCTGCTCGCGATAGCTATACCTCATGCAACATCAATCCGGCTGGAAAGGCGACTCGCTGAGAATCACCCCGGTCTCCTCGACATACTGCTGCCAATGCCCGATCAACGCGCTGAGCTTCTCCGGCCGACTCAACGCCAGATCATGAATCTCCCCCGGATCACTGCTCAAATCATACAGTTGCCAGGTCGCCGGGCCTACCGGACCGGGGATCCACACCGCTTTCCACGACCCCTGCCGAATCGCCCTTCGCCCGAACAATTCCCAACCCGTCACCGTGTGCTCGTCATGCACCTGTGCCGTCTCGCCCGACAAAAAACCCAGCCACGATTTCCCACGCAACGGCGCCACCGGTTTGCCGTGCCAGACCTTGCCCGGATGACGCACGCCTGCCAGATCGAGAATCGTCGGCGTGATGTCCATCACCGTGCCGAAGCCGTGGCTGATCTGCCCTTTGATCGCCAGCTGCGGATAGTGCAGCAGCGCCGGCACGCGAATCCCGCCTTCGGTGGTAAACGCCTTGAACAGGCGCGACGGCGCGGTCGCCACCTGCGCCCAGTTCGGCCCATACCAGACATAGGAATTGGCCCGACCGATGTTGTCGAGGCTGTTGTCGTAATGTTGGCTGAGGTACGCGACCAGTTCCGGACCGAATTTGGGGAAGGCCTCAAGCAGCGCGCCTTCGGCACCGTTGTCGGACATGAACAGGATGAACGTATTGTCGAGTTGCCCCTGCTGGCGCAGGTAGTCGACGACCCGGCCGATGTTCCAGTCCATGCGCTCGACCATCGCTGCGTAGACCTCCATCGCCCGCGCAGAAATCTGTTGTTGTTCCTCGCTCAGCGCGTCCCACTGCTGGGTCAATTGAATCAGCGGATGCGGCTCGACGTCCGGCTCGATCAGGCCCAGGGCTTTGAGTTTTTCCAGGCGCTCCAGACGCAGCACTTCCGGGCCGGCGTCATAGCGGCCACGGTATTTCTCGACGAGGTCGGCCGGCGCCTGCAACGGCCAGTGCGGCGCAGAGAACGGCAGGTAAGCGAAGAATGGCCGGGTCTGGTCACGCTCCTTGAGGTACTGCAGCAACTTGTCGCCGAAGGCATCGGAGGAATAGAAATCCTTGGGCAATTCGTCGATGAAGGTGTCGTCCTCGATGTACAGCGCCGGCGTCGATTTCAGCAGGCCCGGGGTCTGTTCGTCGTAGGTCGGTTCGAAGCCATAGTGGTTGGCGGCGCCTGGCAGCAGCGAGAACGAACGCTCGAAACCCCGGGCATGCGGGGCCAGCTCGGCGGTCAGGCCCAAGTGCCACTTGCCGCTCATCAACGTCTGGTAACCGGCTTCACGCAGCAGCTCGGGCAGCGCGACGACGCGGTCATTGAGGTGACCCTCATAACCCGGTTTGCCGATCAGCTCCGGGGTCAGGGTTTCGGCCATGGTGCCGATGCCGGCGATGTGGTGGTCGGTGCCGGTCAGCAGCATCGAACGAGTCGGCGAGCAGGTCGGTGCGGTATGAAAATCGGTCAGGCGCAGGCCGTTGCTGGCCAAGGCATCGAGGTGCGGCGTGGCGATTTCACCGCCGAACGCGCCGAGGTCGGAGAAGCCGAGATCGTCGGCCAGAATCACCAGAAAATTGGGACGTTGCGGCATCGCAAAACTCCTGTTCAGCAGGCAATGAACGTCAGCGGCAGATCGCGGATCTGTACCGGCACGCTCGGTTGGTAATGGTCGTCACTGGTCAGCTCGTGCAGCAGCTCTTCACGCAACTGATGGAAGTCGAAACTGCTGCGCTGGCGCGGGTGGGGCAGGGCGATGTCGACCACTTGCTTGATCCGCCCCGGACGCGGCTCCATCACCACCACGCGGTCGGCAAGAAAGATCGCTTCTTCGACATCGTGGGTAACGAGGATCGTGGTGATTTTCGCGCGGGCGCGGATCGCCAACAGCTCGTCCTGCATTTGTTGGCGGGTCAGCGCATCGAGCGCGCCAAAGGGTTCGTCGAGCAGCAGAATGCGCGGGCTGGCGACGAGGCCGCGAGCAATCGCCACGCGCTGCGCCATACCGCCAGAGAGTTGGTGCGGATAGGCGCGGGTGAAGTCGCGCAGGCCGACCAGATCGATGAAATCGTTGATCCGTTGTTGTTTCTGCGCAGCGCTCAGCGGCTCGTTGACCAGGCCCAGCCCGATGTTGTCGGCGACGGTCAGCCACGGGAATAAACGGTGTTCCTGGAAGACAATGCCGCGCTCGCCGCCGATGCCGCTGACGGCTTTGCCGTCGACGGTGATCTGCCCGCGAAATTGCGTGTCGAGACCGACCAGCAAGCGCAGCAAGGTGGATTTGCCGCAGCCGCTGGAGCCGACAATGGCGACGAATTCGCCTTCGGCAATGTCCAGGTTGAATTCGCGAATCGCCTCCAGTTCGAAACCGTCGACGTCGAAGGATTTGCCTACGTGGTTGAAGCTGACAATGGGTGCGTTCATGCGTGTCTCCAGCGGGTCGCGCGAATTTCCAGGCGTTGGCCAATGAGGTTGAGCAGGGCGCCGGTCAGGCCGACGAGGAGCATGCCGGCCATGATCAGGTCCATGCGCAGCAGTTGTTGTGCGCCGATCATCTGGCTGCCGATGCCGCCATTCGACGGCATGAAATATTCGGCGCCGATGGTGCCGAGCCAGGCGTAGATCAGGCTCAGCCGGAGGCCGGCGAAAATCCCCGGCGCGGCGCCCGGCAGCACCAGGCGGCGCAGGCGCTGGCCGAGGCTCAGGCGCAGCACTTGCGCGGCTTCGTTGAGTTGCGGCGAGAGGTTGGCGACACTGCGCTGGGTGGCGATGAATAGCGGAAAGAAAGCGGCGAGGGCGACGAATACCCACTTCGCCAGTTCACCGAGACCGAACCACGCGGTGAGCAATGGCACCCAGGCGAAGATGGCAATCTGGCGCAGGGCGGCGAGGGTCGGGCCGAGCAGTCTTTCACTGGTGCGCGACAGACCCAGCAGCAAGCCAAGGGCGAAACCGAGGCCACCACCCAACAGCAAACCACCAAGGGTACGCCCCAGGCTCAGTGCCATGCCGCTGATCAACGTGCCGTCGAGCAAGCCATCCCACGTGGTGCTCAACACGGCGAATGGGCTGACCAGAATATTGGCGTCGACCCACTGCTGATCGTTGGCCACTTGCCACAGTGCCAGCAAACCGAGCGGCAACAGCCACGGTTGCAGACGCTGCCAGCCTTGATAACGCGGGCCACGACGAATTTCAGCAGTGGCCGGGTGCGGCCAGTGCACCAGTTTTCGGTCCAGCAGGCCGATGCCGCGATCCATCGCCACACCGATCACACCGATGACCACAATGCACACAAAGACGATGTCGAGCATGAACAGCTGGCGTGCCCAGACCATCAGGTAACCGATGCCTTCACTGGAAGCGAGCAGCTCGACCGCCAGCAACGAGGTCCAGCCGGCCGCCAGCGCCAGACGCACGCCGGCCATGAATGCGGGGAGGGCGGCGGGCAGTACCAGTCGACGAATCAACAGGTGCGGCGGCAGGCGCAAGACGGCGGCGGCTTCGCGCAATTTTGGCTGTGCATCGCGTACGCCGACCAATGTATGCAAGGTCACCGGAACGACGATGGCTTTGATCAGCACCACCAGTTTCAGCACTTCGCCGATGCCGAAAAACACCATGAACAAGGGAATCCACGCCAGCGTCGGCACCTGCGACAGACCGGCGAAGGTCGGGAAGATCAAGCGTTCAAGACGCGGACTGAAACCCAGCGCCGCCCCCAATACCGCACCGGCCGAAATCCCTGCGAGCAAACCCCAGAACAATCGCTGCAGGCTGATCCACAAATGGCTCCACAGCTCGCCATGCGCCAGCTCGACGGCGCTGTTCCAGACCAGTGATGGCGCGGGCAGGATCTGCTCGCTCATCCAGGCATTGCGCGCGGCCAGCCACCACAGGGCGAACAGACTGAGCGGCAGCAGCCATGGCAACACGCGTTGATTGATGCTGGGCCAGGTGCGTCGGCTTTTCAGCGGCGGCACCGGCAGCGGCAGGCTGAGCAGGGATTGACGGGCCATGGGTGACCTCCGTTGTCGGGTTGGATCGAGATCGAGTCAAGATCAAAAGATCGCAGCCTGCGGCAGCTCCTACATGGCATTGCGTTGCCCCTGTAGGAGCTTCCGAAGGCTGCGATCTTTAGCGGTATTAGCTAAAAACAAATGGTTATAACAAACCTGATAAAGATTCATTTGAGAGATAAGCGAGGCCATTTAAGGCCTCCAGCCCACACGCATCCAATGCATTCGGAGAATATTTTCGATGCTGTTAATGCATACGCCGCTGCAAGCCCCGAAGTGTCTCGCTTAGCTCAAAAAGCTATAAAAATGTGCATTTATAGTATTTAAGTGAATGCATCGCTTCAGCCTACTTTCGGTTCCTCAACGCCCGTCGTGATCAAGGAGCCGCACCCATGAACCTTCCCTTTAAACGCGTTTTCAGTCTGTTTGCCGTTCCTGCGCTGGCGGGCCTGCTTGCGTTCACCGCGCAGGCTGATGAGCTAAAGGAAATTCGTATCGCCGTGCCCGACCTGAGCGCCGGCACCCAACACAGCGGTGGCGGAGTGGTCGACGTACTGCGCGATCAGCAGATCTTCGAAAAGGCCTTTGCCGACCAAGGCATCAAGATTCAGTGGAGCTTCTTCAAGGGCGCCGGGCCGGTGATCAATGAGGCGTTTGCCAATGGCCAGGTCGATCTGGCGTATCTGGGCGATCTGGCGGCGATCATTGGTAAGTCCAACGGCCTTGATACGCGATTGCTCAGTGCCGGTGCGCGTGGAGTGAAGCAGTATCTCGGCGTGGTGCCGGGTTCCGGGATCAAGACCTTGCAGGATCTGAAGGGCAAGCGTGTGGCGATCTTCAAGGGTACCGCGACGCAGTTGTCGTTCGACGCGGCGCTGGCCAGTCAGGGCTTGAGCGAGAAAGATTTGAAGGTGATCAACCTCGACTTCACCGGCGCGACCGCAGCGCTGGCGGCCAAACAGATTGATGCATCGTGGGGCAGTTCCGGGTTGGCGGCGTTGCAAGTCAAGGGCTTGGCCGAGTTGCCGTTGAACACCAAGGATTTGGGCGGTGCCGGCAGTGTGCAGTCGGTGCTGGTGGGTAGCGGCAAGTTTGTCGATGCGCACCCGGAGGCGGTGGCGAAATTGCTCAAGGCGCAGCAGCAGGCGGTGGAATGGCTGACCCAGGACAGCAACAAGGATGCCTATGTGCAGCTGGTTTCGGGGCTGGCGAGTTATCCACCGGTGATCCTCACCGAGGATCTGAAGGATCAGAAATTGAGCGAAGTGTTCCCGTCGACCCTGGATCCGGCATTTCTGGGCAGCTTGCAGGACAAGGTAGATCTGGCGGCGCAGCAGAAGCTGATTCGCAAGCCGTTCAAGGTCAATGAATGGGTGGCGCCTGAGTTGGCAGCGGCCAAGCTCTAAAAGCAATAGATCGCAGCCTGCGGCAGCTCCTACATCAATCCAGGTAGGAGCTGCCGCAGGCTGCGATCTTTTGATCTTTAAACAGCGAGGCTGACTTCCTGCCGATCCACCGCCACCAACGTCTCGATCATCGCCCGCGCCGCTGGCGACAACCTGAACCCGGTGCGACTGACGATCCCGCAGCGTGCATTCATGCTCTCCAGGTTCTGCGGCAGATTGCGCCAGTGCAGCAACACCAGCGAGCCCTTGGCAATGTCCTCGACAAACGCCTCTTCCGTGCCCACGCCAATCGCATTCGATTGCAGCACCACTTTCACCAACGCCGGAAAATGCTCGGTCTCGATGGTCGGGGAAAAATCGATGCGCCCACTGAGGTTCGCCAGCAATTTGCGAATGCCCGGCGGGATCAGCGTGGTCGCCAACGGGTAGTCGAACATGTCGTTGGTTGACAGGCTTTCCTTGGCCAGTAACGGATGCCCGGGCCGGCAGAAAAACACCCCGCGTTTGGGTGTCAGCGCCTGGGTCTGAAAGTTCGGGTCGGACTCGAAATGGCGGATGTCGGCGATGAAGAATTCGATCTCTTCACGGCTCAACGCGCGGCTGAGTTTTTCCCAGTTATCCACCTGAAAACAGGTGCGCACTTTCGGGTGCGCGTTGATGAATTGCGCCACCGCATCCGGCACCAGTTTCACCGCTGGCGCCGGGCCGCAACCGAAGTGCACTTCGCCGGCATCGAGCTTGGTCATCTGCGTCACTTCCGCGCTGAGCAACGCTGCGCCCTGCACCAGGCTCAGGGCATGTTGCAGCACCACTTGGCCTTCGGGGGTGGGGCGTAAATCCTTGTTGCCGCGATCCACCAGCACGCAGCCGAACTCTTGCTCAAGCCCTTGAATGCTGCGGCTGAACGCCGGTTGGGTGATGCCCATCGCGTCCGCCGCACGGACAAAACTGCGGTGTTCGTTGAGGGCGATGAAGTAACGCAACTGGCGAAGATCCATATGCTTTTCCGGCATCCTAAAAATAGCTCGAAGGCATTTGCGACGAGGGTTGCTAGAGGTTTTAAATGCAAGCTCTTATTCCGTCAACGAAGCATGTGAATATCTATTAGATGTAAATGGAATATAGATAGAGCGTTGTTTCGCTGCCGCCAACCGTAAGCAGTTGATGAGGGTCTACCCATGAGCAATGCCGCACTCGCCGTAAAACCCGCTGTCCACGCGCTGGAGATTCATCCGGTGGCCGGTCGTATCGGCGCCGAGATTCGTGGTGTGCATTTGTCCGGTGAGCTGGACGCCGCCACCGTCGAAGCCATTCAACAGGCGCTGATCCAGTACAAAGTCGTGTTCTTCCGCGAACAGACCCAGCTCGACGATCAGCGTCAGGAAGCCTTCGCCCATCTGCTCGGCGAGCCGGTGGCGCACCCGACCGTGCCGTCGCGTGAAGGCACGCGTTATCTGCTCGAACTGGACGGCGCTGAAGGTCAGCGCGCCAACTCCTGGCACACTGACGTGACCTTCGTCGACGCCTATCCGAAAGCCTCGATCCTGCGCTCGGTGGTGGCACCGGCATTCGGTGGCGATACCCTGTGGGCCAACACCGCCACCGCGTACAACGGCTTGCCGACCGAGCTGCGTGAGCTGGCCGACAAACTGGTCGCCGTGCACAGCAACGAATACGACTATGCCAGCGCCAAGCCGGACGTCTCCGCGGAGAAGCTGGAGCGCTATCGCAAGGTCTTCACCTCCACCGTTTACGAGACCGAGCACCCGGTGGTGCGCGTACATCCGATCAGCGGCGAGAAGAGCTTGCTGCTGGGGCATTTCGTCAAACGCATCAAGGGTTATTCGCAAGCGGATTCGGCGCACCTGTTCGGGTTGTTGCAGAGCCATGTGATCCGCCAGGAAAACACCGTACGCTGGCGTTGGCAGGCCGGTGACGTGGCGATCTGGGATAACCGCTCGACGCAGCATTACGCGATTGATGATTACGGCACTCAGGATCGCGTAGTGCGTCGGGTGACACTCAAAGGTGAAGTGCCGGTGGGCGCGAACGGGCAGCGCAGTCAAACCATCAAAGGCGCAGATATCGTCGGCGTCTGATCGGGCCCCATCGCTGGCAAGCCAGCTCCCACAGGGATTGTTGTTGGACACAAAGGATGTGAACGACGCAAAACCTGTGGGAGCTGGCTTGCCAGCGATGCTTTTAATCACCAAACGCCGATTTGCACGAGCTTTTCGGTCTCCGGCTCACCGTAACGAAACCGCTGCCCACGCAAATCAATTTCTTGATGACTGATGGTCGTCCTCCGCTTCAACCCCCGCACCCACTCAAACAAATACCCCGCATGCTCCTCGCGCACTGCCGCAAACGCCGGGTCATCACCCAGGTCACGCAGCTCCTGCGGATCATTCAACAGATCAAACAGCTGCGGCCGAAAGCCGTCGTACGCCAGGTATTTCCAGCGCTCGCTGCGCACCATGGTCATCCGGCAACGGTCGATCGGCTGGCCCAGTCGCTCGCGCGCCGGCGCCTGAAAGGCGTAGTCGTATTCGCTGATTGCATAGCGGCGCCAGTCCGGATTTTCTCCGTGCAGAAGCGGGATCAAAGAGCGCCCTTCCAGTCGATGCGCCGCGTCCGGCAACTCCAATGCCGCAAGAAATGTCGGCAACGCATCGATGGTTTCCGCCAGTCGATCATCCACCGTGCCGCGCGTGATATCCGCCGCTGCCCGAGGGTCGCGCACGATCAACGGCACGCCCACCGCCTGCTCCAGCAAAAACTCCTTCTCGCCGAGCCAGTGATCACCGAGGAAGTCGCCGTGATCGCTGGTAAACACGATCAGAGTGTCGTCCCAACGGCCGTTGCTTTGCAAAAAGTCGAACAGACGCCCGAGCTGATCATCCACTTGCTTGATCAAGCCCATGTAGGTGGGAATTACAGTCAATCGTACTGAGTCGCGGGAGAAGTTGAGGCTTTCCTCATGCTGGCGAAAGGCAGTGTATACGGGGTGTTTGCTGGCTTCGGAGGGCGTCGCCCGGACCGCTTCGAGAATCGATTTCGTACTGTACAAAGCGTGGTACGGCGCAGGTACGATGTAGGGCCAGTGCGGTTTGATATAGGAGAGGTGTAAACACCACGATTTCTCGCCTTGCTCGGTGATGAAGTCGATGGCTCGATTTGTAGTGTAGACAGTCTCTGAGTGTTGCTCGGGAATTCGTGCTGGCAAATTCGCATGACGCATTTTCCAACCGCTGAGGATTTCACCGTTTTCGCCTTCGGCGGCGTTGGCCCAGTCGTGCCAAGGGTTTTTGCCGTCGAAACCTTGTTCGCGCAAGTAATGGGTGTAGGGCGCGGATTCGCGTTTGTCGTCGAACAGCGGGTCATCGGGAAAAATGCCGTCGTGGCGAAAGTACGGTTCGAAGCCTACTTCGTTGAGCACTTCGGCCTGTTCGCTCTCCGGGTTGATCGCCAGGCGTTGCAAGGCGTCGATGTTCGCGGTCGCGTGGGTCTTGCCAACCAGCGCGGTGCGGATGCCGTGAGGGCGCAGGTAATCGCCGATCGTCAGCTCTTCAAGCGGCAGCGGCACGGCGTTCCAGGCGACTTGATGGCTGCTGACATAGCGCCCGGTATAGGCCGACATCCGCGACGGTCCGCAGATCGTGCCTTGGGTGTAGGCGCGGCTGAAACGTACGCCGGCGGCGGCCAGGCGATCGATGTTCGGCGTGTGCAAATGCGGATGACCGTAGCAGGACAGGTAATCGCGGCGCAGTTGATCGCACATGATGTACAGCACGTTGCGCACGGGGTTTGGCGGGGTGGACATGGGTTTCACCGGTCAGTGGGACAGGTGAGGGTTTTCGCTGTCGGCGGGGGTGTTCGGCAAGTGCATTTGGGGAATGGGTTTTATGCAGGGAATGCATCGGTGCCTGCACTGACGCCATCGCTGGCTTGCCAGCGATAGCGGTGGATCAGACTGCCAAATTCTGCAGCGAACACACCTCCTCATCCACCGCATCAATCGCCTTGATCTGCTCAATCATCGCTTCCGCCAGCGGCGACAACCGATACCCCGCCCGGCTGACAATCCCGTAACGCGTATACAACTCCTCCAGATCATCCGCCAACCCTTCAATGCGCAAACACACCAATTCACCCTTGGCCTGGTGCAACGCATCCGAATACGCGCCGACAATCCCGATCGCCTCCGAACGCAGCACCACACTGAGCAAGCTCGAGCTGTTTTCGCACTCCACATTCGGGGTGAAATCCGGGCGTCCGCTGAGGTCGACAATGACTTTGCGCAAGTTCGGTGGCCGGATGCTGACGGCCAGCGGATAGCTCATCAACTGCTCGGCCGTGACCCGATCAAACCCGGCGAGTGGATGCCCTGCACGGCAGCAAAAATGCCACTTGCGCGGCCGCAATCGATGCGTCTGGTAATCCGGGTCCGCCTCGAAATGCCGCGTGTCAGCCACGAAGAATTCAAACTCTTCGCTCAATAAGCGCTTGCTCAGACTCCGCCAATCCTCGACTTGAAACTGCACCCGCGCCTTCGGATAGCGACCGATAAAGCTGCCGATCGCGCGCGGGATCAATCCCGCCGCCGGCGCCGGCCCACAACCAAAACGCAATTCCCCCGCTTCCAGCCCGTTGAACTGGCTGATCTCGTTGGCCATTTGCTGCGCACCACTGACCAGCCGCCGCGCGTGTTCGAGCAGCACCTGGCCCTGTTTGGTCGGCGGCAATTCCTTGCGCCCACGGTCGACCAACTGACAGCCGACGCTGTGCTCAAGCGCCTGAATGCTGCGGCTGAACGCCGACTGCGACAGGTTCACGGCCTGCGCGCCGGCGACAAAGCTGCGTTGCTCAGCCAGGGCGATGAAGTGACGAAGTTGCCGCAAGTCGATATGCATTTTTCACATAAAAAATATCCGGGAAATGCATTGGATATGCATTAGGTCGACTCCTTATAAAGGCAATCTCTTATGCAGTAAATATTTGTAAATCCATAAATAAATAACTTAAAAGAATATGCAGCGCTGAAGATGTCTGTGTGTTTTTTGACCAGGAGCCGCGCCATGAGTCCGTTGAACCTCGCGTCACCCCTAACACCACGACGGCTCAAACGCCTGCCTCTGGCCCTGTTGCTGGCAGGCAGCGCCAGCTGGACGCACAGCTACGCGGCGGAAACGCAAGCGCCGACGCCGGTACCCGCAGGCAAACCAGCGGCGAACAGTTCGCAGTTGGAAACGGTCACCGTGACCACCCGCCGCCGCGAAGAAAGTTCGCAAGACGTGCCAACGCCGATGAGCGTGGTCAGCGGGCAGAATCTGGAAACGCAGCGGGTTTACCGGATTCAGGATTTGCAACAACTGGTGCCGAGCGTCAACGTCGCCTACATGCATGCGCGGCAATCCAGCGTGTCGATCCGAGGCCTGGGCAACAACCCGGCGAGCGATGGTCTGGAGGGCAGCGTCGGCTTGTACATCGACAACGTTTATCTTGGCCGTCCGGGCATGGCGGTGTTCGACTTGATGGACATCGAACAACTCGAAGTTCTGCGCGGGCCGCAGGGCACGCTGTTCGGCAAAAACACCACCGCCGGGGTGATCAACATCAGCACCCGCGCGCCGACGTTCACGCCCGAGCGCAGCATCGAAACCTCGGTCGGCGAGGACGGTTATTTTCAAACCAAGGGCACGATTTCCGGGCCGCTCAACGATGAACTGGCCGGGCGTTTTTCCGCTTATCGCACCCGTAGCGACGGCGACATCAAGAACGAATACAACGGCCATGATTTGAACGGAGGCTCGCGCGATGGCTTCCGCGCGCAGTTGCTGTTCAAGCCCAACGAAGACTTCAACCTGCGCTGGATCGGCGACTACAACGAAGAGGATTCCAGCGCCGGCACCCGCGTGTTGTACAACACCGGGCCGACGATCAATGGTGTCAATCTCTACTCGGCGCGCGCGGCGGCCGCTGGCGCAACCCTGGTCAACGGTTCGCACCGCAAGGTCAACCTGGACAACGACCAGCACGTCACCGTGCATCAGGGCGGTACGTCAGTCGAGGCCAACTGGACGCTGCCGAGCGATTTCACCCTGACCTCGATCAGCTCGTATCGCTTCTGGAATTTCACCCCGAAAAATGACGACGGTCTCAATGTCGCGGCGACTTACAACGCTGGTGTTTCGGTAGAAGACAAACAGTACTCACAGGAATTTCGTCTGGCGTCGCCCAAGGGCGAGTTCTTTGACTACGTCGTCGGCGCCTACTACTTCGGCAATGATCTGGACAACAAATCCTTCGCCTATTACGGCCCGCAAGCGGACATCTGGAACGGCACGCCGCGCGGTGCGTTGGCCAATGTCGGCAGTGTCGGCAACGGTCACATCAAGACCGACAGTTTCGCGCTATTCGCACAAGGCACCTGGCACCTCAGCGAGCGTCTGGATTTCACCGCCGGCGTACGTGGCACCTACGAAGAGAAGAATGCCTGGGTCACTCGCGATGCGCCGGTCGGTGGCGCGGCTGTCACAGGCGCCGCGGCAACGGCCCGGCGCGGTCGCACCGGTGCCTACGATTCCGGCGATCTCAATCAGTACAGTTCCAGCCCTTCCGGATTGCTCAACCTCAGCTATCGCATCACTGACGATGTGCTCGGTTACGCGACGTTGTCCCACGGTGAAAAATCCGGCGGCGTTAACCTCGCGGTCGGCTCCGCACCGACTGCCGGCGCCGACTCGCTGCTGATCGGCACCGAGCGCGCGAACAACGCCGAACTCGGTTTTAAAAGCACCCTGTGGGATCACCGCCTGCAGCTTAATGCCAACGTGTTCTGGACCCAGGTCAACGCCTACCAGACCAACGCCTACGACGACGTCAACCGCGTGCAATACCTGACCAACGCCGGCTCCGTGCGCTCGCGCGGCGTCGAGTTCGAAAGCACGATCATCCCGTTGCGCGGCCTCACGCTGAACTTCAACGGCTCCTTCAACGACGTCAGCTACCTCTCCTACAAAGACGCGCCGTGCCCGCCGGAAATCAGCCAGGCGCCGGGTGCCCCAGCCTCTTGCGACCTCAGCGGCCATCAAGTGGTCGGCGCCTCGAAATGGATCGGCAACGCCAACGGCGAATACAAATGGAATCTCGATAACGGCTTTGAACCGTACGTCACTGGCAGCTACGCCTTCCGCTCGAAAGCGGTGGGCACGGTCGAGGATTCCGACTACGGGCAGATCCCGAGCTACGCCGTGGTCAACCTCTCCACCGGCCTGCGTGGCGACTTCAATCAGGGCCAGTGGGACATCTCGCTGTGGCTGAAAAACGCCTTCGACAAAACCTATTACACGACCCTGTGGACGGGCGGCAACGGCGGCTATGAAGGCCTGCTCGGCACACCGCGCACCCTCGGCGTCACCGGTCGCTACGACTTCTGATAAGTCATTCAAGGAGCTGCATCATGTTGCGCATCAAAACGGCTTTTCCGCTGTTGTTGTCCGGCGCGGTGTTTAGCGCTGGCGCCTTCGCCGCACCGAGCGTTTACCCGACTGGCGTCACCCGTTACGACCCGGACAAAGCCTTCAATCAGTACGTGATTTTCAGCGGCGCCGACAAGCAGACGCACCTGATCGACATGAACGGCAACGAGGTCAAGAACTGGCCGCAGGCAGGTTTTCCCTCAGCGATCATCGACCCGAAACTGGTCGGCGGTGAGCGCGGGCATGTGCTGCTGCAACTGAGTGACAAGGACCCCGGCAAACTCGGTTCGGCCGGCAATGGCCTGGGCAATCAGAGCATCGGCGAGCTGGACTGGAATGGCAAAGTCGTCTGGCAGTGGGGCGACAAGGCGCCCGGTGGCGCGGCGCAGCAGCATCATGATCAGCGCCGCTTGAGCAACGGCAACACCGTCGTTCTGGCAAACAAAGTGCACAAGGTCAAAGGCTTCAAAGTGCCCGAGGTGATCGACGATGCGATCTATGAGGTCGGTCCCGACGGTGCGGTGAAATGGCAGTGGCTGGCGTCGGAGCACCTCAACGAATTCGGCTTCACGCCAGAGCAATTGAAACTGGTGCGAGGGAGCGAGGATGCCGATTATCTGCACATCAACAACCTCAGTGTGGTTGGGCCGAACAAATGGTTCGATGCCGGTGATAAACGCTTCAATCCGGACAACCTGCTGTTTGATTCACGCAACGCCAACTTCATCGCGATCATCGACAAAAGCAGCGGCAAAGTGGTCTGGCGCCTCGGGCCGAATCTGCCGCTGATCAATCCGAAAGCGCCCCGGACACTGCCGCGCCCAGTGGATCAGTTTGTCGGCCAGCATGACGCCCACATCATTCCTGCCGGACTGCCTGGCGCCGGCAATGTGCTGGTGTTCGACAATCAGGGGTCGGCAGGTTATCCGAACGTCACTCTGGGGCTGATCTCCGGTTCACGGGTGCTGGAAATCGACCCGGTGAAAAACGAAATCGTCTGGCAGTACAGCGCCGCCAATTCGAAGCAACCGGGGTGGGCGTTTTACAGTTCGTTTATCAGCAGCGCGCGGCGTTTGCCCAACGGCAACACGTTGATCGACGAAGGCATGAACGGGCGTTTTTTCCAGGTCACGGCCAGCGGTGAAAACGTCTGGGAATACGTCAGTCCGTACCTCGGCAGGGCGCCGGGCAGCGACGCCATCAGCAACTGGGTCTATCGCGCGTTACCTGTGAGTTATGACTGGGTGCCCGTCGGCACGCCACGTTCGGAAACGGCGGTGATTGCGCCTGCCAACGGTGTGCAACAGACCAACGCCAGCCGTTAGTTGATTTGGAATTAATGTTCGACTGATTGGCAATAAGTTATGAGTAACTCGAACAGTACTTATTGCAATTTAGTTAGTTGCTCACATGGACAGCAGGGGAATGTCGAACCATTCTCTGAGTCGTGAGTTTCCAGGAGGAAACTTGCTCTCATCGGAAGACACTTATCCCAACGATAAAGGAAGTCGCATCATGTCGAGCATTAATGGCAATTATGTAAACGCTAACGCTGGCGCCAAACTGACGATTACCGATGGCAACGACTCCAACGGCACGTTCAGCGGCAAGTTCAGCCAGAACGGCGTGAATTACGACATTGCGTACGGTCACTACCATTTCCAGAACAGCACCGGGCAGCCTACGATCATCACATTCGCGGCGTTGAATGAAGGCACGGGTTATCAGTCCTGGACCTTGTTCTCGCCGGATCATAACTATTCAAAAGTTCGTGCAGTGGGCTCACGCACTAACTTTGATGGTGATGTAGTGGGTTTGGCCGGAGAGTTTGTAAAACAGTAATCCCCTTGTAATAAAAAAGCCGCCAGACTTTCAAGAAGCCTGGCGGCTTTTTCGTACAGGAAATAAGTAGTTTTCATATGAAGCAGGCTACCTGTGGATGACAGCGTTTACCGCGAGACGCTATTAAGCTCGTTTCGCAATCCCGCACGCAGCGATGACACTTCCCATGCAAAACGCTTTTTATTCCAGCACGTTTGCTGGCCCCACCTTGACGATCGTCGACTCTGACGACCGCACCGGCAGTTTTCGCGGCACCCTGCATTACGGTGGTGTTGATTACGCGATCATCAATGGTCGTTACACCCATCTGAACGGCTATCAGCCCCCCACCACGGTCACCTTGATCGCAGCGCAGGAAGACCACGGGTATTTCGCCCTGTCACTGTTTTCATCGACGCGGGGTACCCACGAACTCCGTGGGCATTGCGTCCGGGTCACCTTCGATGGCGTGCTCAGTAGCCTGCCCGCTGACTTCCGTCGTCACCCCTGACTCTTCAGGCGCAGCCGTCGGCAGCGCCGACGGTGTTTTTTCAATCTTTAGCAAGGATGCTGACCATGTCCGCAATCAACGGCGTGTATCGCCACGAATCTTCCAACACGACGCTGACCCTCGAAGAGGGCGACGACAGCCACGGCACTTGCAGCGGAACGCTGTCGCTGGCTGGGATCGAATATCCCTTGGGATTTGCCAATTATCACTTCAAGCATGGCCTTTCCTCTGGCCCGGTAGCCATCAGTTTCAGTGTCGGATTTGCCTCGGGCATGGCGCAGGCCTGGGTGCTGTTTTCTGCTGATCAGCGGTACACGCGGCTGAGGGCCATGGGGACTGATGTCGCAAATAACGGAAACGTCGGCCTGACAGCCCGCGAATTTATCCGCCAAACGCCTTGAAACGAGGGTTTTCACATGCCTTCGCCGAATATTTTTCATGCTTGAAAAGCATTGTAAATTTCCACTGTGGCGCAAGCCTTTACCCGCCGGGGCTCACAGCGAAACGAGCAGAATTAATATTCCTTAATGATCTAAATAAATCGATAAAAATTACTTTCGGAGATAAACGATTGCTCCAATGATTCACCCAACGACCGGTCGCCCGGGGGATGTAGCGGCGATCTGTCCGGTACTTCGCAAAAAGACCGCAGGGAGTTAATCAATGGGCAATGTCCAGACCGCCGCCAGTGCACAGGAGGTGCTGTGGCGCCAGGCACCGAGTGGCGAATTGGTCGATCTCGGCCGGCCCCATCGTGTGCCGTTGGGGCAGTTGCGCCTGCAACGTGCACCCAAGGGCATTCTGAGCCGGCGCGAAGCGATTCTGCTGGGTGTGCTGGCGTTGTTGGCGCATGGCGCGGTGATCTACTGGATCAGCCAGAAGCCGACGCCGGTGCTGCCGATCGTACCGCCGGAAATTCCACCGATGACCATCGAATTCTCGCGTCCGGCACCGCCTGCGCCACCGGTCGTCGTGCCGCCACCACCGGCACCGGTGGTCGAGCCTCCGCCGCCGGTGGAAGACGAACTGGCGGTAAAACCTCCACCACCGCCGAAGCCGATTCCAAAACCGAAACCGGTGGTTAAACAGCCGCCGAAACCGGCACCGAAAGCGGTCGAGCAACCACCGGCGCCACCCCAACCGGCAGCCCCGGTCGCTGCGCCCGCGCCACCAGCACCACCGGCGCCTGCTCCGGTGACGCCCGCTTCGGCCAACGCCGCGTACTTGAAAAACCCGGCGCCGGAATACCCGTCACTGGCTCAGCGTCGCGGTTGGGAAGGCACGGTGCTGCTGCGCGTGCATGTGTTGGCCAGCGGCAAACCGGGTGAGATTCAGATAGCAAAAAGCAGTGGCCGGCAACAGCTCGACGACGCGGCCTTAAGCGCCGTCAAACGTTGGAGTTTCGTCCCGGCCAAGCAGGGCGATGTTGCCCAGGACGGCTGGGTCAGCGTACCCATCGATTTCAAGATTCATTAAACCGCAACCAAATTCGCGCGAAACGTTTACACGAGGGAATACATCATGACGTTACTGGCATCTCCACTGGAATCCATCGAAAGCGCGGTGATCTGGCTGCTGGTGGTTTTTTCCGTCGCCACCTGGGGGCTGGCATTGCTCAAGGCTGTGCAGTTCGGTCGTCTGAAGGCACAGGATCGCAAGTTTCATAAACGTTTCTGGGCGGCGTCGAGTCTCGATTCCGCTGCTGAATTGAGCGAGACCCAACCCGGTGCCGCAGCACGAGTAGCGCAGGCTGGTTACGCAGCGATTCAAGTGGGTGAGGCGCCACAGGCCACGGATTTGAGCCAGGCGATCAACCATCAGGATCGACTGGAGCGCGCGTTGCGCCAGCAGATCGTCCGTGAGCGTCGTTCGCTGGAAACCGGTCTGGCAGTAGTCGCCAGTATTGGCAGTACGTCGCCGTTCATTGGTTTGTTCGGCACGGTGTGGGGAATCATGGAAGCGTTGAAAGGCATCAGCGCGGCCGGTTCGGCGAGCCTGGAAACGGTTGCCGGCCCGATCGGTGCAGCGCTGGTTGCAACGGGTGTGGGGATCGCCGTCGCGGTGCCGGCGGTGCTGGTTTACAACTACTTTTTGCGTCGTCTGAAACTGACCGCGGCGGATCTGGATGACTTCGCCCACGACTTCTACAGCCTGGCGCAGAAGAGCTCGTTCCGCGTGTTGATCCACCCGACTGCGCACAAGGTCGCAGCGCCGGGCAACGCGGCAAAAGTGAAGGAGGCGTCCTGATATGGCCTTCTCCACGCAAGACAGTGATGAGGTGCTCAGCGAGATCAACGTGACCCCGCTGGTGGACGTGATGCTGGTGCTGCTGGTGGTGTTTATCGTCACCGCGCCGCTGCTGACCAACGCGATACCGATCAACCTGCCGAAGACCGAAGCGGTGGCGCCGGTCGAGCAGAAGGACCCGCTGGTGGTGAGCATCGATGGCGCCGGCAAGCTGTTTATCAACAAGGATGAGATTCAGCCGGACTTGCTGGAATTCAACCTCAAGTCGGCCAAGGCCAAGGACCCGGAAGTGCGCGTGCAGTTGCAGGCGGATGATGGGGTGAACTACGGCGAAGTGGCGCGCGCCATGGCTTCGATCGAGCGGGCGGGGATTACCAAATTGTCGGTGATCACCGCGCGGTAACAGGATTTACGTTTTTCCGGGGCCGTCTCCTTGGCAGGGTGCGGCCCTTTTTTTATTGGTCGAACATCAGCCCTGTAGGAGCTGCCGAAGGCTGCGATCTGTTGATTTTGATTTTTAAAAAACAAGATCAAAAGATCGCAGCCTTCGGCAGCTCCTACATAGGGTTTTGTATATGCAATTCAGGTCTTAATAAATAGCTTCTTATTCCTTAACGAATATAAATCCCCTCCCTATACTCGTTCAGGAACAGACACGACGCAGGAGAGCTCCCCATGCGCAACGAATCAATCCGCTACCTGATTGTGCCGGGCTGGCAAGGATCGCCAGAAGATCATTGGCAAAGCCATTGGCAGAATAGCCTGCCGAACAGTGCGCGGGTCGAACAGGCCGATTGGCTGACGCCGCGTCGTGAAGACTGGGTCGCGGCCCTGGCCGAGGCGATTGCCGCCGACAGCACGCCGGTGATTCTCATCGCACACAGTCTCGGCTGCATCACCGTTGCCCATTGGGCAGCCACTGCGCCGCTGCACTATCTGCGTCAGGTGCGCGGTGCCTTGCTGGTCGCGCCGGCCGATGTCGAACGTCCGGCCTGCGTACCCGCGCTGCGCAATTTCGCACCGATCCCGACTGATTTGCTGCCATTCCCGAGCCAGGTGGTCAGCTCCGACAACGATGCGGCCGTGAGTGCGCCGCGTGCCATGGAGCTGGCGCGCAACTGGGGCGCCGAGGCGGGAATTCTTGCCGGTGCCGGGCACATCAATGTGAAGTCCGGGCATCAGCGTTGGGAGCAGGGTTTTGCGTATCTCTATCGCCTGCAAAACCGTATGGAACACCACGCCCGCCGTCGCGCCTGATTTTTTTCTTTGATCGCCCCCGTCTCCCGGCGGTTTTGGGCGGGAGTCTGCCATGAGTTTTGAAACTTTCGGTCAGCCGTTGCTGACCTTTCCCGATGCGGAAAAAAGCCCCCTGAGCATTCGCGCCAAGGCGCTGGTGTTCGTCGATCCGCGCTCGCGTCAGTTGCGTGAAGAACTGGAACAACTGGCACCGCGCTCGATCTCGGTGTTGATCCGCGGCGAGACCGGAACCGGTAAAGAACTGCTCGCCCGCCATATCCACCGCGCCAGTGATCGCAGCGGTTTGTTCGTCTCGGTCAATTGCGGCGCGATCAGCCCGACCTACGCCGATGCCGAACTGTTCGGCTATGCCGCCGGCACGTTTAGCGGCTCGGCCAGCAGTCGCGCCGGTTGGTTCGGGTCGGCTAACGGCGGCACCCTGTACCTGGATGAAATCGGCGACTTGCCGCTGCCGATCCAGATCAAATTGCTCGCCGCGTTGGAAAACCATGAAGTCACCCGTGTCGGCGCGCATCAGCCGAGTCCGGTCGACGTGCGCCTGGTCGCCGCCACCAGCATTGATCTGGCACAAGCGGTGGACGCCGGGAAATTCCACGAGCGCCTCTATCACTACCTCAGCGAAGGCCATCTCGAACTGCCGGCCTTGCGCGCGCGCACCGGCGATATCCTCTCGCTGGCCGAGTATTTTCTCGGCATCTACAGCCAGCGTCTGGATCTGCCGGTACCGCTGATCAGCGAAGCGGCGCAGTACGTGCTCGAACAACACAGCTGGCCGGGCAACACCCGCGAGCTGGAAAACGTCATTCACTTTGCCTTGTTGGTGAGCACCGGCGACGAGATTTTGCCGGAACACCTGAACCTGCCGCCGCTACTGACGCAGATCGAGGCCCAGATCAACCAGATCATCGCCACCGGCTCCACGGCTGACCAAGCCGCCCTCAAAAAACTCCTGAAAAACACCGGCCTCCTGTAGGAGCTGGCGAAGCCTGCGATCCTTTGATCTTGCTTTTCAACGTTTTAACTTGTTGAAAATCAAAAGATCGCAGCCTGCGGCAGCTCCTACATGTCTAGCCTGCGTGTATGAGCAAAATGGAATAACAACGTGAATAAACGTTATTGTCCGGGAATAAAAAATCCCGGTATTGTCCGCTTCACGCCAGAGATAGCACTTCACTGGCACTCGTATTAAATGCCGTCGCCATTTGCGACCGTGATTTTCGATAAGGACACTGCATGAAAAAGGTTCTGTTGTTTACCGCATTGGCGGCCGCTCTGACTGCTTCTCTGGCCAACGCCGGCGAGAAACTGGTGGTTGCCGCGACCCCGGTCCCGCACGCTGAAATTCTTGAGCTGATCAAACCGACCCTCGCCAAAGAAGGCGTGGATCTGGAAATCAAAGTGTTCACCGACTACGTTCAGCCGAACGTACAAGTGGGCGAGAAGCGTCTGGACGCCAACTACTTCCAGACCCTGCCGTACCTGAACAGCTTCAACCAGGGTAAATACAAGGACGACAAGTCCAAGTACCTGGTGACCGTGCAAGGTGTGCACGTTGAACCGTTCGGTGGCTACTCGAGCAAGTACAAGACCCTGGCTGAACTGCCGGACGGCGCGACCATCGCCATCCCCAACGAAGGCAGCAACAGCGGCCGTGCGCTGATCCTGCTGCAGAAGGCCGGCCTGATCGAGCTGAAAGACCCGAAAAACGCTCTGGCAACGCCGAAAGACATCGCCAAGAACCCGCACAACTTCAAGTTCAAGGAACTGGAATCGGCGCTGCTGCCACGCGTTCTGAAGGAAGTTGATCTGGACATGATCAACACCAACTACGCGCTGGAAGCCAAGTTGAACCCGCAGAAAGATGCGCTGGTGATTGAAGGTGCTGACTCGCCGTACGTGAACTTCCTGGTGGCCCGTGAGGACAACAAGAACAGCGACGCGATCCAGAAACTGGCCAAAGCCCTGACCAGCCCGGAAGTCAAAGCGTTCATCGAGAAGAAATACAACGGCGCGGTACTGCCGGCGTTCTGATTTGACGCTTGAACCACCCCCTTCAAGGTGTGAAAACGCCGATGGCCAGTGATGGGCATCGGCGTTTTTGTGTGTGCTGGATTTGTAAATTCACAAAATCAGCAGCCAGAAGCAAAAGATCGCAGCCTTCGGCAGCTCCTACAGGGAAATGAACACCTGTAGGAGCTGCCGAAGGCTGCGATCTTTTGATCTTTATTGCTCAGGCCACACCAGCCTTCAACGCCCGGCGCAACGCCACCAACAATTTCACAATCTCCTGCGGATCCAGTCGCTGCGGCACTTTTACGTCCATGTTGTCTTCCTTGTAATGGGTTCGGCCGGGGAGTCTGGCCAAAAGCTGTTCGTCCTTGGAGGGCTTTTATGAAAAAAAGATCCTTCCTACAGCGCTAGGGAAAATAGCCTTCTTCTTTCTTCCCGGCAAATCGACAGGATAGTTTTTTGGGTGATATCAATATGCTTTAACGGTATTTAAATTCTTGTTTTTATACCTATAAAGTCGGTGCTTGCCGGACAGCCATCCGCTGTCCACGGACTGCACCACCGTCGCTTACCGAGCGACGTCCAGGACGTTTCATGACCTTCGATTACGCTTTTATCCTCAGCACCCTGCCGGCGTTTCTCAAAGCCGTGGGCGTGACGATGCAGGTGGGTTTTATCGCCATTGGCACCTCATTGCTGGTGGCGCTGCTCAACGCGACGATTCTGGTGTTCCGCACGCCTTACCTGCAAAAGCTGGTCGGCCTGTACGTAGAGCTGGCGCGTAACACGCCGCTGCTGATCCAGTTGTTCTTCGTCTACTTCGCCTTGCCTGCAGTGGGAATCCAGGTGTCCGGTTTCACCGCTGCGATCATCACCATGACCTTCCTCGGCGGCGCCTACCTCACCGAAGTGCTGCGGGCCGGCGTCGATGCGGTGCCACAGGCGCAACTGGAGTCCGGGCGTTCGATCGGCCTGTCCCACGGTCAGTTGCTGCGCTACGTGATCCTGCCGCAAGCGGGGATCCTCAGCCTGCCGTCGTTGTTCGCCAATTTCATTTTTCTGCTCAAGGAAACCACCGTGGTCTCGGCGGTGGCAGTGCCGGAAATTCTCTACACCACCAAAAGCTACATCGCGCTCTACTACAAAACCTACGAAATGCTCGCCGTGCTGACACTGATCTGCGTGCTGTTGTTCTTGCCGCTGTCGCTGTTGCTCAGCCGTCTGGAAAGGAGGCTCCAGCATGGCCAGTTCGGGTCTTGAACTGCTCTGGGTGTCGTTGCCGCAACTGGCCAAAGGCGCCGGGCAAACCTTGTCGATCTCGTTTCTGAGCATCGCCATCAGCACCGTCGGCGGCGTGCTCTACGGTGTATTGCGCACGTTGAACGTGACGTGGTTGAACGCGATTCTGCGGGTGTATCTGGAGCTGTTCCGGGCGATTCCGGTGCTGGTCTGGTTGTACCTGTTGTTCTTCGGCTTGCCGATTTTCTTCGGCCTGAGCATTCCGAGTTTTTGGTGCGCAGTGCTGGTGCTGTCGCTGTGGGGCGCCAGCGAGGTCGGCGAAGTGGCGCGCGGTGCGCTGCATTCGTTGCCGCGCGGGCAGCGTGAGGCGGGGCTGTCGATTGGCCTGAACGCCGCGCAACTTTATGGCTACGTATTGCTGCCGCAAGCGCTGAAACGCATGACGCCGCCGACCATCAACGTCTACACGCGGATCATCAAGACCAGTTCGCTGGCGGTGTTGATCGGTGTGGTTGACGTAATCAAGGTCGGCCAGCAGATCATCGAACGCACCTACGAATCGGTGCTGATCTACGGCGTGCTGTTTCTGTTTTTCTTTTTCATCTGCTACCCGCTGTCGGCCGCTTCGCGCGTGCTGGAGCGGCGCTGGACGCAAGCATGAGCGCATTGATCGAGTTTCACGGTTTCAACAAATTCTATGGCGAGCAGCAAGTGCTCAACGGCATTGATCTGCAGGTGCAGAGCGGTGAAGTGATCGTCATCCTCGGCCCCAGCGGTTGCGGCAAAAGCACCTTGCTGCGTTGCCTCAATGGTCTGGAAGAGGCGCACAGCGGCAGCCTGAAATTTGTCGGCCGCGAACTGCTGGACAAGGCCACCGACTGGCGCGAGATCCGCCAGCAGATCGGCATGGTTTTCCAGAGCTATCACCTGTTCCCGCACATGAGCGTGCTCGACAATTTGCTGCTCGGCCCGCTGAAAGTGCAAAAGCGTCAGCGCCGCGAAGCGCAGCAGCAAGCCGAGGCGTTGCTTGAGCGCGTGGGACTTCTGGACAAGCGCGACGCCTTCCCGCGTCAGCTCTCCGGTGGTCAGCAGCAACGTATCGCCATCGTCCGTTCGCTGTGCATGAACCCGCGCGTGATGCTCTTCGATGAAGTCACCGCCGCCCTCGACCCGGAAATGGTCAAGGAAGTCTTGCAGGTCATCCAGGGCCTGGCCCGCGAAGGCATGACCCTGTTGATCGTCACCCACGAAATGGCCTTCGCCCGCGCGGTGGCTGACCGCATCGTATTCATGGATGCCGGGCGCATCCTTGAACAGACCCCACCCGAGATTTTCTTTACGAACCCGCAAACCGCACGCGCGCAGCAGTTTCTGGAGAAGTTCTCCTTCGTTGCAACACTGCCAAAAACGAATCCGACAAAGGAACTGGAACTGTTATGAAAACTGCCGCTTTTTTACTGCCCCTACTGAGCCTCGCCTTACTTGCCGGTTGCAGCAAAACCGAAGAACCGCCAAAGCCGAAAGTCGCCAGCGAAAGCACCGCGCCGGCGGGCTACCTGGACAAGATCAAGGCCCGCGACAAACTGATCGTCGGCGTGTTTACCGACAAGCCGCCGTTCGGTTTTGTCGATGAGGCCGGGCGTTACGTCGGCTTTGATACCGACATCGGCCGGCGTTTCGCCAAGGATCTGCTCGGCGATGAAAACAAGGTCGAGTTCGTTGCCGTCGAACCGGCGAGCCGCATTCCGTTTCTGCAGAGCGACAAGGTCGACCTGATCCTCGCCAACATGACCGTGACGCCGGAGCGCAAGGAAGCGGTGGAATTCACCAACCCGAACCTCAAGGTCGCAGTGCAGGCGCTGGTGCCGCAGAGCAGCTCGGTGAAAAACCTTGATGACCTGGCGACCCGCACCACCATCGTCACCACCGGCACCACCGCCGATATCTGGCTGACCAAGAACCACCCTGACTGGAAACTGCTCAAGTTCGAAAAGAACTCCGAGTCGCTGCAAGCCCTGGCCAATGGCCGTGGCGATGCCTACGCGCAAGACAACCTGGTGCTGTTCAGTTGGGCCAAGCAGAACCCGGGCTACCGCGTGCTGGATGACAAGCTCGGCGCCGAGGCACCGATCGCGCCGGCGGTGAAGAAGGGCAATATCGAATTGCGTGACTGGGTGAATACCGAGTTGACCAAGCTCGGTGAGGAGAAATACCTGCTCAAGCTGTATGACCAATATGTGCGTAAAGAACTGAGCGATGACACCAAGCCTGAGAGCGTGATTGTCGAGGGTGGCAAGTGGCAGGGCTGATTTGCAGGGGTTGATTGAAGGGATTGATTGAAGGGATTGATTGAAGGGCAAAAGATCGCAGCCTGCGGCAGCTCCTATGTATGGACTCGCCCCATCATTCAACCGGCTTTTGAACACTGTTACCC